>NZ_CP069349.1:0-725000 GCF_021497505.1 Turicibacter sp. TJ11 | reverse complement strand
TTGATACTAGACCAACTTGTTTCATGATACGACCGATGCGACGACGAGAAACTTGTTGTCCCATTTTGTTTAATTCGTGTTTAATTTTTCGCGTTCCGTAGTTATTTCGGCTTCGACGAAAAATCTCAACGATATCCGCCACTAGTTGAGACTCATCTTTGTTCGCTTTAGATTCATAATAATAGGTACTACGAGACACCTGAAGGACTTTGCACATCGCTGAAACAGAATATTTGTGAGTGTTGTTTTTAATCACATTTATTTTCGTCCTAAGATCAGCGCGGCTTGCTTTAAAATATCATTTTCCATTTCAAGTTGTTTAATCTTCTTACGAAGTTGAATCAATTCATTTTCTTCGTCTGTTCGGTTGTCTTTCTCTTTAAAAGAACCGGTAGAAGTCGATTGTTTAATCCATTTGTCGAGTACAGAGGGTGAAAGATCGTATTCGCGAACAATATCACATTTACGTTTCCCATTTAAATAAAGCTGGACTAATTGAGTTTTAAATTCATCTGTATAAGTACGGCGAGGTCTACGAGTTTTCGTTTGGGTCATGTTAAAGCTCCTTTAGATTAATATAATTTATCATTTTACATGACCTTAAAAAAACTGTCTAATTAATTGTAACCTATCCAAGGATACATATGTAACTAGTACCACTATTAGAAATAGATTCATTGAGTTAACCTAAAATAAGGAACTTTACTTCAAATTAATGAAACCATTTTATAATTGGAAAATAATCGAATATTTCGTATAATATAATTAAGTTCGCAATTGTTATATATTGAGAATAAAATTATTCTAAACAACATTTTTGGGAGGATAAAATGGAAATTAAATTTGAGGTTACAAAAGAAGATTATATTAAATTTAACCTGTACCATACCGAAAATTCACCTTCTCAGAAGAAGAATTTAAACTTATTAAGATACGTAATACCTGTATTATTTTCTTTACCTATATACTTCATAGGTACTAATTTATTTAATCAACCAAGTATTTACTGGACTATTATAGCCATATTATTTTTACTAATATGGATGATTACTTATCCAAAGCAGTATAGATACTTAATACAAAAAGAAACTGAAAAATTAATAAATGAAGGTGATAACTCAGAAATCTTTGGAAAAAAGAAGATGATCATAGATAATGAAACTATAACTGTATATAATAAATCTTCTTCTGAAACCATGCAAATAAATACTATAAAAGATGTAAAAATTTATGATGATATAATTGCTATTTATACAAGTGCAATTACTGCACATATTGTTCCAATTAGATATTTAGATAAGGATTTAAAAGATAATTTTATAAAAAAAGTGAGTAATGTATAGTCTAATATACAATATTAATATAGTACGAACAATTTATAGTAAGTTATAGAAGCAACCACATCTTAGGATTCAATATATTGAAAAGTCTAAGGCGTGGTTGTTTTTATATCATATTTATCACGAAGAGGGCTAACATAGCCTATTATTTTTAATACTAGGTCATGAAGTTTAAGTTCTTCATGGAAGCGGGATGATCTTGATCAATAAAAAGTAAATATTTTTAAATCAATTGAATAAAAACTAATCCCTGTTAAGACATGATATTTAACAACTTTCCACCCCAATCCGTTGCTTCGCAACCGTTTGGATTGGAAGTACCTCTCTACTATGATGATTTCTAAGTATTAACATCCCGCTACTAAGAACGTTCTATATTAAATAAGGCTCTGTTTTAGATAAGTGTTGAGAAGTAAAGTAAAAAAGAGAGGAAATTGGATTTAGTAATATTCCCTCTCTTTTTTGTGTTATTCAATATTAAAATAGCTGCAATAATTAAGCAGATTATCCCTATTTAATAAACCATTAGATTCCAAAATGAATGATATACTTATTTTCTTGTTTTGCTTGATTAGCTAAAGAAATTAAATCATTATATTCTGATTGATGTTGTGAGGACAAAATTTGCATGAACAATTCTAGTGACTGAGGAGGTATCAATGTAGTACCACAGTATGCAAGACCTTTACCTGGAACTTGAAGTGTATGCCAATAGCAAGGTACATTTTCTAAATCCGTTAAAATATCTTCAATCAAATCATCGTGAAGCTGAATGCAGTGGTATTTCTCAGGTTCATATACATCGAATCGTTCGTTATTCATAGGCTCATTTTGCATAATTCCAAAGTCATGTTTTGCCACATTATCACCTCTTTAAAATTAGATGTAACTTCTAATATAATTGTATCACATTTTTAAAAACATCTTCTTTTCACAGAAATAATTAATATCAACACTTCTCTAAAATACAGCGTTAAATAAAAAAACTAAGCAGCCACCCCACCGCCCCAATATCGGCACGATATGGGGAGAAAAAGGGATGGATGCTTAGTGATCATTGAAAATTAATTAGATATTCGCTAAGGACGAAAATCATACGATTTGAGTCTTAGCATCCGATGAGAAAAGGCGAATGATGTGCATCTTTTCTGACATGATTCGCCTATCCGTTTAGTGTTGCTTTTTTATGAAAAAAGGAAATTTAAATGTTGCTTATAGCGGGATATTACTGGTTATTTCAACTGATCTTTTATATACCGGTTCAAAAAATAAGGATACCCACACCGCACTTGTGTCGTGTGGGTTTGGTTATTGTCGGTAATTCATTATTATTAATATCTTTCAATTCTTTTCATATTCGTTTAAAACTTTGGATGACTCGATTTAAAAAAGTATCTACTAAATATTGAGGCCACTGAAAAAGGAGCTTATTATTTATAAAATAATAGGCTCCTTTTTCTTTATTCTCTATCATATCCATTTTTTGTATGAGACCCAATAAACCTATCTGAAAGATCGCTTGTTTTTCTGTCACTAACTTCACTATTCTCTTCGTATTAACGACAAAAGCTGTTAAATAGGCTTGGATTTTCATGCCGAAAAGTCTCGCGAATTTACATGTTTGAAATCCGTGAGACTGTTTTAACTCGGCATTTTTGGCCTCAATTTTATAACGTTGTTTTTTCTTCTCTTTAAATTCTTCTGTCTTCTGATCATCCATTGCCTTTTGATGGATGTCTGATTTAAGGGTCATGGAATAAGTTTTAGATTTTGCCCCTGGTCGATAACATCCATCTCTTAAAGGACAATGCTTACATTTTTCTATCTCAAAGTAATAAGTTAAACTTTGATTTGTTTTTTGATTTTTCTTTCCCGTACGGGCTTTTCTGACACTTAAATGTCCAGCTGGACATCTCATTTGTCCCGCATCTTTATTATATTCAAATCCTTCAACTTCTCGTTTTCCACCATTTAAGACCATTGGATTTAACGGCGTTACAGCCGTTATATTTTCTTGCTCCATGTACTCTAAGTTCTCTTTACTTGAATAGGCGCCATCCGCTAAGACTTCTTTCACTTCTATTCCGTTCTTTTTTGATTTTTCAACCAATGTTTTCAAATACTTTCCATCACTGACTTCACCCGTGGTCACTTCAATCGCTGTCATGAGACGCTCCTCCGTGATGGCTAGATGTGTCTTATATCCGGCAAACGCCTCAGTTTTAGATTTATAACTCATTTTAGCTTCTGGATCTGAGACAGAAAGAATGGCTTGGTAGGTTCCATTTTTTAGGATGTCTGACGCTTTTTCTCTCGCTTCTTGAATCTGTCTATTTTTATCTTGATAGCGATGAGAAAACTCTATTAATTCTTGAGTATAAATGACCTCTTCTTCAAGTGAAGCAGTGGAATGAAGCTTTGGAGGAACATGATCCTTCACCTCAGGAACGTAACGATAAAGTTGTTTTCTGATATTTTTAGAAACCTCTCTTAAATTCTCAATGGGAGTTTTAACTTTATACCGACTTCGTGTATGTGTGGCATCCATGATCAGTGTCTTTGATGGAATTAAGTTCTTTTGAATCGCTTGGTTAATCACTTCACCTAATAAATCCTCTAAGATGTCCTCCTGATTTAATCTCAGTTTTCTGAACTTAGTTAAGGAAGACGGATGCATGAGTGGATCTTCGGGGTCTAAATTCAAAAAGTATTTATAAGCCATATTGACTTGAGCCTCTTGAATGACACGCTCATCCGACAGATTGTAAAGCATTTTAAGGAATAATAACTTAAACATGACTTCAGGAGAATAGGCAGGTCTTCCGTAATCAATCGAATAGTTCACGCCAAGTAGTGGAGTTACAAACGAAAAATCAATGTGTTCATGGATTAAACGTAACGGGTGATTTTTTGGAATAATTTTATCGTATAAGGATGTCCTTGAGAAAGATTTAAGGATAATTGTTCAAAGTCTTTAATCATGATGAGCCTCCAAAAATGTCATTAGTCAAGTCATTATATCACAAATGATAAAAAAACACTGAAACCCTTCAGGCTTCAGTGTTTTCCTTTTTTTGTGAGTTGTTTTTCAGTGCCCTCCTAAATATTTAGTCAATTGTTTACATCGGTTGAAATAATTAGAATATTTTAAAGAGGATAACTGCATGGTGTAAATAGTATTAATTATAAAAATTTACTATAATTAATATACTTTAATATAGTATAATGTAAATAAATGGTAAATTAAAGGGGGATGAAGATGAAAAGTAATAAAGAGTTAATCATTTCAATTATTATTCTTGCATGTACAATCGTGATTGGCTCGTCCATTATCGCTACAAAGGTATCAACTGCGATTAATATGACTTCAATCGATTCAAAAGAAAATAGTCAAGCGTTAGGTATAAATGAAGCAGCAGATTATCTTCATTTATCAGAAGAACAAGTCATTAAAATGATGAATATTGAAAAAACAGATTTAGAAGAGGATGGGATTTTTTCAGGAATGATGCTTCCCTATTTTACAGTTGATAGTCAATACTACTTTTCTAAAGCAGCATTAGATAATTGGTTAGAAGAAGTGGCGAATGAGCATACAGAATATAATACGGCTGAGGGATGGATGAGATAAAAAATAATAATCCAAAGTTTATTAAAGTCATTTGGGAATAAGGAATTATTCTTAACTGACTTTTTTAATTATAAGCTCTGTTTTAAAATAGTATTGATATAAATAAAAAACGTAAGATCTTTGCCCACAAAGTACCCCAATTCCCTTGTTCTTGAAATTCAATCAATCAGTTGAAAATTAATATTCGTATAGACTTGACTATTATTTCTTGCTACAATCTTTTTATGATGATATTTTACATTAAATTAAAAGGCTGTGTTTTAAAATAATGTTGATATATCTACCTAACTAAATAAACCGACAGCTCATAAATAATAAAAAAGAGAAGTTATCTAAGTTAAAATAACTTCTCTTTTTATTTGATTATATTTTATTTCACTTTTACCCCTTTTTCCAAAAGAAATGCTTCAAATGCTTCAGGTGTTCCTTTTGAAAATCCAGACTTTTTAACAGGAACTGTCACCACTTTTTCATAAAAAATTATCATAAAATGAGCTGTCTTTTTAACGTAAGCACGTAATATAAACATGTCTATTTTGACCTCCAACTTTGGGCTATACTGTAGCTATCAAAGAAAAGGAGGTCAATTTTCTATGAAAGAAAAGCCTATGATAATTCCAGTCGCATTGAGTGACTCTCATTTAAAGTCTCACTCAAAATCTGCGACTAATAAGGATATACCTACTTGTCAGTTTAAAATCAAAGATGCTGAAGTGCTGTTTTACAATGGCGTTGATAAACATATCTTACATGCTGTTTTAGCGGAGATGTCAAAGTATGCTCGTTAATTTTACAGAAGTTCAAAACATCTTCATTGTTTGCGGTCACACCGATATGCGTTGTGGAATTGATGGCTTAGCGAATTTAGTTTCAGATAAATATAATCTAGACTTATTTGACGATGCCATCTTCTTGTTTTGTGGAAGAAAAAAAGATCGCTACAAAGCTTTATACTGGGATCATGACGGATTTATGTTATTTTATAAACGAATTGAGAACGGTCATCTACAATGGCCAAAAGATCAAGATGAGGTTAAGAAATTAACGTCCCAGGAATTACGCTGGTTATTAGAAGGTCTCTCTATTCAACAACCTAAAGCCATCAAACCAGCTAAAACTGGTGACCTATATTAATAGAAATAAGGGATTTTCGACAAAATCCCTTATTTCTATTTTCATCTGTTGTGAGATTAGGTATACTAGGGTTAAGATATAGACATTTTGAAAGTAGGCGACTTGGATGACAGAACTTGAACAACACTTAATGGAACAAAATAAGGCACTTCTAGAACAAGTTCGCCAATTAACTGAACAAATTCAGTATCTAAATAAAAAGCTATTTGGATCTTCGAGTGAAAAGACTAAAGTAGCCGAAGGCCAAATTTCATTATTTGATCCAGATGATTTTTTGAAGAGACAGAGACAACTGAAGACCAAACCGTCGAAGAAATCACGTATCGACGTAAAAAACAAAAAGGAAGAAAAGCAGAATTAATCAAAGACTTACCCATTGAAGAAGTTCATTGCCAATTACATGGGGAAGACTGCCGATGTATGAATTGTGGAAATGAAATGAAACGAATGGGGAAAAGGATCATTCGTGACGAAGTCTGTTTCGTTCCAGCCCGATTATATAAAAAGCGTTACATTGCTTATACTTATGCTTGTGATTGTCATGACGAATCTATCGAAGCTAAACCGATTCGTTGTGCCGAAACACCAAAAGCTCCGATTCAAAGAAGCTTTGCCGGAGCCAGTGTTTTAGCTGAAGTTTTTCATCATAAATACATCTTAAGTATTCCTTGTTATCGCCAGGTATCAGAATGGGCACGCTATGGATTGAGTGTGAGTGATAAAACCCTCTCTAATTGGATTATTATCGCTAGTCATGATTGGTTACGCCCCATTTATGATTTACTTAGAAAAGCGTTAGTCCAAAATAAGGTTTTACATGCGGATGAAACACCTTATCAAATCTTAAATCGAACAGATGGTAAATCAGCGACCTCTCAAGCACGGATTTGGTTATTCCGTACCATCAAAAATACCGAACATCCTGTGGCGTATTACCATGCCGATCTGACACGTGAACGTGCGGTGGCAACCACCATCTTAGAAGGATTCAAAGGATATCTTCATTGTGATGGTTATTCAGGATATAAAAATATCCCGAACATTTCATTAGTTGGGTGTTGGGCCCATGTCAGAAGAAAATTTTTCGAGATACCAGGAAACAACGGAAAAGCGAAAAAAGCAGTGGAGTACTGCGATCAAATCTTTAGCTTCGAAAAGACTATTAAAGATTTATCTCCTGAGCAACGTCAAAAGCAGCGCCAACTGATCATCAAACCTGTTGTGGAAGAATTTTTTGACTGGCTAGAATCGTTCTATGCCATGAAAGGAAAACTTCAAACAGCGGTGATGTATGCCTTAAATCAAAAGGTAGAACTTTTGCGCTTTTTAGACGATGGAAATCTTGAAGCCTCGAATAATCTAGCTGAACAAGCGATTCGCCCTATCGCGATTGGTCGTAAAAACTACCTCTTTTCAACCAGTATGAAAGGCGCGACTGCTAATGCGATGGCATACACGATCATTGAGACAGCCAAAGCAAACAGTCTAAATCCGTCTAAATATCTCACTTATCTTTTTGAAAAACTGCCAAATGTAGATTTCATACGAAATCCAGACTTGTTGGTGGGCTTTTTGCCATGGGCAAAAAACGTTCAAGAGAATTGTGGATAGCGATATAAAATAACAGCTACCAACTCTGTACCTTTAGTTTACAGGATTGGTAGCTTTTTTTGTACCCGTGTTATTATTACGTGCTTACTTTTTAACAAAGGTAATCTGATCATAGTGAACAGTTAATTTAGCACCGTTTGATGAATGAAATTCCATGTATTCATCAAACATCATTGTTGTTTTAACGATAGGGCTATGATTATGCAAAACCACTTGCTGTTGTTGAAAAATCGTTAGTTGTTTTCGAAGGGCTCGAGCTCGACTAATGAATAACCATGCTACCATAATCACCCATGCCATAATGATATACCAATACTGTGCCCACCATGACACCACACAATCGCTTACGAGTATAACACCCAAGCATAGCATCAGTAAAGAAGTTCTTCTGTATCTTTGTGTATTTACTTTATGTATTTCCTTCGTATCTTCTTGGGTTAAAGTAAACTGATTTTTAAATAAAATTTCCATTTTGTATCTCCCCTTTCAACCCCTTATGAATTCTCTATTGAATATATCCTTTTTTTACCAAGTATTCAACGAACAACTAAACTATATGTGAAAAATCAACATTCTTCTAAAACAAAGCCTTATATTTAAAAATATCCCACTACATGAAGCTAACGATCAAGCACACCCCACCCGACATATGCCATAGGCGGGTAACTAGGTGGGATGGATCGTTAGTGACTATCTAGAAATATGACATTTGATGTCCTGTTGTAGCGGGTATTTCTGGTTATTTCAATTCTCTTTTCTATTCAATTATAAGCAAAAGAAAAAAAGTGATTTTAACACAATACCTAGGCATTATTGTTTATATGCCAAAAAAAGGTTATAATATGAACTATCTAAAAGTGCGTTAGAGAGGAATGAGTGATAACCATGGAGATTTTATTTAAAAATGAAACGACATTAAATAAATTAGTTAACATCGATCTTTGCAAGGTAACACTTAACCCCTTTATTCGACCGATGCTTTTGACTGCAACGTTTGTATACTTATGCCTTGCCATATACGGCTATTTAGTTGAAGATTATATGCTCGTTATGGTTTGTTTATTTTTAGTGCCTATTATGTTAATGACTCCCATTCAAATTTATCGATCGAATGGAGCAAAAGTTTATAAACAACAAAAAGTTCTATTAGGTGATGAAGATCCCATTATTAATATAACTGTTTTTGAAGACTATCTTGAACTGAATGGGGATTTTTCTAAGGCTAATACAAACAATCTGCTAATTAATAAAAATAATCTTGATGCTAAGTTACCTCATGATCGTATTAGTTTAGTATACAAAACAAAGAATGTATTTGTATTGATTTATGAAAAAGAATTTGCTTTAGCAATTGATAAGGATAAGTTTACTACGGGGTCATCCGAAAGATTTGAAGAATTTCTTTTAACAAAAGGAATAAAAATCAAACAAAAATAATTTGAAGCATCATATAACATAATCTATAATCAGCAAAAATACGACTTGGATTAATCTTAAATCTCAAGTCGTATTTTTATTTGTGTGACCTTAAAAAAACTGTCTAATTAATTGTAACCTATCCAGTTGACAATCCAACAGATGACTTAATCAAAAAAGTTAATACTCTTTAAATCAAAATTTATTTAAATTTCGTTTTGTTAGATAAAAATGTTGTTATACTATCAATTCTTTATTTTAACTCTAATTACCTACATAGTTATTGTAATTCAAACATATTTGGAGCAATGAAAGAAATGATTTGGTCATAATCCCCATTCAGAGTAATAGTAGCAGTATGATCGTCACTCCATTCAAACGAAACCTTTGAAGCATCGAAATGAGTGTGGCTAACCACAGGCACTTCTATCCTTGTCTCATCATCAACTTCTATATAAATTATATATTTTCCATGAAAGCCGATATCCCTTGGAATAACTGAAAGTGTATATTTCTGATTAGGAGAAGAACTTTCAAAAATAACAGTTTCGTTTGTTACTTCATTATAAATAGAGCGAAAAAAACAACTCAGAATAAAAAAACAAATACTAAGTGGAACAAGACAGCTAATTAAACCAAGAAGACAGCCACATCCCATTGTTTTCGATTTTTCTTGTTCATCTATTTCATCCATAAAAATCACCTTCTTATTGTCTAACACAGCGTTAAATTTAAGTAGCTGTCTCATCGGTAGCCGAAGCTTAGATAATTTTTCGTTTCACTTTCATTCCTTTTTTTAGCAGAAACTCTTTGAAATCCTCAGATGAGCCTTTTGTAAATTCTGTCTTTTGTATGGGAAGATAAATTTGATTGGCATAAACAATCACAAAATTCTCTTTAAAGTTATAGACAGCAGTAATTTTATCATGTTTAATACTCGATTCACTTTTATCTCCGTTTATTGATGAAATACACTTATTAAATGTGAGGTAATCCTCATAAATCGTTATATTAACTTGAGGCTCACTTCCTTCAAACAGCATCAACTGACTCTTATAATTTTTGATGCCTTGAGAACGATAAATGTAAAAAGGCGTAACAAATGCAATAATGGCTCCCCCCATACAACATAAAAGTAATGTGTATTCTTGAATCATATAAGCCGTATACCCTGTATGAATGAGTCCAACCCCTGACAAAAATAATAGAATACTTATGTAGGTTTTATTTGCTGATAAGGCAGCTTCTATACAAGCTGTTTTAGTGAATGTTGTCTGATTTTTAAATAAAGCTTCCAATGATGATCCCCCTTCATTCAATTTATTTTTAAATTAATTATAACCTCTTTTTACCATTATCTCAATAAAAGGATAACAAACAATAAGGATACCCACACCGCACCTTGTGTCGTGTGGGTTTTCTTATTGTTTGCCAATCCACTTCTTTCTTAGAAAAAAGCCAACGAATTAAGAACCTTAATCTCTTAATTAACTTAATTGTAAGATCATGAAGCGCTAGTCGTTGCCTTGCAACCGTTTGGGTTGGAAGTGCCTCTCTACTCAGATGATTTCTAAGTATTAAAGTCCCGCTACTAGAAACGACTTTTATTGAGCAAAAAACTAAACATCAATCGCCCAAGTCGAAATCGATATGATGAAGGCTACTGGCAAGATTGAATGTTTAGTTATTCCTTTGTTTTAGTTGAGATTCGCTAAGATTGAAAATCATCAGATTTGAGTCTTAGCATCCAATTAGAAAAGGCGAATGATGTCAATCTTTTCTGACATGATTCGCCTATCCTTTTTCTGTTGTGAAGAATGAAGTTTAATCCTGCATGGTAGCGGGATGAAATTTGTTAATGAAACAACATTGATTATAATAAATGGAAAAATTTAATAATCATTATTTGTAACTATTCAGCCACCAAGTAAACAAATTCCGTTTCTTAGTGGTTTTGTTAATGATATGTAGCTCTCGTGAATAACTTACCTATTTATAAGATTTACGTTATAATATCCTTACTATTCCAACTTTAGAAGAAGGTGTCATCTTGTGTCAGAATCTGAAATCATCAAAGTTTATCATGAAGGAATTCAATCCGTCGTTACTTTAGTTCAAGGACTTTCCACTCAAATCTCTGATTTATCTCAAACGATTGAGAAACAAAATAAAATCATTTCAGATTTAGATGCTCGCCTTAAAAAACTTGAAAAACAATCAAATAAAACAAGTCAAAACAGTAGTTTGCCTCCCTCAACCGATGGTTTTAAAAAGACAAAAAGTTTGCGTCAACCTTCAAATAAAAAACCGGGTGGTCAAGTCGGACATCAAGGTTCAACCTTAAAAATGATAAAAGATCCGGATCATGTCGTCACACATCATCCGAAAATTTGCCGAGGGTGTGGGTGTTGTTTAGAAAACGTTGAACCTCAAAAAACGATTCGACGTCAAGTTTTTGATTTACCGAGATTAAGGCTTCAAGTCACCGAGCATCAATCTCAAATTAAAGTATGTCCTAACTGTCATTTTAAAAATGAAGGACTATTTCCGAAACATGTCATACAATCGACACAATATGGGCCACATTTAACAAGTGTATTAACTTATTTCAGTCACTATCAATTGATTCCTTTCAACCGTCTGAAACAATTGACTCAAGATATTTTCGGAGCGACCATCAGCCAAGGAACACTGGTGAATATGACGAAACGATGTGATGAGTTGTTGGAAACGACTGAAGCTTCAATCAAAGAAAATCTTTTGGCATCAAGTTATCTTCATTTAGATGAAACAGGCTGTTATGTCAATGGAAAGAGACACTGGCTTCATGTGACTTCAAATAAACGATATACTCACTACTTTGTTCATGAAAAACGTGGCTCTCAAGCCATTGAAGCGAATGGAATTCTTCCCTCTTTCAAAGGAACCGTCATCCATGATCATTGGACACCGTATTTTAAATATGATAATTGCACACATGCTTTATGTAACGTTCATCATTTAAGAGAATTCAAAGGAATCATCGACTTTGAGAAACAACAGTGGGCCAAAGACATGACGGAATTATTACTTGAAGCTAAAATTTATTCGGAAGAGACTGAATACCCGTTGCCCTTACATCAGATTCAAGAATTTGAGCAGCGATATCAAACAATCATTAAAGAAGGTTATCTGGCGAATCCTTTAAAAGCTCATGAAAAAAATACAGATCCCGTTCGATTACTCAATCGCTTATCTAAACGACAAGAAGAGGTGCTAGAATTTCTATATCAAGTTGAGGTTCCGTTTGATAATAACTTAGCTGAGAGGGATGTCCGAATGACTAAAACGAAACAAAAAATATCCGGATGTTTTCGAACAGAAAAAGGGGCTCATTGTTTCGCCCGAATCAGAGGTTTCATCTCTACTTGTCAAAAGCAAGGATTAAATATTATCGAAAGTATTGAAACCATTTTAATGGGAAATACGATTCAATTTTCATAACATTCACAAGGAGTACTTCACTAAACGAGCACTCCTTTTTGTGATACTCTTTTCTACTAGGCTGAATAGTTACCATTATTTTTTTAAAAGGCTATGTTTTAGAAGAGTGTTGATATTTAACTAAGGCTCTGTTTTAATACACTGTTGAAATTAAATAAATTTTAATTGATAAAAAAATTAGAGCTATCTGATAAAAATATAGCTCTAATTTAGTTCGCATTATATTAAGATTGCGAAGTAAGATAACTTCTGATTATGCTCATAATTACAATGTTAACGCAACTATTTTATATATTGTTTCAGCCAATCTGGCATGTTAGGGTCATCAATTGCCCAACATTCTACAATGTGCTCACCTTCATCCCAGTTATTTTCATCGCCGTCAAAAAACTTCTTCCTATGACACTTGTACTTAACAACTTCATTTCCTTCAAGTCTGTACTCGTTCCAATAATAATTCTGCTTACCGTAGCCCTTCCACTCGTTAGTAGTGTAAATTATCATATATATATCACCCTTTCATTAATATATATATTCTTAACTTTCCATTATATAACAATTGTGAAGTTGATTATATTGTACCATTTTCAACATTCATTTAAAGCATAGCCTTTTAAAAAGCAGTCAACCTTAACGATTAAAAACTTCTAGATCATCTTCTCTTTTTACAATTCCTTGTTTTAAATCATACTTTTCGTATTGATATGTCATGAATTGATCACTAAAAATCTCGATATTTGTTGATGTTTTTAATGGAAATAATCGAGTAGTAAACACCACTTCACCTTGATTAATAAAAATTTCAGCAATACTGTTATCCATTAAAATCTTAACTTCTACTTTATCTCCAATGGTTAACTGTGACTGACGATATACTCCAAACTCTTCAACAAATTGATGTTTTAATTTGCTGCGATCTAATGTTACCGTTTGAGATGATTTGTTAAATTCAAGATTCAAATGTTCCTCATCTGAAACAGCTAAATGAATTCCAAATAAGTTAGTATTATTAGTTTCAAGTGTTACGTTTAATTCATATGTATTTGTCTTGTTTTCTATCAATACAACGCCTTGACATCTATCACTTTTACTTTCTCTATCTAAGCGTAACAACGATAATTCTTTAGCTGGCATTTGAAGAACTTTATTCTCTTTTATGGTAATTTCTCTTGGGAATGTTAAGCAGTGTGCCCACCCAAATTCATCCGTTGGGTACTCAAACTCACCTAGACCAGCCCATGCAAAGAGTAACGTTTGTCCATCTTTTCCTTTAAACATTTGTGTAGCATAAAAATCAAATCCACTTTCAAATTCATCAAATGATTCAACTTCAAATGTTAATGTTTCTAAATCTAACATTCCAATAGCATAAGTCACATTAAATAGGTTTTTATATTTTTCATTCTGTGGCTCGATACCCTGTGGTGAAAAAATCAATAAATCTTTTCCATTAATCTCCATATAGTCAGGACATTCCCACATGTAACCTAATGATTGATTTAGATTTTTCAACGTTAATTCACCTAAGAAGTTCCAATCTAATCCATTTGATGACTGATATACAATAAATGCTCCTGTTTCATTAACTCGTTGGGCTCCTAAAATCATATAATAACTATCATTCTTTTTAAACACTTTTGGATCTCGAACATGTCCCGTATATCCTTCTGGAATTCCTTTAATTAATGGATTAAATGCGTATTTTTCGATTTTCCCTTCTCCGTTCATGATGGCTAGACATTGATTGGCACTGCGATTTATTTTATCTAGCTTGATATTTCCTGTGTAATATAAGTACAACTGATGATTGATTTCTAATGCTGTTCCAGAGTAGGCCCCATGCGCTTCATAATCTTCTGTTGGAATTAATGCGACTTTCTCTCGTGTCCATTCAACTAAGTTTTTAGATTTCAAATGGGCCCAATGCTTCATTCCATGTGTTGTTCCATAAGGATACCACTGATGAAAAAGATGATAATACCCATTAAAATAAGCCAATCCATTTGGATCATTTAGTAGGCCAAATTCTGGGTGAATATGATAAATGGGCTTCCAATTATCATTTTTTGATTTTTCTAAAAGTTGAGCTAATTCTTCTTTTGTTGCTTCTAAAATAGTACGATGTTTAGGCTCTTTATATCTCATGATTAAGCTACCTCTCTTTTACCTTTTATCTTTCCATAGGCATATGTGAAAATAAATCCTGCCACTAAGGCAATTAAATGAGCAATAATGTAATTTAAATGTCCATTTCCTTCAGCTGCAACGATTGCAATCCCAGGGATAGCCGTCGCTCCAAATCCAATAGCTGTGACATGTGCTAAATAAACATATGCTCCACCTAGTGCCGCTCCAAGACATCCTGTAATTAATGGAAATTTATTTTTAAGTGTTACCCCAAAAATTGCAGGTTCTGAAACCCCGAATAGAATTGATCCAAATGAAGAAATACAGATTTGTTTTGTTTTATCATCTTTCCAATTTAAAAGTAAGAATCCTAAAACTGCTCCACCTTGTGCGATTAATGCAACTGACATTAATGGCATAATAAAGTTACGGCCTGTATCAGCAATCAGTTGTGCTTCAACTGCTCCGATCACATGATGAATTCCTGTAATAACAATAATCTGTTGAATTCCAGCAAATAACATATAACCAAATACACCTAAACTTGTTGTGGCCCATAATAATGAATAAGTGATGATGTCTGCTAACCCACGTCCTAGTGGACCTATAATTGTAAATAATAGGAATGCCGCTACTACTACTGTCAATAATGGAGCAAAGAATAACTTAACCATATCCGGGATTTTTTTATTAAAGAAAACATCTAACTTAGCTGTAATGAATCCCATCATTAAAGCAATAATAATTCCACCTTGAAAACCAACTAATTCAATATTTAAACCTAAAATATTTATAACCTCCGGTTCAACCGTCCCATTTCCAACTGAATAGGCATTAGCTAAATCTGAATGTAACATAATTGCTCCTATTACTAATCCTAAAACAGGTGTTCCACCATAACGTCTAGTTGCTGAATAAACAACTAGCATCGGTAAGATAGTAAAGATTCCAGTTGAACAAATAGATAGAAAGCGATTAATTCCTGATAAAGATGGGAACATTTCTACCACAGATTGAGCGCCAAAAATTCCTTGTTGCTCAAGTAAACCTGTTAATCCCATCAATAAAGCCGCTGCTAATAATCCTGGAATAATGTCTACAAAGACATCTGATAACGATTTAATCCCTTTTTGGAAAGGATTTTGTTTTTGCATGGATTGAGCCTTCACATCACCTAAAGACATTTTTTCCGTTCCACTAACTTCCGTAAAGACATTATAAACGTCATTAACTATTCCCGCACCAAAAATGATTTGTAACTGATCTCCCGCTACAAACACTCCTTTAACTAATTCTAATTCTCCAATTTGATCTAAATCTGCTAATGAATTATCCATTAATACAATTCTTAATCGTGTCGCACAGTGCGCAACTCCTTGGATATTTTCTTTTCCTCCAAGCAATACTAATAATTTTTTCGAAATTCTTTGATAACTTTCTGTTTTATTAGACATAGCCTTTTTCTCCTCTCACCAATGGGAACCGGTTCCCCTTTTTGTTACAAAATTAATATAACATACTCCATTATATCTGACAACCTTTTTTGGTAAGCATTTACAAAAAAAAGAGATAATTAATCCAAAGACTAATTATCTCTTTATAACACTATCTGATTTAATAAGTTCATAGCCTATAGTCTGTAACTCTGAAACTTTCTTTTCTGCTATCAAATTAAGCATGGTTTGAGCCGCAATTTGTCCTGTTTTTTCATTTTCAAATTTAATAGTAGTAAGCGATGGCGTTACTAAGTTTGCTAAGTCATAACCACCAAATCCAGCTAATGAAATATCATGCGGAATACTTAGGCCATGAGATAAAATAGCTTTTTTTGCACCTAATGCCATTCGATCTGTCGCACAAATAATGGCAGTTGGTTGATGTTTTTCCAAAGACTCACTAATAACTTTTTCCGATAATTCACTCGTAAAGTCTGACACTAACACATTGATTAAAATGGAATCATTCTTATAACTTAATCCATCTATTACTCCCTTACGACGCTGAATCCCGACTGAAACATCCTCTTCTGGGACTCCTAAATAGACCACATTTTTATGTCCCATTTCTCGAATATACGTCCCCAACTCAAATCCTGCTTGATAATCATCATTAATGATAGAGACTATTCCTTCACTTGACTGCCCTACCATTACAATCGGAATATTTAATTGACGAATAACGTGTCGATGTTCTTCTTTAATTTCTGTTGCAACTAAAATAATCCCATCAACTTTTAAACGTACTAAATTCTCTATACTTTCAATCTCTAAATCTTTTCTTAAACTCGTATTAATAATCAAAGGATTATATCCATTCTCTCGTAACGTCACATCAATAGCCATAATAACCTTTGACGTTACCATTGAATCTAATCCTGGGGCAATAATTCCGACGAATCTAGTTTTTTTTGCTTTTAAACTTTGGGCAAAGGCATTCGGTTCATAATTATGTTCTTCGATCACTCGTCTTATTTTTTCTTTTGTTTGTTCACTAACCTTTCCATTATTTAAATATCGAGAGACTGTACTTTTTGCTACACCACAAAGCCTCGCAATATCATTAATCGTTAAGGCTTTATTCATCCTGATCCTCCTATTAAATGGTTAAAAGTTATCTATTTCATTATAAAGCAAAACAAATAACTTTCATACAATAATCCTAATTTTTTAGGCTCTGTTTTAAAAGAGTATTGATATTCAACTATAATCATCAATTCAATGTCAGTTACGTTGATGTATTAACTTATTAGAGCTAGCAACATCAATTGATTTAGTCATCAACATTTATTTAAAACACAGCCATTTTTTATGATGTTTATCACCTCATGATACTTTACGTCTACCACAACCGATTTCCTCTGTTATGTTTAAGTTTTATATCTATATCACAATTTCTAGAAACGGATACCCACACCGCACTCGTGTCGTGTGGGTTTTCTTACTGCCTTGTTAGATAGCTGTTTCTTGAATGAGAAGATCAATTTAATAAAAATTAATCCCTTGTTAAATACACGAGATTAAATTATCCTTCCACCCCAATTCGTTACTTTGTAACCGTTTGGGATGGAAGTTCCTCTCTACTATGATGATCTTTAAGTATTAACGTCCGGCCACTAAGAACAACCTTTATTAGATAAAAAAACTACGCTGTGTTAGACAATATTGTTGATAAGTTGAATAGAGCCCCCCGAATATGGTAAACTAATAATAAACAAATGTTCGAGGTGGATTTATGCCAACGTTAAGTTCCATCAAAGCCGATATCTTAACTTTAAATGATGAACAACAAGCTAATTTATTAAGCTATATTTCAGAGATTTTATCACTTAGCCCTGTTTCTATAACTGATTGTCGAGAAGCTCGTTTTTCAAAAGGAAAGGCTTGTCCTCATTGCGATAGTCATGAGGTATGCAAGTATGGAATTACATGTGGTAAACAACGTTATAAATGCAAATCTTGTCGTCGAACATTTACAGACCTTTCCAAATCTGTTTTATCAAGTTCAAAGTTGCCATTAGAAGACTGGTTAGAATATGCTAAATGCATGATTTTAGGTTTTAGTATCCGTCGTTCAGCTATTCAAATTGGGGTGTGCGTAAAGACCTCTTTTTACATGCGCCATCGAATTTTAGATGCCATTCGGCCGTATATTGGGATGGGACATTTAGAGGGAATCGTGGAGATGGATGAAACATATATTGCTGAATCTTTCAAAGGAAATCATGTGAAGAGTGGGTTTGTAATGCCTCGACCTTCTCGTAAACGTGGTGGAGAAGTAACGAAGCGTGGGATTAGTTCTGAACAGGTTTGTGTGTTAACAGGTTTAGACCGCCAAGGAAATATCTATGCAGAGCTCGTTTGTAAGGGGCGAATAAAAAGTTCTGATTTAAGTCGTGCATTAGAGGGGCATATTGAAGTCGGCTCTATTCTGTGTACGGATAGTCATCAAAGTTATATTAAATTTGTTGAGGATTTTGGATTAGAGCACAAGCGAATTGAGAGTGGAAAGCGTAGAACGGATGACTTCTATAATATTCAACGTCTCAATTCTTTTCATAGTCGTCTAAAACTTTGGCTGGCTCGATTTAAAGGGGTTTCGACTAAGTATTTAGTTAACTATTTATATTGGATGAAATGGTTAGAATATTTCAAAGATGATAAGGAAGTATTGAAAGGAAAAAATATGCTTCTTCAAACAGTTTCCAGTCAATTAGAGCTAAATATTGAAGATTATAAAATTAGAACCGCATTATTTAGATAAGTTACTTGTTTTTATTGATGATTTTTACTAATGTATGTGATTAAATAGTATGTCTAAGAAATAAAGAAAAATCTGATTCCACTTCAGTACTATAGATATCTAAGATTGATAATTGTTAAAAAATGTTAATTCTGATATAATTGGTTTATTCATTATAAAAAGGAGAGAAAATATGAGTAATGCCAGGGGAGAAAATTTTGGATTAAGAAAAATATTGATTTTAACTTCATTATCTGGAGGAGTAATTTCTTTTTTATTACCTATATATAGTAAAAGCGTAGATATGAATGCGATTCAAATAACAGGACTTTTTTCGGTTATTTCTTTTATACTCATAATCATGAGACCCATTATAGGAAGTTTGATTGATAAGGTAGGTAGAAAATTTATCTTAATTAGCGCTATCATTTCTTTCTCAATATCATTTATCTTATTTTCAAATTCAAATACGATTTTATCTCTGTATGTAGCTCGAATAATTCAAGGCATTGCAATAGCTTTGATGACGATTTCTGTATATACAATCATAGCCGATACAACTGAATCAAATAATATTTCAGAACGATTTGGAAAAATAAATTCAGCAAAGTCTACTGGAAATCTATACGGATGTATTTTATCATTTATCATACTTTCCATTGTTCCATTCATTAAAGCCTGGAAATTATTATTTATGATTTTTTCTATATCTTCATTATATGGGTTAGTTATAGTAATTAAGAATTTCGAAGAGACAAAACATAGTTTTTTAACTAACAATTATGGAAAACAGAGATTTTCAAAAGAAAATATTGGACTATTATCAATAATTTTTATTGGTTCAATTTTATCCTCTATGTTGAGTCCTATTTTTATGATATATATGCAAGAAAAGTTTTCTAATAATATCGTAATATTAGGAATAGCATTTTTCCCTGCTCTCTTATCTGAAAGTTTATATGCACACAAATTTGGACAACTTTCAGATAATATTGGAAAAAAGAAATCTATGATTATTGGTATAATAATTTGTAGTATAGTAACAATTATTACTCCGATGGTTACATCAATTTTGATATTATCATTATTATGGTTGATATCCTCAATAGGAGCCAATCTTTATACCCTTTCCGAAAAGGGCATATACACTCAAGTTAATGCTAAATACTATAAAGGGCAAATATATGGAACATATACATTAGTATGTGAATTAGGAATGATTGTAGGGCCTTTAATAGGTGGAATGATATATGAGTATATTTCTCATGAAACGCCATTCTATATAAATGCAATCGCTATGTTTTGTTTGGCAATTTTAACATTTATACTAATAAAAGAGGATTTCTAAATTTTAAAATTTTTTATTTTTCAATATTTTTATCTAACAGAGCTAAAAACTAAGCAACCACCCCACCGCCCCACTATCGGCACGATATGGGGAGAAAAAGGGATGGATGGTTAGTGATCACCTCGTTTAATAAGATATTCGCTAAGGACGAAAATCATGTGATTTGAGCCTTAGCATCCATAAGAAAAGGCGAATGATGTGTGAACATGATTCGCCTATCCTTTTTCTGTTATGATTAAAACCGCTATATTAAACAACTCCTAACTAAGACATCCACCGTACCTGAATATCCGTTAGGATAGAAGCCGAGTGGATGGATCGTTAGGGGAAATGTACTAAAAGTAATGCTTGTAGCGGGATATTCCTGATTAGTAAAGCCTGTCTTTTATATTCTGCCTCAAAAGATAATGATACCCACACCGCACGTTGTGTCGTGTGGGTTTTCTTATCATCTTGCTACGATGATTTTTTATATAATCAGAAGATCTACCTTTAGAAATCAGCATCCATAACCGTTCAGTCTTTTAAGATTGAACCGTTATAGATCGTCTTTATGAATATCGTGGGATGGATAACGAAAAAGCCTCAATCATTGCTTTGCAATCATTGGGGCTTTTTCAATGTCTTGATATTGAGATGAACACCTCATCAGTAGGTTTTCCCGCTACGATGAAGGATTGTGATTAGATAAAAAAAGGCGAATGATGTCACTCTTTTTTAACATGATTCGCCTATCCGATAACCTGCATTTATTTTATTATTTTAAAAACTTAGTTCATCACTTTTAATAAGTTCGCCATCTCTATAGCAGTCATTGCCGAATCGTAACCTTTGTTCCCCGCCTTTGTTCCTGCACGTTCAATAGCTTGTTCAATTGTATCTGTTGTTAAAACGCCAAAGATAACTGGAATTTCTGTATCTAATGAAGCTGATGCAATTCCCTTTGACGCTTCAGCACAAACATAATCAAAATGAGGTGTCGATCCTTTAATAACTGCTCCTAAACAAATAACAGCATCATATTTCTTTGTATTCGCCATCTTCTTTGCGACAAGCGGTATTTCAAAAGCACCAGGAACCCAAGCAATTTCAATATCTTCCTCAGTCATCCCATGACGTTTTAATCCATCAATAGCACCACCTAATAATTTTGAAACAATAAATTCATTGAATCGTCCAACCACAATTCCAACTTTCAAATTTTGTGCGACTAAATTTCCTTCATACATTTTCATTTTAACTCTCTCCTTTTGATTTAATTAAATAAATGATTTAATTTTTCTTTTTTTGTTTTTAAATAAAACTCATTTTTTTCATTATGATTCATTTGAATAGGAATGCGTTCCACTAACTCAAATCCATAATTTTGTAACGCCTCTAATTTTCTAGGGTTATTTGTCATTAACTGAATCTTTTTAACGCCTAAATCCTTTAATATAGCAGAGGCCACATCATACGTACGCATATCCGCTTGAAATCCTAATTTCAAATTAGCTTCAACAGTATCAAATCCTTGATCTTGTAGAGCATAAGCCTTTAACTTATTAATTAATCCAATACCTCTTCCTTCTTGTCTCATGTAAAGAAGTACACCACTATTATTTTGTGCGATATTCCTCATAGCCGCATCATACTGCTCTCCACAATCACAACGTTTAGATCCTAGAGTATCCCCTGTTAAGCATTCAGAATGAATACGTAATAAAACTGGAGTTTTTTCATTAATTTCGCCTTTTACTAAAGCAACATGATGTTCACCATTTTCCTTATTAATGAAGCCATACATTTGAAAATCACCATATTTAGTCGGCATTTCCGTTTGAACAACTCGGCTTACCAATTGTGATAAACGATAATCAACTAAGTCCTTAATAGTAATAATTTTGAGATTATGTTGTTTAGCAAATTCAAGGAGATCATCTCGTCTTGCCATTGCTCCATCATCTTTCATGATTTCGCAAATGACACCAGCCCCTTTAAGTCCTGCTAACTTCGCTAAATCAACAGCTGCTTCAGTATGTCCTGGTCGGATTAAAACACCTCCTTCTTTAGCAATTAACGGGAACATATGTCCGGGACGTTTAAAATTAATCGCCTGACTCTGTTCTTCCAATACCTTTTGTATGGTTAAGGCTCGCTCATAAGCAGAAATTCCAGTACTTGTCTCTTCGTGATCAATTGATACTGTAAATGCCGTTCCATGATGATCTGTATTTTCTAGTACCATTGGATGAAGGTTTAATTTATGAGCTAAATTCTCTTCTATGGGCATACAAATTAATCCACGTCCATACATCGCCATAAAATTAATGGATTCAGCTGTCACTAAATCAGCTGCCATTAATAAATCTCCTTCGTTCTCTCGGCTTTCATCATCTAAAACAATGATCATTTCTCCTTGTCTAATGGCTTCAATTGCCTCATCAATCTGATTAAACATCTAATTCCTCCTTATAAAAAACCATGATTTTTTAAAAATTCTTCACTAATCGTACTAGTGTTTGAAATAGTTTTAGATTGAAAGTTTAAAAATTTCTCAACATATTTACCAATCATATCAACTTCTAAATTAACTGAGTCTCCTAGCTTTTTATTTAATAAAGTAGTCTCCTGACCTGTATGTGGAATAATTGAAACTGAAAAACACGTTTCCTCAACTGTTGCAACTGTTAAACTAATTCCATCAATTGCAATAGAGCCTTTTTCTACAACATACTTCAAGAGATGATAAGGAGCCTTCACTGTTATCCACGTCGCATTATCTTCTTTTCTCTTTGAAACAATTTGGCCTAAACCATCAATATGACCGCTGACAAGATGACCACCTAAACGACTCTTCAATTGGATAGCACGTTCTAAATTGACTGAACTACCAAGCACTAAGTCATTTAAATTACTACGACGCAAAGTTTCAGCCATGACATCCGCTTCAAACCAGTCTTGACCTAACTTAGTAACGGTTAAACACACTCCATTCGTAGCAATACTATCTCCTAGCATTGTTTCCTGTAAGACTTTATGAGCTACGATAGTTAGTTTAGATGACTTTTCTCCTTTTTTAATTCCTTTAATCGTGCCTACTTCCTCAATAATTCCAGTAAACATTTAACTCCTCCGTCCTACATTAAATCTCCTTCTAATACAATATCTTCTCCTATTCTTCGCACGTTTAAATCTGAAAGTTTAAAAGCATCTTGTAACCTAGAAACCCCATCCCCACCAATTGGAGTTTTGGCTTGTTCTCCTCCAATTAACTTAGGTGCCACATATACTTGAACTTTATTGACAACTCCTGCTTCTAAAGCTGAATAGGCTAACGCAGCTCCACCTTCAAGTAACACACTATCAATGCCTAATTCCCCTAATACTGTCATTAAGTCATTTAAATCGACACGATTATTTTTCTTTTTAATTACCAATACTTCAATACCTAACTCTTCTAATTGGTAACGTTTATTCATAGGAGAACGATCAGTTGTTGCAATGATGGTTTTTGCCGCTTTATCATGAATAACTTTTGATGATAAGGGGATTCTTAATGAACTATCGACAATTATTCTTATAGGATGATGTCCATCTGGAATTCGACAAGTTAATAACGGATCATCCTTAATCACTGTATTCACTCCTACCATGATGGCCATCAGTTCATTTCTCAACTGCTGAACTTCAAGACGTGATTGTTGTCCACTAATCCATTTAGAATCACCACTAGCTGTCGCGATTTTACCATCTAAAGTCATGGCGATTTTAAATAAAACAAATGGCTTTTTAGTTTTTATGTAGTGCATAAAAATCTGATTAACTTTAATCGCCTCTTCTTCTAACACACCTACAACAACTTCAATACTTGCCTCTTTTAATTTTCGAACACCTTTTCCCGAAACGAGTGGATTCGGATCCAAACAGGCAATGACAACTTTTGCAATTTGATGTTTAATAATTAAATCTACACATGGAGGAGTTTTTCCATAATGGCAACATGGTTCTAATGTTACATACAGAGTAGCCCCTCTAGCAGAAGTTTTTAAACTATTAAGTGCATTAACTTCCGCATGAGCCTCACCATAATTTTGGTGATATCCTGATCCAATTATCTGGTTATCTTTGACAATGACTGCTCCAACTAATGGATTTGGATTTACATGACCTTTTCCCTTTTGGGCTAACTCCAGAGCGATCTGCATATATTGTTCATCCAAACTCTTATCCTCCTTAAAATTCGGGCATTTAGAACAAAAGAAAAAGCCCCGATTTAATAATCAGGGCTTTTAGATCATTAAACTATTAAAAGAATTATTAACTCATTCATTACAAGTCTCCATTGACCAATTAGACTTAATAATTAATGATTAAAAACAAATCCTTTTAAACAGTTATTAGATTATATATACTCAACCTAAAAAAGCTCTGAAATATTTAAAATATTCCAGAGCAAATAAGCATCAGAAAAAGTATATAGTTAATCTATATAAACATCTCTTATCTTCTTCCATCCAGACTATACTGTCGGCTTCGGAGTTTCACCGAATCATGCCTTACGGCTCGCGGGCTGTACCGCCGGTAGGGAATTTCACCCTGCCCTGAAGATTTATTTAATTATACGGTAATTATAAAAAGTAATTATTTAAAAGTCAATAGAAAATTATATTTTTTCTCTTCATCTGTCCTGCTAATAGTTATAGAGAAGAGCCGTACATATGATAACACTTTACTGTTATCATAAAACCCCTTATATCAAAGTACCCTAACTAAGACATCCACCACACCTGAATATCCCGCTAGGATAGAAGCCGAGTGGATGGTGAGTTAGGGGAAATGTAGTTAGGTCAATTCTGGTAGCGGGATACCTCTTGTTATTAAAATTCCTTTTTTATATCCTGTCTCAAAAGAATAAAGATACCCACACCGCACCTTGTGTCGTGTGGGTTTTCTTATCGTCTTGTTATCTAAAAATTCTCTTGAATGAGAAGATTAATCTAATAAAAGCTAATCCCTGTTAAATACATGAGATTTAAACACCTTCCAACCCAATCCGTTGCCTTGCAACCGTTTGGGATGGAAACTCCCCTCTACTATGATAATCTCTAAGTATTCAAGTCCCGCTACTAAGAACGCTCTTTGTTAGATAAAAAAACTAAGCAACCACCCCACCGCCCCAATATCGGCACGATATGGGGAGAAAAGGGATGGATGCTTAGTCAACAGTCTCAGTTTTGGAGTTGAAAAGAGTAAAATACCTTAATTTTTACATAACTAAATTTTACTCTATGGTTGTAAAATGTAAAGTTTTTCCTATTTTTATGATATAATCAAGAGGATAAGACTAATATAGTTCCTGATAAGTAAAAATTAACCGATAAGGAGACATAAAAAATGAAAGTATTGAAAATAATTAGGTTCAGTCTGGCTATTGTGATCATTGGCTTACTCTCATTGTTTGCATGGGGATGTGTCGGGGGACAATACAATCAAGATGTTTTAAATGAGTTAACCGGTCAAATTATATATACCCGACGTGATACAGATTCCATTTTGAAAATTTATACCGCTCAAGCTAATTTAGAGAATGAACAATTACTCTACCAACATCAAGATTCTATTGATAATGGAAACGTTTCGGGTATTACCTATGATAAAGCCAATAACCGTCTTATTTTTGAAGCCTATGATGACACATTAGAAGATTGGGGACTTTTTGAATTAAATGAGGATGGAATAGCAACCTCTCTTGGAATTTCCACCCTCGGTTTAGAAGAAGATTGGCGTGTTCACTCCCCAACGGCTGAAGATAGACTTTACGAAGAAGATGGTAGTTTATACTTAAAAGATGTCATTACGGATGAAAGCATGTTAATCAAAAATTTCTACGGAACATATGATGCAAAGTTTTCACCAGGTTACGTTCCAAAGGCTCTTTCTCAAGATGAAACCTTTGTGTTCTTTTCTTACAGCAAACACCTGACACCTTTTGGTGCTTTATTAGAGGGATTACTGAATTCAGATTACCACTTTCAAACCTATGTGCGAAACGTAAAAACAGGAGAAGAAAGTTTATATGTTAATTTTGGAGAGATTATCTTTCTATCAGAAACCGATAATTTCCTCGCCCATAACTAAGGTTATGGGCTTTTTTACTTTTATTATCACGAGAGTACTTCATGCTTCATTTTGCTTGTTGAAAACAGTACAGAACATCCTGTTATTTAATCCCTTTAATCACCCTTTTATCTTAATTGTACAATAAATATCAATTTTCTGTTGTAACCCAAGCACCTCTAACTAGCACATCCACTGCACCTGAATATACGCTAGGATAGAAGCCGAGTGGATGGATAGTTAGGAGTCATTTATTTAAATCAATCCTTGTAGCGGGAGGCATCGAGTTAATCAAACTCTTTTTTATATCCTGTCACAAAAGAATAAGAAAACCCACACCACATCTTGTGTCGTGTGGGTTTTCTTATCACCTTGTTATCAAAATTATTTCCTGAATGAGAAGATGAATTTAATAAAAAATCATCCCTGTTAAATGTATGAGATTAAAATAACTTCCACCCCAATCCGTTCCTTTGCAACCGTTTGGGGTGGAAGTTCCCTCTCTACTATGATAATCTCTAAGTATTAACATCCCGCTACTAAGAACACTCTTTATTAAATAAGAAACTAATCAACCACTACTATTGATTATCTCCTGGAGTTACTTTTGTCACATCTAATTTTATTTGATAACTTTGTTTATCTCCATTTGTTTTAGTCACAGTCAACTCAAAATAAAAATCATTCTCTATATTGTTTTGAAGATGATTTGTCAATTTATTTTCAGCTATTACACTTGATAATGCTTGATGATCCTGTATAGACCGTCCATTACCTTCGGTCATATCACTTACTTTAGAGATTAATAAAGTCTCTTTTCCTTCATCAGATAAAGTGAAAAATTCCATTGAATAATTCAAGAGACTTGATAAGTTTTCCTGTTTAAACTGCAATTCCCCCCCATAAAGAATTTGTTGTGTTGGTGATAGAACTACAACTCCATTATTTAAAATTAGATCCTCACTTTCTCCTTTAAAAGAATAAACAATCGTATTATCTGTGTTCTGTACTGAATGACAGCCAACTAATAAAAGTATCATCAGTATCATCCCAATTTTTTTGATCATTTATCTCCCTCCTATATTACTAACATCCTTATTATACCAAATATATACTCAAATCTCTATTATTCATGGATACCCACACCGCACCTTGTGTCGTGTGGGTTTTCTTATCACCTTACTATCTAAAGGCTCTCTTGAACGAGAAGATGAATTTAATAAAGGTTAATCTCTGTTAAATAACAGAGATTAAAATAACCTTCCAACCCAATCCGTTGCCTCGCAACTGTTTGGATCGGAAGTCCCTCTTTGAATATTAGGACATAATTTTTTTAAACTATTAATGTATTAAGTAGCATATATACCCATTAACAACCATATAATGTGTCGTGTAAGTAAAATTACACAAACACGATCCTTTATAATCTTTTACTGTTTTTACGTTTGGTGTTTACTTTCTTTTTCTTTTTTTAATCTTTTCTTTTTTGAGGAGACCATTTAGGTCTCTTTTTTCTGTTTTTAGTCATGGATCATGAAGTTTAAGTTCTTCATGGTAGCGGGATCATCTTGATTAATAAAAAGTAAATATTTTTTAAATTACTTGAATAAAAATTGAAATTTATTCCTATAACATAGATGTAATTCCCCCAAGTATTTATGAAATACTCTCCTAAATCTTTTCTTACTTTCTTCTCTCTCCTTATAATTATATAAATCAAGTGAAGCCCTAATGGTTGTATCTTTCATGCAACGATTAGGGCTTTTTCATGTTTAAAAATATCCAGCTACAATAAGTTTCTCAGATTAAATGTAAAACTAAATAACACATCTACCTGCTTAAAAAATTCACTTGGATGTAGTCATGGGGAGGTGGATATTCAGTGATTATGTGTTATTTTTGGTTCTATTTTAAAAAGGTGTTCTAAATTAGAACACCTTTTTTATTTGGAAATCTTAAGTAAATTATTTTAGAAATTAATCAAGAAATATTTTTATTAGATTATATTTATCTCTTCAACACCTAAACACAAATTAACACTTATAAATCGAATAAATTTATTTTCTTTTTTCCAGGATCCAGTCAAGTATTCCAATCGCAAATATTAAAAATCCTATTAACATATATGAATACATGTATCCATTCAATAGTAACGGAAATTCTGAAGTTAAATTTTTATTCATGTAAACAAAATTTAAAGTTAAATAACCTAAAGAAGCGCTGAATTGAATTATGATAATACCTAATACAAACAAAAAGATTCGCTTTACCATGCTAACATTCCTCTCCAATCTGTTTCTGAGTTGATTTTATTATACAATATTATCCAAAAATAACGATATTTCATTTTATAAATGTAGAGGTTCTTGTTTTAATCGCCTCAATGTTAAACTAAATATCAAGCCCACATCCTCACCATAAGCTAGTATGGTGGCACTGGTGGATCGAATGTTTAGTGACTCCTCTTATTCATGGATGAAAAATCCAATGAGAAAAGGCGAATGATGTGTGAACATGATTCGGCTATCCTTTTGTTGTTGTCATAAAATCTCTATATCCAAATAACCCTAACTAAAAAATCCACCGAACCTGAACATCCGCTAGGATGTTGGCAGAAGTAGATGAGTCTTTTAGGGAACATGTAGTTAGATAACAGTTAGTAGGGGGACTCACTTGGTTATTCAACCTTCTTTTTATGTCCTGTTTCAAAAGATACGAAAACCCACACGATACAAAGTGTCGTGTGGGTTTTTTTATCACCTTGTTATCTAAAGGGCTCTCTTGAATGAGAAGATCAATTTAATAAAAGCTAATCTCTGTTAAATCCATGAGATTAAATAATCCGTTGCCCTGCAACCGTTTGGGTTGGAAGTTCCCCTGTACTAAGATGATCTCTAAATACTTTAATCCCGCTACTAGAAATCATCTTCATTAATCAAACCACTAAACATCAATCGCCCAAGCCGAAACTGTGTGTATTAGACGAAACAACACATGAATTAAGTGTTTAATGATAACTCTATTTTTCTGTAGAAAGCGAAATAGGATGACCTTAATTTGTATTAAGCCTCTTTCATGACTGATGCACACACTTCATTTTTTTCTACTTTTTAGATTAATTATTCAGAATAATCTTCTCCATACCACTCGTCTAATTTTTTTATTGCACAACTATACCCCTGTTGTGCTGATTTTATTAACCACTTTCTAGCTTTTCTATCGTCACGAACTACACCACAACCATCATGATAACAAACAGCGATATTGTACTGAACCACCTTATGCTCACTTTCAACAATCCTAGGAAAATCCTTTTTAACCTCTTCATAATCACGATCAAATTTGCTTTCAATAACTACCTTTTCTTTCTCATCAAACTCCCCTTCATCTTCCTTCCCTTTACTTCTAATACGATTAGTATTAATAGCAATTTTGCTGCTTATAAAATCATGATAAATTTCATTAATACATAAACTCGCTGTATCAACAAGCCCCTCTTTTTGTATAACTTCTCTAATTAAAGTATCCTTATTTTTTAATTTTCTTTCTATATCAGATAAGAAACAATATTTATCCATCGTTTTAAGAATAATATTAGCCATGAAATTATTATTGATTGTACTCAACTCTAAATATATCTGTCCAAATTCATCTACTGGCATTTCAAGAACTTCCATAAGATAATCGGTTAGATAAATAGATTCTTCATTAATGATTTTCTGTGCTATTAGATTTCGCGTAAGAATATCTAATTTTCTATCATCCTCTAAAATTCGACTATCAAATTGAGAAATCACCTTACAGATTGAAATAATTGGTGACGTTTGCGAATAAACACCTTGTTCGATTTCTGTTATTAACATATGAAAATTATCAATACTATCAATTTTTTCGTTAAGTTTACTAACAAATGAACCTAACATGTTCTTAAGTTGCAAATGATCTATATAAATTTCATTTAATTGGGTTCCTAAACTCAACATTACCTGATGATCAATACAATTTCTATTGTATAATTCAGCTATAGCTTGTGACATATAGGCATTTAACTTGTCATGATTTTTCTGTATCTCATCTTGCGTTAGCTTATTTTTCCCAGTAACAGTTTTCACCATTCTTTGAAACCACTTCTGAGACTCAAGCATAGCTACCTTCCCATCAGTGTCATTCATTAATGCTATCATTCCAGATAAAATTATATTTATACGTCCAGACGATTGCTGACATAAATAATTAACATCCTCTATGATCATATTTTCCATCCAACCCTACCTCCGTCTCCTTATATATATAAGTCCAGATAAGTTTTTCATATCGGAAAACTTTTAGCTGGACTATAGTCTGCCTTAGTATTAAAGTAATTGCTCAACTAAGACTGATATAAAATGATGAAATACATTTCTGTTTCTATATAGAATCATATAAATTCTTTAATTCTTCATTCATCTTCATGCTACTTTTCTTAACTTCCTGATGAATAACATTCTGTTGGCTGATATGACTTACAAAATCATAGTATTGTTCTGACGCATACTGCATACTATCAACCAAATCATCATATACATTTTCAACGTTTTGATAATACTTAGCTTTAGATAAAATCTCTCTATACGCTCCACGCGCAAAACATGGTGCTACCACTTTATTAACAGTTTCTCCAACAACAAATGCTACAGGAATAGTCAAAAAGGTGGATGCTCCTGCAGCAGTAATGGCTGCTGAAACAGGAATCATAACACCTGCCGTTACTCCCCCGCTCACTCCTGCATCACCACCTGATTTTAAGAGTTCCTTCAAATACTCGTCAGTTGTCAGTTGTCCATTTTTCCATGATCTATAAGAACTAATAGCCTCTGTACTAATTCCAATTGTACATCCAACTAATCCCGCCTTTGCCATCGTTCCAGCTACATTTCTAAAATTATACGCGGTATATGCTTTACCATCTTTTATTTGTTCTAATCGTTCATTCGTTGCATTTTTTATAGTTTGTATATCTTGGAACTCTTCAACACTTTCATATTGATTAGCCTTGATAACATCTACTTTTTCAATGTTGGTTACAATATTCATTTCCTTCGGTGTATTCTTTAAGTGTGGATTTGATTTACTTGTATAAGCTTTCATCTGATACTCGCTACTTTTTCTAGTTAAAATACTTCTTTCAGTCACATCACTCGCCGCTCTATTAGCCACATCACCAGCATCATATGTATTGAAAATCTTTTTAGCACTCTCTCTTTGTGCTGTTATCCAATCCCATTCATATCCTTTACCTTGTAGTTGCTTTATCATCCATTCTTCTTTTCCTGCCCCTTGTGAAATGTATTGTTGCATTGATATACTTGAGTCAAAAATCCCTGATTTATCGTAATTTCTCCCCATCCATTTCCAGAACTCAACATTATTTGCAAGAGCATTACTCTCTTTCGCCGCAATAGCAGCAGACGATAATTGAATTGCATTATGTTTTCCTACAAGTTGACTTATTTCATTTAACATTTGTACCATTTCATCTTCAGAGAAATCAATCATCTCATTGGAATCTTCTATCATTATTCTCACCTGCCATCATTATTTTATTTATTTGATAATCATGTCTAATCTAATAACCCTATTTTTATCTTCGTTAGGGAGTTATCACTATTCTAGTTAAACGTCATTCAAATAGGCTTTTTTGTTAAATAATAACTAAAAATATTTAATTCATTCAATCTAATCATATGTCAGAATATTTATCTTCATTACTATTGGGTTTAGTGATTTTCAATTTTAGTAAGGAGATTCGCTAAGAATGAAAATCGTTTAATTTGAGTCTTAGCATCCATAAGAAAAGGCGAATGATGTCACTCTTTTTTTGACATGATTCGCCTATCCTTTTATTGATGTTATTAGGCAGGATGAAGTTAGATCAAAACTGGTAGCGGGATTGATTAATTCAATAATACTCTGTATCTGTGTTTCAAAGATTATTGATATAGACAAAATTTTATATTTTTAATTACTGTTATAACCAAAAGTCCTAGTTTGCAATGTTTCTTTCCACCAAGATTCCCTTTCCAAGATGACACGATCATCTACTTTGGCATTATAATTTTCAAGAATAGAATAGTAAAAGTTTGTTTTTATATAATCAATGCCTTTCCTCTCGACTAATTCTATCAACTCTTTATTTCCACCATGACCATTGGCTATGTAACTTCTCCATCGTTGTAATAACATTCCATAATCACTAGTGGCAGAACCTACATACATTTTCCCACTTTCTTTATCAGTAATTAAATACACTGCCTTTTGATTTTCTAATGCTGCAATCCAATCTCTCTTACCACGATTTAAAACCGTCTCCAACTGCCCATAGGATAATCTAACTTTGTCATATCCTGGAAAATCATTACCATCAAAAATGGCTGGTAGTATTTGTTGAACTTCCAAATCATCACAGATTGATCCATAGTAACATCCTTGTGCCTGGAACGTCTTACGGTATTTAATAACTACTCGTCCAAAATAAGATTTATATTTCTCTAACTCCTCACCTTCATAATTAATCCCATCATAGAGATTGAAATCTTTTGTCACTTTTTTAATAGTCGTAAATAACCAAGTATCATATGATAACTTTAATAAACAGATAGCAATCTGTCCTACTTGAAAATAACGTTGTTTACTTCGCCAAAATAGCCACTGATTATTAACGATATCTGGATTATGCTGATATAAGTCCATAGGATCATCATAACCATTAGATTGATTAAATCTAATTTTAACATTCCCGTATTCTTCTTCACTAAAATGAAGTAAGTCTCTAAGATAAAGTTTCTCCATTTTCACATCTCCCTCTAACTATTAACATATTGCTCATAAATAAATTATAACAAAATTCCCCTTTAACTAATATGAAGTCAGTTAATAAACTGTAAAGTATTTGTAATAACTTTTACTCCTTGGTTATAAAATGGGGAATAAGATAACTGCTGTTACAGGTGACACCTTAAAGTCCCGCTACAATAAATTTTTCAGATTAAATATAAAACTAAATATCAAGCCAAACCTCACCCGACGGATGAAATAGGCGGGTAACTAGGTGGGATGGATCGTTAGTGACTGTTTTAGGATATGAAATTTGATGCCCTCTTGTAGCGGGACATCCATGATTAGTAAAGTCTGTCCTTTTATATCCTGTCTCAAAAGATAAGGATACCCACACCACACTCGTGTCGTGTGGGTTTTCTTATCGCCTTTTTATCTAAATACTCTCTTGAATGAGAAGATCAATTTAATAAAAACCAACCCCTGTTAAATAACTGAGATTCAATATCCTTCCAACCCAATCCGTTGCCCTGCAACCGTTTGGGTTGGAAACCCCTCTCTACTATGAAGATGTCTCATTATTAAAGTCCCGCTACTAAGAATGATCTATATTAGATAAAAAAAGCCCTCGCACGCCAACAGCCGCAGGATGTGGTTGCTAATAGGGATAGATGTTTAGTGAACACTTGGATTCATGAGGATTTAGGCTAAGGTCGAAAATCATTCGATTTGAGTCTTAGCATCCATAAGAAAAGGCGAATGATGTGTGAACATGATTCGCCTATCCGTTTACATTTTCAGTTAATGATTATTATTTATGTTCGTCCCATTTACATTCTGTCCATTCGATGTCTGTAAAAGTTGCTTCAAATGAGGAATCTTCTGGACTACAAGCATATACTCCAATTCGTATTTCGCCCTGCCCTTCAAATAGATGGAAAATTCTCATTTGTTTATAATGAACACCATCGTATGAATTTTCTATACAGTAGTCACTCCCACGTCGGCTGAGTCTATAATACATTTCTTTTTGTTGAGCTGGGATATCTGTTGTTGCCCAATCTGAATAGCCGTGATTAGTCACGACACTCCCTAATCGTTGGTAGTCCTCATTTTCATATTCAATAGATGCCTTAAACCAATTATCACTATCTTGATAAATGATCACACCACATTGATCAAATCGGTGTTTACTGTTAAATTGTGTTTTCACACTAAAAGAAAAATATGTTTCACTGGTAGACATCAGTAATGCAGGTGCATTATCATTTTGAAATCCATAGTAGGTTCTTTGCCAAAAATCTGTCTTTGGTTCTGTTTTAATGATTAATTTTTCGTCTGATAAACTATATTCTTTAGGTTCGTAAATCCAAGTAGCGTTACAATCTTTGAACAACATCTCTTTCCCTCCTATAAAAAGTATGAAACACTCATACTCTTGTCTTTCATTTCACATTCATAACAATTAAATTATATACAATATATAGTAAAAATCAAATATCCTTGTAGTAAGATTTTCTAGTGAATTATGACTATTTTTTAACTTAGTTGAATAAAATGTGAAAGTTCTTTCCATAACATAGAGCAGTATTTATGAAATACTCTCTCCGAAATCTTTTTTTATTCTCTCTCCTTATAATGATATACTTTTAATGAAGCCCTAATGGTCGTATCTCCCCATCCAACGATTAGGGCTTTTTCATGTCTAAATATTTCCCGCTACCATGAAAAATCTTAATTAGATAAAAAAACTAACTAGACAAGCCCCACGCCTCACCATACGTCTCGTATGGGAGGGGGTGATTGACTAGTTAGTGTTAGCTTTAGTTCTAGGTTGATGTTGCTAAGGACGAAAATCGCTCGATTTGAGCCTTAGCATCTATAAGAAAAGGCGAATGATGTGATTTTTTTCTGACATGATTCGCCTATCCGTTTTCTGTTGTTAATTTTGAGTATTGAAGTTTAGTCATGCCTGGTAGCGCGAGATCATTGATTATTGAAATTGATGTTTTATATCCTATTGCAAAAAGATGAGTTTAATCAATTTTCACCCCTGTTAAATAAAGAATATGAGATGCCTTCTAGATAATCCCCTTCAGTCATACAATTAATATCATTCTCTATCATAAAATTCTTTCTCGTCACTAATTTATAAATTATAACATAGCTCGCACCTATTGAAAGTTCTATTTAATTCATTTTTCAAACCATTCTATAATTTCACCAATTACAAATTAAAACATATAATATATTGAGCACAAGGTGCTAGATGTTAGATGAGGTGGTAAATATGTTTGGTTGTTCAAATAATAATTTTGCTTTTATTTTAGTATTATTTATTCTTTTAGTTATCATTGGTTGTGTCTGCGGACGATAATAAAGATTTCGAAACGTTTTTAAATAAACGTCTTTAATAAAAAGGAAATAGGTACGCCTATTTCCTTTTCTATTTCACAAAAAATGTCTAATTAATGATCTATTTGATCAAATAACTAATTAAAAACATCTCCAAAGTCCGTAGTTCTAGATGAATACATCCCACCTTCAGTCATGGTGATAGATAAGGATTGAGTATTTATTAATCCATCAGGCGAATGATGTGATGAACATGATTCGCCTTTTCTTATATTGATCATGAAGTTTAAGTTCGTCATGGTAGCAGGATAGACTTGATGAATAAAAAGTAAATATTTTTAAATCGATTGAATAACATGTGAAACAGTCGCTTTTCTTCCTAGATTATATGCTATCTCTCCATTGCTCCAAAACAGTTAAACGTTCATCTGGAAAATGACAAGTACATCTCTCTTGATCGACTAACTGTTTTACAAAGTCGGTATTCGGACTACGCAAAAGCGTCTTTGGCTCATCATATTGCACGATCTTTCCTTTATCCATAACAAGCACCTTTGTGCCAAGCTTCAGTGCTTCCGAAATATCGTGAGTGACAAATAAGATGGTAATCCCCGTTTTTTGGTGAATTTGTTTTAATTCATTTTGAAGCTGTCCACGAGTAATTTCATCAACAGCACCGAAAGGCTCATCCATCAAAAGAATATCAGGAGACGCTGCTAAAGCTCTCGCTATGCCGACTCTTTGTTGTTGTCCACCTGATAGTTCAGATGGATAGCGATCTTTTAATTCTTCATCAAGACCGACAATGTTCATCCATTTAGAAACTGCCATGGTGGTCTTTTCTTTGTTTTTCTTATTGATTAGATTGGGAACATAAGATATATTTTGTTCGACTGTCATATGTGGAAACAAAACACTCCCCTGAATGGCATACCCGATATTGCGTCGGAGTTCCGTCAAGTTTTTATCTCGAATATTTTCTCCATCCACAAAAATATCACCGCTTGTTGGTTTAATTAATCCGTTTATCATTTTTAAGGCTGTTGTTTTCCCGCATCCTGAAGATCCGATGATGGTAACAAATTCTCCTTGTGTAACGGAAAGATTAAATTCTTCAAGAATGATCTGATTTTTATATGCTTTTTTAATATTCTTAAATTCAATCGCTGTACTCATTCTTTATCCCTCATTTCAAAAGACCTACCTGTTGTAAAAATGTTTCAGCTACTTGTCTCGGCTCTTTTCCTTCACTTTCGACAGCGTAGTTCATTTGTGCCATCTGTTTATCGGAAATAACATCCGTCAGCTCGTTGAATATCTCTGTCAGTTCAGGATGTTTTGCTAAAACTTCAGCGCGAATCACATTACCACATCGATAGGAAGGATAGAAATTCTTATCATCTTCTAAAACAGTCACATCAGAAACACTTAGTTGGCCATCAGTGGTGAAAATAACCATAACATCAATTTTCTCCTGATTGATGGCTTGGTATTTTAGCCCAATATCCATATCTATTGTTTTTTTAAATGTGAAGCCGTAGGTATCACAAAGCGCATCATACCCGTCCTCACGCTCAAAGAAATCATATTCGGCACCGAATATAAGTTGATTAGATACAGCCATCAGGTCTGAATAAGTTTTAATATTGTATTTCTTTGCAATTTCACGGCGGACAACCAAACCGTAAGTATTATTAAAACCATACATCCCCATCCATTGCATCTTAAGTGAATGTTCATATTCATCCTGCATAGTTTCAAACAAATCTTCGGTATACAACCCTTCTTGTTTCAAAACCATATTCCATCCTGTTCCCGTATATTCAGGATAGATATCAAATTCACCACTTTCCATTGCGGGATGAATATTCGATGTGCCACCGCCTACACCATGCGTCAGCTCTACGTTCAGATCTGTATTCTGTTCGATAAGAAGATCCAACATTTCACCTAATACATATTGTTCAGTCATCGGTTTTGTGGCAATGTGGATGGTATCTTGTTTATGAATAGGACGTAATGTAACGATTCCAATACACAAAACAAGCAGTAGGGCCGTCATTAACATCATACGATTTGCCTTCTTCGCTTTCACACGATGTTTATTCATCCGTTTTTCAATGAAACCGAGCAGAAAATCCATGACTAAAGCAAGTAACGCAATAAGCAAACTACCAATCATAGTCATTGCCGTATTATTTGTCGTAATTCCTCTGTAAATGGAAACCCCCAAGCCACCTGCACCGATAAATGAAGCGATACCTGCAAGGGCGATCGTCATTGTCACCATATTGCGAATACCTGACACAATAACCGGCATAGCAAGTGGCAGTTTAATCTTGAAAAGGACTTGTATTCGGGTGCTTCCCATTCCTTTTGCTGCTTCTAAAATAGCGGAATCAACATTCGTCATTCCCGTGTAAGTATTTCTTACCATTGGCAAAAGAGCATAAACCATCAGTGCAATGACTGCTGTAACATTTCCAATCCCTGAAAAGGGAATTAAAAATCCAAGCATCGAAATTGACGGAATGGTATATAAGAAGTTTATGATCCCTAAAGTCGGCTTTGCTGTTTTTTTAAATTCACTAATTAAAATTCCAAGCATTCCCCCGAGCAAGATAGCAATCACAATAGCAAGTAGAGAAATCTTCAAATGTTCCTCCAATAAGCCTAAAAAGAAGTCTTTTCTTTCTATAAAGACCGACCATATATTTTGTAACAGCTTTATCCCCCCCTTTTTTAATGAATCTGATCTAACATTCTTCAGCACACAATCTTGAGTACTTTCTACATTAAATCAATAGATCTTCCAACGTCTGTTCTTTTATCACATTTTTAGCCTTAGCTATAATCATCATACGGTTTTCTAAGTAAAATTATTAATACTATTTATCATTTTTCATCTTTTGTTTTACAATTGAAAACGAATACGTACAAATTAACCCAGTATCAGACAAATTCCTACCCTACCTCCTGCCAAAGGAGGAAACACGCTTCGCACGGCAGGGGACCCATTCCCTGCCAGAGGAGGAAACATGCTTCGCATGGCAGGGGACCCATTCCCTGCCAGAGGAGGAAACATGCTTCGCATGGCAGGGGACCCCTTCCCTACCAAAGGAGGAGACATGCTTCGCATGGCAGGGGACCCCTGGACGATAGAATGTTTTGGTACGTAAAGTGGTTATCGTTTTTATACTACACCTTACATGTAGACTACTTATCTGTTTCTATAAAAATAAATATTTTTAACTCACCTGAATAAAATTTTAAAATTCTTTCCATAACATAAGTGTAATTCCCCTTAAGTATTTATAAAATACTCTCTCCTAAATCTTTTTTCATTCTCTCTTCTTATAATTATATAATTCAATTAAAGCCCTAATGGTTGTCACCCTAGACACCTATTAGGGCTTTTTCCATATCTAAAGACATCTCGCCACAAACGATCAGCTCCCCCACTCGACATATAAAATGGTGGAATGGATTTATTCAAAATTGTTTAAATTAGGAAGTTCACGATATCAATTAAAAAAGCAACGACTTAATCTAAAATGTACCCTAGAGAGTAGACAAGTAAAAAAAGTCTACCCTCTAGGGTCTTTTTGCTATCATATAAACTATTAGATTTTAGGAGGATTTCAGATGAGCAAGAAGTTATTTACATCGCAAGAGATTGAACAACTCAAACAAAACGATTATGTTAAGTCAGTGTCTGAAAAAGGGATTACTTATACAAAAGAATTTAAGGAAAACTTTATTGCGATGAGCGAGAAAGGAAAGTTTCCTCGAGAGATATTCGAATACTATGGATTCAATGTTGAGATGCTTGGTATGCAGCGTGTGAATTCTGCAGCTAAACGTTGGAAACAAGCCTTTAAAACTCAGGGGCCATTAGGATTGGATGATAGTCGTACTACCAATTCTGGAAGACCTCTAAAGCGAGAGTTAACGATAGAAGAAAAGTTGTTACGTACGCAAGCCGAATTAGAAGTTTTAAGGATTGAGAACGAATTATTAAAAAAGTTGAGACTCGTGAGAAAAATGCTAGAATAGTCTCTAAAGAAGTAAGGTTTCAAATGATTCATCAAGTGGTGAGCCAGACATCAACTAAATTTAACTCTTTAATTTCTCATTTATGCGATAGTCTTGGTGTTTCAAGATCAGGTTATTATCGTTATTTTTCGTCATGCGCTGAAAAAGCACGCTTAAAGCGACTAAAAGACGAACAACAACGTTTAGAAGTGATTCAACAAGCCATTCATTTCAAAGGACGAAAGAACAAAGGAATTCGCCAAGTAGCGATGGTTCTTAAAGGAGAATTCAACATCTCCTTTAACCTAAAATCTATTCATCGCATCATGAAAAAATATGAATTGTTGAGTAAAGTTCGTCGAAATAATCCCTATCGTAAACTCGCTAAAGCTACGCAAGCACATCGCGTTTGTCCAAATCTTGTTAACCGTAAGTTTAGACCATCAGAACCTTACAAAGTTCTATTAACCGATATCACTTATTTAAAATATGGAAAGGGTCAAACTGCCTATCTCTCTACCATTTTAGATAGTGCAACGAATGAAGTTTTAGCCTTTCAATTAAGTGATCATTTAAAGATAGATTTTGTTCTCCAAACACTGAAAAAACTTCAAGAAAATCCGACTGTCCAATTAATGAAAGAAACGATCATTCACTCCGATCAGGGAGTACACTATACTAGTCCACAATTTTCGAATCAAGTAAAAGAATTAGGAATTCAACAATCCATGTCAAGAAAGGGTAATTGTTGGGATAACGCTCCACAAGAATCATTTTTTGGGCATTTAAAAGATGAAGCAGAGATTACGAATCAAATGTCATTTGATGATTTATTCATCGAAATTAAAGATTATATAGATTACCATAACAACTTTAGATATCAATGGAATTTAAATAAGCTGACTCCTGTAGGATACAGAAATCAGCTTCAAGTTGCTTAGGTTTTTTTTCTTTGTCCTTGACAAAGGGTACAGATTAATCGTTGCTTTTTAATAGTGTATTTATAGTTTTAACAAGCTTTAAGTTAGCTATTAAAACTGTTTAGCGACTTCTTTAGCTTGTTCAGTGATTCGTGACATGATCGCATCTTTTTGTGATGGGTCATAATCGATTCCTTCAATAAAGATTGTTGGAGCAACTTCGATTCCCATGAATCGTAATGCTCCTGTCACATATGAATCAGCATGTTCGATTCCTGTTGTGTTTGAGTAAACACCACCTGATCCATGAATATGAATGGCTTTTTTACCTTTCATTAATCCAACTGGTCCTTCAGCTGTATATTTAAATGTTTGACCTGCAACCATCACTGTATCAAAATATGCTTTTAATAAGGGTTGAATCCCTAAGTTCCACATTGAAGATTGAATGATAAATTTATCAGCATTCATGAATTGATGAGTAAAGTCATTAATAGCTGTGACTTTTCGTGCTTCTTCACTTGTTAATGGTTGACCTGCTCTTGATTTTTCCCACCCGTTTAGCACGTCGGCATCAATTAACGGAACATCCATTCCATATAATTCTAGCTCAATCACTTCATCAGCTGGATTATTTTTTTTATATTCTTCGACAAACGTTCTTGCAATATGTGAACTTTTTGATTTTTCTTCACTTTGTGGTGTTCCTTTAATATATAATACCTTTGACATTATGATTTCCTCCTTAAAATGATTCCTATTTCCCGATCCTAACCCCATGATTCATTTATCACGATTTGATGCGTTAAAATGAAAAACCATTTCGTTTCTATACAGTTTTATTTACCTTCTAATCTATTCGAATGAACAATGAATAGATGACACTTCATTAATTAATTATAGCTTATGCAAAATAACTAGTAATTATTCCTATTATTTAATCTTTTTTTCTCCTTCTCTCTCAAAGAAACCAAAACGTTTCTTATGCTGTCGATTTTACTTAGCTCTAAATCACTCGAAATTCAATTCATCTTTCTGGTTAGCAAAATAATAAGAACGATCATCCATGATTTAAAGTACAGCTTCATTGAAGCCGATTAGAAGTCATGAGTATGAAGTTATCCACTTATTTGAAACGTCTTATCCGCTATCATAAGGATAAACATCTAAAGACTTTTTCCTTGCATCCAATTCATTACGCTAATGCTTTTTTGATTGTGGTGGCTTCTTATGATTAAACTATATAACGATTTCCAAATAATAACAAATGATTTGACTCGAGAATTTAAATGAATTAAAAACTCTTCTGATGGAAGTCTATTCCTTGTGCAGTGACTATGACTGGCTTGACAACCCATCAAATAAATTATATAAATAAGCCTAGATTAGTTTTTCATACGATCATAATTGAAATATTGGAGAGTGTAACCATGAAAAATAAAGCAGTAAAACTAATGATGATTCTCATTGCTTTCGTTCTCTTAGCCGCTTTAATACTAAATTTATGGCCAGGACTTGAAGAAGCGTTACATAAAATCACAGGATGGAATTAATTCAGATGATTGTCGATGCTCAGACATAGATGAAAACCCTTAATTTGTTTAGCGATAAATTAAGTGTCTCATCTATGTCTTTTTTTATTATCGTTAAATACATGACTTAATGATCTCATTTTGGATTCCATGAATTCCTCTCATTTCTCTTAAATAGTTGTTCATATTTGGAAATATTTGTGTGATAATAGAATAGATTTAAAAAAGAAGGAGGATTATGATGAAGCCACTCTATTCAAAAGAAAACGACTTTTTAAGTATGAATCATCAATATAAGGGATTAACGATCCTTTCATTGTTGCCGTTTATTTTAAACACTCTCTTTGTCTTAGTGCTTGTTTTAGCGACTGGAATGGATAGTTTCACTTGGTATATCACCATTCCAATCTTAATTTCGTTATGGATGAGTGGCGTTGGATTTCCATCCAGTAATAAAAAGTGGAACACAGCGGCTTGGATTTCAACACTGATGCTAACCATCAGCTCCATTATTATCGGTTACTATGACTATTTTCAATGGGCCACAACAAAGCTTTGCTTTGGATTATTCATCTTCTATATCATCATTTTTATGATGAAACGTTTTTTAGATCACAAAACGAAACTTTAATGAACATCAGAGCGCACTTGATTGATCTAAAATATGACCCTGTGGTTTAAGTCACTGACTGCTTTTGGTTCAGTCGGCTTATTTTTAATGATTGTTTAGGAGGGTAATCAATGAAAAGATTCTTATTTATCTGTTTATTCATCATCTCCATGCTATCAGTAAGCGCCTGTTCAAGTCTTAATGATTCAAAAGTCGGAGTCAAACCTTACCCATTAAGTGAAAAAGAGGAATCTTTATTAGAGGCTTTTGACTTACTCAATCAGTCTCAGCTTCTATCTTTTAATGCGCCAAAAGACGCAACATCCGTCATGATTCATGTATACTCATTAGATGAACATGGGAATTGGCAAGACGTTCAATCAGGGGGGTGGCCTCTCGATTGAAACCGAACGTGACACTGATACTCGTTTAGAAGGTACATTTGCTTTGACACTAAACGATGATCGTAGTATTAATTTCGTGATCAGCGCACATGGAAAATTATCATCTCATGTTGACCTTGATGATTTAGATTTTGATGCGACAATCTCAACTCATGCCTTTCTCACTGATTTTCACCCCATTGAACTCAACCAAGAAATCCCTGTTGCGATTATCGTTTCTGATGAGGGGACGAGTATGAGAAGTTTCGCGGTCGATTCGTATTTTGAACCTGATGTTTTTCAAGATATGAAATCGGTTCAGGCTGTGACTTTAACATTCACAACTAACCATTAATAATCTTAGGATATAACATTAAAAAGAGGATCGTCTTTAATCAAGAGAAGGTCCTCTTTTTGTTCTTCTAAATATAAAGATTCATTTAAAATGAGACTAATTTTTGAAACTCAAGCAGCATTTCATGATCTGATAAGCAATAATTACTTGAAAATTCATCTAATAAACTTAAAAACTTTTCATCTTCACCTAAAGATATTACCTCTTTCATTTGAAGGCTCACCTCTAACATTCGTTCAACGTGATCCATTTGGTGTTCTAATCGATATCGTTTAATAAAAAACATTAACTCTTTTTTTAGTTGATCATCCACTACTTGTCCCCTCACTGACTGATGTTACTTGTTACTATTATTATAACATAAAACGAGTTAATTGAAAACTAAAAAAGTAATCGTTTTCTTTTCGGTTATTCCTTGTTAGAGATATATTTTTTTAACGCTTTTGATAATAACACACACAAATAAACAAAGCCACCCATCATGAGGAGTGATAACATTTGAACGACCAACATTCCCGGACTTGGTAGAATGTAAATTTCCACGATCATCTCCCCCCTTTCATTTGCACTAATGTATAAATGATTCAATTATTGAAACAGCATCAATTCTTGTTCCTAGCAAATCGTTCGTTATTTTCGATTAAAATAATCCTGTTTTGATAAGTGATAATATAGCGTATTCACTTCTTGATCATCTAATAAATGTAAGGTTTTCTGTTTGGTAAATTGATAGTTAAACCCGCATTTTTCAATGACTCGTTTAGATTTAGCATTAAAATCGTAGTGAGCACACCAAATCAAATCTAACCCTAGGTGATGAAATCCATGATCTAACAAGCAAGTCACTGCTTCTGGAACGATCCCTCGTCCCCAATAGTTTGGATTTAACACATAACCAATCTCTCTTTGCTTTAAGTGTTGAAGAGATTCATCTGGAAATCGGTGATGTAAGCCAATTCCACCAATCACTTTATTTTCATCTTTTAAAACGATAGCATACGTATCATCCGCTTCAATGAATCGTTTAATAATTTCTTTACTTTCCGCTTCATTTTGATGAGGCTTCCATCCCGCAAATGGACCTACCCACTCACTTTTTGCGTATTCGTATAAATCAGCACTATCGCTCTCTTGCCAACTTCTTAAAAGTAATCGTTCCGTCGTTAAACTCAACATTAAGTATTCCCCCAATCTTCCCACTTTTTTGAACTACTAAGTTATTGACTGAGTAGTTTCATATGTTCACTTTTTATTTTTTCTAATTTATGATTAAATTCAGATATTTCAACTTCGATCAAATTCAATATCCTATCATAATGATTCGATACGAGACTTACAATATTTGAATCTAATTCATGTTTCAAAGTACAATTTTTTAATATCCTTAAAACTTCATCTTTAGGTAAAGAATCTTTATAGTATCTTTTCTCTGTTAGAGCTGAAAAAATATCAGCGACTGCTATAATTCTATCTTCTAACGTTAGCATCTCTTCGGTCAAACCTCTAGGGTAACCCTTTCCATTTAATTTTTCATGATGATTAGAAGCGATATTTTTAATTTTTTCATGATCAAGATATTCAAGAATTTCTCTCGTTTTAGATACATGACCTTTCATGATCTTAAAACCTGTCTCACTTAACTGACCTGGACATTTTAAAATTTCGATAGGTGTAGATATTTTACCTATATCATGTAATAGTGCTGATATGATACACATCTCTTTATTTTTTTCATTGAAGTTTAACATAGAGCAGATCTCTTTAGTGACAATCGAGACGGTTAAAGAGTGAGTTAAAGTATTTTCGCTTCTAAAATCAATACTAAAACCTAATAATTCGATATACTTTTTTACCTCATCTTGAGTATAGCTTAAACGATTTAAATATAGGCATCTAACTCTATTAAATAACTTCCATCAAACAGCTTTTGACAACTAGACTCTTCTTTATGAAGTTTTATAAAAGTATTAATATAGTCTTGTTTATACTTTTTTGAATCATTGATCTCAAACATCACATTTTTTTCAAACTCGTCATAATGACTGCATTTAATCTTATGAACAGATACGGCATCACATATACGAATTAAGTTTGCATAATTCTCTTCTATCGTATCGTTTAAATGATTAATATCTTCATGATGATATAAGATACTTTTTGACATATGTGGCAGAGGTGAAAAATACTTAAAAAACAGATAACCATAAATGGAATGATTTTTATAATTATAATTTTCAAAAGTTACAATATTACTTAAATCATCTGTTTTACAAGCTCCTATATCATGAAACATAGCCGCGATAACGATAGATTTTAAATCTTCTTCATCTAGATTTAAACTTGTTCCTAATTTATAAGCGATATAGGCGGTTTCATCACCATGATTTGTTATTTTTTCATCAATACAGTTCAGAGTTTTTCTTATGGTATTAATGACATTAAAAAAATTCAATTGAAGCTCCATAATTTCCCTTTCATATAACTAAAAATCTATTAAACTCTAATCGTTTTGATTCTATCTATTGACTGATAAATATTACCGATCATATCTAAACTAAATACCTATTATATAATAATCTATCTATTTATATTAGGCAATGTTTAATAGATACCTTTTCTTCGAAAATGGCCGGTGACTCTTGCTTCCTATCAAAAAGATCCACATACTGAGACACGTTTGAAAATGTGAAAAATCTTTCTTTTTCTATCCTCATAAATAGTAGTGACTGCTGCTAAAATCAGATGAAGTGATGATCGTTAAAATGATCCTTATTTCATACACCCCATCAGGGCTTTAGCATATGATACTAGTGAGTATTAACTCTGATGAATGGAGGAGATTAAATGGATCAAAATTTATGTGTTGCACTTAATCAATTATTAAAAGACTTAACTGTTGCCGAACGAAATGTTCATATTCTTCACTGGAACTTAATTGCTAAAGGTTTCGTCTACTTACATCCTTACTTAGGTGAGGTTTATAATCAACTGTTTCAATACGTGGATGTTACAGCAGAACAAATTCGTTTTCAAGAGGCATTCCCTGAAGGAACGTTACAAGACGCTACTTCTGGTTCACGTTTAACAACGATTGACTCAAAAAGCCCTTATAATCAAGACGAAGCGATTCGTATTACGATTGCTAACATTGAATACTTAAGAAAATTTACTAACAATATTATTACTTATGCCGATGATCATGAGTACTGGAGTGTCGCCGATGTCTTCACCGCTCAAGTGGTTTACTACGATAAAGTATTATACTTCTTAAAAAGCTCTCTGGGGCAATAACACCCATTTAACTTCAATGAAGGAAATGTTTCATGATGACCTCATCGTCTCTTGTTAAATGCATGACACGACATCACATGAATCATCTTTCATAAAAAGACGAACAAACTTAACAAAAACTTACATCGAATGAACTTGGGAATGCACAAGATGAACTCCCATTTTAAATGAGGCTCTGTTTTAATAGAAGGTTGACAAAAGACGTAGGGAAAAAAGTAGGCGATTTCGCCTACTTTTTAATTTCTTTTTTTAGGACAAACGGTACACATATTCCTTATTTTTCGGCTTTCTTTAGTAGACGGCTCATGAGAGGTATGCTAATATGAGTGTCGTTATTAAATCAAGGAGTCGTTACAAGATGAAAAAAGAAAACAATGCCAATACTTATTGCTCATTTATAGTCTCGTCATTATTTATTGTATGTTTTTTTTTGCATTTAATCGACTAAGTGGCATCGACACTTACATTCCTAATAAATGGCGGAGACGCTAAGTTGTGGGATGTCGGCCGCGCACAACTTAAATACCGATGGGAATAAAACATCTGAAGATTTAGGTATGTATCATATCAAGAAAAATAACTTTCTTTCTTGGAACTTATTTTTAATGATTAACTCTGTGGGACTCTATCACTAAGCTCATTTGCTGTAGCCTAGATGATAAAACATATGAAATTAATCTAAAGTCTTAATGAAAGCTAATTGAAGCTTTTATTAAGACTTTTTTAACTTTCGCTACATTAGATTTTTTAAGATTAACAAAAAACCCCTTAACCATTGACTAAACGGTTAAGGGGTTTAAACCAAAAACAAACCAAATAAGAAAGAAAGAAAAACATGGTTAAAACCACGATTTTAGTATACAATATTTTCTTTTTTATGACAAGGATTAGTTAATATTCATCATTAATCGACATCGTGTTTAAACATGGTAATCTATCGTTCCCAATTAAAAATATTGATCCTGATTTTCAAACGATGTTCATTTAAAAATATGCTACTCTAAAATTAACGATGAACCTTTAGTTAATCGTTAATTTTAAGTAAGAAACGTAAAGTGACTTAAGGGGTTACTTTTATGCCCCCTTTACGTTTCATTTAGAAAAAGTATTTAAATTTGGAACTAATCAAGATGCCATGATCTTAACCATGACAAAGTGAATCGAAGTTTTAACTTTTTTCAACTTATTTAATCACTTTTTCAACAGCAACGACTAATGCATCTAAGTCTGCTTGATTCGGATGATTTTCTGATGAAGCTAATTTGTCTTTCATCTCTTCATATTTTTCAGGCATGACTTCTTTAATACGATTTTTCATCGCCTCTGTTACTTTACCTTGACACATGTAAGTCCCAATGATCTCATTTGATGCTGGAATGTGTTCTTTAGCATTAGATAAAATCTCTTCAAAGTATTCTTGTGTATCATTGTATCCAGCTGTTCCGAATAAGAAAATTTTCTTATTTGATAATTTTTTCATGAATCCTTGAACATCCGCCCCGCAAGAGTGTTTTGTTGCCCAAAATCCAATAAATAAAACCTCTGCTTCTAAAGCTTCATCTGAAAATTTTCCGCAAAATTCAGCTCCCACTGTTTCCTTAATCGTTTCAGCTAATCTTTTTGTATTATTTGTTACACTACTATAAACAACTGCGTATTTCATTATTGTTTCCTCCTCAAAATTGTGTTTGTTAAAATATAACACATTTACTAATCATTTTCAATTAATATAGTAATAATTACTATTATTTAACTTTAAAATAACTACACTCTTTTTTGTTTTACCCCATCATCCAACAAATTAAACATAAATTGATACATTTTATCACACAGTCTAAAACGATTTAGATTCTCAATCTCGCTTTACATTACATAATGTTTTTTTCATCTAATGACTTCTTACAGCTAAATGATTTTTGTAAAACTCTTATTTTCTAAGTTCGATCGCATCTTTGATGTGTTCAATAAAGGATAGATCCTTTCGATACGGTGATTGACATAGAAGTTTCATCTTTCCTAAAGGAATCTGATTCACTTTAACAAAGAAAATGAATCGCATTTTTACGTGCTAATTTAACAAATTCAGCTATTCATTATAAACAGGTTACAAACTAATCATTGACACTATGTGATAAAAACATTCTTTTTTCGATAAAATATGTGTGGATAGAATAATATAGATCGTTAATTATAATACTGATCATTAATTAAGGAGGTTAAAATGAGAAAAATTTTTTGTTTTTTTATTATTAGCTCATATCTTTTAATAAATGTAAGTAGTATTGGCATCTCAGTTCAGGCTATGGAAGATGGTTCAGCTTCATTAAATACTGATTTAATGAGCAAACAGGAGGTTGTAACAATTCCTGATGAAAATTTAAAAGCTCTTCTAAACGAAAAACTTAATAAACCTTTAGATTCAGATATTACAAAAGCTCAATTGGAATCCATTACTAGGCTTTATGCACAAAAACGTAATATAAAAGATTTAACAGGATTAGAACATGCTGTTAATTTAACTTACTTATCGATATGGAAAAATGAAATTAGTGATTTATCTCCATTGCAAAATTTAACTAAGTTAACTTTTTTAGACTTAAGTCAGAATCAAATTAGTGATTTATCCCCCTTACAAAATTTAACTAAATTAAATCAGTTATATCTTATTGAGAATCAAATTGACGATTTATCTGGATTACAAAATCTACTCCAATTAAGGGATTTATATCTTAGTCAGAATCAAGTAAGTGATTTAGTTCCATTACAAAATTTAACGCAATTAGAGTTTTTAGATCTTAATCAGAATCAGGTGAGTGACTTAACTCCATTACAAACTTTAACTCGATTAAACTACTTATATCTCAGTGAGAATCAAGTTAGTGATTTATCTGGATTACAAAATTTAACTCAATTAGGGGTTTTAGATCTAAGCAATAATCAAATTCATGATTTAAGCTTATTAAATATGACCAGCGGATTTCTCAACGCAGATAATCAAACGATTTCATTGCCGGACCTTATTACATATGAGGATGTTGCTACTATAGAGAATCCATTAAAATTTTCTGATGGGAGTTTTGTAAATTTAATTGATCTTCCTTCTGATACAACATATGATTCAAATGGGATCATTAAATGGGATGGAATTACATCTACAACAACGAAAGAAATCTTATTTTCTGATAGTATTCCTGGAGTCGAAGGAACATTTAGTGGTGCATTATACCAAACAATCATTAGAATGAATAAACCTATTTTTCAGGCTAATGATATTACCATTAAACAAGACAGTGTGTTTAATCCATTAGACCATGTAACAGTGACAGACGTTGAAGATGATTTAGCTCAAAAACCTATTCAAATAAAGGTTATTCGAGACGAGGTAAAAGTTGAGACTCCTGGAAAATATGAAGTTGAATATCAGGCAATTGATAGTGATGGAAATACAACAAATAAAACTATTATTGTGACTGTTATCCCTAAGCTTACTTTAATAAATCAACCGCCATTAATTATGGCATCTGATGTAATAATTTCAGTTGGAGAAACTTTTGATCCATTAGCTAATGTGAAAGTTGAAGATTTAGAAGATGGCCCCATTGAAATAACGAGTCAAAACGTAATTGAAAATACAGTTAATTCAGATAAACCAGGAATTTATAAAGTTGTTTATCGAGTAACCGATCAAGATGGTGAAACAACGATAAAAGAGATTGATGTCGAAGTTATCTCAGAAACACCAGAGACTCCAGAAACCCCGGAAACTCCACAAACTGGAGAGACTCTACAAACTCCACAAACGGGAATGGATATAGGGATGATTGGATTAATAGGATTATTTTTTATTGTTTTAGGAATAATAAAATTTAAGGGCCTATTTTAATATCGTGTTGACATATGTATGGTGTTCTTCAAAACTTCTATATTCTAGCCTATATTTACTTCACTATTAGTTAGTTATTAAATTTCAATTTCGTATTATATGAAATCAACTAGAAAATAAGGAGAAGATTTATTTAGCGAAAACCATAGCCTTATTTGCTCAATTAATTATTTTAAGAGTTTTCTAGTAAAATATGAGTGAGACATCAAACTCAATCCTTTCAATATTATTTTAGCCGATAACATTGTAACAGGATAGAGACGAGATGTCTCTTTTTTTATTCCATGAAAAGGGCGTTGCCTCATCAGCAATACCAAATATTATAGAGCCTTTGTTTTCCCCCATTATCCAACATTCAATACATTTTCTTACACATTCTAAAACGATTTAGATCATCAGTGTCGCTTGACTTAAAATATTTGTCTTCAAGTGGGATAAGCAGTCTTCAATATTTACTAAGTCAATAAAGTAAATATATACCTTTACTTCATCATTACTTTCAAAAATAATCTGGGTTTGATCGCGAATTTCATCATGTAACGGATACAACAACCAAATTTCCGAGGTTTGATATTTCTTAGCATATGCATACATTTGATACATATCATTTTGCGAAATTCCGTAATTAGATCTAGCATTTGGAATAAGTCGCTTCCATTTCATATCCATGATAATCTGTCGTCCTTCATTAGCATTAATTACAATATCCGGTCGTAAAGCAAACTGTTGAGGGTTATCAAACAAGAAGTAGCCTTTATGTTGGGACAAAACTTCCCAATCTAAATCATTCAATAACCGTTTAAGTTGCTGTGTCATGTAGGATTCGAAGACTTTTTCCATTGGGAATAACAATGCCTGATTGGTTGTTACCCCTGAAAACATGGTAAAACCTTTTTTTAATAAAAATATTTTTGACCACTGGATGAGAAGTTCATAATCTTTTGTTTGTCGATTAATTGTAATCTTACAAAAGTCCTTCTCGTAATTAGTAGATAATTGAACCTTTTCAAAGAAGGTTAGTAATTGTCTAATTTCTTTTTGATTTTCATGACTTGTTGTTTGCTTTAGTAAGTAAATTAACGTTGATTTTATGATTCGATTTTCTGATCGATTCACTCCATATTCGTCATACGAGACATAACATCGTTGCTGATGAACAAGATTTCGCTTGATTTGTTCTGAAAAGAGTAATTTCCCTTTATAGTAATTCAAATTATCTTCTGTTTCTAAATAGGAAGCTTTAAGACCTTTTTTCACAAGCTGTCTAACCTCTTTAAGATACAAATTAATAAAAATTTCATACAAATTCATTTTATCTGTCATCAAATTGGCTTCATTAAAAACTTTACTTGGAAAATCTTTTAGACTACGTAACATCTTTAAGAAGATTCGCTTCGTTTGGATCGTACTATTTTCTTCGGTATCAAATGAAATTTTAGGAAGAACTTGAATTCGATATCCACTCGTTAACTGAATAAGACCAACATAATTACTAACAGAGATAACTTCACCGACACCTCGATGACTTCTTATTCTTAAAAACTCCAATATGGCTAACTCAGGCTTTTCTTCAGCCAGTTCATAGATAATCAGCTTTAATTCCTGAAAGATTTGAGGTGGTAGATAGTGATACTTATTATCTTCTTTAAATGCATCATTGCAAGTGAGCATTTCAAATTCTCGAACTTCAATTAATTTATTCATACTCATGGGATAATCTATACTCCAACCCCAATTTTTTTATAGCTTTGTAAATAATAAAATGCTGATCTTTGAATGTTATATTTCTTATCCGGCAAGTCTAAATCAGGATGACCACTAAATATTTCTCTCACTCTCAACGGTTCATCTAAAATAAATTTATATTGGTCTTCTTTCGCATTATCTCCTAAGACAAGTTGAATTTTTTCATAATCTTCATAAAAATATTCTTGTAAAAGAGGAATAATGGATTTTTCAAAAATAGTAGCTAATCGCCCGAGTGTCGGATCTTTTTTTAAGGGGGTGAAGAAAGCATGACCAATCATGTGTTCTCGATCAAAAAGATATTCAATTCGCCTATTCATAAGTTCTAACAAATTAACTAAATTTAGTGTCTCATCATTTATTGTAATTGACCCTATCCCTATTTCCTCTAAAACCTTTGAATCAGGTAGCATTTCAATAAAATTAAATCTTCTTCTTAGGGCAGTATCCATTAAAGCGATTGATCGATCCGCAGTATTCATTGTTCCTAATAAATAGACATTATTTGGAACACCAAATGAGTCTCCAGTATAAGGTAATGAAACTGTCATTTCTTCACTCATCCCTAAACGTTTCGTTGCTTCAATCAAAGTTATTAATTCCCCGAAAATTTTCGACACATTTCCACGATTAATTTCATCAATGATAAACACATAGGGTTTAGGCTGTGAAGTAGATAAAGAACACTGAGCAGTTTGACAGAATCGCTTAAATATACCATTCTTATAGCAATATTTAATTTCACCTGCCTCATGATCTGTAATAAGTGGTTGAATTCCTTCGATAAACTCTTCATAACCGTATGATTGATGAAAGGTCGTAAAACAAATGCGTCCCTCATCTTTTAATTGATGATATCTTGATAAAACTTCCTCATAAGGTTTAGCTTTTAAAGTTTCTATCTTTATTTGATCACAAATAGCAACGGCATAAAGTACTGAATGATAGGTCTTCCCTGTTCCAGGTGGCCCGTATAAAATCGTATTATAGAAGAATTCTTGTTCATCTTTCATACATTCAAATATCCCTTTCTTATTCATTGATTGAATTGCTTCTAATAAAGGCTCTCTCAACTTCCAAATAAATTCTCCTTCATTACTACTTCTTAACTCTTTTCCATAAAACAGGATAGGCCAATAAGTGGTTTTATTATCTTTATTTAGATAAAGCTTGCAATCTATTTCGTTATGAATAGCTTTGGCAATGTTAATCGCGTGACGATTATAATGTTGAGGCGTATTTCCATATTTAATAGAGATCTGCTTACACGTGCCTTCTCCTCCCATTTGATATAGAAAATATAAAGTGTCTAACCATGAACGTTTCACTACTGATTCATTCAATAATAATTCTTCAAATTGGTTAACTGTAATATCCGGATCATATTCTGATAAAGACGGATAAAAGGAGCAATTTTCTTTCTTAATGATACCGCGTGTTTTATTCCAAACTTGTTCTAGTAACGTAAACTCCTCGTCACTTAATTTAAAATTCGTCCCGCTTGGTTGTTTAATAATCTGCAACTCACTTAAAACTATATCCTGTTTTAACTCACTGCGTAAAATCATTCCCGCTTCAGGGGTTACTTTACGTTCAATCACCTTAACCTCAACTTGATTAACATCCTTTTCTACATTAAAACGCACATCAGAAACAACTATTCCTTTTGCTATAATTCCCCCACTACCTTTTTGGTTTCCATCAGCTCTCCAAATAAAAACTAAGTCATCCGTTTTAATTTGATTAACATAATGCTTTTGACGAACCTCCCAAGTCAAAACATCTTCTTCTAAAACATACTTAGTCACATCAAAATATCGATCATCCTTATCTTTGTGACGAGGATTACCTTGAAAAATCCAATAATTCATACTACACCACTCCATCTATCAACTCTTTTAAAATCAATCACTCATCCTAAAAAGAATTCTGTATTAATCATTTTATAACTCTTTTGTAAATGAACGAGTTAGTCGTTTACTAACACATAGTTTCTTTCTTAATAGATTGCCTTAATTATTACTTTCGGTAATTAAAAAATACAATTAATGTAATTTATCTAAACGATTTTTGTAAAACTCTTGTTTTCTAAGTTCAATCGCATCTTTGACGTGTTCAATAAAAGATGGATTATTTCGATACGGTGAGAGCTTATCGGTTAAATACATATACGTCTCATCTTTACTAAAGAAATCTGATTCACTTTGACAAAGAAAATGAACGGGGTTTTTACGTGCTAACTTAACAAATTCAGCTTTTTCCCACTCTTTAAAATTCTTTGTGCTTTTATCACGTAATAAATCGATGGCATTTGATCCATGAGAATAAAATTCATGAAAAGATTCATATAACCCCTCATCATCAATTTTTAATAACAACTGATTATCATCAATAAAGGCTAAGAACGTGGGTAACTTATATGTTTTTGACATCGCTGTTTTTTCAATCATCTGAATAAAGTCAGAAGCCGGGGTTTCAAACCACGCGAGTTCTTGCTTTGTTAAATCGTTTTGTTTCTTTAAAAACGCTAAATAGTTTTTGAATGGATTTATTTTTGATTTACTCTTTACATTCACATAAATTCGATCATCTAAGTAGGTGAAAAATTCAGTCCGTGACGGACGATGACCTAACTCGTCTTTAATCCGTTCATACTCTTCTGCTAACAATTGCTCTATTTTAAGTGATGAACGTTCCATTCTTTCAAATAAATCAACCAGTCTAAAATCAAAATCAATCAAGCAATCTTCTGGTAATAACGATGGATCTTTAATGACTTCACTTGCTCTTTTATAGTCTTTTTGTGACGTGCCTGTGATTAAATACGGTGAAAAATTAGCTTTTTTATAGTTTCCTATGAAATCTAAAACATTTAAATAATGCTTATTCTTAGATAAACGTAACCCACGTCCGAGTTGTTGCATAAAAATGGTCGGTGATTCAGTCGGTCTTAACATCATGACCATATCTAATGAAGCAATATCTAACCCTTCATTAAACATATCAACTGAGAAAATAACGTTTAATTCCCCTTTAACAAGTTGGCTTAATGCTTCTTCACGTGCTAAGTTATGAACACCCCTCTCTCCACTATAAACTGCACACGCTTTAATACCTTGATCTTTAAAAGATTGAGCCATAAAATCTGCATGACGTTTACTCGTACAAAATCCAAGCGCCTGTTTTGAACGATATTTTTTATAATGATTTAAAATTAAATCAGCTCGTTGATGAATACTGAGTGCTTCTTCAAGTTCATCACTTTGATACTTTCCATTTTGGTACGTAATATCTTCATAATTGACCGTTTCATCATAAATTCCATAATAACGAAAAGGGACTAACCACCCTTGATTAATCGCCTTTTTTAGTGGTGCTTCATACACGACGTTATAATCACAAATGGCTAACACATCTTTACTATCTAATCGCTCAGGAGTAGCTGTGATTCCTAGAAGAAACTTCGGTTGAAAGTAATGAAGAATGTTTTGATAATTTGACGCAACGGCATGATGAAATTCATCAATGATCACATAATCAAAATAGTCACGTTCAAACAAACTCAAATTCTCAACTTTTCCTAAACTTTGAACAGAAGCAAAGACAATATCTTTATTCATCTCTTTTTGACTTCCTATAAAGAATCCACGTTCACTTAACGGACGAACATTTGCAAAACTTCGCTCCGCTTGTTTTAAAATTTCTTCACGATGGGCAACAAACAAGATACGTTTATATTCTTTTGAATCAAATGCAGCTAAGTATGTTTTACCAATTCCCGTAACAGCTACTTCTGAAAACGGAAAATAATTAGATATTAGTTTTAATAGGAATCACAATGAGATGGATGAAGCCGACACATAAAACAACTAAAATGGAAATATGATTTAAAGTTTCAAGTCACAGTCGTAAATAAAAAAGCAGTTAGATAGTACACAGCTATTTAACTGCCTTTTTTATAGCCAAAATCTTAACTTTAGTTTAGAGATGACGCTTATAATCATTAGATGTTATTCTTCTTCAATTACTCTTAAAACTTTAGCAGGATTTCCAGCTACAATCACATTTGATGGAACGTCTTTAGTAACCACTGATCCCGCAGCGACAATGGAGTTATCTCCAATACTGACCCCAGGTAAAATAACACTACTTCCACCAATCCAAACATCGTTTCCTATTGTAATAGGAATACCATACCCGTCCTTATTTCTATTTCTCGGAGTAATCTTATGACCAGCAGTATATAGGCTGACATTTGGACCAAACATACAATGATCACCAATACGAACTTCTGCCATATCTAAAATCGTACAGTTAAATCCTGCATAAAAATGATCTCCAACGTGAATATTCGTTCCTAAATCACAATGGAAATTATCTTCAACACAAGGCGATTCTCCCACTGTTCCAAATAACTCACGAATTAATTCCTCTTTACCTTTATCATCTTCTAAATCGTGCATATTGATCGCACGTACTAATTTCGCTGCACGTAAAGCTTTTTTTCGAAGTTCATCAGTGCCACGAACATAATAAATTCTTTCTTTCACCGTTTCACCTTCTATTCCTTTTAGTATCAATTATTGATTTGATTATAGCACATTAATAAGCATCCATAATCTTCTGGATTACAGACTTCTCTAAATCAATGATAGAACAAAAATAGACTCAACTTATAAGCGAGTCTATTTTTATTTGGGTAATTGCTGTTCAATTTTTGAAAGATTATCGTCATTATTATATCATGAATACTAATCATCTTCTAGCAAAAACAAAAGAGCCACAATTAATGTTGCGGCTCCTTCATGATTAAACTAAATCAATTTCTTCAACTGTTTTCGTTGTTAATTCTGCCCCTAAAATACTTGCATATTTTAAGTCAGGATCTAAGTCATCAATGATTAAAATTTCATCATCAATGACACAGTTCATGAAGTCTTTGATTTTATCGTCACTTAAATCCTCGGTTGGATTATTAATCATAATTGAACGTGTTTTGTTTTTAGTATCTTTAAACTTGCAAGTGAGTGTGTATGTTTCTTCCATAACCTTTTATCCCCCTTTAATTAGTCGATTAAACGATAGTCTGCGACGACTGATTTCGTATGTGTTCCCGCTGCTAAAGCAATGTACTTATCTCTAAAGTTTGATAACTCTTCATCCGTTGTATCTAGGCGCACATTTGAAAAAGTTTTCGTTTTCGTGATGTCTTTTCCTTCCTCATCAAATCCATCCTTCATATAGATGGATAACTTGCGATCATAAATTTCTTCCATGTTCATTCCCCCGAATTCATTATGTTTTTTAGATAGCGCTACCTACAAGTTAATTATATCGTGATTTGCGTTTTCATCCAAAGGTATATCCATTTGAAGTAGATAAAAATGAAAAAGAGGCTAATCACGTCCATCCGTCATTAACCTCTTTTCTTATTATAAATAAATTAAACTGAAAGTTGAATTAATACTCGATTTTTTTCCATTTGATTTGTTCAACAGTTCTTTGAGATTTATCTTTTTGATCGTTAGCTATAAACAAAGGATATTTTGCTTTATATCTCCCAGCTACTCCCCCATCAGTATATATTCCATAGTCTAAAATAGTATTTTTGACTGCGGAAGCGGGATAATCATAACATTCTAGAGATATATTTTGTTTATATTCTATATGATCTACAATCTCTTGATAAGATAAATAAGTATTATTTTCAAATGCTTGTAGCATATACTTTAATAAATCATTCCGATTTTTATTTTTCATCTCATCCTCTACTTTCCTTGATCTAAATTAAGAAAAGGTACAAACACATGGAATGGATTGAGATTCATCATCTTTTTCTTGAACTAAGACTTCAAATCCTTTGGTATCCATCATTTTTCGATATTCTTCTAGAGTAAAACGTGTTCCATTTCTTTTTAAAATAGAGACATCCTTTTTGAATTCTTCTCTAAAACGACGTTCCATATCTTCTTGCTCTAAATAACGTTCAGGCCAAACTTTATATAGTGTGGCGTAATGGCGATACCCCCCACGTACACAACGACCTGCACAATTGGCATGTTCAAAGCCAAGAGCATACATACGTGGTAATTTAATTCCCCATTCATTTTCAATAATATGTTTAGCATCTAGATCCTCTCTAAACGTCTCAATTAAAGGAAAACGTGTGGCGACAGGCTCAATTGGAAAATGTTCATAGAAGCTAGTTAAATTTTCGGCACGATGTTTCTCATGTGGACCAATTCCAAAATAAAGAATTGGTTCATAACCTTCCATACGTTTTTCTTCAATATAAATTAACGTTTGACGAACTTTAATTTCCTCTGAACATTTAGCAAGTCTAGAATTTCCTAAGTACCCCATATCAAAAAATACATCCTCTGGTGTACGACCATCTACAATATAGGTCATTTCTAATCCAATATAATCAGCGACTTCCTCCATGAAGCGATAATTATCTTCATCTTCCCACTGAGTATCGGTAAAGAATAATACACAGTTTTCTATGCCATTTTGTTGTACCATACGATAGGCTACATATGCACTAGATGCACCGCCACTAAACATAGCTACGTGTAGTGGCTTTCTTTCTTCTTTCGGTAACATATTAAGCCTCCTCTACATCATTTAACTTCTCGTTAATGATCGTATATAAAATGTATTCTAATTCGTTGTTTGTAATTCGTTTACCTGAGCTATTAATCATACGTTGTAAGTTATCTTGTAAGCTTTTAGCTCTTGGTGTTAATTCGGTTTTCATGATAAATTTTGTTGAGTCATTTAGTTTTAATGACACATATTTTTCTTCATCAAAGTCAGTTTCATTAACTGAAAGAATTAAATCAGTCATTTCGTTTATAAATGTTTGAGTAAAGCTATCTGTCCATTCAGTAGCATAGAATTCAAACAAACAATAAGATAACTCATTTAATAATTCCACAGATGTTTCGTGTTTACAAGCTAACAACTGTTGAATGAACTTATTATCTTTATTAGTTTCATACTTTTCTTTAGCCCAGCTATAAAGATCAGTCATATCATTAGCTTTCACTATTTCATTATAAACAGATTGTACTTGGTTTTCAAACCATCCATCTAACGCTGTCTTATATTCATTGAGGTTAGTTAAATGATTTTTTAACCAGTTTAGAGAATCAGTTGGATCAACTTCTAAACGTCTAATATATGTTTTAAATAATAGTAGGTCTTCTGATTGTAGACTTGAAACTTGTGTATATCGAGGTAAACTTTGTAACCAACCTAATAAAGCACTACTTGCTTGAATATGAATAGATTTATCTCGAACATGCTCAGAAATATAGCCATTAAATACATCTAGTACCTGATTAAAGAACTCAAAATCTTGTTCATTAAAATTATTAACCTGATAAGTTATCCCTTCACTATTTACGACCATTTCACATAACTCATGGCTAGTAACCTTGCTGATATACTGCCCTTTATTAAAGAACATAATATTTGACCAAGTATCTTGTAACATTCCAATAAGCAGCACTGGGATAAGTGGTTCTCGAATTCCAAATGGTTTATTTCTGAAGATATTCACTAATGAGCTAAATGAAGAGTTATTTTTCAACTCTTTCATTAAAGCTTCTCGTAATTCAATCATATTAACATCTGTCATACGCTCTAAATCAGTAGCGTTCATAATCCCATTATTTTTAAAGGTTGTCGCATAAATCAAATAATCTGGACCAAAGCCTTTAATGTTATAGTTGTCTTGCTTCGGATACGTTAAGATTGCATCAATCACTTTTTTTGATGCACTTTTTTGAACATTAGCCACATTTCTTCGGTTAAAGGCTTCGTTATTGATCACAGGCGTATGGGGATAATCTCTAAAGAACATGTCTGAAAGAATGTTTTTTAACTGTAACTCGCTTTGAATCATCAATACGTTTTCATAATGCGGAATAAACCACTGAGCTTTTGAAGGAAAAGAGGTTAGATCACTAATTAACTCCTTTAAGTAATACTCTGTTTCTTGGAGTTCAATTTGTAATTCCACCTGAACAAAAGAATCTTCATTTAATAAAGTATAATTTTCTAAAAGTGACTTGATGGCACAATATTTTTTAACATCTCTATCAAATGTCGCTAAAGGTTTATGATAGATAACATAAATATTATTAGTAAATTGCTCTTTTAATTGTTGTATTTTTCTCTCTAATTTAGTAGTCTCTTCGCCCGTTGGAATAATGAGATTAATTCTTGCATCTGAATCTTTGTCTAAAAACTGATAAGATAAATCTTCTTTTAAGATCTCTTTATCAGTGAACACATGAATGGTACTAAAACGAATCATTTTCTTCGTCAAGTTATAACGATCAGCAGTAATGAATCGTTTTTCTAATAGAGATTCAATGAGATTACATTGCATTTTTTCCGTAAGAGCTAGATTAAATACTTTATTTTCAATCTCTTTATCAATATCTACTGAACTACCCTCATACATCTCCCATTGAGAGTATAAACGATTGAATCGAATAACTCTAAATCCTCGAAGTTTAGCCAGTAATTGTTCCGTATATGACAGATCTAACTGTTGGGCATACGAAATGAATTCAGTCGTCAACGCTTGATTAGAGTTCATATTGGTAATTTGCCAAAGCGTAATAAATTTTAGAATCTCCATCATATTCTCATAATGGTCTGAGTTTTTATTTTGTGGCAGTTTAGTTTTATTTTTTAAATACGTCTTTAATAAGGCGTGTTTTTCTTCAATTTGAGAGATGCTTTTTAAATCTGGAAAGAAAAAGTCAAACAATTTAGAAGGTTTATAATAACCTGATCCATTTTTTAAAAAATATTTTAATCCATTTGTATCTGTACTATCTAAAAACGTGAAAAGTGTTCGCTCATTTTGACCAAAAATATTAGAAAGCGGCATTAATAACCTTAAAGTAATCGGATGTAGCGGGTAACACCCTGTAACAACTAATGATTGAAGTTCTGTACGATTCAGATTAAAAATAGGATATTGTCTTAGTAAGTTTAAATGGGATTCTAATTCAAATGCGTTAATATCAGTTGCTCTCTCTTTAGAAATGATACTTTCTGCAATATTTAAAAACATATTTGTATTTGAGCTAATATACTGTTTCTTAAAACGTTTTTCAATACGTTGAAACTCATCTCTAAATTTTGAGTTTTCATCAAAATAGTGTCTCATATCTTTATGAGAAATCAGGACTAATTGTGCATTATTAATTCCATGATCAAATAACTCTGCTAAATCTTGAAGATATTGCATCGTCACATAGGTTTTATCCTCGGGTAATGTTTGTAAAAAGCGTCCAAACTCATCATAAATAAAAATTAACCCATATCCTTGTTCGTTTAGTTGGTGTAAGATATTCTCCATTTCAACAATAAAATTATCGTTGTTCGTATAATTGAATGTTGCACCTGCTGTTAATTGACTATAAATCTTTTCAAATAATTCAATTGTATCTTCGTTAAGTGATTCAATTTCTAAACTAAACGTTTTAATCGTTTTTCCATAAGTATTTAATAATAATTTAAATTGTTCAAACGTTTGTGGGAACTCTTTCTCCCATCTTGTGATTGTTTGAAAGATTTGTTCGCTTTTATTATTTTGAACAATGTTAATCCCATTATTTTTTAACACTTGATAAGTATTAACTAAAATCGCATTTTGCAATGATCCTTCATTTCCGTTTATAAAGACTGGAAGATACTTAATTTTTAAGGATTTCAGTTTATTTATATTGTTTTCAATGGAATCATCATACTTTGAAAATGAGTGTTGTAATTGTTTTATTTCGTTAGAAGAGAAAGTATTCGAGATTAAATTTGCAATCAGTAACCCTAATAACGATTTCCCTGTTCCGTAAGCCCCAATGATAATATGATTATTTGTATTCTTTGATTTTAAAACAGATTGAGCAATTGAATTAATCGCTTCTATGTGTGTTGGAGTAGGAATATAGTAATCTAATAAGTTATTAGCACTAAAATCGTATTTTATATTGATACTTGGTTTAAATGATTGTTCCATCTAATTTCCTACTTTCCATATAATAATCTTCTATGATTGAGATACAATTTAAATCACGTTTTTTTAGATGAATTGTGTCTAGGTTATTCGTTTGAGTAAATTCTATTAATCCTTGTTTTTTCAGAGAATAAACGACCTCTAAAAGATCCGATTGCTTTAAATTAAATATTTTACCTGGTAGTGTTTTCTCATTCACTAGCTCATTTAAGGTGATTGAGTCCACATCATGTACTGATAAATAATCGCAAATACTTAATAAAATGATTTCATTTGGTATAAAGGAAAGATTTCCGTCCATTTTACTAATATAATCTGTTTTCGTTAATAATTTCAGATCAGCTAACGGACTGTGAAGCACATCTTCTGGATCAAAGTAGGTGTTATTAACATCATACATTTGGATTAAACATTCAATATCCCGCTTCAGAGAATTTTCTGCTACGTCTTTTTGCATCGTCGCCCACTTCGTATACTGATCTAGTAAGAATTGTTTTTCAAATACCGTTCCTTCTAGCTCATTAAAGAACCAGTAGATAATCGTCGCACTTTTACTTCCATTCAAATCAGCGATATCGGAATTTTTAGCTAAGTAATAATGAATTAGAGCTTTAGAAAAGTTTAAATTTAAATTTGAGTCATTATTAAAAATCAATTGCCCCATTTCAGTTATGTGGTATGATTTGTTTTTCACATCGTACTCTGCTACTCCACACGCCACTAACCAAAAGCGTAAGGAAGCGATCATATTTTTTCCAATTCCTAATTTTTCAAATGCATCTTTTTGTGTTAATAGGGTATTATCTTGAGTAATTGCTTCTAATCCTTTATGTAGCCATCCCTCTCGCAGATAAAAACTTTGATGTTGGCCAAATCCCATAATATAATCCTTCCTAATCTTTTAAATATTTATATAACGTTTCCTCATTCAGTTCATCATTTTCGATAATATTTGTATGCTGAAAATCTTCTAATAGTTCGATCATGCGTTCTAGATATTCGTCCTTACTTGTACCGTTTGACGTGTACAGTTCATAAATTTTCTCAACACCGCCTAAAACATAACTATGAAATAAGTCCATATTATCCTTCATCTTACTTTCGTTATTTTGCTCTACATCATCACGAAATGCTCGATTTAAACGGTTTTCTATATTCATTTCCTCATCTTTTATATCTGAAAGTAGCATCACTAATCGATAAATAAATGTACAAGTTGGTTTTTCATTAATAAATACACTAACTGGTATCAATGTGTCATTATCTGAATTTGTATCCTTTGTTGCTGTTTTATTATAAGTTATACCTATTAATGCCCCTAACATATATACATCAATATTTCGCTGAAAAATTTTAGCTTTAACTAAGTCCTTAACATATTTTGCATGCTTCCCAACAAACCTAAAATCCTTTTCAAACATTATTCGCACTCCTTAATATATGTTGTGGTTTCTGATTGCTTATCTAAGTAATATTTTTTATTAACTCTATGTCCCATAACTGTTTTGGCATGTTGCCAGTCCTTTTCCATCACAAAAATTAATACTTGCTCCGCAACTTCAGGAACTAATTTAGCAATATTCTTTACATGCGTTTCATCTGCATTTGAAAAGGGCGCATCCATAACAAGTGGATAAGCTTCAGATTCTAGTTCCAACCCATTATCTGAATCAGTATTTTTCAGCTTTTCTTTAGCCAATGCGACCAATCCTGTTATAAAAGCAAAGTTTTTAACAGTCTCTAATCCTGTTGAGGCCTCAGTTGATACAGTTCCCCCTGAATTATACAAAGTTACTCGGTATTTTTCATCAATGGTTAAGTATCTTTCACCATGATACATACGAGTAAATATTTCATTTACTCTTTTCTCTAATGCCTCACGAATCCCTATTTCTTTCTTAGAATATGTTTTGTTAATTATATTATATATTTCTTCTGCGTAAGCAATATATGTAGCAAGCTTTAAATTTTTGCCTTTAACTTCTATTAAAGAATCCTGTTGTTTTTTCAAGTTTTCTATCTCATTAATCAAAATTCCTAATTCTTGATTTGATTCTTCTATTTTGTGTTCATAATTAGCGATAATAGCCTGAACTTCATCCATTTGCTCCTGATACTTTGTAGCATCCTCTTTACCATGTATCTTCTTAGCTAAAAATTGAATTTCTGATTCATATTCTCCAATAGATTCTGATAACTCGTTAATATTTTCAATTAACAAATCTAATTCTGAAGATGAAGATTTAGCATTATCTTTCCAATTCTTCATCTCTAACTTGAACTTATTAATAGTCGTCCCTAAAGATTCCGGTGGAACAAACGACTTTTCATGAACTAACGCTAAATAGTGTTCATCTCCCTTACAAAATTCCGTTCCACAAATACATTTCTTACGTTTAAGGATTTCATTGATTGTTCTTGAAGTAACATCAATAACTCCCTTGTCATCTACCTTTGTATCATGTAATAACTTATTTACATCTTTAATTAAAGAAGATGCTACAATACTAAGGATTGATTTACTGTACTTCGCTTTAAATTGATTTTGTTTATCTTGATATTTTTTTTCCGCTTTATCAAGCTTTATTTCTAAGCTATTCTTTTTAATTTGATCTTCTGCTACAGACTTAAGATTACTCAGCTTATCATGTAAATCATCTTTAATTTGTAAATTACGAACTCTTTCCAATTTATATTGTTTTATTTCCTCTTCTAACTTGTCTCTCTCATCACTCTTTTTATATAGTTCTTCTCTTATTGCGTCAATTGCCTCATTTCCTTCGGCATCATATTCAGATCTAAATTGCCCAATTACGGAGATCTTCTCTCCTTTATTTAAATGTCTCATTGTGTTATCTAATACAGTTAGTCCTAGTAACCCTTTAACAGCGGCAGACACATCACTTTTCGCACTGATACTACCAATTCTTTCTGTATCAAAAAAGAAGTAATTAGACAAATCTTCTGGTAAAATTTCATTAATATTATCTCTTATTTGCGGTTGTTTTACATTAACTGTTTGACCATCTTTATCTTTAAAGGTCACCTCAACTTCCGATGCTTCCTTAGCTAATTTACCAGTAGAAGTTATATAATAAGTTTGTTTTCTATAAATGACATACTCTATTTCACTATGAATCAACCCAATTTCAACTCTAACCTCTTCTGTATCTCCAGGCTTCATCTTAAAAGCTTTATCACTATTTAATAAATTATCTTTTTTGAAATCAGTTTTACCATAAAAACACCATTTAAATGCTTGTAATAAAGTTGTTTTCCCTGCTGTATTTTGTCCTAAAATAATAGTAACATTTTTATCATCCTCCGATAAAGTCGATGATGATAACTGAATCTCTTGTGTCCCAATGTACTGCCTAAAATCCTTTAATTTAATATATTTTAGAAACATTACTCATTCTCCTTCAATTCATCTATAATAATTTTTTTGATTTCAGATACCATGTCCCTGTCTAGTTTCGTTTTTGTCTTATTATTTTTTTTCTCTAATCGTAAAATATTTTTCATCATTCGTTCTAACTTTTGATAATTAATTTTAATGTTATCTCTACTCATCTTCATAACTCCAATCAATTATTCTATCATAGCTCTCTATTATCTTATAAATTGTATTAAATGACTCTGAAGGATTTAAAGAAATACCAGAAAACTCCTTTATCCTATCAACTTCATTTTTAATGAGAGATTTATAAAAATTTAACTGCTCTAACGGAATATCATCCGTCTCTAAAGGATACGGTAAAGTTACAAAGTCATAAATTTCGGCATAATCCTTATCCTTAAACTTTCTTAAAACTCTCCCTCTTCGCTGAATATATTCTTTTGGGTTCGTACTACTAGCTAAGATAAACGCCTTTTTAATGCTAGGAATATCGACCCCCTCATCCAAACATCTAATAGCAACTAAGCCCTGTAATTTTGTGCCACTTGCTAAGGAATCCTTAAGCTGCAGCCTAGTTGGGATATCCTCCGTTGACGTATATTTAGCCACTTTTAAGCCTAATTTATTTCCTAACAAATCAACGGCGGCATCAATTTGCCTAATTTCGCACTCATCAATGTCTAAACTTTCAACATCATCGTATCTTCCACTTGTGGCACCACAATAAAATAACATATGAGAATCATTAAGATGATCCTTCATCACCCGCTTCAGTGTCGATAATTTATTTTTCGCTCCTGCTACAATTCGAGATCTTTGAATTAATAACATCTTCCCGCTCTCACTAATGGATACATTTCCATCTTTATCAAACTTACAATGTTTTATAATTTTCTTAGATAACTCTATGTACTCAAACCTTTCATCATCTGTTAATGAGACAATAATAGGATAATAATAATAAGGAGTTAATCGTTTATTCTTAATAGCTTCTTCAATCGTATAATCGATACATTTTTCTTTAAAGTACGCAGATAAGTACTTTGTTCCTTCTTCATCATTTTTTCGACTAATTGTAGCTGAAAGTGCAATTCGATAAGGAATATTTTCAGGTAATGTTTTAGATAACTTATACGCACCAAAGTTATGTGCCTCATCAATGATAATCAACGTATTTTTAGTTATTTTCTTTATCACCTTTTGTACTTTTTCTGTTGCAAATGTTGCGTTCGTTGTAATAAAACAAAAATGATTTTTTGTCCCCTTTTCAAAAGCCTTTATGTTATTTTTTAAGCGAATGTACCAATTCAATTGTGAAGATTTAGAATAACCGATGATTGGTTTCATATTAAACAAATTAGCTTCATCTACCCACTGCTCTACAAGATGTTGATACGGGCAAACAATGATCACACCTAGATTAGATTTTAAATCGTTATATAGCTCGATGCAGGCTGCTAAACTGGTTATCGTTTTCCCAGTTCCTGTGGCCATACTAAAAATCCCACAATAACCATTATTTTTCCAGTTCAATATTGCTTGTTGTTGGTAATCATAAAGTTGTAAACTAGGAGGCAACTTGAAATCTGTTATTTTTAAGTCTTTTACCTCCTTTGGTAGTTGATCTTCATTGTCTAAACTTAAATCTATCGTATTGTTCTTTTGATACTTTTTAAACAATTCTTCCGTAACCTCTTCAAATTTAACAACTTCGATATTTGGCTCATTATTATTCCAAATTGTGTTAAATGCATTTTCTTTAGCTAATACTCTATTTCTATCATGTGTCCAAGACTTATAAACTTCAATTGTTTCATAATTATAGTTAAACGCAGTACTTGTCTCGTTCATTGAACCTGTAAATGCAATAGAGTTTCCTAAATCATCACTCATCAATCCCATCTTTTCGTGATACATACATACCTGATTATCACCAGATGTCATAATAGCAATTCTTACCTCTAGTATCCCTTTAGCGATAAGATTACAGATTAAATTTAACCGCTCTTCTTCAAAGTAACTAGTTGCATCATATAAACTTGCCTTCAAGTTCTTCACAATCACTTCATCTCTAAGTTCAATCCCTTTATTAATAGCGCTAATATCTTCTTCAGAGAGCCGAGGTGAGGCTACTACTTGAATTTTACCTCCATTTCTCACTAAGTGAGTAATTCCTTTCGATAATTCAACTAAAGCCGTTGAAGAAAAAAAACCGACTGCCCGTTGATAAATAATTGATTTTGATAGAATAGGAGTATAAAACTCCTCTATAATATTGTTTGTTAAACTCCTGTATTCATCTCTTATATCCAAATCTATAAAACTCACTCCGCATATCCCACCTATTTCATTAACTTTATTTGATATCTCTAATCAGAAATATCATTATGTAATTTTATAGATAATTTTATATAATTCATCCAATTTTTGTAACATTATAATAATAATTATATAAAATATTCATTCTTTTTCAATAGTTCATTAAACAGTTAATAAAAGTAAATTAATTATTAATTTAAAAATACTGAGAGTTATATTAATAGATCTATTATTTTGATTTAGTAAAAAAACTAATAGTTATTCTCACTAAAATAAATTACTATCCATAAATTCACTTCATCAAAATATATGAATAATATTAGGAAAAAAGACTGATTTATTAATTATTGACTTACAATGATTTTAGAAAACTTTAATAATGGTATGAATTATAGTAGCGAGATAATCCTAATGATTACTCGTGCTTTTTACGTTCTCAAAAGAATAAGGATACCCACTCCGCACTTGTGTCGTGTGGTATCCTTATCTCCTTGTTATATACATGTTTACTTGAATTAGAAGATAAAATTAATAAAAGCTAATCCCTGTTAAATATATGAACCTATATTCCCCTGAAAAAGCGTACATTTATTTAACGCCTGAAGAGTGTCATTAGCTTGCGTGATAGACCACTTAAAAACTTAACTTTTTTATGTCCTAATTGTTGACCTAAATCCAATACAGTCTGTTCAACATCTTCTACTGTTAATTCAATCAAGTTTTGATCAGTAATGTTTTGAGTCATCGAAAGTCTATTAGCTTGATTCATCATCGCCTTTTCGAAGAAGTCCCTTACCTCTCTTCCATTCTTAAAATTGATATCTCGCTCTAAACAACGTTTTTCAAAATAGTGTCTAACGTAGGTCGTACAATCAACACTCACTCTATACCCAGCATGATGACACATCCCTTCAAAAATATGAACTAATTCATCTGAGCTATAATCTGAAAAATGAATCTGTTTATTAAATTGTGCATGCAGTTCTGGATATGAATTTAAAAATTCATCCATAGGTTCAGGCGATCCTGACACAATCATAATAAAATCATCTCGATGAACTTCCATCGCTGTTAAAAGCGCGTTAACCAAATCATTATCCAATTTATTAATCATTAACGAGTAGGGTTCATTAACAAAAAGAATACCACCTAATGATTTTTCAACCACTTCTGTCAATTTGAGCGTTGTCTGTTCGACATAACCTCCCGCTAATGTTGAACAATTCAATTCAACTAAATGCCCTTTCGAAAGAACATCTAAACGATGATAAATTTCACCTAATAACCTGGCAACGGTAGTTTTTCCTGTTCCAGGATTACCCGAAAAAATGAGATGTAACGATAACGGAATATTGATTAGTCCTCTTTCTTCACGAATTTTTCTAATGCGTAGTAAGTTAATTAATGAATGAACCTCTTCCTTTACATTTTCTAAGCCAGTTAGTGAATCAAGTTGTTGTAATAAATCATCTATTGATTCCGTTAAATCTGATTCTCTATTCTCCTCCATCTCGTTAATCGCTCTCTCTTCTTCTGATTCTTTCAGCAAGTCATTCTCATTTTCATAAACCTCTGACTTCTCTTCTAATTCATCGTATTCCATGATCTCATCCAAATCCAAATCGATGTCTAAATCGTCTATTGAATCTGAAGCTTCATTCTCCATCTCGTTAATCGCTCTCTCTTCTTCTGATTCTTTCAGTAAGTCATCCTCATTTTCATAAACCTCTGACTTCTCTTCTAATTCATCGTATTCTATAATGTCATCCAAATCCAAATCGATGTCTAAATCTAAGTCTTCTATTGAATCTAGGGTTTCGTTCTCCTGTACCTCATTAATCTCACTCTTGTCTTCTTCCTCTTCTAATTCTTTCAGCAAGTCACTATCCTTTTCACGAACCTCTGACTTCTCCTCTAATTCATCGTGTTCCATGATCTCATCCAAATCTAAATCTAGGTTTAAATCATCTATTAAATCTGGAGTTTCATTCTCCTGCACTTCATTAATTACTCTCTTTTCTTCTTCTAATTCTTCCAGCAAGTCTTCTAATGCTTTCAGCAGCTCTTCTAAATCAAAATATAGGGCTAAATCATCTATTAAATCTGGAGTTTCATTCTCCTCCACCTCATTAATTTCACTCTTATCTTCTTCCACTTCTAATTCTTCCAACAAGTCTTCTAAATCAAAATCTATCTCTAAATCATCTATTGAATCCGGAGTTTCATTCTCCTGCATCTTATTAATCTCACTATTTTCTTCTTCCTCTTCTAATTCTTCCAACAAGTCTTCTAAATCAAAATCTATATCTAAATCATCTATTGAATCTAGGGTTTCGTTCTCCTCCACCTCATCAACCACTCTCTTTTCTTCTTCTAATTCTTCCAGCAAGTCTTCTAAGTCAAAATCTATATCTAAATCATCTATTGAATCCGGAGTTTCATTCTCCTGCACTTCATTAATCACTCTCTTTTCTTCTTCTAATTCTTCCAGCAAGTCTTCTAAATCAAAATCTATATCTAAATTATCTATTAAATCTGGGGTTTCGTTCTCCTCCACCTCATTAATCTCACTCTTGTCTTCTTCCTCTTCTAATTCTTTCATCAAGTCTTCTAAATCAAAATCTATCTCTAAATCATCTATTGAATCCGGAGTTTCATTCTCCTCAATTTCATTAATCTCACTCTTGTCTTCTTCTAATTCTTTCAGAGAGTCACTATCTAACTTTGCCTCTAATTTATCGTATTCTATAACATCACCTAAATCCAAATCTGATAATCGATAATATTCTCTAAAGGTCTCTAAACGTCGACGTGTATTAAAATCAGTATCAGAAGCGCTTATAAATCCATGAAATTTTATGTAAGCATTCCAATCATGATAGCGATCAAGCATCAAATCTGATTTATATGGATATCCAGCGTATTCCATTGAATAATTCCAGACACCTAATTCATCTAGCCAATCATTTAAATCTAAATTAAAAGAGTCTATTAAAGACTGGTATTGATACTTAAAATCACCATCACTATTTTCACGTATCACTTGTGTTCCAATAAAATCATCTAGTGTTGTTAAATACTTATTAAGATATTGAACACCACTATTTATACTAAACGGTTCACACATTAAAAATAATCTTCCTAAAATATAATAAATACGGTATAAGTAATGACTGACTAAAAAATCATAGAAGTGGTTATTATCTGCCATAACACATAAATACATACCAATCGGTATAGCGCTCTTATAATTTTCATAATCTATTTTATTCATACGCTTTTTAATTTCATTACACGATAAATCATAATCTAAGTATTCTTTAATAAACTTTGCTACATGATCAGGTTCTGTCCAGCATAACGAAGATAGATACACTAAAAAATTCAATAATTCTATTTTTAGAATCTCTCTAAAAGGTATTCTAATCATCGTCAATAGTTCGTCTAGTTCATCTCCGTATTCATATAATTGATTCATAATATTTTTGATTTGTTTAATTACTATGGCTTTATTTTCAATGAATTCACGTCTCACTTCTGTTCTAATAAAGCCTTTGATTCTTCTTAAATAAGTATCAAAATTTTGATTCTGATTACTTCTCTTTTCATCCTCTGTCGCAGCCAAGTCACAGTTCAAAAACGATTCCCCTAAAATAGAATAAACAGTATATAAATACTCGCTTATTAAAAAATGATCATCAAATTCTTCGTTATCAGCTGTGACAAATAGCTTCATGCTGTAGGGTATATTATTTTCAAAATCAATACGGTAAGTTTGATTTTGATTTATCATTTCTTTGATATCGTTAGGTGATAAATTATAACCTAAGTATTTCTTGATAAAGGTTACCTGTTGATCACTGACTGTACAATCTGATGTGCATAAATACATTAAGAATTTCAAGAACTCTATCTTTAAAATATCTCTAGTCGGTGTATGAACTGTTGTCAAAAACTCATCCAACTTATCTCCAACACGATAAATATAATCAATCCAATCTTTTAAAGTTTGATTCATCTAATCCCCCATTTCAAAAGTCAAACTATATTTTTAATTATATCTAGATTCGAAAACAAAAGCCATATTTTACCGATATAATCTGGTGTTATTCGTGGAATTTTATTATTGCAAACTTTTAAAAATATCCCGCTACACTAAACTAACGATCAAGCACACCCCACCCGACGGATGCAATAGGCGGGTAACTAGGTGGGCTTGACGTTAGTGACTATCTAGAAATATGACATTTGATGCCCTGTTGTAGCGGGATATTCCTGATTAGTAAAGTCTGTCCTTTTATATCTTGTCTCAAAAGAATAAGGATACCCACACCGCAGCCCTGCCGTGTGGGTTTTCTTATCACCTTGTTATCTCAATGATCTCTTGAATGAGAAGATCAATTTAATAAAAACTAATCCCTGTTAAATAACTGAGATTCAATATCCTTCCAACCCCTATCCGTTATTGATTCTGTAAGGAATTCTAGGGTATTTAAGGTATAATAAAAGACACTAACAACTTAATGCTAATGTCTAATATACTTTTCGTTCATCCAATAATTATCTGCAATCAATTCATAATGATATAAAAACTATCTACTTATTGGATTTTTCTTTAATTTCTTTTAAGGTATCCAATAACTCTCTATTTATTTGTGCATTAACATAGCTACTTTTTGCACTAAAATTAATTTCACTTTTTAAATCAATTACTAACTCAATTAGATTTGAGACAATAAAACATGAAATACCTATAGTTGCTGTTGTAATAAGCCCTATTAAATCCATAAAGTTAAATCCTACAATAGTGACCACTACTTGCAAGATTAATGCTATAATAGTTGCTACACCAACATATGATACAACCTTTGCATATAACTCTAAGGCTGAATAATCTCCGCTAGGTATTTTATTCTCTGCCTCAATATACATTTGCTTAATATCCATCTCTTGTAATGTCTTTTTTTGTACTGTAAATCCCTTAATATCTTCTTGCCTCTCTCCACAAGTTTGACAATAAGCCGATTGGTTAGGATTCTCAGTACTACACTTTCTACACTTCCACATAATAAACACCCCATTTTTATAATCATCTAACCAACATTATATATTATTTACAATATTTTCTTCAATGTTTAGATTTGCTAATATAGTGAGAAATCTTTTGATATGATAGACTGTAATATTATATCAAAGCAACCCTAACTAGCACATCCACCGCACCTGAATATCCGTTAGGATAGAAGCCGAGTGGATGGATCGTTAGGGGAAATGTACTAAAAGTAATGCTTGTAGCGGGATAGTCTTGATTAGTAAAGCATGTCTTTTATACTCTGTCTCAAAAAGATAAGGATACCCACACCGCACTCGTGTCGTGTGGGTTTTCTTATCACCTTGTTATCTCAATGATCTCCTGAATAAGAAGATGAATTTAATAAAAGATAACCCTGTTAAATACGTGAGATCAAATATCCTTCCACCCAAATCCGTTGCCTTGCAACCGTTTGGGTGGAAGTCCCTCTCTACTATCAAGATGTGTAATTATTAATGTCCCGCTACTAAGAACGCCCTTTGTTGGATAAAAAAACTAAGCAACCACCCCACCACCCCAATATCGGCACGATATGGGGAGAAAAGGGATGGATGCTTAGTGATAATCTTGTTATCAGTTATGGATCATGAAGTTTAAATTTTTCATGGTAGCGGAATAGTCTTGATTAATAAAAATTTGTTTAATTACTTGAATAAAATAAGCAATTTATTCCTATAACATAGATGTAATTCCCCTTAGTATTTATGAAATACTCTCCGAAATCTTTTTTACTTTATTCTCTCTCCTTATAATTATATACTTTTAATGAAGCCCTAATGGTTGTATCCCCCTACAACGATTAGGGCTTTTTTCATATCTAAAAACGTCCCGCTACACGAAGCTAACGATCAAGCACACCCCACCCGACAGATGCAATAGGCGGGTAACTGGTGGGATTGATCATTTAGTGACTCTTTCTTTTGGATATAAGATTTTATCTTTCCTTGTAGCGGGATGACAGTGGTTATTTCAATCCTCTTTTATATCCCTATTACTATAAAAGACATGGATACCAAAACCACATGAGTTCATGTCATTTTGGTTTTCTTATTGTTCTTGCTACATCGATTTCTTCCTTAATCAGAAGATACTATTTAGTAATTCGATTAAATAACAGTTCAGGATCTACCGTTTACGGATCACGACTGAACGGTTATTTATAGACCTTGTATTTATATTTCTCTTGATGATGATAAAAGCCCCAATCGTTGCCTTGCAACCGTTGAGGCTTTTATCAAATTCTAGGTACTAAGCTTTAGTCTTTATTCACAACGAAAAATCTCCCGCTACTATTAATGACCTTCATTGAATACATTTGACTAAAACAAAGGTCTTGGTACTGCCCCCACTACGCCAGTAGCCAAGGCAAGTAACAAGACCATGAGTTTTAGGGTAAAGTTGAAAGTAGATTATTCTTTGTAGCGGGATTACACATGATTATGAAAATACCTTTTGTAACATAAAGCACTCTAGTTTCTAGAACAGATGATTTATCTTTAAATACCCTATTTCTGAATAAAAAAACAGTCAAAAAAGCTCATCAGAATTTATCTGACGAGCTTTTGTTTATTCGATTACTTTAATGGTATTACGAATCATTCCCATCCAGCATGAGTAGGTAAATGTTCCTGTTTTGGTTGGGGTAAAAGTGACTTCATTATTTCCATAATCTAAATTCATCTGAATATTAAACTCTGGAATTTTCAAACTACGATTACAGCCGTTTAACATTCGAGGCGTCGCTTCAATTTGAAGTTTGACTGGAATTCCTTTTTTCACAACGATATCTCCATAATTACGTGACTCTAAGTTTAAGGAAACGACCTGTATGTCCCCGTCCATTTGAGCCTCGATTCGTGAAGATGACCCGAATGAAAAATCAGCGCCAATTCCTAAGGTTGCTAATCCACTCATGGTCATATTTAGTCCTAACACGATAATTAACGCTCCTCCAATTTTAAACACTAATGTTCGAGCGTAAATAGACATTCGAGTTAAAAAGACACCTAGTCCCAGCATCAACGGCACGGTTCCTAAACTAAAGAAGAACATCGATAAGGCACCTTGCGTAAAACTTCCCGTTCCTAGTGCATAAAGTTGCATCAACTGAAGCGGACCACATGGCATGAATCCATTTAATAGTCCAACAAAGAAAGGCCCATGATTCGAACCTGCTTTTCGCTTCACATGTCCCAACGTTCGATTGACACTTTTCCCCATAATCGTTGGCTTGAGTTTAATAATCCCTATCTTACCAAGCCCCATGAAAACCATCGCAATTCCAAGACCAACAGGTAGCACCTTAAAAATAGCTAAATCCGCCGTTATAAATGAACCGAGTGCTCCAATAATTCCACCTAATAACGTATATGAAATGACACGCCCTAGATTATATAACACTGATCGTTTCACATTATTCCCCTGATGAACGAGTTGTGATAGAGCCATTCCACCACACATCGACACACAATGAAATGATGTCGTCACCCCAACAACCCATAACAATACAAAACTGACACTCTCACCCGTCGCTAAAACACCACTTAAGTCTGGAAGCACTCGTTCGAGTAACACATATGAAATCAGCGCTAGCCCAATAGCCCAGATCACTTGAATTTGATGGTGTTTCTGTTCATCCTTCGTCCATAATTGATACCCCTTTTTTTCAACAACACGCTTTAGTGCTTCAAGTGTGACCACTTTCTCATCATACTTTAGCTTCAATAACTTCTTTTCCACATTCACTCGGGCAACTCTCACGCCGTTTTGTTCTTTTAACGCCTCTTCAATGAGATGCTGACACGACTGACAGTGCATCCCTTCAACAACTAACTCGATTTGCTTCATCTTCTCACCTCTTCGATATCTTATCAAAAAAATATAAAGGAGTTATGAAGAATAGCGATGAAAGGTCAAAATAAACGTACTTCCTCTCCCTACTTCACTTTCTACCTCAATCAGCGCCCCATGGAGTTTGACAATTTTCTTTACAATAGTAAGTCCAATTCCACTCCCTTCGGTTTGATGACGGCTAGGATCAACTCGATAAAATCGGTCAAAAAGCTTAGAAAGATGCTCTTTCTCAACTCCAATTCCAGTATCACAAATACTGACTTGCACCGTATTTTGACTAGATGTTAAACAAATTTGAACTTCCCCGAACTCAGGTGTAAATTTATAGGCATTAGACACTAAATTAATAAACACTTGTTTTAATTGATCAGAATCCCCTTCAATCCATGCCTCTTGTAAATCGACAGTTAATTTTATTTTCTTTTGCCTAAGTAACGTTGTGAACTCTGGGACTTGCTGTAAGATAAGTGGTTTTAAATCAAGTGGTTTTAGTTCTAATTTCATGGTCTTCGTATCAAACTGCTTTAATACTTCTAAATTACTAATCAGTTTTCCAAAACGAACAACTTCTTGATGAAGAGCTTGAAGTCTTATTTCATTAACTGGGATGATCCCATCAATCATTCCTTCTAAATTGGTTTGCAAAATATTAAGTGGCGTTCTTAATTCATGTGATACATCTGATACAAGTTGCTTCCGTGCCTCTTCATGAGAGGTCAATGTACTGGCCAGAAGATTCATACTTTTTTGTAAACTATCAAGCTCTTCAATGTTAATCGACTCGATCATCTCTTCTTTGAAATCACCTTGCGCTAAGCGAAGCGCCATTTCTGACACTTTTTTAATCGGTTTTGATAATGGTTTGGAGAAAATAAAACTAATTCCCCCAACTACAGCGATTGTAATGACTGCACTCATCACAATACTTTGATTGATCGCTTGTTTGAAATAGATATCTTCTGTTGATAAAAGCAGTGGTGTATGTTGTCCGATTTCTAAATACCCAATCGTTTCATCGTTAACCATTAAATGATAGGTCTTTGCCTGATAGATTTCTCCCGCTTCTAATTTCATCTCATCTGGGCTCATACCCCAGATGACGTTAGAGTTAGCATCCATCAAAACCAAGCAATAATCATTCATGTAAGCTTCATGTGCAAGCTCTGCCCCTGCTCGCTCATCAAACGTTCCATGTGACTGGTAATAATCTTCAAAATACGTGATGAGGCGCTCATTACGCTTCGCTTGATTGTCATGCATATACTGCTCAAATTGATGTTGAATGGTTCGATTGACAAAAAAGGTAATAAGAACAGTCGTTAAAAGAGCACAGCCAAAAAGTAAGAGACCGAGTTTTCTTCGCAATGCCATGTTCTAACCTCCAAACTTATAGCCGACTTTCATGACGGTCACAATGTAGCGGGGTTGCTTCGTATCGACTTCTATTTTCTTACGAATATTTTTAATATGAACATCAATCGTACGATCATAACCATCAAAATCAGCACACAGCGCCTGTTCAATGAGTTGCTCCCGCGATAATACTTGCCCTCTGTGCTCAATTAAATAAGCCAATAACTTAAACTCTGTTGTCGTCAAGGAAATGACTTCACCGTTCACTTTGACCACATGCCCAGCCAAATCTAAACTTAAACGCTCATCAATTTGAAGTTCTGATGATGTAGGTTTCAATCGACGAAATAACGCATTGACGCGTGCCACTAGCTCACGTGGACTAAAGGGTTTCACTAAGTACTCATCAGCTCCCATATTTAAGCCGTCGATTCGATGTTCAAGGCTTCCTTTTGCCGTTAACATAAATAGATGAACATCAGATGTTTGACGAATCTCCTGACAAATCGACTCCCCGCTACGATCCGGTAACATTAAATCTAAAATCACAAGCTGCACCTCATGCTCATGAAACAGACGCATCCCCTCACGTCCTGTTGTCGCTGCTAACACTGAATAGCCTTCCTTTTCAAGGTAGGCACGCAAAACATCCAAAACCATCACTTCATCTTCAATCAATAAAATCTTAAACATAACCATAGCCTCCAAAAAAACAAACTAACATTAGTTAGGTTAAATCATACTTCCCCTATTATACAAAAAAGATATGAAGAACAAATAAAGAAATCATCAATAACTTTCAGGATGAGGTTTCGATTCCCCCATATCCACAAAAAAATAATCGTACGTAATGATTACAAATAAAAAATAGTTATCTATTGTTAGAAAAGTTCTAATTTAAGATAACTATTTTTTTATTTATTATCAAGGATTTCAAAGATTTTTCTGATTATTCCTGTTAAAAAATGAGTTTAAATCGATATTTTCAAATTTCATTTTGATATAATGTATCAAAATATAATTTTATGTATAATTGTCTCTAATCCTGCTCAAATATCATCTACTTTTTTCTATATTCACTAATAGTGACTCCTGTCCACATCTGAAAGGCGCGTATAAATGAATTTGAATCTTGGTATCCCAATAAATAAGCGATATCCTCATTTGTCAGATCTGAGTTTTTTAGATAATGTTTCGCTAATAATTCTCGAGTATGATTGAGTTGCTGTTGAAAGGTTGTATTTTCTTCCTTTAATTTTCTTTGAAGTGTTCGCTTACTATAACCAAGTTTTAATACCACCTGTTCGATACTATTTTCTGCACTAGGTAAAAGCTCGATAAGCTTAGAAGTTATATCCCTTTTAAATGTGAAAGATAGGATAAGAAAGGGCTAATGATGTGTATACATGATTAGCCTATCTATTTTATATTCTAGTTATATACTATCATTAGCAAATGCACCTAAATAGCAATTCTACCCGTCTAAACTATCCGTAGGATATGACGCAGGTGGATTGATATTTAGGGAAAATGCAGTTAGATTAATTCTTGCAGCGGGAGGCACATGATTAATGTGAATGCTTTTTAAATTCATTCCCAAAAAATCAAGGATACCAACACCGCATTTATGCCGTGTTGGTTTTCTTATTCGTCTTGTGACTTCAATTTCTTCCTTAATTAATAAGAAGATATAACTTAATAGCAATAGTAAATAACAGTTCAGAGCCTAGCGTGTAACGCTCACGTCTGAACTGTTATTTATAATTTTTGTATTTAATGATTCTACAAACTTATCCTCAATTTACTAGGAATGTAGTAACAGTACCTATGAGTTGGCATTTAACACCTACTATTGATGATGAGCCTCCTCAAAAAACTATAGAAGCCACAATGAATGTAAAAAGCTATATTTTTTTATTCTTCATCCATTTTGGCTTTGACTAAAATAGATAAGACGGCTTGTTTAATTTCATCATCAATTGGCATTGCAAGAGTACGCATAATTCTTTCACTAATTGTTATACTTTCATCTAAAACCCCATACGCATGAGTTTCAAATTTTTGTTTGTCATTCATTGGAATATTTGCTTCTTGTACGAAATCAATAATAGCTCTATTAATATCTTTTAGATACTTATATAAGTAATTATCCTGTAATGTTACGACAACTTCATCCTCATAACGATAAGTTGGTAAACTAATACTTAACGTTGCGCTAGTTGCCTCATATGATATACTTGCTTCAATCGTTAATCCATTGACTTGTATTGAGACTGCTGCCTGCTCACATACACCTCTAAATTTTAAGGTAATATCACGAGTTTTTGGTAAGACACTAATCTCACCTTCAACCGGTGATACTTTAAAAATCAGACAATTATCTTGTGCCTGTAAATTAAAGCGTGTTACAGCATAAGCTCCACGTTCATACTCACGACTTTCGCCATCATCTTCATATAACTTAAATTCATTTGATTTTTTTCCAAATACTAAAACATCCAGTTTTTTAGGATTTTCAATAGAATTATCATCAATATGCGCCATTGGGATTATTGCTCCTGCTTTCGCAAATACTGGCATTTCTTCAAGACATCCATACATCGAATATATATTATCCCCCTTATAAGGCTCACCAGTAAAGAAATCAAAATAATCTCCTTCTGGCAACCATACTTCTGTACAACTGCGATGCGTTACCTGTGATCGTGGTGTTAAATGGGGTGCAACTAATAACTCTGAACCGAAATAATATTCCCCTTTATAATTATATGATTTTTGATTATTTGGATAATCGTAGTAAAGTGGTGTAACAAGTGGAATCGCTTCTTGTTCATTACGCCAAGCCATTGAATAAATATACGGCACTAATTCATGACGTAATTTTAAAAACTTTTTCGCAGTCATAAATGCTTCATGACTATGCCTCCATGGCTCACGACGATTAAAAATACCGCTTGACGTATGAAGCCGATTAATCGGACTAAAGACTCCATATTGTACCCAACGCGCATACAACTCCGAATCATCAATTCCTTGCATATGTCCCCCAATATCATGACTCCACCAACCGTAACCAACATTTGCTGCCGTTGCCGTAAAGTAAGGTTGATACTGCAATGACTCCCACGTCACAATAGTATCCCCTGAAAAACCAATTGGGTAACGATGACCACCAAGTCCAGGCCAACGTGAAAACGTAAACCCACGTTTTTTTGTATTGCGCCCTAAATCAAGGTAATGTAAATGATTTAGAAAGAACAGTGGATCCAATCCCTTCATACTCGAATTTTGACCTTGTTGCCAATCTATCCACCAAAAATCTACCCCATCAGCTTCCATTGGATGATGTACCTTTTCAAAATAAGCTTTCATAAATTTTGGATCACTAATATTAAACTGAACCGGCTGTTCCTCTTCGACATTTACTCCCATAAAACGCGCCACGTCTTCATAGCAATCTTCATGTCCGCGAATTCCATCTGCCGGATGTAAATTTAACGCTGTTTTCAACTTGTGATCATGTAGCCATTTTAAAAATTCCGTTGGATTTTTAAATAAATCCTGATTCCACGTATATCCTGTCCAACCACTACCGTACTTCGGATCGATTTCAACATTATGCCAATCCATATCAATAATACATACTGAAAGTGGAATCTCCTCTGTTTCAAATCGTGTCATTAATTTCATTAACTCCTCATCAGAGTAGCGCCAATAACGACTCCACCAATTTCCAAGTGCAAAACGTGGAATAAGAGGTGTCTTTCCTGACACTTTTGCATAATCTTTTAAACAACCTTTATAGTCCGTTCCATAACCAAAGAAATAACAATCCACACCAGATGCCGCGCGTGGTTGTAGCCATCCCGCTTCATTGAAAACAAGTGACTTTGAATCATCGATAACAACATAACCATCTCTTGACATTAATCCTTTTTCAAGCTGCAACTCTCCATTTACTTCATCTAATGTACGAGCTGTACCTTGTAAATTTTGAATTTCCTGCATCCCATAACGCCACATTTTACATGAATATTTCAACTCAATACTTAACGTATCTCCTCTAAACACCTCATCTTTCACATATCTCAAGCGCAAATGTTCAGTTGAAACTTCAATCACTGATTCATCCTCTTTAATCTCTAAATCTGGAACCTCTTGTTCACGATACCAAAATGCTTGACTCGGAAAGTCTTCAAAACGTCCATGTTCCTCATACTCTAATCGAACTAAACGAGACGTTAAAAATGAAATGCGATATGCCTTTCCTTGAATAACTGCCCCTGTTGTTACCAATGGCTTAAACTTCACCTGAAACTGTTTATTAATATAACTTTCCATTACTTGTCCCCATCCTTTTTATCCATTCTATTTAACTTATCCTTTAACAGCAGAAGCTGCTACTCCTTCAATAAATCGTTTTTGGAAAATTAAATACACAATAATGACTGGAATAATTGAAATCGTCGTGGCTGCAAACAATCCCCCATAATCCGTTCCATAACGTCCATTAAACGCCTTCAAACCAACCGATAGCAACTGCTTTGCCTCATTATTAATCACTAAATATGGCCATAAATAATCTTCCCAAATCCACAAAAATTGAAAAATGGCAATACTTGAAATTCCATTACGTGCCATTGGAAAAATAATTTTATGGAAAATATAAAATTCATTTGCCCCATCAATACGTGCTGCCTCAATAATTTCATCTGGAATTGTTGAAATATATTGTCTTAACATAAAAATACCAAATGCACTGACCGATGATGGAATAATAAGAGCCGCATAACTATCGATCCAACCAAACTTCAAAATCATACTATACCGTGGAATAATCGTTACCGCCCATGGAATCATCATCGTTGCCATAATGAGTCCAAACAACAAATTACGTCCCTTAAACTGATACTTACTCAACACAAATCCACTAATCGTACTCGTATAAATTACAAGCCCTGTGACTGCTAAGGCGACAAACAAACTATTCATAAACAAACGAATAAAATCAAAATTATCTTGAATTCCAACATAATTATCAAACGTAAATTCCTTTGGGAAAAAACTCTGACTTAATGAAACAATCTCCGTGTTATGTTTAAATGAAGATAAAAACATCCAGACGAAAGGAATAACCGTTATAATCCCTAATAACCCTAGTAATACATTACATAAAAACTTATACTTTTTATTCATCCTTTATGCCCCCCTATGACTCTGAATTCGTAATTTTAAACGATAACATTGTCAATAAGCCAATTAAAATAAATAAAACAAAAGACATCGCTGAAGCATAACCAAAATTATATTTTACAAATGCTTCTTCAAAAATGATATACGACGATAAATACGTCTCTGTACCAGGCCCCCCCTGCGTCATAACCATAATTGGAACATACGTCTGTAAATATGAAATTAATGATGTCACGACAACAAATAATGTAGTTGGTTTTAATAGCGGTAACGTAATATGACGAAACGTTTGCCAACCATTTGCCCCATCAATACTACTTGCTTCAAAACAATCACTTGGCAATGAGCATAAACCAGCGATATATAGAACAACCGCATATCCAAAGTCTTTCCAAATCGTCATCATCATAACTGATCCTAAAGCATATTTCGCATCAAAGAGCCAGTTAATATTTGTTCCAAGTATACTATTTACTAACCCGATTTGTGGGTTATACATAAAAGTCCACACATAAGCTACTGCGACAAGTGGTGTCACAACAGGCATATAAAAAATAGTTCTAAAGAAGGTTTTATTTTTAACGAACTTACTGTAAATTGCTAACGCAATTCCAAGCCCTAAAGCGACGCGAAATATAATAACGATAGCTGAGAAAATAAACGTATTCGCAATTGATTTCCAAAAGAGCCCACTACTAAACATCGTTATGTAGTTTTCAAGACCTATGTAATTAAACTCACCTTTTAACGGATTCCATTGATTAAAACTTCCAACAAACGCAATAATAATTGGAATAATTAAAAATACAGTAAAGTAAGCTAACAAACCGATAACAACTAAATTACGAAGTAAGATTTCACTCTTACTTCGTAATCCTTTCTTTGATCGGACCATGCTTACTTTTTTTGTTTTAGAAGCTAATGTCGTCATGGTAACTGTCCCCCCAACCGCTACTTATTCGGCATATTCATATGCTGCTTCACTCGATACAAAGTCAACTTTACTTAAATCAGCATTCATTGTTTTTTCTCCGTCTTCTAATGCTGCTTTAATGTCCATTCCGTTATAAATAATATTTTCCGCAACTTGTTTCAATGTGTTTTCAATTGTTGCTGGCATTGTTCCTGGCCAAATATAATGATCGATGTGATCCGTTAACACACTCATAATTGGATGAGCCTGAATGTCAGCATCCTCAGCAAGTGAATATTTATTTGGGAATACACTTAATGCTAAACATAAATCTTTTTGTAGGTCGTCATTTGCTAAGAAGTAACGAATGAAATCTTGCGCAACTGCTTGTTCTTTTTCATCTGCATTTTTGTTAATTCCAAATGTTGATTCTCCATTATAGCGGTCATATGCGAATGGTTGTTCTGTGAATGTTGGGACTTCAAATACACCGTAATTAATATCAGGATATTTGTCTAATAATGTATTGTTGTAATGTCCCCATTTATAAACCATAGCTGACTGGCCTTGTCCAAAGCTTTCCTCAGCTTTTGTTCCAAAGTCACCTGAACCAACACCAACTTCTGTATATAAATCATAGAAATATTGCGCAACTTCAACGTTTTTATCTGTTGAAACTGTTGCTTTTGTACCACTTTCATCAAATAATGTTTGTCCTAATTGATATGGTATTCCTGATAAAATATTTCCAAAATCGCCATTCATATTAAATCCAGCCTGTGTAATTTTATCTCCATCTTTAATCGTTAATTTTTCAGCGACTTTAGTGAATTCATCCCATGTCGTTGGAATATCATTGTCTGTTAAACCTGCAGCAGCCCATAAATCTTTATTGTAAAAAATAACTCCCGTCATCATTCCATAATCTGTGTAGTAAACTTCACCATCAATCACGTGAGGTTCAACACCTAAAAAGTCAGCTGTTAAATCTTCAAGAGGAATATCATAAGGTGCCATGTAATTAATAATATTATCATGATGACTATTATGCACATTAAATAATGCAGGTCCATCATTTCCAGATAGTGCAAGTGGTAGTTTCGTCCAATAATCGTCCCATGGATTCACGACAATTTTAATATCAACATTCGGATATAGGGCTTCATAACTTTCAACAATTTCTTTAATTGCACTATCATCCCACACGTAGAACTCTAATTCGATGGGCTCACCATTGTTCACTAACTTGTTTGGATCATATTTAATTGTATCTCCTAACACTTCTAATCCTGAATTAGGCTCAGTCACCGCAGTAAAATTTCCACCCCCATTTGAACAGCCAATCAGTGTACTAACTCCCCCAAGAAATACTGTTGAATACAATAATACTTTCTTCACATTTAAACTCATTTTTTATTCTCTCCTTCAAGTTAGGTTTAACATTACACCTATATTCTAACCTCCCCTAAAACACTTGTAAACAGCGCTTACAAAAAAAACGAGTTTAACGATAAACTTTTTTTGTAGCTAGCCACAACCCCCACTATTATTAGTCGAAAGAGCCTTGATTGTCGAATATAGGCTCTTTTTAAATAAATAAGAGTTGAGGTCATATCAACTTCAACTCTTATTTGTTTAGTTTTTTAACACTTTCTCGATAGACTATATCCGGTTTTATCTTCACGGTTTTTCCCACTAATGTTTGTCCATTTAACATTTCTAATAATGTCTCAATCGCCACATCTACTTTTTGTGGCACTTGTTGATTAATGCTCGTTAAACTTGGCGTCACTAGATTACTCACATCTAAATTATCAAATCCAATGACTGAAACATCATCAGGAACACATTTACCTAACGCTTCTAATCCTTTCATAATTCCAATTGCTAAAATATCCGCCGTTGCGAAGACTGCCGTCACACCTAGCTCAACAATTCTTTGTGCCAACTGCTCCCCTTCCTCCACTGTACATCTATTTACTTCTAATACCTGCATCTCTTGAATTAAACACGCCTCACGTAAAGCCCTGCAATAGCCATCATAACGTTCCTTAACAACTCCATTAATATTAATTTTAGGAGAAATAAATAGAATTTTTTCATGTCCGTTAGCAATTAAATACTTCGTTGCCTCATAGCCGCCCTGAGCATCATCAGCGGAAATACAGCTTACCCCCTCTAAATTCACAAAAGTATCTATACAAATGAACGGGATATTAATTTCATCTTTAATCAATTGAACATTTTCTTCAAATAATCCTACAAAAATAACCCCTTCAACATTCCAGGTGTTAATAACACTCACTGCTTCCCGCATCGAACCAATGGACTTTACCAATAAAAAATAATCATGCTTTCCAAGCCGTGATTCAAACATCCCAATCAAATTACAATAATACGGATTATCAATATAACCATCTTCGTTTACATTCAATATCATACCAATCAGACGCGACTTCGCTCCGACTAAGGTTCTTGCATTTTGATTCGGTGTATAATTATACTTCTCAATAATTGCTTCTATTCGTTCACGTGTCTTATCCGATACCTTTCCATACTTTCCATTGATGACATTCGATACTGTCATTACACTTACCCCAGCCTCTTTTGCAATCATCTTTAAATTCAAACCTAACTTCTCCTTTTTCCTGTTAAATCCACTTCAAATGAATAAACAATATATTTTTATAATACACGACTGTCTTTTTTATGTATAGCAAATCTAAACGTTTTACCTCAATCTAGTTATTCTATGGCAGATATCATTTCATTAACTTAATAATATTAGAGGTTCCCTTCGATTTTTTCATTTATTTAGCGACAGTATAGTTAAAGACATGACCTTCTCATCATTCATCAATAAATGCCTAATTAATTGTAACATATCCACTTTATTCTACTGCAAATTTTAGAGGAATTTAAACAATCTATATCAAAATTAAACAACATTAACTATTATAATTCAAATCAGATTTAAAATAAATATAGATTGAGTTCAATTGAATATTGACTTCATACTGTTTTAACCTATTATTCAAGTATTTAAAGAAATGTCTAATTTTTAAATTATTTATTGATTAAAATTACTGCATTCTACTCGAACTCAGCAAAAAAGGAGAACTTTTGTTCTCCCCCTGTTATTTTCTTTTCACGTATTTCGTGTTCAGGCTAATGTAACCAACACCTGATTTGAGTTTACCAAGTCCATTCTCTTCGTTGATGATCGTGTAGACTTCCCCCCGTTTCACTGTGCCAACCACTTTAGAGTTAAAGTCGGCTTTTTGTCTAATATTGAGTTCATCACAGATAATCTCTACTAAGAAGGAGGATTCTGTTGTAATGGCTGTACTGCCTTCATTGACTTTTTCAACGTCTCCTTCCTTTACCCATGAAATGATTTTAGAGAGTAAAAGCTGACTCCCATTCACTCGAATGACTTCATAAATTGAGCCTTTAACAAATGAAGCGATGGTTTGTCCTGTGGCATACGTGGTCGCTGTTGCTTTCACCTTCACTTGATCACCGACTTTAAAGCCTTGTGATGAAATGGTTGGAACGTCATTTAGATAACTTTTAATCGTCTGAATAAAGCCATTCCATCCCTTATCAAGGGTTCGATGCGGACAATATTTGTTACTAAAATCTTGATGCTTTTTAACCTTCTCAATGCCCCACCCTCGCTCTCTTAACAAGTTAGCGATAAAGTGTGCGGCATTTTTTTCGGCTTGATCAAAGCGTCCTCCTCCTGATTTAGAGTAACAGATTTCTACTTGAATGCCTTTTCGATTCCCATTTCCATTTGCTCCATCTCCACACGCCCAAGCGTTACGATCAATCGGCAATCCTTGAACGACTTCTTGATTATCAATCGCATAATGAAACGACACTTGATTTTTGTTGTTAATCATATAGGCCACTTCATTTTGTGCCGAGGCATCATTTGCTGTATTATGCACCACGATCCATTCGGCTGTCATCTCGTATGGACATTTAATGGCGTAGTTTTCTTTGGAAACTAAGTTTTGTTTAACGATATACATCCTTATTCCTCCCCCTCTAATGTCTCCTTCAACCGTTCAAGCGACTTCGTAATAAAACTTGGCAAGGGAACTCCAATCTCCCCTAAATTCTCAAATAAGCTCACGAGTTCAAACAGTCCAAAAAAACAAAGCATCACATGACCTAATCCTATCTGTTCAACGTTAAAGAATGTTAAAATCTCACTTGGAATAAAGGTCACAAAGTTAAACTCAATCAATGAATCCATCACAATGAACACTAATAATGCTAGTAAGACACCCGCCTTTCGAATCAGTCCATTTGTTCCAACGGTTGAATTAATGCCACGCTTCTGTGCGATAGCTTTAAAGATTCCACTTAAAATGTCACAGACCATAAAAAAGACCACCAGTGTCATTCCCCCAACTGGCACTAAAATTTCATGTGAAAAGATTTCAATGACTTTTGTTAAAACCACACCGACACCCCCTTTCTGCTATCTCATGACATTAGTGTTGCTCTAACTTCGCTCGACTGACTGGACTTAATCCAAGTTGAAGGCAACCTTGCCAAAAAATCTTTTGATAGTCTTTTTCAATGTTAGCGGCTGGATTTTTAATGAGTTTATCGCCTTGTTGAATGAGTAACCCTTCTTGATCAAGGGATTGTCTCGCTTGTCGCATTCGATAAATGGCATAGGCAGTCATTTCAATTAAATCAATGTCTAAGTTACTTAACACATCTGCCCCTTGTAAATGCCAAGCAATCGCCTCATAAAGTCGCTTCACTTCATCAGGCAAATCCTCTCTCGCTTGATACACTAAATCCGCACGCCCTCTTAATCGTTTTTCCATTTTTCCTCCCCCTTAGTCGATTATTTCTAACTTTAGTATACGTCCATTTGCGCTTTCATCCCAATCTCCACCCTATCCTCTTGGATGTGTACGACACCTCAGCGATCTACTAAACGTCATTGAAAACTCTGGGAGTTTTCCACGTCCATCTAAACCAAGTCCGTACAGACCAAAAAGCAGCGTTTCATCATCCAAGCTGTTACCGATGCCCCCTAAAACGGTAAGTCATCCTCATGTATTGAAATCGTTGGGATATTAGAATGTAATCCTCCTGCTAACGTGGTAGCGGTGATAAATGGATTATTGTAATTATTCTGCTGATTGGAAGTGGATGAGTTTGAGTTCTCAGATGGTGCTTGTAAGTACGTCGGCTCCATTGGTTCAGGAGTGGCACTATTTTTTCTAGCTTCTAAGAAGAAAAATCGGTTCACTAAAACCTCACAGATGTACTGACGAATCCCCGCTTCATTCCCTGCCAGTTGTGGATTGCTAATAGCTCCGCTACTTAGCGCAGGTGACCCATTCTGATAAGTCCTCACTTGTAATCGTCCTTCAATGCCAATTAATACGCCTTTAGATACATACTGAGCCAATGTTTCAGCCGTTTTACTCCATGCCACACAGTTAATAAAATCCGCTTGTTGTTCACTCCCTTTATACGTTCGATTCACCGCTAACGTAAATTGAACATAATTCGTTCCGCTTTTAGTTTGCCTAAGTTCGATGTTTTTGGTCGTTCGCCCAACGAGTATTACTTGATTAATCATTCCCTCGCCTCCTTATCATATTTCACCAGCCAATGATCGTTTGCTTGTCTCACGTAATACGGAATACGATACCGAGTTAGATACGCTTCAAGTTGTTGTAAGTGATGAAGATAATAGCAATAAATCTCCCCTGAACTTTCTAACGAAATACAAATCCGCTCTTGGGAAAGAAACAACATATTCGGCTCTCCATCCACGTCCTTTTCCTTTGAAGGGTGACTGATTCCTAACTCTTCAAACACTTGCTTAATTGCTTCATCTCTTGTCATCGCGCCCTTCTTCACACGATATAAACGATGATAATCAAGGTTATACTGCTTAGAAAATGTCGATAGCTCCATCCCCTCACGATGTAAGTAATCTTCTAACGTCATCATGATCCCCCCTATCAATGATTGATAAACTGTTGTAGTCTCCGTTCTAATTGTTCACAGTGCTTAGCACAAAATTCTGCTCGATTTCTTTGTTCCATAGCGACCAATTCATTATTCGTTAAAAGTCTTAAAATACGTTTTGTTTCTGCTAACACTTCAATATCAAATCCATGAATTTGATTTAACTCCTTCATTTTCTCCCCCTCATTCGCTTTAATCTAGCTTCATACGGCATCCAACCTATGAACTCACTAGCATCGCAAAAATTTCATGATGAATTTTGGCTACTAGGTTCGAGTTGTACATTTGGATTCCCGCCTTCTCAGCTTTTTAGATTGCATCCTGGCATAAATATAAAATAAACCGTTAAACTCACTATATCTAATTTCAACTTCCTTAAAGTGATACATCGGATATTCACGTTCTAACTTTTCAGAAATCGAATCTTGATTTAGCACTAGATCCATCACTTTACGTCTGCTCATTTTCGTGCGATTCTTAGTCGGTTTAGGCATCACTAAATTCCCCTTACTACTTCCCCAACGTCGCTTCCCCTTCATCCGAGCAGCAGTGGGTTGATACGTCTGTTCATCTTTCATCATGTATTTGCATACCCCAATAAAATTTTCATCTTTGTAATAATTAAGGGTGCGAAGGGTACATGCACCGATTTTCCACTTCGATTCAACTTCTGCTTTGGTTAAGCCATTGTCCATAATTAAATGAAGGTGAAATCGCTCAGTACCCGCTGTTCCTTCCTCGATCACATACACATACTTGGCATTCTCTAATCCTTTTTTCTTTCTTGCTCGATTAATTCGTCTAAAAAAATTGTGACATAACTTTTCTGTTGTTTCTAAATCCTTTGGTTCATCTTTAAACGTGAACGTACACCAATAGTCTCCTGTATAAAAATTCTCATGAACGAGTCGCATCATTTTTTTCTTAGCATTTCGATCATTTAAATTCTTTTGTTTTTCACTACTTTCACGACGTTTCTTTTGTTTAAATCGCTTAATCATCTCTGGAATCTCTTTTTTAAATGAAGGATAGATTTCTACTTCTAATTGATTTCCCGCTTTGATCGTTGCGGTTGTATAAGCCACTCCCCTTAACGGTTTCACAACTTCATTTAATAATTCCCCTGTTAACTCATTAAACGATTGATTATAAACCCGTTCATAATCATAATCATCAAATACTTTTTTCTTCATCACGATTTCCCCCACATTCATTTCCACTTATTCGACATCCCTCTACTAAAAGAACACATGTACGACTTGTTAATATCCTATACAAGTTCGTTAAAGAGAAGAAATTCTTCTCTTTTTGTCGAATCCCTTTTTATATTTATCGTGATGAATGACTAAGAATGATGACACTCGATTTCATGAATAAGCCAATCTACCACTCGCATCACTGATCGGTCACATCTTGTGATGATTTTAATGTCTTTTAACATCGCCCCAATCCACATCTGATGTTGGCTACGATATTCCAGTGTTGCTACTTGTTCATTTTCTAAAATCACTTGATACCCTGTGACCATCCCTTCTTGATTGATTTCGTACTCTTTAAATAAAAATCCCGCTACCATCGTCATGCCCCCATTTCTAAACGACTTTTGCAATTAATCCAATATAAGATTTTGTCATCAGTTTCCCACACTCATGACACTGAATACTTTCTAAATCGAATCCTGATGTTAATTTATAACCACAGCCACACGTATACACGTAATCTTGTGGTTTGTTTTTAACCCAACTAATTTTTGTAATAATCTGATCAGTTGCATCTTTATACCATAAAACCTCTTTTTCATCTTCAAACGTTTGAACGTCTAATTTTTTTAATGGCTTATTGGTATCAACTGACCGATAGCCGTAATTTTCTAAAGCATCTGAAAACTCTAAAACTCCAAGTGGCGTATTAACCTTCAAAATGCTCCCCCCCTAATTATTTTCAAAATTTGATTCACAAAAGATGAATAAAATCACGTTAAATACGAAATATATTAATATTATGTGAGTATTAATCACGCTATAAAGAAATAAAAAAGTTGAATTAAATCACATAATGGTTAAAAAATAAGACTGATGATTAAAGATCAGAGAGGCTAAAATTAGCCTCTTCTGGAAAAAACACATTCGTAATTTCATAAGGTCTTAGGTTCAATAAGCGTGACATTGACATAATATCACCGATTGATAATCGATCAGGATACTTCATTCGAGCACAAACATAGCTTCTTTTCACCCCTAGAGCATTTGCGAACTCAGTAATCGTCATTCCTCGTAATTCAAGGTATTCCTTAAATAATACAATATTCATGATATTCCCCCCTAATGTCTCTTTTCTAATGAAACTCAACCTATCCTGCCCCCTCAAATGTTGTCTTGAGTCACACCTATAATATAACAATCTTTTCGCTTCAACAATATGAAAACACTAACATTTGTGAATTGTTATTTGAATATTAACTCGAAATAAGCATTATTTTATGAGACTTTTCTTAGTTTCGACATAAAACCTATTTTATGTTGGATATGATGTTAAATTCTCTTTCTTTTGTTAATTAATGTTTTGATTTGTCGAATTTATCTTCAAAGTGATTTAGAATCACATCCATATATTGCATATCCTCTTTAACTTCGATATGATGATAATAAATTCATACAGACAAAGGATGATAGACAAGATGACTCATGGGTTAATGGAAATGAAAGATGTTATTAAATCACGACGTTTAGAGCTTGGACTGACTCAACAAGAACTAGCAGATTTGTGTCATGCTGATCGGACAACGATTGTTAAATGGGAATCTGGAGACATTATCAATATTAAACGCGATAAGCTAAAGCTACTTTCAAAAGCGTTAAACATTTCACACCTAGCCATCATGGGGGCAGAAGAATATGTAACGTGTGAACTCGATGAAATATCAATCTATGATGATGTTTATGGAGATAAACTAGGAAATCAGGTTGCTAAAATTAAAAATCCCTATCCGCAGATGAAAGGACAATTCATCGGAATTAAGATGGCACATCCAACCTTCATTAATAGTGAATGTTATGCCATCTTTGATAAGAAAGCCAAAATCAATAGTGGTGACATTGTGGCAGTTTCACTTAATGAAAATAAAGCCATCATTAGAAAGCTATACCTGGTCGATAAAGATATTGTGACACTTCGCCCTGTTTTAGAAGATGGCGATATCTTAACACTCGTAGCAGATCAAATTAAAAATATCAATATCATCGGAAAGTATTGTTATGCGATTAGCCCATTCTTAAATCAATAAACAGTAGGAGGAATTGCATTGAAAGTTGCCTTATATGCTAGAGTTTCCACTGAGCAACAAGTAGAAAATTACAGTATCCCGCTTCAAAAGGAACGAATTAAAGCATTCTGTGTTTCTAAAGGATGGACTGAAATTACAGAGTACATTGATGGTGGTTACAGTGGCTCTAATTTAAATCGTCCTGCCTTACAGCAATTACAAAAAGATATTGAAAATAAAAAAATTAATGCGGTCATTGTTTATCGGCTCGATCGTTTAAGTCGTAGTCAACGTGACACCCTGTACTTAATTGAGGAAATGTTTCTTCCTAATAATGTTGAGTTTATTTCAATCTCAGAAACCATTGACACCTCTACTCCTTTCGGTCGTGCCATGATTGGGGTGATGTCAGTCTTTGCTCAACTTGAACGTGAGACCATTACGGAACGACTACGATCAGGACGCTTAAAGATGGTGAAAGATGAAGGCTTATGGGCGGGTGGTTCTGATTTTATCCCATATGGTTATACCCGTCATCCTCGCGGAAAGCTCGTATTAAATGAACGAGAAGGCGAACACATTAAACGGATTTTTGAAGAATACGTGATCTTAAAGTCCTATATTAAAGTTCAACAAAAGTTAGAAAAAGAAGGATTTGAACCTTTACCCAAACACCGTATTATAAAATTACTTAAAAATAGACTTTACGTGGGTGAAGTTTCTTTTGCAGGTGAATGGTTTAAAGGTTCACATGAACCGATTATCTCTGTTGATTTATTCAATGCGGCTCAAAAAGTGAATGAACATTTTAAAGGACAAAACGTTGGAAAGATTAAAAATAACGTCTTTCGTCAGAAAGTGATTTGTGGCTGTTGTGGTGAAACGTATCTCTCTTACGGGAAGCAACAAAAAAAGAATGGTCCGGTTTACTACTATATGATTTGTCGTCGTCGCAAACTCCCTGCTAAATATGAAAGCAAATGCTTTAATCGTAACATTAAACGAGCTGTTTTAGAGCATGAAATCTTCACCCGCATTAAAAATCTAGAGACCAGTGGTGAAATTCAGTTTGCTAAAAAATCTAAACCTATTAACTATGAACAAAAAATTAAAGTCATTAATGACAAGATCAATAAACTGCTCGATTTATATATGGATGATCGTTTGCCACAAGCAACACTGAATACGAAGTTAGAAGAACTTAATAGCCAAAAAGAAAAGTTATTAACTCAGTCTAAAGAAACAGAGTATGAAACAAATCTGATGCAAGATCTCATCAAAAATGGAATTCCTAATCTATTTGAATCTGATATTGATACCCAAACAGCCATTGTCGATTTATTTATTGATAAAATTATTATTAAAGATGATGAATTAGAAGTGATTTGGAATCAATAAACAAATGAATGGATAGTTGGAGGTATTAAAATGAAGGTCGCCTTATATTTAAGAGTCTCAACTGAACAACAAGTTGAAAAATACGGAATTCCTATGCAACGAGAACGTCTTCACGCTTTTTGCACCGCTAAAGGATGGTCAGAAGTCACCGAATATGTGGACGGTGCATATAGCGGTTCTAACTTAAATCGTCCGGCTCTTGAACAATTACAAAAAGATATTAAAAAGAATAAAGTGAATGTCGTGGTTGTTTATCGACTGGATCGTTTGAGTCGTAGCCAACGTGATACGCTTTATCTCATTGAAGAAGTTTTCACTCCCTATCAAGTTGAATTTATCTCTTTATCTGAAACCATTGATACCTCTACTCCCTTTGGTCGTGCAGCCATCGGTGTGTTATCCGTTTTTGCTCAATTAGAACGTGAAACGATAGCCAGTCGCTTATGGAACTGTCATCGTAAAATGGTTCAAGAAAAAGGGCTTTGGTCAGGATCGTGTAGTAAAGTCCCCTATGGTTATAAGAGACTTGATGATGGGAGTCTTGTCATTGAGGAACAAGTGTGTCACCATGTTAAAAAGATATTTGAAACGTATCTTGAATTACAATCCTTTACCCAAGTCAAGCAACAACTCGAAAAAGAAGGGTTTAAAGAGATTGAACTCAAGCGAATCATCCGTATTCTTAAAAATAAAATTTATATTGGTGAGGTTTCATTTGCTGGAGAATGGTTCAAAGGCTCACATGAACCCATTATTTCTCAAGAACTGTTTAATCAAGTCCAAACGGTCATTGAAGGCAATAAAGGTACGTATTCAACGAATACGAAAAATAAAGTTTTCACCAAAAAAGTTTTTTGTGGGAAATGCGGTGAAGAATATAGACCTTATTTAGTTAAAATAAAAGGAGCTAATCAAACCATTAAAACAAGACTAGATATGGTTTGTCAGCGTTGTCGCTTACCATCCCGCTACGAGAGCAAGTGTTTTAGTCGAAAGATTAAACGTGAAGATTTTGAAAAAGAAGTCTTTCATCGAATTGAAAGACTTGGAAGTAGCGGAGAAATTAAGTTAAAATCAAAACCCATTAACTTTGAAAAAGAACAAGCCCGTATTGATAAAAAAATAGCCAAACTACTTGATTTATATATGGATGATCGGTTATCTAAGTTTGCACTTGATGAAAAGCTAAAAGCTTTAAATGAACAAAAAGAGGAACTCTTACGACAAGAACAACTGGCTGAACAGGAACAATCAGAAATTGAAGAACTCATTCAAAACGGAATTCCTAACCTACTTGAATGTGATCTACAGACTCAAACAGAAATTGTGAATTTGCTCATAAAAAAAATCATCGTAACAGATGATGGACTTGATATTATTTGGAATCAATAGCTTATTTTTTTAATAACTTTTTTTCCGTTTTCAATACATAGCACCAGTAGCTGCAACCACCACGCCTTTATCAAATCCTTCTTCTCTTGTTTTCTTTAAGTGGTATAAGGCTTCAATCTGAGCCCCACGAGGTGTATATAAGTCCACCACATAACGACTCGATTGATCTGCTACTAAATCAGTCGATGTTGTATTTGGAAACGGAATCGTATGATAAATTTTATTTTTCTTCCAGTTCTTTGAATAAAAATCAAGCTCCACATCTGTGATTTGAATCGAGTGATTATAAAAAAGATCTTCAAACACTTGATAATAATGATGATAGTCCGCTTCATGTGAGGATTTATCTAGCCTAAAATTCCATTCAACACCTGATGTTAAAGCAGATTTTGATAAATTAGACGATCCGATATACATATCTGCCCCAGTTTCATATTCAAAGAAATAAGATTTTGCATGAAAACTACGATTTGGCTCATTAAAAAAACGTAAATCAGCACGATCTCCAAAGATATCTTTTAGCCGATATAACGCAGAAGGTTGTGTAATATTCAAATAATTTCCTGTTAGAATGCGAATAGGAATATCTCTATCTTTAATCTCGATTAACTCATTTTCTAAAAGTTTAACGCCTGATTCCATTAAAAAAGACACGATAATATCAACTTTAGTCGCCTTTTTAAAACTTTCTTTTAAGTGATGATATAAATAATCATCATACCCAGTAATACATCTTTGTGATTGCATTTGTCATTCTCCCCTGTTAAATCTTTAGTTAATATTCTATCATTTTTTAAATGTTTTTGACAGAAATTCCCGCTTCTACTATAATAAAATTATTCAAAATATAGAGGAGACATTTTATGAAAACCTATGATAAATTAGTTCGTGACCTCATCCCAGAAATCATTGAAACCTCTGGAAAAACAGCAACCATTGAAGTCGTAAATAACGAAGTTGCCTTTGACTACCTGTTAAAAAAGTTAGATGAAGAAGTCAGTGAATTTAAAACGGATCAAAACTTAGAAGAGTTGGCTGATGTCATGGAAGTCTTATTTGGACTAGCTCATAAACTTGGCTATTCAGAACAAGACTTATTAACTAAACGCCAAGAGAAAAAACAAGCTCGTGGTGGTTTTGAAAAAAACATTATCTTAAAATCAACAAAATAATAAAATAAACCACCCGTTATGGACGGGTGGTTTTAATATAGATCTATGAAATTTCATTATACAATTCACTACGTTCATGTCTATCCAAACTTTGTTCAATTTTCAATCAGACAAAAATAATGACAAGCTAATAAAATTTAGTTATTTGGCTCTTTATACATCTCTAAATACTCAAAAAACAAAGGCTCTAATTCTTCCTTACTTAGCATAGGAAATAAGACAATTGGATAACTTTTATTAAACTCAAATAATACACGACGTCCTACACGCTCATCTTTTCCTAAATCATCACGCCATGTAATTTTTTGTTTTAAGGTACTTGATAAGTCATGCTCATCAATAATATCCAAAATATTAATCATAAACTCTCCATTACGAAAAACTGCATACTTCAACATGTAATTGAACATGTCTAAATTTTCAGCAATTAAGCGAAAATAATGCTCATGTCTTGTTTGATCAGCAACATGATCAACGACATATTGAGCACCAAGAATACATTTATAAACATAATTTTCCCAGTCAAACTTCTTTAGTACAACGTTATTAAACTCTTTTACTCCCATTTTAACTTGAGGATAATTATTTAAGATATATTCTCTTTTTGCTGTACATAAAAACGAGTGCCAAAATTGTTCATCAAAATGTATGTCACGATCAGTATGTAAATAATGATTAGCGATCACTGTAAATGCTTGGATGAATTGATTGGTGCGTTCAGTTTCATCCGCTATATTAAGATAAATTGGAAAGTCTGGAGCAGATTCTAAATTTATGATCTCGTCGCTTAAAAACTCTTCCATATTATTTGATAAAAAGGCATTATAGAAGGCTTCGTTATTTTTATAACCTTTATTTAATAAACTAATCTCCATTTTTATATAGCCCCCTTACTGCACTCGTAAACTTATTTAAAATTCTATCTGAGATTTTAGAAATAACTTCATCCATATTTTCAGGATTTAACTCTGTTACCATTTTGCTCTTCATTAAATTATACAGTTTGAAATCTAGCCCATCTTCTGGATATTCAATATCATCTAAATAAACTTGATCATCTTCACCGTACTTAATAATAAAACGATACAGTGCTTTTTGAAGTCCCATATAAATATATGGATTATTTAAGATTCCACTTAAACTTGAATCATTGAATTGTAATTCTTCATTCTTATAGCTAATAACGATCGTTTCACTACCAAGATCAATGGCGATTTCAGATTTTAAATCAGGATTTAATTTCTTTTCAAACAGATCGAACGGTTTGTTTGTACTTCCATCAAAAAGGACACAATTTGAAAATCCAAGCACTGAGTGTTTAGGTACGGTAATATCTTGTTTTATAGCATCATAAAATTTTGCTAAATCCTCATTTGTTGCAAAGTTCACATCGCTTACTGCCTGAATGAGTAATTGAAGTGTTGTTCGTTTACTTAATGAGAGACGTGTTTTTGGAATGGTAATTTGATCTTCTTTTAACTTTACGTCATAAAATTTATTATCTTTGGATTGAATGACAAGAATAAGTTTTGCTTGTTGGGTTTGAATTAGATTTTTAAGAAATTCTGATTCAACTTCTGATGTAACATTAAGTTGATAATAATCCGTATTCTCTTGTAAATCGATATCTAAAATAAATTCACAGTGTTCGTATGAGTCTGAGGTGTTGGTTAAGAGAGGATATGGAAAATTAGCTTCTTTTTTATAAATCATTTCTACACCTCCACATAGTAAACGAATTTTAGATTTTTATTAAAACTGTTACCACTCGATTGTAGTTTTAACTGAGCTACCCCTTTAGTTAATACTACATCTTTAATTATATTATTTTGGATTTTTACTGTTTGACTTGTTGTTAAATCAATAATTTTTGTATAAGCGTCGTTCAATTTTAATTCATTAGGATACTCTTTCCCCATCCCATCAACAACAGCAAGTGAAACATCACAAGTATTCACATGTTTAATCTCAGGACTTTTTGAGAAATCAAAGCGCAGAATTTCAGAATCACCAATCATAGCACGTTGCACACGATCAGGTTGTGCTTGATATTTAATTTTACCTTCAGCTTCATCTTTAGCCCGAGGCTTACGCTTTAGCGGTGGTTTTGGATCTTGCTCTCCTGATTCTTTACTTTTTGGTTTCTTCTTCGGTACATCTGTCGGGATTTTCACCACAGTTTTTTCTCGACTACCTTTTTTTAACTTCACAGATGAAACAGCTTTAGATAGATCTTTCTTAAACTGTGTTTCAACCACGTATAAAATATCACTCGTATCCATCTTTCCATCTGTTGGATTATTTTGTTTAATTGCCTCATCAATCACCTGACTAATTTGTCTAGTAATATTATTAATAAAACGTTTAGCATTTTTTTGAAGTTCTTGATTTTTAATATGATCAAACGATAATTGTGTATGTGATTCATTTTCAAGCGACTTCAAATAGCCATCTTCTTTTGATGACACTGGAATCAATACACCATTAAAGGGTTTATTAATATGGCCACTAATTTTCTTATCTTCAATTTTCATTCCGATAGTACGAATAATGCCAATGCGTCCTTTTGGAATAGATAAATCATATTTAAAATACAAATTAAATTCGTAAGCCTCTTTTTTATCTTTAATTATAATTCGTTGTGGTTCTTGTTCCATATATGTCTGATAATAAAATGGAGTAAAGTTTAAGTCTTTAGGTTCTACATCACTTGGATAGTACGTTGGATTTGTCATATATTGACCAATAGTTTGAGCATTCAAACAATGATCATTAATATCAACTTGTAACTTGCCTTCTAAAATAGATAAGAAGAAACTATCACAAACAGCTTTTATAATTTCTACCTCGTTACTAAACTCATTTCGTAAAAAAGGTACAATAATCTTTAAACCACGTGTTTGCTTTTGAAACACCTCATGAAAATTATTTTCAAATGGATAAAACTTACCATTTTGTATTTTTGTGAAATAGCCTGTGGCACGATAACATTTTTCATTTAACTCGTGTTCTATTAATTGAATGGTTCCCCCTAGATGCTGATGTCCAAATTCATCACAGTTAGCAAAATACATGAGATATAAATCTGATGCTGCGTTGGATGCAATTTTTCCTATTCCATGAGAACCTCCGCGTGCCTGTTCTGCGGATTCATCCGCTTCTATCGTATGTACCCCTTTGTTATAAGCATAAATACTCCACGTGTCTTCATTAGAATTGGTTTGTCCATTCATTGCACCACGTAAACCTTTTGTATGACTATCTTCAAAAGAAATATAATGAATGGTTTCATCATGCATTTTATTTTGCATATGAGCAATGGTTTCTTTTGTATATCCATTACGCCCCTGTAAGCTTAAAATACGTTCTTTAACTTCATTCAACCCCGGAATATGTTCTTGATCAATCATACCTGTTTTAATGGTTACAACAACAGGATGGTCATTTCCTTTTAACTTTCCATCCAGCGAATTTTGTATATTCTCACGAATTAGACCAGATATCCCATTCTTATAAAATCGCTCTAAAACAGGATGAAAAGTTGATTCTTCAATACGATCAACTGGTGTGAACTGCCAGTATTGTGTCATTTTTATCTCCCCCTACCCAATTTGATGTCGTTTTGTAAACAATGCTGTTATTTATTGTCATAATATTATTTTCACATAGTTTACGTTTTAGATCAACTAAGAATAATGAATTTTTCAGTTGATATAACTGGGGTACTTATTCTAACCTTTAAAATCTTTAATCAGACAGATACACCATCTCTTCTTGCGCCATAAAAAAAGGTGTTACTGTATCAGTAACACCCTAAAACCTTGAATAATTAATTAACAATGATAATCATCTCTACTCTAGCTACTCGCTATTTAGACATCTTTTTCATCATGAGATTTAGCCAACTGACGTTTTCTCTCCCTGGAATAACATCTGTCGTGACTTCTGTTTCTATAATGGTTAGCGTAGGGATATCTTTTAATAAAGTCTTGAAAGATTCTTCTGTAAAATCGTTAAAGAAACGTTCTTCTCGATATCCTTCAAATTCACCGTATTTAAATGAAGCGTAAAAGTAGCCTTCATCCTTTAATGCTTTTTCGATTTTTTTTAACGTTTGTTTAAGTTCAATGGTCGGTAAATGAAGTAAAGAAGCACACGCCCAAACAGCATCATAAGTGTTTATATCATCCAGTTCACTAAATAATTGGCATTTTACAGGTTGACCAATCGTTTCACTCGCAAGCTGACATAGTTCTTGTGATCCATCTATCGCCGTCACTTCATACCCTTGTTGAAGAAAGGCTTTGCTATCTCTTCCCGATCCACATCCTAAATCTAAAATATGGGCATGGGGGTTCAGATATTTTAATAAAAATTCACGTTTTGATTGAAATTCGATAGTTAAAGTTGTTTCATTGTATGCTTTTGCAAATTGATTATAATATGCTAATGTTTTTGTCATGATAAAGCTCCTAACTTTCAGTTTTTTTATAAATCTAATAAATTTATTCAATCATCGTCTAAAGATCGTTAAGCGTTGATGGAAAAACGGGCTGTCTCATCATAAGACAGCCCGTTTGGATTTAAAACAGTAATGCTTCTTGAACACCATCTTCGACGTAAATACGCGTGGGAATCACTAAGTGAGGTTCTACACTTCCTTTAATCTGATGACTTTTCATATATTCACAGCCTTTTTTAAAACTCGATGGGACTAAACTTAGGGAATAAATATTTTCAAATCGACTGTAAATCGAATCTCCCCCTAGTCCAGAGAAACAAATCAATTGAGTATTATTCTTTTTAGCTAATTCAATTAATGGTTTTAATAAGTGGGCAGCATTCGTTTGTGCAAATGGATTGTCCATCACTAACACTTTTCCTTCTTCAAAACTTGAAAAAAGGTCGGTTTCATCTTTTCGCATAAATGAAAGTAGACTCGTTAAAACAACAAAGGCAGATAAGAACCCTTCTCCACCTGAATTTTTGGCGACTTGTTCCCAGGTGATTTGATATTCACGTTGCTCCTCAATTTTGTATAATTTTATTTCAACATTTGCCGTTCCAACAATTTGATCATACAGTTGCTTCGTTGTCACTTGATGGCCAATAAACTCTTCAATTGTTTCATTATTCTGTAATAATTGTAAACAATGAGTCGTTAATGTTTGAACAAAATCATTCATCCGAACTTGATAAATGCCCTGATGATCCTCCCATTTAGGAGGTGTAATTCTAAGCATTTTAATATTTTTCCCACGAATCGGAATACTTGAGTTTTGATCAATAAGCCCTAATTGCTTATGAATTTCAAAAACATAATCTAATAATAACTCAATCACATGATCTTTTTCTTTTTCACTCATTTCAATATCAACATCTAGCTTCTTGATTAAACTAGCAAAGACTTGTTCCATCGTTTCATATTGTTCAATAAATGAAGCAGGTTGATGTTTACAATGACTAAATCGTTGAAAAGGTCTTGCAAAAAATTCATCTTCAAATAAGGCTAAACGCCCCACTTGATTGAATTCATCACTAATTTGATGCTTCATCTCATTAACGATATGTTGCTGATGTTTATAATCACGAAGTAGTTTACCTCGTTTCGTTTGCCAATCTTTTTCCGTATACTCACGATAACTTGAATCAATAATTATATCATCTGTAGCATCTTCTTTTTTATATTCAACTAAATTGGATAACTCACGTGCATAAAGATCTAATGTGCGAACGAATTGCTCTTTTTGCTCATTAACTTGACGTAATTGCTCTTTCGTTTGCGCGATTAATTTTTCAAAATCACAGTTGATAACAAGTGATTTTTCTAAAATTTCTGTCTCATTTAACTCACGTTTTAAACGTTGGTAAGCATTTTTTTCTTCAGTTTCAAGAGTTGCAAACTGAATCTCTAACGCATGAAGCTGCTTTGTAGCATCCTCTAATTGTTGATCGAATCGTTTGAGTTCCATTAAAATTTGTTCATAAACAAACTTATCATATTTCGTTCCTTGATAATCGGCATCCACTAGTTGATATCGCTCCGTGAGTTGTTGAAGTTGATCTTCTTCTGAAATAAATCGTTTTTTCGCTGCTAATAGATCTTCTTCACTTCGACGAATATCACCATTTAATTGATCTTCAATCGCCTGATACTCAGCTAATAAATCTTCGACATCTTTTTGAAGAACGATTCCTTCACTATATCGTTCAAATTTTTGAAAACTCACTTTTAACGTTTCTAAGTAGTTTTGTTTTTCACGCTCACTGGCCTTTAAGGTATTTAATGTTTCATATAATTCATCTTGCTGTTGTGATAGCGCTGCTAGCTCGACTTGTTTAATCTCTAGCTGCTCCTCACTCATCCCTAAATCTTGTCGCGTACGAACATATTGATCATATTGAGTCGAAAACGTTTCGAAGGCGTCTAATTTTTCTTTCGTTGTACGCATCAACATTTGAGTGTCTTGAATTTGCTTAATGGTCGCGTCGATGTCTAATCGTAATTGTTCTTTTGTTTGTTGCAATTGAATTAAACGTTGTTGCCACTTGACTTGATTATCTAACGATAACTGCAATTGCTCTTTAGCAGCCTCATAGGTGCTCGCTGATAATTTTTGATACTTTAAACGATTTATTTGTTCTTCATAACGTTTGAAATGAAGGGTTTGTGTATCATGATGAGCTTGAATCTCTTCAATTTCTTTATCTTTTAACAATAACAGTTGCGCGAGGCGTGATTCATCTAATAATTCTTCATTAAACCAAACATAAAAATCAAGGGTTTCTAAATGATAATGGCCAAGTTTATAATCATGAGTTGGCACTTCATCTAGTTGCTCTCGAATCATAATTGGAATTGGAAATGACGTGCTCATTTGTAAATGGATTTGCTTAAAGCGAATCATCTCCGCTTGACTTAAAATTAAACTATAAGGTAAAAATGGATGATTTGTAATTAATTGATGATTTTGTTCAATCGAACGTTTATTATGTTTTAACCAATCGATTCCTAATACGTATTGGATTCCCTCTTCATCTAAACGTTGCTTAAATGCTTGAGGTAATGGGGTAATATCTCCTGATTGCAATTGTTGCTTTTCTTGATTCAGGCTATCTAATTGTCGTTCAAGCTGACGTAAGCGTTGTTCAACTACTTGACGCTTTTGGATAAAGGCTTGAATCATTCCTTCAGTGTCTAATAGATGTTCTTTCGGCCAGGCAATATAAGCAGACAGTGTCTCTCGCTCTTTTAACTCGGCTTCTAATTGATCTAACGCCTGACGCTGATGATCAATGGTCATTTTTAATGAACCTAATGTTTCTTTTACGTCTTCTAAGTCACGATGTGTTTTATGCTGCTCTTCTTTTAATTGGTGTTCATGTTCTAACCCTTGCTTGTTTTGTTTTTTTAGTTGTTCGATCGTTTCAGATAAAGTCGAGAGTTTATGTTCTAAAAATCCCGCTGCATAATATCCTTCTAAATTTCGTTGCAGTGATTCATTATATTTTTGACTCATCCATTGTTCTTGTGTATCAAATTGAGTTATCGTTGCTTCAAGACGCCCGATTTGAGCAAATAATTGCTGACAATCCTCTTGCTTAACTTCTAATTGAGTCTTAATTTGTTTTTGTTCATTTAATGTATCTTTTAATTGCCAATGAAGTCGATTTAAAGCTTCCTCTTCTCGCTCAATTTGTTGTTCATAAATTAAACTTAAACTGTAACCTAAATCATTTAATCGTGGCAATAATTCTTCTTGACTTTTTTTAGCAACCTCTAATCTTGATTCACAGCGTTGAACCTCTTCAGATGCTTGCTTATAATACTCATAACGCTGAGCTGCTTCATAAATATGTTGTTGTTTTTTTGTTTTTGCTTGTCGTTCTTGAAGTTGATACTTAACATGTTCAACTCGCTTCTTTTCTTCTTGGACTTCCTCTTGTTGATCCATTAACTCATAAATAATTAACGATTGTTGCTCGTGAGCTAGGCGATGTTGTTTTTGTAACAACCTCTCTAACTCTTCTTCTTTTTCTTCATAATGATTGATCGTTTCTCGTTGTAACTGCTCTAAAATAGCGGCTAACTGTGCGAGTTCTTCCTCATAGTTAGACACTTTAGCTTCACTCTCAAGCAACTCACGCTCACTGGCTAAAATCGGTTGCATAATATCTTGAAACTTTAAAATTCCTTCTTTTCGCTTAAAATTCCCTTCATTTTCTTTATATTGCAACACATATTTTTTAATCAACGCTTCAAATCCTTTAATGCGATTTTGTTGGTGATTCAATTTATTTTCAATTGCTTCTAAAAACCACTTTTCAGTTAATCCTTTTTCATCTTTTGCCTCTTTAAACAACTCCGATAAGCCTGATTCCTTTAAATTAACCTTTTTAATAATCGATTCCCATTCTTTAGAGTAAATTTGAAATTCTTCTAGTTTAGAAAAGTAGGCGCGAGCACGTGCCGGCTGATTCATATCATAGTAATCAAACTTTAATTGTTTATTTTGCTTGCATTGCTCAAACAATTGTCGACAAACATGAAATCCTTTTAATGTTTTCTTTTGATCTTCTTGAATCAGTAGCGGCAAATGTTTAATATCAAACTCATTTTCAAATTCATATTCGTGAATAAAGTTAATCATTTCAAGTTCTGGGCGCTGTTCATCATCTTCTTTTGTTTCTTGATTTTTACGAACCATCATTCCTGTTAACACGTAACCGGCTTCTTGATCTAAGCTCCACTCAACCAAAATAAACGTGGGTTGGTTCGTGTTAAAATAACTGGCAAATGGTCGATCTAGCGTATCACGATAACGTTTATGGACAAAAGGCGCGGTTAACATTTGAATTAAAACCGATTTTCCTCCTCCATTTCGTAACGAGAATAACGTATTTTCATTGACTAATTCAAAGCACTCATCATCAATACGAATGGCATCTTGGTTATAACTTAAATTAACGATTCGAATTCGATTCATTCGACTCATATTCTACCTCCTTTAAAACAGTTAACACGCGTTTAAAATGATTTTGATTTAACAGATTAAAATCCATTAAATGATCTAACTTTTTAGTCGTTGTAATCATTTCATCTGCTTCAATGTATTCAATTAACTGTTGCTGTTGTAAAAACTTAAAAATGCCGTGTAAAAAACCTTCTTTCGTTGTTTTTTGCTTAGAACCTTTCTCATCACTACGTAAGGCTTCAAAGGCTTCTAACATATTACTATAAGCAATTCCGACTTGTTGTTGAACCTCTTCTTCATAATAACTTGCGCCTTCTTTTAGTCGACTCGCGATGATATTTTGTAGCTCACCAATACGGATGAAATCGCGACTTTTCGAACTTACACCTTGTCCATCATAAAACTCAACTAGCAGCGTTAAAATAACAAACTGCGATAAATAATAATCTTTATCTGTCCCTGACGACTTACATAAGATCTTTTTTAACTCACGCTTTGAAAAACCAAGCCACTCGTTTGTTTCTTTTGGAATCAAATAAATACTACTTCCATAACGTTCAATGCTGCAGTTCGCAATCTCTCCTTGACTTTTGACTAAATTCATCACATTTTCACTTGACGTATACGCATAATAAAGTGCCTTATCCGTCTGCTCACTTAGTTCTGTTTCTGATAATAAATGATAAAAAATTTGTTGACTCAATTTGATTTCTTCTAGTTGATAACTCAATTACGACACCTCTAATCTAATATTTGAACATCGAATCGTTTTTTTACGTCCTGTCTCATCACTAACTTGTTCAAACGAAACCGTTTCACCATCTTCCGTTCGCATCACTGATAGTTGATTCACTGATTTTAACGGGAAGTGTTCCTCTAGTACATCAAGTAGGCACGTACTTAATTGAAAATCATAACTCGTTTCACTGAGTGTTTCTAATCGTTCTTGCTTTAATTGACAAATATCTAGTGTTTTAGCTTGTAAAAGTTCAATCATCATTTCTTTAAAAATTTCAACGCTCGGAATTAATACCTGACGCTTTTGTTCATCTAACTGCGCCTTAATTTCGCTCAGTTCGATCACTTGATGCTCAAGCACAAACGATAATAACAGCGTTAAACTATCCATATAGTGTGCTAATCGTTTTTTCTTTTGTTCTTGAATAAAAGACTCCATTGATTCTTCTTCAATCGTTGTAAAAAATTCTTCTTCTTTTTTCTTTTTTGAAATGGGACGCTGAAGTTCAATACATTTACTTAAGTTATACGTCTTATCTAATGATTTTAAAAATACGGGACGTAAGAAATGCTCGAGATGTTCAAGCGCTAGGGGTTGCTTTAACACTTCATCATAAAAGTTAGTTCGAAAATTAAACCGTTGAATATAACTCATTTGTGTTAATCCCTCTAATTCCTTTGTATAAAGATTTTTTAAATCAAAATGTGAATTTAAAATGCGCTGATGCTCATCGAGTGCCTGATTTAAATAGCTTTCAATCGTTTTTAAATGCCCTAAGTTTTGACGTTCATCATCTGCTAATTTTTGAATGGTAATATCTTTTTCTTCTAACTCCTGCATCCTGCGTTTAATATTTTCTCGATAGCCTAAAAACTTTTCTTTTGTTTCTTCGATAATGGTTAAATTTTGTTCGACCACCTCTTTATAATCATCAACAGAATAAAGTAAGGCATTTTGTCTAATTTTACGCATCGCTCCTTCAATTTTTTGAAATTGAATGCGAAGTAAGTTAAAAATTGTTTTAACATCATCCACGGCTTTATCATACGTTGATTTTTCTAAATGAAGTTTAAAAATCATTTCTTGAATCGTTAACTGTAAATGGCTATCAACTTCTAACGTCGATAACATCAGTTCATACCCTTCATCGGTTAAATAATAAGACGTTCGTTTTAACTCTTGATCGATATACACAACTTTATTTCCAACAAAGCTAATATAAATTGATTCATAGTGATTGTCTTCATAATTAAAACCATCAAAATACATCGGACGTCCTTCATTACATAACGCCACGTCAACGATAAAAATAGCAAGCTCCTTTGCTTGTTCATAAGAAAGTGGCTTTTGATAAGCTTGCATATTTAATTGATCAATGAAGTTTGCAATATCATCCATCGTACAAACGTCTTCTTTTAATGAACACTCCATAATATAAAGTAACACCGAAAACATGAGGTTCACTTGTTCATGAGCCTCATCAAATCCATAGTTTTTCCAAGTCGTTTTAGCTAAACTATTTTTAAAAAGCGTCGCATAAGCACCCACTTTTTTCATTCGTGTTTGAAACTGTCTTAAAAAATCAAACTGCATGTTTATCCTCCTAAATATCCTGCATCGTTAAAATTTCTTGTGGAATATAACGATCGGACTCTAAGATTTCTTTCATTACGGTACTATCTTCAAAATAATCAAAAAACATCTCACTAATTTGTCGGTTTTGCTTTTCTTTTGTTTTAGGCAGTTGAAGTGAACGAGCTTTTTTGAGCATGGCCTCATAACCTAATACAAATGGTTCACAGTAAAAGTGATCACGTAATTTTTCAAAAATTAAGATTCCCTCATAATCTAAGTCACCAAAATAATAAAATTGATTTGCTTTATCTAATAAATAAGGTTCAACACTTGCTTCAAAATGTTGAAACCCTTTAATTCCCCGTTTACCACCGGCATAAATGAGCGTTTTAATCGAACACCCAAGAATCAGTGGATGCCCCTCAATTAAAAATTTACGTAGACTATAAAAAGTATCTTTGTTTTCAATAATTAAAATATTTTGAGGCGTCTCTTTAGAAACACTGTAATACGCTAACGGTTCAGCTGTTTCATAAATATTTAAATCATCAACGGTCAATCCGACATTTTTTAACAATCGTTGCCCTTCCTGAGCTAAAAATTTTTCTTGTTGCCAAATTTGAAAACTACGTTCATTTAATGAGGTCGAAAATTGTAAACAATCACGATGATCAGAAAAAAAAGCGCTGAGTTTTAAAATTGCCTCACGATCAAGTGCATATTGTCTTAGATGATTCAAATAATAATCATTTTTTAAAGCTGGAGAAAGTGAAAACAACAATTCTTGACGAAGCTTATCTTCGTTTTTAATCTTTGTCACAATGTGGTATTTTTTATAAAGAGCCGGCTTTTTTCCATTACTTCCACTCGCTTTGACGGGTTCAAGATCCCCTTGTTGTAGCGCTCGTTGAATAAATTGATAAAGTTCTTGATAGTTAAATAACTCATAATGCTTCTCAATAGCCGCTAACTCGATTCGCTTTCGCGGATAATCTTTCAAAAACTGCACGTTATTCACCTCTTTTAATTGACACTTATTAACGTAATTATACACAAAAGTAAGAAAAGATTCTATTTTGTTTAAAACTTTTCTGATTATTCCTCTTACAGTCAATAAAAAAAGAGACTTCTTACGAAGTCACCGAAAAAACTTATTCTATTATAATAAGTGACAATCATTTAGGATAAGCCCATCAACTATCTTATAACATAAGATGTTTGAGTTATGACCTGTCTTATTCATCCCTTTTAGGTGATTTTAGTTTTTTCATTTATTCATTGGTTTTTCAAAAACTAAATCGTATTTTTTGATATAGCCATTACTATTCATTTGAGTTGGAATAGCGGTTACCAATCGCCATCCTTTTTGGCTATACTCATCAATGAGTTCTCGATGATTGGCAGTATTAAAAAATGTTTCAGCTTGAGCTTCTACATAAATATAGCGATACATCGCGCTTCCCCCTTTTTTTCCATGATATAACCATTATATCATGTGATCTCATGAAGAAAAGAATGTGTTTCTATGATTTAACCAATCATGATGAACTTCTGCTTCTTTCTTTTAAGTCGTGCACCTTATCTTTTTAACAAAGGAACTTTCTAAAATTCCACACTTTCTTATAGTCGTGAAGTTTTTCTCATGTTAAAATGGTAAAGATATGTGAATAAAGGATGTGGAAGTAATGAAACAAGTGTCTGCTAAATATTTAAATTTAAACTTATTATCAGCTATGGCAAACGCTGGTGATGGTTATGTGATATTAATAACAAATTTTGGACATGTGATGGGACGATTATTTTTTGCTGGTGATGTGTTAGATGAAACAACATGTGGAATGATTTCAGCAGCTAAAGATGAAATTATTAAAAATATGTCGTTAGAAGATGAAGTTGAACTAATCGGTGATGGTAGCATGATCTGTGTCAAAGATGCGATTGTGACTTATGCTAATGGACACCGTTTAACATTTGAAGAAATGACATTACACTGTGATCAAATTGTTGGATTTTCACCGATTGATCGTGAATCTTATGAATCACAACTTGTTCAAGAATAAAAAATTAAATGATTAAAGAGACTCATCAAATTTAACCATGAAACAAAAAAACTGTACGAGACATTCGTACAGTTTTTTTGTTATCCTAAGGCCACGTCCATGATCATCATGACCATAAACCCAATGATTACACCAATTGCAGCTAAGTTTTTATTATCTCGTGCACTTTCAGGAATTAATTCAGAAGCAACGACTGAAATCATAGCTCCTGCAGCAAAAGATAGTAAAAAGGGTAACAATCCGCGAACACTAATCGCAGCGAAAGCTCCAATCACACCGGCAATAGGTTCAACTAAACCTGATGCTTGTCCAGAAAGAAATGATCTCATTCGGCTGTAACCTTCTCGGCGAAGTGGTAGTGAAACCGCAGCACCTTCAGGGAAGTTTTGAAGCCCAATCCCAATCGCAAGTAAAATCGCTGAAACTAAAGAAGCACCTTCTATACCAGCAACGACTCCACCAAAAGCAACCCCAACAGCTAATCCCTCTGGGATATTGTGAATGGTAACTGCTGAGACAAGCAATAAACTTCGTTTTAACGAGTTTTTACACTCTTTATCTCGCCATTGATTGAAGTAAAATCTATCCATTAACCTTTCGGATAAGACGACAAATAAACCACCTATTAAGAAACCAATCGCCGGACTAAGCCAGACAATTTCAGAACCTAGTTGTTCAGAAAGTTCAAGTGCTGGATTTAATAATGACCAAAAACTTGCGGCAATCATCACCCCTGCACCAAAACCAAGCATTCCATCTAGTAATCGTTTGTTTATGTTTTTGAAGAAGAGAACTGTAGCAGCTCCAAGAGCTGTAACTCCCCAAGTAAAAATCGTCGCACATAAGGCTTGAATGACTGGGGAAAGACTAGCAAACCATTCCATGTTGATTATCCCTCCTGTTTCGTAGTCCTCTAACTACAATTTATTCTAATCTTGAAAATTTGTGATAAGAACTAACAGGAATTAATTAATTTTGATAAATGGTCTGACCAAGATCTTTTCATCAAAAAAAGTTAAGCCACTAGTCGTGCTTAACTTTTTTTACAATCATTAAAAATCGATGCTTTGTTAAATCAATATATCCTTGTTGATCAATAATTCCCTTCATGACTTGAAGGCGATCAAAATATTTTTCCACTGAGAAGTCACGGATGGGTGAACGCTTCGATTTTAAGTAATAAACAATAGCCCCAAGGTCATAAAAACGTGTTCGAGAAATATCTTCTTTCTCTTCAACAATGGTTAATCCAGCGTCTCTTAGGGAATTAATTGTCGAACGGAAATTTTTATTTAAAGACTCTGACGTCTCTACATTTAACCATAAATTTAACTCACAATCATTCAGTCCCCCGACTTGTTCTGTAATAAAGTAGCCATTTTCATGAAGTAAACGCTCAATTTCACTCGCGTCAAATGATTCATGTTTGTTGATGATTAAATCAAATGCCTCATCTTCAAACGGTAACAAATCATTCGTTAAAACAGGAATGACTTCAACTCCAAGTGACTTTAATTCATCTCCAACTGTTGCATCCGCTTCATCACTCATCGTGACTCTTGTTTGTTTTTGACAAGATGAAACAGAGACTAACATCTCTTTATCTTTCGTTCCCATCTGTAATAGACGACCACACTCATTTAAATAAGGTTTTAAAACATTTGAAAATTTCCATTGTAGTGGGAATTTCATCATTCGCTCGCTATCCTTCAAATAACTTAAATTCCATCCCGAAATTGATTGTTGTTCTTCTTTAATTAGTTCTTCAAAAAGCCTTTGATTCATACTCCCTACCCCTTTACCACGTTGTTTTTTATGTTAGTTTTTCCCCAACTAACACTCGTCATTAGAAGTCTAATTGATTAAAAAGAAAAGCATTTTTTAACTGATGAACTATATGATTCTCATTAAGAAGTGAATGAGTCCACTGCTTATCAAGTATTTAATTATGAAAACAAGTTAAGCAAGATTGTTCAAACTTCCCCTCTAAAACGAGAAGATGTTTTGTAGACGATTAATCATTTCACCGTCTACAACGATTCGCATTTATCTCATTTCAACTTACTTAGAGATAACATCTTCGTTTGAAATCAGATACTGATTTACATAAAATGTATTCATCCTTTTCTTTTTTTAAACAACTTTATTATACAATATGTACACAAAAAATACACTAATTTCCAAACGGAATTCATTTTTTCTTAATTTTCAGAAATTTTATGAATGAGATAGTTACTTGTTTCCCAATGATTTGATGAATAAACTAATGTAAATTCATCATGCAAATCAGAGGCTTCAAACAAAACATAACCACTGACTTCTTCATTTGGATGAAGGGCTCCGTTTTTAAGTTCATGTTCATTATCCACTAAAAACAAGCTCGGTAAGAGCAAGCGTCCTTGATCATTCATTAATTTAAAATCATACGTCGTATACTCTTTAATGTCGGCTGATATATTACTTAGTTTGACTTCAACTAAGATAAACTGTCGATGTGAACTAGCCTGACTATATTGAGTCTTTGTTGTAAACTCGGTATTTAAAATCTCGAGGTTCATTCCATTTTCTTGTGTTAAGTTTTGTTCATGTTCCTCAAGCGTTACCTCAGACTGAAGTGGAAGAGGTTGCGGTGTGGTCTCCATTAAATTGATCTGATACCGTTGCTTCGTAAATAGGCCCGGTTCATTATAAAACAATGTTAGCTCACTGGCTCCTTTTGGCACTTCAAATAAAAGCGTTCCACTCACTAATCCCCCGCCTGCAAGTTCTGTAATTGTTAGCGTGTTTGCTTCAGTTACACCAATCATCGGCTTAGTATTTGATGGACTTAGGCTACATCCTAGCTCAAAGTGAAACGGATAATAAGTGATCAATTGATTTGTTGGATTTTTAATACTTAAAGAAACTTCAATGTACTCATAGCCGACTTTTTCTTTTTGAGTCATGCGACTCATGTCATGAACTTGAATCATCGCCTGTTTTGTTTTTAAGACCTCTCCAATTTTGCTAACGACAAGGTCCTCGGTCTCTTCATCCTCACTTCCCATTTCATAATGTAACGGTAAGTAAGTCACCGTTAAGTAAGCTTCATCAATCGGTTGCAAATAAATGAGTGAAAGTTCTTCACTTTTTTTAGGATCGAGAATTAATCTGGTTGACGATTCATCAACTAACTGAGGCGATAACATCTCAGATGTTTCCGTTTGAAGTTGTAGTTCGTTCATATCTAACGTGTAAGGGTCTTCTAACTGATTCGTGATCTGATAGGTGACTTGAACGAATTGATAGCCCTCTGGTGCTTGATAAACGTCATTTCCTTTAGTTGTTTGTTCATCAATTACTTCAATTGATAAATGCTGTGTGTAGCCAGTATCTGCGACTTTATATACTTTCATTTCCTCTTCATCTTCAAGTGATGAAAAGAGAAAGACTTGTTTTGACTCCGCCGTTTCATTTTCTAAGTAGGCCTTAGGTTCGGACATATCAGGCTGATTTACTAAGATAAAAAGAACAATGAGACCACTAAAAGCGGTTAAGGTACGTCTTCTTACGATGGAAGATGAAAGTCCCCATTTAATCACAATGCCTGGGCTAAAGATTCCAGTCATAAAACATAAGAAGGCGCAAAGTCGTAAGATTAATTGTGCGTCTAGCATAGATATCCTCCATTTCGCCTCATAAATATGCTTTATTATATCGTAAGATAATCCCCCACTTATGATCCGTATGTTTTTTCGCTAAAAAATATTTTCTCTTAAATGTCAATTGAGTCATAAAAGCTGTCTTAACTTATCAAATTCTCATTCGCCTTGTCTAACGATAACAAAAAATAGAACGTATCGCTTCTTTTGCTAATCTTAGGACTTAATGAAGGTTAATTTAATCATCTGCTTTAAAACTCATCACCTAATTCCATATATTTTTCTCAAAATAAGACTGAATTTTAGAAAAAATACGAGTTAAAAAACGCTTTTTTACGCTATATTCGAGCAAAATGTATTTTATTATGGTTTACATTAAATAAATCTTATGTTAAATTAGATAACGTTCGTCTAAAGTATAACACTGGAGGTAAATATGAAATTACAGCAACTGTTATTCGCAGCGTTTGCAAGTAGTGTTTTAATTATTGGTTGTCATGAATCATCGAAGTTTACAGCTGTGGCAGATGTTCATTCAAGCATTGACATGCAAAACCAATTAAATGATCAAACACCGACTGAATTATTTATGCTAGATGAGCTTATCGAAAAAAACAACACGTTTAAATCTCTTAAACAATTATTAACAAAACTAACGGCTTATTTTTCATTGGACCAAATGAAGCAAGAACTAGCTCTCATGACAAATCCGACACGATTAAGTCATAAAATCATGTTTATAAATAAACTTTTCGAACTAGATGACTTATATCCAAGTTCATTTAAAGGACTTGAAACATTTGTGAAAGAAGAAGAACTCATTATTCACGGTGAACTAAGACCCATCAATATATAAAAGGTTAACTCCATCATAGAGTTAACCTTTTTTTATGCCCCTTTAATTAATTTAGCAAACGCATGTTTTTCTTGATGATTTTGAAATAGTTTAAACCAAGCACAAATTTCTAATGTGAAATCTAAAAAAGCAATCGGTTGTGCCGTAATAATATGACGATCTCTCACTAATCGTTTTTCAATATAATTATCTCTTGGAAATGGGTCTTGAATTCCGTAAACATACTGATACTTCGTCGACCACTCCGTTAGCGTCGTTGTATAAGTTGCTTCATCTAAAACACCTGATTTAGCTAACATAATCGTTCCAGCACTTCCAATCGCAGCTAATAGCTTTCGTTCTTGATTAAAACGTTGAATCAATTTCATTAATGATGGTTTAATGTCGACTGATCGCCCTCCGCAAAGAATTAAACCATCTGCTTGTAAATCGACCACTTCAGAAATCGTGCAATCTGGTTCAAAAGAAAAACCTGACTGTGCTTTGACGACACGATCTTCATAAGCAACCGTAATAATATCTTTTCCTGCATCTGTATTTAACACATGACAAATGAATGTAATTTCATAATCGGTCATTCCATCAAATAAAAAAACCAAAACTTTCCCCATACTTAGCCCCCATCTAACGTGTTACTTGTTTAAGTTAATCTCATTTTATTTGAAATTGCTGTTCATTGTCAATTGCTTCCACAGTATCGTTCAATAATAGAACTAAACTCCAGTCGTTCGACAGAAGGATCTGATAAGAAACGCCCTCTTTAATTGATTTCATCCCATGAAAAAGACTAGCTTAAAAAGCTAGTCTTTTAAAAAATTATTTTTTACGACCTAATCCCATCTTATGTTCGACTTTTTTAACTTTTTTAAATGCCATTCGATTCGCCTGTTCCGCTCCGCGATCAAGTACTTCATCAATTAACGAAGAATTTAATAATTCTTTCATACGTGCTTGAATTGGTTCTAATTCACGAACAACAACTTCTGCTAAATCAGATTTAAACTGTCCGTAACCGCAACCTTCATAACGCGCGACAATCGAATCAATTGACTCACCTGTCATTGTTGAATAGATTTCTAATAAATTTGATAATCCTGGTTTATTTTCACGATCAAACGCAATCACACCATCTGAATCCGTCACGGCTGATTTAATTTTTTTACGAATGACGTTTGGTTCATCTGTCATTAAGATAAAGTTACGTGGATTATCATCTGACTTACTCATTTTCTTCGTTGGTTCTTGTAATGACATAATGCGTGCTCCTGTTTTGGCGATTAACGGTTCAGGAATTTTAAACGTTTCTCCAAAACGGTTATTAAAGCGCTCCGCTAAATCACGCGTTAATTCTAAGTGTTGTTTTTGGTCATCACCCACTGGAACAAAATCAACATCATATAATAAAATATCTGCTGCCATTAAAACAGGATACATAAATAATCCTACCCCAATGCCCTGACCTTTAGAAGCTAACTTTTGAGATTTATCTTTAAACTGTGTCATACGCTCTAATTCACCCATTGATGTATTACACGTTAACATCCATGCTAATTGTGTATGTCCTGGTACTTCTGATTGAACAAAGATGGTCGCTTTTTCTGGATCTAAACCACAGGCCAAATAAAGAGCCGTTAATTCTTTAATTTTTTTACGTAATTCTAAGCGATCTTGTGGAACGGTAATTGCATGTTGATCCACAATGAAAAATAAACATTCATGCTCATCTTGTAATTTAACGAAATTTTTTAAGGCTCCTAAATAATTTCCAATCGTTAACGTTCCTGATGGTTGAATTGCAGATAAAATTCTTGCCATAATAAACACTCCTTTAGTTATTGTCATCATCCTTTAATAGAAATCCAAATAAAAAAATCGCCCCCTATCTAAATCGATAGAGGACGATTGTTAAACCGCGGTACCACCTCAATAAAATAGCACCTGCTATTTCACTTCAAACTCGTAACGTAAGTTAACCGGGTTCCCTACTCTTTTTATTCAGGTTCCACTCATGAGCCCATTCATTTAAGACATTTATCGATTTGCACCAACCATCGACTCTCTATAAAATGCGATTTAAACTACTACTTCTCAATCTAAGGTTTATTATTTATTTTCATTTTATGCAAAGCCTCTCACTTTGTCAATTAAAAATCATCATCACTTTCAAAAAGTGCCGTCAATTCTTCACTACTTAATTGATTAATAAATGTCTCGCCTTCTTGAACGATGGCTTCCGTTAAATCACGTTTTCGCTGTTGCAGACGCTCAATTTTTTCTTCAATCGTGTTTTTAACGAATAACTTAAAGACTTGAACCGTTTTTTCTTGTCCTAAACGGTGAGCTCGATCGGTTGCTTGGTTTTGGACACTCATGTTCCACCATGGATCATAGTGAATGACAACGTCTGCACCTGTTAAGTTTAATCCTGTTCCACCCGCTTTTAATGAAATTAAAAAGACTGGTGTTTGATCGGCGTTAAATTGTTCCGTTAATTTGAGTCTGTCACTACTTTTCGTTGAACCCGTTAAGATCAGATGTTCAATTTGTTTCGCTTTAAATTCTTTAGATAAAATATCAAGCATCGACGTAAATTGAGAGAAGATTAAAACTTTATGACCCGATGAAATACATTCATCCACAAGTTCTAAACAAAGTTTTAATTTTGCACTTTCTCCTTGATAATTTTCTAAATATAAAGATGGGTCGCAACAAATTTGACGTAATCGCATTAAAAGCGCTAAAATTTTAATTCGACTACGTTCAATGCCCTGAACTTGAATTTCTTGATTCATTTCCTCTTTCATTGCATAAACCATCGCGTGATATAAATCTCGCTGTGTTTTATCCATCTCACAGTACATATTAGTTTCGATTTTTTCTGGTAACTCTTTTAAAACTTCTTTTTTCAGACGACGTAAAATAAACGGTGCCACTTGTTGATGAATACGACTTAATAAGTTTAAGTTTTCTTGTCTCATGACAGGCGCTTCATATTTCTTTTTAAATTGACTGTAAGTGCCAAAATAACCCGGTAAAATAAAATCAAAAATGGACCATAAATCCGATAACGAATTTTCAATCGGCGTTCCCGTTAAGGCAAAGCGAACTTCACTGTTAATCTTTTTGGCGGCTTTTGCATTTAACGTCGTATGATTTTTAATGTAGTGTGCCTCATCAAGAATACAATATCTAAAACGCTGCGTTTGATAGCTTTCAATGTCTCGTCTAATTAAATCATACGAGGTAATTAAAATATCGTGATGATCGCTTTTAGCAATTAATTGTTTTCTTGTGGCAGGATCACCTTGAATAATTTGTGTCTTTAAGCTTGGGGCAAATTTATGAATTTCACTTTCCCAGTTATAAACTAGCGAACTTGGAGCAACAATTAAAGAAGGTTTTTTGGTCTGTTCTTTTTCTGATAATAAAACCGAGATTACCTGTATCGTTTTCCCAAGCCCCATATCATCAGCTAAAATACCTCCCATTTGGTACTTAGCCAATGTTTTTAACCAACGATATCCCGTTTTTTGATAATCACGTAAGATGGATTCAAGCTCATTTGGCACGTTGTAATCAGCCTCATCTACGTGTTTAAATTCATCAATCATCTCATTAAAGGAATCCCCACGCTTCACATCAAGAGATTGACTCATAGTTGTTAGTTGATCAAGATACAATGCCCGATACTTAGGAATTAAGATTTCATCTTCATCAAGATCTGAATCATTTAAATTTAAATCATCAACAAAGGATGCTAACGTGTCCACATATTGATTTTTTAAATGAAGGAAGGAACCATCTTTTAAACGGAAATACTTTTTATTTTGACGATACGATGCCAAAATCTTTTTGTACTCAGAGGCACCAAACTCTAAATCTTCAAAGTTAACACTTAACCAATCATTTTTCAAATGAATTCCCACTGAAAAAGACTGTGGTTCTTTAATCTTAATCGCTTTAAACGTATCGGATGCATAAACATCACCTAACTGTTTTAACTCATGAACGCCCTCATGAATAAAGGAATAAATGCCATCTTCATCTGATAAAACATAGCTTCCATCTTTTGATTTTTCAAAAAGATATTGTTCAATCATTGCGAGTGTCTTAGCTTCTTTATTAGCATCTCTTAAAATCGTTGTATTTTGTTCAAATGAATGAGGATCATTCGCTTCAATCACCGTGTCACCATAACAAAATTGAATCTTTAAACCAATATTCCCGCGTTTTAATGAATCTAAATAAAATTTAATCGTTAACGGATACACTTTAAATTTTTCATATAAAGCATCTAAGGAAACATCTCGGACATAAGATTTAATTTTAGGCATGACTAACGATAAAAATTTGCCCATTTCTGCTTCATTTAGTTTTAATTCAAAATGAGGAGACTGAATCATTGTTTTTAAAATAGGTAAAAGTGGTTTTATAAACGATGCGCCGCAGCGATAAGCTTCTCGTTCACAAATAATATACGTATATTTTTGTCCATCCACTAGTTTAAAAGGTCCCATATTATGTGAGAAATAATAGTCATTTTTTTGTTGCGTTAATCGAAATTCAAGCTTTGGCTCATAAGGATAAAGAATGGCGTGTTCACTCATTAAGCCCTCTAACTCACATGAAATGGTTTCACGCTTATAAAGATCATAAAACTTATCTAACCAAGCTGGTGTTAAAATAATTGATCGAGTCGATTTGATAGGACCTAACGTTGGAAGTTGCTTCGCATAAATATCATATTCTTTAACGATTTCACAAATAAACTGAGCTAATGGACGTGATTGTTCATCAAAATGTTGAATCGAATGTTTAAATTGGAGTTCTTTCCCATAACTCACTACATTTTCATTCCAAATATCACTTGCTAACTTATAAATATCTCGAACAACATAAGGACGTTGATGCCCGATTGAAACTTCAAGATGAATTTCATCGAGCGATTTGACGACTAGTTTCGGATAAAGCACCACATCTTTTGTATACATCTCATAATTAAAATCAGTTGTTAAATTTGCCTCATAAGCAGACAATAGCTCATCAATTAGTCCCTCTTCTTCGTCGGCACTTGAATGAATGACTAATTTATTATGAATTTGATCATCATACACCTTCAATAAAGTGGCAATGACATGTTTACATGAGCCAAATTTAGCAGTAAACGTTCCACAATCACATTGATGATGAATAAACTGACTCTTCTCATCTAAATTAATAAGAACTTGATGTCTCTCCTCATCCTCAGTCACTTCCCCAAAGATCTGATAAAAGTCAACAGAATCATAAGTGATATAATACTGAATTTTTCCCCCACTATTATAAAATGACTGAGCACGCGAAAAAACAGCAGGATTAGCTGCACGATCTTTAATCATACTCGGGTTTAAATTCACGCTACTCACACTCCTATTTTCACTCATCTCTATATTTTACCATAAATTTCTTAACTAAGGAATGAGTGTTGTTTCGCTTTTATAAATATCGGTTATCCTCTACTTTTCATGTACAACAATTCTTCACTTATTTTATCGACCGCTGTCGAAAAACTAGGCACTTCAAGCCTTATCACAGGCGCCTTTAATCTTTAACCAAGCATTTAATGCTGTTTTTAACTTTGAATTGCCTTTCATTACTTACGTAAAATTAATAAATCTCTGTTAATTTGCCCTAAATATCTCTAAATTATTACTTTTAGCAACATTTATTTCCTGATTGATAAGGTAATCAATATAATCTTTAAGGAGGTTTAATTTTCCACTGACTAATTGATAATTCATACAAACTAAATAACGTAACACTAGCTCATCCATAGCTTTAAGGTGCAATAAAATCGCCTCAATCGATATCTCTTCACCTCTTTTAATCGGAAGATTAATTAACTCATCAATTTGTTTAAATTGATCCTCTGAAAAACACTCACCTAAAAAGTTAAGCCACTGAAGTAAATAAATTATGGGACGGACTAATAATTCATTTTGTTTTAAAAGGGAGTTATCTTTTAGCGATTTCTTATGCAAATGACAAAGGCGAAGAACAAGCTCGTAAAAATCAATCATCATTTCCTCTAGTTCCGTTTCTTCTGGTAGATCGTGCCATTGATCATTTTTTAGCGCCTCAAATCGAATTTGCTCAGATTTCACGAGTTGATCACGATCAATAAAAACGAGTCGATTAGATTGTTTTAAAAAAATGGTTTGTTCATTTTTTTCAATAAAAGTAAATTGACAGCTCCACCCTGTTTTAAAAATGACACACGAATTAAAAAAGATCTTGCTATTTTGATAAAATGAATGTTCTCTTTCCACATGCTCAACTTCATCGATTTCTTCCATCCAATCTAGATTTTTCAAAAACATCATCGGATTAGTACTCATGACGATGAATTTGTAGTTCAATTCGGATGCTTTAAAATCATCTTGATCAAGAAGTAACATTCGTATATTCTCACGTTTTAATGCCATGTGATAAATTGCCCATAGTTGTCGATTTAAAAACACGAATCCCCCTCCTTAGGCAGACATTACTACAGTCTATGTCCCTTCATCTAAAAAAAGAAATCTTTTTCAACAATAAAAAGCTTATTTTGACTTATTAACGTTAAAATAGTCCAACTAACATTGTGAAGTAAATCACAACAATACTAATTTCTCATAGTTTAATTCATATTTATATTACTTTATGAATCAACATTCGTTGTATTTTTTTATAAATCTATTATTTAGAGTTTTGTCTAATTTTTTAATTATGTATTTTTATTTTATCCAAAAAAGCTATCGCAACAGATTATGATCGGTCACGATAGCCTCTTAAACGAGCAAAATAGATTTTTGTTTTCTGTTCTTGATCTGTCAGTTTCAATTTATACGTATGATGAATAGTTGAAGAGAATGTTTGTGGTTTTGATGTTAATGTAGAAGACTTACTATCTTTCAATCGAATCATCCCATCTCTTTTTTATTTGTAAATATAGACAAATAACTATTTTGTATAGAAGTCATTTGATAAAAACTAATACCGACTTCATGCATCTAAATCTTTTACTCTTCAGAGGTTAGCTATCTAGTAATCGTTAAGCTAACACCGTCTCTCTGTCTAAAATTTATTTAAACTTCTTACTTTATCATATGCAGTTTTTTAGTTTTTGCGATGGTGATTCATACACCTAATAAAAAAACCTCAACTAAGTTGAGGTTTTTCGTTATTTGACTTTGCTTATGATTGTGGTTGATTAGATGACACTTCATTTTTTGCTTTTTTAGTATGAGGTGCTTTAAATCCAATGAATTGTTGTTCATTACGAATTTTTTCAGCCATTTGAGACATACGTTGTTGGATGTCTTTAGCTTCATCTTCTGACATTAATCCAAATTCAACATATTTATCTAATAATCTAATTTTAGCAACATTCACTTTATCATAAAGATCATAGATTTCTTTTTTCTGATCGTCAGATAAAGCATTGAATTTTTCCTGCATCGCTTTGTATTCGGCTTCCATTTGTTTAGCCATTTCATCTTTTTGCTCTTCTGTCAAAGCAGGTGGCATTTGCCCTTCTTTTGTTGCTTCTTGTGCCTGTCCTGTTAAGCCAATAGTTGCAGCTAATAACATAGCACTTAATGTTAATCTTACTTTTTTCATCTGAATTCTCCTTTCTGAATAAACCAACAGTTTTAGTTTTAACGAATTCAGCGAAAGATTGTATTCCAAGTTTTTGAAAATATAAATGGGGCTGTCTCAAAATAGATGGCCCTTGAATTAAAAATCTAAAAGATACAAAAAAAGGCAGTCCCATTCGGGACTGCTTTTTTGTATACTTTTTTTATGCGTAATCAAGAAAATATACATCAAGATTATACAACTTATTCAGCTGGATATCAACTCTCTTTAACGATGGATATTCAAGTTTATATTCCACCTCATGATCCTGTACGTTTGCTTAATCAATTATTGGAGGGATTAGATGATAAAAAATTATTAAGCACTTACTCTGATAAAGGGAGAAATTCTGTCGTACCACCGGTGATCATGTTTAAGATTTTAATTTACGCGTATATGAATCGCTCTTTTTCTTCACGAGAAATTCAGCGACTTTGTCAACGGGATATTCATTTTATCTGGTTATTAAATGGATATCCAGCGCCTAGCCATCATACGATTAATCGATTTAGAAAACATCATTTAAGCGATGGTGTCATGGAAGATTTATTTGATCAATTCATTGAGCGTCTTCACACCTTAGATGAAATTCATTTTAAAAACCTATTTATTGATGGAACAAAAATTGAAGCCAATGCCAATCGCTATTCGTTTATTTGGTTAAAATCAGTGACTAAAAATGAAGCGAAGCTCCAGGTCAAAATAGAAAAACTCCTTCAACAAGTGAATGACAGCTATCTCACTTCCTATTCATTTGATGTTAAGAATCCATTACCTGTGTTAGAGGCTTGTTTATTGAATTTAAAAGAAAAAGTCATCGAGCAATCTCTTGAATTTGTTTATGGGAAAGGGAAGCGAAAAACAGAGCTTCAACGTCAGATTGAAACACTTGAAGCATTCATAGAGAAACAAATCATTTACTTGGACTATCAAAAAATGATCGGTTCAACCCGCTCAAGTTGTTCAAAAACAGATCCGGATGCCACCTTCATGCGAATGAAAGAAGATCACATGAAAAATGGGCAACTCAAACCTGGGTATAATGTCCAGATTGGAGTTGAGGCCGAGTATATCGTAGGTGTGGGCGTTTTTCAGTCAGCTAACGATGTCCCCACACTCATTCCATTTTTAGATTCCCTGAAAGGTCGGCTTTCCAGAACGTTTAAACAAATCATTGCGGATGCTGGATATGAAAGTGAAGAAAATTATGCTTATTTGAAGGAAAACCATCAAAAAGGTTTCATTAAGCCCCTCAACTATGAAACCTCAAAAACAAGAAAATATAAAGCTCAACTGGGGAAACGAGAAAACATGACGTACGATGAACTCAACGATACCTATACGTGCGCAAATGGCAGAACGTTAAAACCGATCGAAGTTAAAATTCGAGAAAGTCAGACCGGTTATCGAAAAGAAGTCACGATTTATGAATGTGAAACCTGCCAAGATTGTCCTTTGCGTTTAAAATGTACAAAAGCGAAAGAAGGAAACTCAAAACGATTGGAAGTGTCTAAAAAAATGCTTTCGCTAAGAACAGAGTCACTTAAAAATATCCAAAGTGAAGAAGGGATTCTGTTAAGAAAGAATCGTTCGATTCAAGTCGAAGGTGCTTTTGGCGTGTTAAAACAAGATTACGGCTTCAGAAAATTTTTAACCCGTGGAAAAATTCAGGTCACAGTCGAACTATTGCTTCTATGTTTTGGATATAATGTGCAAAAATTACATAACAAAATTCAAAGCCATCGTTGCGGACAACAACTTCATCCAGGGAAAGTGGCTTAAAAAATCAGAATAGACTGTCATTTTGAAGGAAAGAAACGTCCTTCTTTTCGTCGTGCTTAAAATTAAGTCTAACCCATAAAATTAAATTTACAGACTGATTTTTTTACGATGAATAGCCAAAAAAAGGAGCATGTCGCTCCATGACTATAAAATTTTAGTCATTTTGATACAGCCCCATTTATCGACTATAACAACCTGTTTTTATTTCATTAATATAAGCCTCTTGATCAGGCATTTTAGATGCTAATGCTTGTGAAATAGCTTTTTCACGGTCATACTTCACGCGGCAAAATTGAATGGAAAAATCCGCTTCTTCCTGACTGTGTAATTTTCCTTCTAAAATTACATAAGCAGCCATCGGAATAAAATCACATGAATTCCCCACACTTCCAACATTAAATATCATACGGCCTTGATCAATATGTTGCAGATACCCTTCATGAATATCTCCATAACCAACGACATCTGATTTTAAAGTCAATGCTTCGGTTGAAGGAAGTTGTGGAACTTCAAATAGCGCTAATCGTTCACTTAAAGGCGAGGTTTGATAAACTCGGCGAAAGACACTATGCGGATTCGCATGAAATAAGCGAATGTATTTCCCACTCAGCCAAAAACCAGTGACACCAGGTAAATTTCTAATTAACGATAAATAGTGATCTCCTAATTGATCACGATAAAATTTAATAAAGTCCGTTTCTTTTGTTTGAGGATCGGAAATAAATTCTTCCCAATTCCCCTTAATAATCACATGGCAATGATCTAAACATTGCTCAAGCACTTCCATTGAATGTGGCCCTTTTCCAATCATATCGCCTAAGCAAATAATCTGAGAAATTCCTTTATCTTTAATATCCTCTAATACCGCTTCTAAAGCAGGCAAATTACCATGAATATCTGAAATAATGGCTATTTGATCAAGCTTAATCATTTTTATTCTCCTCCCAAACGTCTTGTGGCATGAGATCGACAACGACAATCTCAGGTCGATTAAATAATCGTAAACGCCCTAATCCTCGACTCACAATCATCTTCATTTTCCCAATCTGATAGACACCGGCACTGTATTTCGGAAATAACGTTCGTTCAGGTGATAATACGCCACCTATGAAAGGTAATCGAATCGCTCCTCCGTGAACGTGACCACAATACACCTGATCAAATCCATGTGCTTCATATAAAGAAGCTAAAAAAGGATTGTGTGCTAATAAGAGGTTAAATTCATCTAAATTAAGATCAGGTAAAACATCATGAAGATGCTCAACTTTTTTCACATTTGCTTGTTTTTGAATGGACTGAGGAACTGCATAATAGTGGGCTAAGGGAACCGTAAAGCCACACACATTAATGACCTCATCGTTAATGATGACTTGTCGTTGTTCATTATTTAAGAGATGAACACCTAGTGCTTCTAAAGATTTCAAATAATCTTCATACCAGCCTGTTTGGCGATTGAGTTCATCATATCTTGCTGTAATTTCGTGATTGCCTTCAACATAAAAGATGGGATACTGATCAATCAGCGACTTAACGACATTTAAAAAGACCTCTCCATTTTCATCTGTTGAAGTAATCATATCGCCTGTTGTCACGATAAAATCAGGATTCAAGCGCTTAATCCTTTGTATCAGTCGACGATTTTGATGTCCAAATGACTTTGAATGTAAATCCGATAAATGAACGATTCGAATCGGTCCTTTCGTTAAGCGTAGTTTTTTTGTTTTTAATGGATAAAAAGAGGTTGAAAACAGTTCTTGTTCCCCATAACAAAATAAAATAATTAGTAGTAAATAAACTATTAGCATATCTTCCGTCTCCAAATGATTCATTAGCTAGTAGAAAAGTCATCATTTGGATAAACGTCTCTCCTTTCTTCTTAAACTTAACGCTATAACAACATCGAAATCAGTCGATAAATCGCTTCTTCTATACGAATGATTAATGATTTTTCACGTTCATATGTTTCATCGACGATGCGGCAATTGTTCACATCTTTGTGAAACTGATAAACAACCTGATCCGTCAATTCTTTATCGTAAATAAACGCATTAATTTCGTAATTAATTTTAAAACTTCGTTGATCAATATTGGTTGATCCAACAGTGCAAATTTCATCATCAATAATTAAATTTTTAGAATGTAAAAAGCCTTCATATAAATACACTGTAATGTTCGCTTCTCTTAATTCTTTAATATACGAAGTTGTTGTTCGATGAACATAATGATGATCCGCAATCGTTGGGATCATGACCTCTACTTTTACCCCTGAATAAGCAGCAATTTTTAACGTCTCTAAAAATAACGAATCTGGAATAAAGTACGGTGTTTGAATTCGAATTGACGTTGTTGCCACTTGCATCATTTTAATAAATGCCATCTTGATATCATCGGTTGGCGTATCAGGTCCTGCTGAGACAATTTGAATCGGACAAGGCGTCATGACTAAGGAAGACTTATAATAGTGATTAAGTTGTTCTTTAATATGCAGTTCGTCTTTATCGTCTTCACAAACTAATAAGTAATCTTTAATGAAGCGATACTGTAAATCAGCGACTGCTTCTCCGACTAATCGAATATGACCGTCTCGCCAAGGAGCATATTTAGGATCTAACGACATATACTCTTTACCGATATTCATGCCACCTAAATAGCCAATTCGCCCATCAATCACCACAATTTTTCGGTGATTTCGATAATTATAATTCAATCCAATTAAGCGAAAAGTTGGGGGATGAAAGTGATAAACATGTCCACCTGCTTCGATGATTGGTTTAAAATAGTTTAAACGCGTTCCAAAGCAGCCTGCACTATCATAAACTAACCGAACTTCAACGCCTTGAGAAGCTTTTTGTGTCAACAAGTCAATCAGCTTTTCTCCTACTTCATCCTCACGAACGATGAAATATAATAAATGAATCGATTCTGTTGCTTGTTCAATATCAGCAAATAATTGTTTATACTTATCTTTTCCATTTGAAAAGTACATCCAATCATGAAACATATACAGTTTACTTCCGTTATAAATTTCATTAAAGGCAATGACCGAAGCAACTGAATTATTAAATGATCGAGAAAACGTCCGAGTTTGTTTTTGTTCGTGATATTCATTTAAAAACAACGTCTTCTTTTTAGGAATCGGTGTTCGTTCAAATAATTGATACATGACAAATCCAACTGGGGGAAGAAAGATTAATAATAAAATCCAAGCTAATAACAAAGCTGGTTCTTTTCTTTTATAAAAAATTAAGATCCAAATCAGTATCAAGTTAATCGTTCGAAAGATGATAAAGAGCCATGTGATCATGAGTGGTCCTCCAATAAGCTTAATGATTTCATCTTTTGAGTTCATTAAGCGATAATAGATTTCCCCCTACTTCCCCACATTTAATTTAAAAACAAATACCCAAAAGCATAACCCGCATAAATGAACACTAAGTTCCAAATCGTAATTCCAAGGACAGAATAAAAACTAAAAGAAACAAAATTCATTCGGACTGTCCCCACAGTCAGCGAAATTAACGTTCTTGCTACTGGAATTAAACGTGCTAAAAACACCCCTTTATTTCCGTGTTTTTCAGTATAACTGACGGCTTTATCAATAGAAGGTCGTAATTTTTTATATTTTTTATAAAATTTTTCAAGTACGGAATGACCTAAGAAAAAGCCGAGAAAGTATAAGACATAACTTCCAAGTAATCCTGCGATGACAGAGACAATTAACGCCATCCCAAAGTTCATTCCATGACTAGCAATTAAAATTCCCGCTGCTGGCATAATAATTCCTGCGGGTAAGCCAGGTAAATTCATATACTCTAAGAAAACAATGATAAACATAAAGAGTAATCCATACTCCGTAAAGTAATTTAAGATTGTCTGAATATTTTCCATTTCTACATCATCCTTTTGCTATTCATTCATTTATTATTTCACAACATCTAAAAAACATTCAATCAGATAGGATAGAAATATTGGTATAAATTATGTAAAAACAAAAAGAAGTCCAACATCACTCGATTTAGACTTCTTTTAGTATTACATTCGATGCGTAAATTCATAAAACCAACCGACAACATCTGAAATGACCGTTGTATTTAACGTATAGACGACAAATTGACCCCGTTTTTCACTTTGTATTAAATCCGCATTTTTTAAAATATTTAAATGATGCGTAATCGACGGCTTACTCATATCAAAACAGGCCGCAATTTGTCCCGCTGTCATTTCTCCCTTATTTAACTTTTTTAAAATCGTTCGTCTTGTTGGATCCGCTAGTGCTTGAAATGCTTTATTCATGTTGTCTTCTCCGTTGCTTCTTTTAGCAAACGAGACCTGCCTCCTTTTTTAAAAACTAAATTTATTTTTCACTACTCAAATCTTCTTGATAAAATTTGGCTTGTTTTAACATAAAAATCATGAAACCAATGGCGTAAAGGGTAACAAATCCTTCAATCCAATATAAATTTAAAAATCCTAGCTGTGCAAAGACCGCTTTGAAGTCTAAGCATGCATGAATGAAAATGGCCATTGCGTAATAATAGTTTTTTCTCTCACGAATGGCTTTAAACACGAGAACAGACAGTCCGATTTGAATGATTAATGTCATCAATCGTTCATAACCAGCTAAGCTAAAAAGAAGCGGTGACGTTTGTGTTAATTGCGTGACAATTGTCTCTTGAAGCTCTGCTTCTAGCCCTAACTTTTCAACAAGCCCTTGATTGATCATTAATGATAATACTAAATTATTCAAATAAGTCGTTCCCACGATTAACATGGCCTCTATTCCACCGTGACCCAGTCCATAGCTTAAGCTATCTTGAAAACGTGTTTGTTTTTTTAAGATCCATTTAAAACTTACATAACGCGCCGTTTCTTCTAAGATTCCAGCCATTAATCCTCCATATAAAGCATATAGCCATGGATGAGTCGCAAACCATTGAATCGTTGTTTCGTTATACATTAGAAAATAAGCATGAATAGGTGCTTCAATAACTTGTGTCGCCACAATGAAGGTAATCATTCCCACTAAGAAACTTTTAAATGAGGCGTGATAGCGACGACGAACGCCCCATAATAAAAGAATTGGCACGACAAAACAAATTAAAAGTGTGATCCCCATGCTAATCATTGATAAAGTACTAACCATATACTCCCCCACCTCATCATAAATCCTTCATCACACGCTTTTGTAAGCTTGATTTAAACCTTTTGTATATAAAACAGAGCTTTCTTTTACAGCGTTTAAAGGATTATTTTAAAATCTTTTCGTATGACTTTTCCGTTTCATTTTCCCCCACTTTTTTAAATCCACAGGACTCAAAAAGTCGTAATGATCTTTCATTATAATGATAGATGGCTGGAACTGAAATTTTTGTCATTCCAAGGCTTTTTGCTCGTTTTAATAATGTTTGAATGACCAATTTACCAATGCCCTGTCCCCAGTAAGCTTCTTCTCCGATGGCAATGGGTAGGTTTTCTTCCCATAACGTCACATCGCCAATGGCTTTAAAACGTCCATCTTCTTTTACTTCAATAAAATAAAGCTCGCCTCTTGTACTTAAGTATTCATACATATTATAAATATGATTTAACTCATAAGTTTGATGTTTCACACCTTCTGATAAATACATCACTTGTTGATTTTGATACCAGGGATAAGCTAAATCCCAGTCTGTTTTTTTAGGTGTTTTTAATCTTAAGGTGTCATTAATGTTAATAATTTCAGGTTGTTTCATGATGCGCTCCCCCCTCTTTTTTAAGTATATCACATTTTTAATTTCATTTTTTCTCCAAATCACTTCCTTCTTTATTTTTTTCCTGTCCCTGTTTGACTAACTGTAAAAGACTGACGATCTCGTTAAACTCCGCTTCACTTAATTCATCAAAATGATGAAGTCGTTCTAAAAGTTCCGTTACATATTTAGGTTGATGCTCATTCACCCGACGATTTAAAAAGTAGCTGGAGATCGTTCCGGTAAAAAGCCCTATAAATCCAATCCCACTCATCATACTCAAACTTGCGATAATACGTCCTAATCCTGTTTTAGGAACAATATCCCCATATCCAACCGTCGTTACGGTCACAATGCTCCACCACAAAGCATCTTTAAAGGGCATCGCTTCAACTAATGAGACTCCACCCGCCCCAAGTAAAATCACGATGAGAGTAATTCCTGCGACATAATGAAAATTATTCGTTCTAAAAAACACGCCGATCCGCTTAGAAACATTACTTAACATCGCAGCGGCACGCAACACCTTCATAAAGCGAAACAAAGGCATAACCTCTACCACTCGAATCAACCGAAGCAAGCGAAAGGCTGAGAAATAAGGAATAATGGTTAAGACATCAATTTTGTTTTCTTTAACAAATGTAATCTTATGCTCACTTTTCATTAAGCGATAGATGTAATCAATTAAAAAAAACAACCACATTAACACGTCTAACACATTAAACACTTGGTTCGTTTCCGGGGATAAATTCATGGTTAATTGCATGATGGTCATCACCACCACAATTAATGAACAAACAATAATACTAAATTGATATACGTTATTTTTACTCATAAATCTACCTCGTCATTTCGATTTATGTTTAGTATGAATCAAACGTATTTCAATTATGAAAAAAGTGATGCCTTCTGTGCATCACTTCTTTTTGATTCATTTACTTAGAAGAAGAATCTTCTATCACCTCTTTTAGCCACTCATAAATTTCTTTTTCATCATTTGTTGAAAAGTAATGGGCTGATTCCTCTAAAAGCAAGAATTCTTTTTGAGGGGCTTGAAGTTTTTCTAACCATGTTTTTAGTAACTCAGTTGAGCAAATATAATCATTCACACCGCTTGCAAAATAAACAGGAATGTTTACTTCATTGACTTCTTCTAATAAATTCACGTGCTGAAGTTCTTCCCAATACTCACTTTTATTTAACATCTCATGAGACGCTTGAATTAACGTGTCATAAACTTCTGATAACGTCAAATCAGGAGAAGAAAACACTTGTAAAATCCAACTTAACACATTTACATTGGGTAGTCCGTCCGTCCACTTTGCGTAAGCATTACTTTGATTCATTAGTTTTTGAAATTTTTCATAAACACTCGCTGATTGATAAGGGGGTTCCCCAATTTGTTTTAAAGCAAAGGCTAATTCCGTTTCTCCCTCCATCCTAAATTCTTCAATTAACCAATGATAAAGCTCTTTTTCAGATAAACTTGGGCTTAACACTTGAGACAGTCCTATATAAGCGTGTAGCTGATCTGGAATTTTCTCTGCTAAACGTAATCCGAGCACACTTCCCCAAGTATAGCCAATTAAATAGATTTTGTCTTGTTTAAAGGTATCTCTTAAGTAATCAATTAATTCCACGGCATCGGTTTCTAGTTGCGCATAGTTTAATGATTCAATCTCTTCTGTTTCGCTATATGTTTTTCCTGATCCTCGTTGATCCCAATATACAACTGTACAATGTGAACTCAACGTTTCTTGATAATTTCGACCACTGATTCCATAGGGAACTGCAAGTCCTGGGCCTCCATGTAAAAATAAGCAAACCGGTTGATCAAGACGCTTTCCTTCAATCGCGATATACTGCTTCATCCCTCCAAGCGTCACCTCTTGGACTTCACTAGTGCCCCCTTGATCCACCATTTCCTGTGCAGATGATAGAACAGACTGTTGTAATAAGTGACGCCAAACAAATAGGCATCCTAGAACTAAAAATGCAATGATTATCATTATTCCTAATAAACGTACGACTAGTTTTTTTATCATCTTTTTCATTGATTCTCTCCTTTTAACTCTCTTTTTGAAGCGTATGAAAAAAAGGAGAATAATATGATAAAAAGCCGTTCTAACAAGTAGAACGGCTTTTATTAATTTTTAAAATTTAACTCATCAAATTCTTTTTGATGTAAATGCTTAAACTGTCTAATTAAACATATGAGGGTAATGATAATGGCTAATGTATCTGAAATCGGTTGAGCTAGCCACACGCCATCTAATCCCATAAAGCGAGGTAAGACAAGAATAAGCGGAACTAATAAAATAAGTTGTCGAAGTAAACTTAAAACAATGGCTAAACGAGCTTTTCCAATAGATTGGAAAAAATTCGAGCCCACAATTGAAACAGAGACAAAAATTAGCATAAACAAATAGATTCGGATGCCTCGAATCGTAATCTCCATGAGTTCAGGATCCGAGTTAAAGAATGAAATAATCGTCGCGGGAAAGAATTGAACAACAATGAATCCAATCGCTAAAATAAACGTTCCAAAGCCTAGTGAGATTAAAAAGGTCTCTTTCACGCGTGAATACTGTTTAGCGCCATAGTTATAACCAATAATCGGTTGCGATCCTTGGTTAAGTCCAAAGATCGGCATTAAAAAGATGAGAGAAATCGATGAAATGGTCGCCATCGCTCCAATGGCTAAATCGCCTCCATACGTCTTTAAGGCATTATTCGCAATGACTTGAACAAAACTAGTCGCTAGTTGCATCGCAAAAGGAGCTGAACCAATCGCTAAAATCATTCGAACTAACGCGGCATCTAATTTTAGGTCACTTGGTTTAAATTTCAAATTGGATTTTTTCAAAACGAAGTAAAGAAGAACCCAAATCGCAGTGACAAATTGCGAGATAACCGTCGCAATCGCTGCTCCTTTAATTCCCCATCCAAACTTAAAAATTAAGATCGGATCTAAAACAATATTAATGGCACACCCTACAATCATCGTTAAGGCGGCAATCATCGGATTTCCATCTGCACGGATATTACTGTTTAATGAATAACCTAACACACTAAAAATGGTTCCCATTAAAATAATGGTGATATACTGATTCGCATAAGGAAGTGTTTGTTCACTTGCTCCAAACGCTCTTAAAATAGGCTCTTTAAATCCTAATCCAATCGCGGTAATGAATAGGCCAATTATCACGGATAACGTGATATTATTTCCGATGATTCGCTCAGCTACTTCGCGTCTACCTTCACCAAGCTTAATAGAAATGTTCGCCGTGCTTCCAACTCCAACGAGCATTCCACACGCTAAGATAATTGTAGAAATTGGCATGGTAATTCCGATTCCTGTAATAGCGAGCGATCCTTCTTGTGGAATATTTCCGATAAAGACGCGATCGACAATGTTATAAAGGGCATTCACTAACATTCCGGTAATGGCTGGCACTGAATATTGAATTAATAATTTAGTAATTGATTTCGTTGCTAATTCCTCTTGATGTTTCAAACTTTCACCTTTTTCTATTTCTTTAATTGATCTAAGAAACGTTCAATACGCTTTAGTGCTTCTTTTATATTTTCCATCGATGAAGCATAACAAGCGCGGATAAATCCGTCGCCACAGTCTCCAAAGGCGTTGCCAGGGACTGTTAAAACTTTCTCAGTTAATAAGAGTTTCTCACAAAATTCATCAGAAGATAACCCCGTTGATTTAATACATGGGAAGACATAAAAAGCACCTAATGGTTCAAAACAATCGAGTCCTAACTTTTTAAATCCATCAACTAAAACTCGGCGTCGTTGATTATACTCCTTCACCATCATTTCAACGCTAGCATCTCCATTTTTCATCGCTTCAATGGCCGCATACTGAGAAGTTGTTGGCGAACACATGATGGCATATTGATGAATTTTTTTCATCGCACTAATTAACGTTTTGTGCCCACACACATAACCTAAACGCCATCCGGTCATGGCATATGCTTTTGAAAATCCATTGATCACGAGTGTCTGTTCTTTAACTTCTTTGAAACTTGCAATTGAGACATGCTTTTGATCATACGTTAGCTCGGCATAAATTTCATCTGAAATAATAATAATTTCTTTGTCTTTTAATACATCCACTAACTCTTGTAACTCATCTTTTGTCATAATCGCTCCGGTTGGATTATTTGGAAACGGCATAATAAGCACTTTTGTTTTAGGTGTAATCGCCTCTAAAAGTTCTTCCTTCGTTAGTTTAAACTCATTTTCAGCTTTTAATTCAATAATTTTAGGTGTTGCTCCTGTGAATGTCGTACAACCTTTATAAGCAACAAAGCTTGGTTCGGGAATAATGACTTCATCTCCTGGACCAACTAAGGCACGAAGCGCTAAGTCAATCCCTTCACTTCCACCCACTGTGACTAAGATTTCATCTTCTGGATGATAACATAGCTCAAAGCGGCGATATAGATAGCGAGAAATTTCATAGCGTAATTCCATAAATCCAGCATTTGAAGAATAGTGAGTATGCCCTTTTTCTAACGAATAAATTCCCGCTTCACGAACATTCCACGGTGTAACAAAATCGGGTTCCCCAACACCTAAAGAAATAACACCTTCCATCTCATGAACCATATCAAAATATTTACGAATTCCTGAAGGTGGCATATTTTTAACATTTTCTAAAATCATATCCTCTAATCTCATAAGAAAATTACCTCACGATCATCAAATTCTTTCTCTTTAAAAATGGTTCCATGGTCTTTATATTTTTTTAAGACAAAATGCGTTGCACAGCTTAACACATATTCTTGAACCGCTAATTTTTCTGAAACAAACATCGCTACTTCTTTCATTGTTTTTCCTTCAACAATAACGGTTAAGTCAAATCCACCTGACATTAAGTAGCACGCACGAACTTGTTCAAAGTTATAAATGCGTTCTGCCACTTTATCAAATCCTTCTCCACGTTGTGGTGTCACTTTAACTTCAATTAAAGCTGTTACGGTTTCTTTTCCTGTGTTTTCCCAGTTAATTAAAGTCGTATAGCCTGCAATAATGCTACGCTCTTCATAATCACGAATCGCTTCACGAACTTCTTCCACTGTTTTTCCTGCCATAACCGCTATTTCTTCATCGGTATAGCGACTGTTCTTTTCTAAGATTTCTAAAATCTCTTCCATCATTTAACCTCCTATGTTTAAAATAAAAAAAACCTTCATCCCAAAAGGGACGAAGGTTATCTTCGCGGTACCACCCTCATAAGTCATTCTAAACTCATGACTCACTCGATACTCGTAACGTGAGTAAAACGGCTACACCTACATTAGATCAACGACCTAGTTCTCAGTGCGCGATTCAAAGACTGCTTCAATTTATCGTCACTTGCTGAATTTTCACCCTCATCAGCTCTCTAAAAAGTTCGTCTAAATTTACTCTTTCTTCTCACTATCTTTGCTATTTTTTTCTATTATAGCGAGAAAATGAAAAAGTGACAAGTCATTTTTAAAAATAATCAGGTTTTAATCGATATCTTTTACCATATTATTAATCCATTTATTTGATTTAAATCGACGTCTTAAAATGATGCAACGTAAAATTTCTTCTAAGGCACCAAAGAAAATAACGTAAGAAATCGACCAGTTCATCACATAGGCGGCTATAAATGCTAATGGAATTCCGACTAACCAGATCGATAATCCTTGTGCAATCGACCCGTACTTTGCATCGCCACCTCCGCGTAAAATTCCAACAATTAAAATTCCGTTATAAACGCGTGGTAACATGAAAATTCCATAAATCCATAAGATTTTCATCGCATCTTCGCGAACGATGGGTGACACATTATAGATTTTTACAATAAACGGAGCTAATAAAGCTAAAATAATGGCCATTAAAACACCGACACCCATCGATAGACGGATAATATTTTTGGCATAAGTGATTCCTTGTTCTTCTCGGTTTGCTCCAATTTCATTTCCAATTAACACAACCGATGCATGAGCCATTCCAAAGATTACAATCGTAAATAAGTTCATAATCGTTGATGTAATTTGAGTTGTGGCAATCGCATTAACGCCGATATGACCATAAATCATCGTATAAGTAACATTCGCAAGTCCCCAACATGCCTCATTTAATACAACTGGTAAAGCAGTGAGGTATAACAGTTTAGCCATTGGCGCATCGATATGTTTAAAATCTTTAAGTGTTAAGCGCAGCGGCTTTACCTTCAATGTCACAATCATTAAAATAATCAAACATTCAACGATACGTGCAATTAATGTCGCAATGGCAGCCCCTGAAACACCTAACGCTGGCATGTTAAATAAACCAAAAATTAAGATGGCATTTAACACAGCATTTACTAATAATCCAACAACACTTCCCCACATCGGTAAGGCGCTATTTCCAATACTACGTAAGGCTCCCGCAAAAACAAACGAGATGGCTGACACCATATAACTCATGATCGAAATACGTAAGTATTCACTTCCTAGTCTAATCACCTCTCGATCTTCATTAAATAATGAAATAATAGACTCTGCACCAAAATGTCCAATGATCATAAAAATAGACGCTAACATGATGGCTGCGATTAATCCTAACTTTAACACAGAATGAATTTTCGCTTCATCTTTTTTCCCCCATAGCTGAGCAATTAAAATGGAACATCCTGCTCCAATTCCCATCGCAAGTAAGCTATATAAGAAATAAAATTGATTCGCCACCCCGACAGCGGCTAATTGAACTTCTCCTAAACTCCCGATCATAATGGTATCTAACATATTTAAGGATGTGGTAATTAAATTTTGAACCACAATCGGAAGTGCTAACATTAACAATCGTTTATAAAATAATTGATTTGATTTCATTTAATCCCTCTTTCTCTTCTAAAGTTTATTAAAGTCACGATCTTTTATAAAAATGCATACAAAAACCCCCAATTTGAAGTTTGTTCAAAGTGGGGGTTCAACACTTGTAAATTAAATATATTTTTATACAAAATCCACTATATTCTAACAAAAACTAACACTGAAATCAAGTTTTTTTTCAAGGTGACTAGTCAAGTTTATCATTTTTCGATAAAATGAACATAATTTAGTGTGAAAGGAGCAACTAGAATGAGTCAAACGAAACAATCCATTCAAGCATTATTAGAACAAAAGAAACAATCAACAGCCAATCAAAAAACACAATTCATGCCAAGTCGTGAAATGGTCAAAGGTCAAAAAGGAAAAAGCAAGCGAAGAAAAGCAGGTATTTTAGGCTAGTTTTTCTCACAACAAGCGATAGTTACAAGCTTCTCTATCGCTTTTTTCATACCTATTTAACGATCATCGTTAATTATAAAATGTGATTCTCTAAGACGAATAGTTCATGAAAAGATGTGTAATTGTACGAACTGTAAAAAAGACATTTTCCGTCACGAAAATGTCTTTTTGATATGATTTAACTTATTCAGTTTGTGTTTCTACCGCCGGATAAAGCGTGTCATACTGTTGATTAATGAACGTCGTGACATAAAATTTAATCATCCCCATCACTGGGACACTTAAAATCATTCCAAACATTCCAAAAAACTTACCACCGATCGTCACAGCGAGTAACGTGAAAAATGGATTTAATCCCATTTTTTCACCGACGACTTTTGGATCGATGACGAGTGTTTCAACTTGCTGAACAATGAGTAAAAAAATGAAAGTCACGAAAGCGACTAATGGATTATAAAAAAGATTAATCCCAACAGCTACTAATGTGCCGATAATAGGTCCAACGAATGGGATCATATTCATAATCCCAAAAATAACACCGAGTAACACCGCATACTTAGCGCCAATAAATGACAAGCCGATAATCGCACAAACACCAACAAAGATAGAATCTAATGATTTACCAATTAAATATTTACCGATGTTTGCATGAAACAGTTGCCCAGCTCCTACAAAATGAGTGGCCATTTTTTTACGAAAAACAATAAAAATTAGTTTCTTGACGATTGAGATAAACTTCTCTTTTTCAAGTAAAACATAAATACTAATAATGAACGCCATTAAAAAGTTACCGGTCCCCATTAAAGCACTATAAGTCATTCCTACTAACGAACTTAATGAGCGTGTTAACACATCCGTTAGCTTAGGAATGGTCGTCATGATTTGGTCCTGAATCGGTGCTAAATCACTGAGTTCAAGTGGATAAGAGTTCATCATCCACTGATCCATTAACATTTGCATCTTAATCGCAAATGTCGGAAGTTGTGAAATTAAATCTCTTCCACTTTGATAAATAATAGGAAATAAAAAACTTCCCGCCACATAACAAAGGAAAAGAAGTCCAACATATGTAAAAGTGACACTCCATGCACGCTTTAATTTAAATTGTCGTTCTAAAAAAACAATAATAGGATTTAATAAATAGGCAAAAATAAACGCCATTAAAAATGGTGAAATCGTCGAGAACATCCCACCTAAACTTGCAAAAATTAAGTGATAAGAATCAATGACTTTAATTAAAATATAAGCTGCTGCTACAAACGCTAAGCCTCTTAAAAAGGTCACTGGTTGTTTCATTGATTGATTCATGTGGGAACCCCCTGTCAACAATAATATAACAAATTATACTATTTATTACTTTCATTGACAATTTAAAACCTACAATTACATCATTATTTTACATTAGATAATTTCTGTGAAAATATCATCAACACTCGTCTCATAATTTGATTCAATAAAGTTCACCACTTGATCAAGGACGGATTGAAGTTGTGGGAAAGAATTTGATCCCGTTGTCACGCCGAGCGTAATGATTTGATGCTCATCTTGCGTGCCAATTTCATGAATCGAAACATTAAAGCTTTGTCTCACTTTTGCAATGATACTTCGAACAATCATCCGTTTTTCTTTGAGACTATGAACCCAAGGAGCTCCTAATTTTATTTCTAAATAACCAATTTTCATTTCATTCCACCTCGAATCAATACTTTTTTCGACAAATGTATCTTGAATAATAGATAAAACCTCTTAAATATTATAAAATAAGAGAGTTAAAAAATTTTAACATCATTATTTTATGTGTAGGAGAACAAATTATGGCAACAAACATGGATTTAATGAAAAAAATTATCGAAGAAAAGCGTCAAAAAACAAAACAACAAGATAAATTAAAGCGTCCAGATAAACAAATTGGTGAGGCGCGCAAACGCATTAAAAATCATAAAGGTGGCGGATTATTCGATAAATAAGACAAGCCCGTCCCTAGTTGGTCTTTAGTGAATTTTAAAAGGAGGATGACTATGTCTTTATCATTTGAAGCCTTAGGATTAAATGCTTCGATCGTCGAAGGTTTAATCAAACAAAACATTACAACCCCAACTGCCATTCAAGCCCAAGCAGTACCCGTTATTTTATCTCATCAAGATGTGATTGCTCAATCACATACAGGAAGTGGAAAAACTTTAGCTTTCGTTGCTCCTTTATTTCAAAAGGTTGATACTAGCAAACGTGAAATGCAAGTTCTTATTTTAGCGCCCACACATGAGCTTGTCATGCAAATTGATCAACAAATTAAATTATTAGCAACTAATTCAGGTGAAGCGGTGACTTCAACCACTATTATTGGTGGTGCGAATATTGAAAAACAAATTAAAAAATTAAAAGATACGAAGCCGCACTTTATTGTTGGAACACCTGGACGAATTTTAGAATTAATCAAAAAGAAAAAAATTACAGCTCATACAATTAAAACGATTGTCTTAGATGAAGCGGATAGCTTATTAGATAACACGAACACTAAAACGATTCAAGACATTATTAAAACAACGTTAAGAGATCGTCAACTTTGTTTATTCTCAGCTTCAATTAGTGAAAACACATCTGCATTAGCTCAATCAATGATGAAAGAACCCGTCATCATCAAAGCTTCTGATGAAGTTGAAATGAATCCAAACATTCAACATTACTATTTAAAAGGTGATCGTCGTGATAAATTTGAATTATTACGCAAACTGATCGTTGCTGAAGAACCAACTCGTGCTTTAATTTTTGTTAATCAAAATGATTCCATGCAAGAAATTGCTGAAAAGTTAAATTTCCATAAAAAAGAAACGTTTATGATGCGTGGAAATATTAAAAAAGAAGAACGAAAACGTGCCTTAGATGCGTTTAGAAATGGAAGCATTCGATTATTAATTTCAACGGATTTAACTGCACGTGGATTAGACATTCCAGAAGTTACACATGTCATCCACTTAGACTGCCCTGCTAATCCAAATGAGTATTTACATCGTGCAGGTCGTACGGCACGCGGATATCAATCAGGAAAATCAATTTGTATTATTACTGAAAAAGAATTAAGCACGTTAAAAAAATATCAAAAGAAATTTAAAATTACCTTTGATGAAATGACAGTTAGTCATGGTAAATTTATTCCTTTAAAATCAAATTAAAAAAGATGACCTGGGGTCATCTTTTTTAATTTGTCGCTTTTTCAAGCGCTTGTGGATTAAACAATTCGATTTGTTTAGGCGTTAAGTTTTGAATAAATTGACGTTTAATCTCAAGTAAATGCATCACATCATTTAAATATTGAAATAACATGGCCCGATTTTCAAACTCTTCTCGTGATTTAGGTAGCTCTTGATTACGACAACATATTAATACCGTTTGAGTCTCTTGGATCAATTCATCAGCTGTATTAAATTCGTGTAAAGAGTTCGCAATATGTTCGGTTAAATCAGCCAAAAGATTTGATTGTTCAACGGTCATCATGACTTTCCCAAGCGTCTGACGCATACTCGTTAAAACTTGATATTGCATCGCTCGCATTTCCATGTATTGAACGTAATAAGTCATTTCCTCTAAAAAATAGTTTTGACGATTTCGCTCTGCTCGAGTTCTTGCCTCATCTAGATGCCTCTCAAGTGATTCAAATAACTCTTCTTCATCAATAGCTACTGCTTGACTTCTTGTTGTATTAGCTAAGCAAAATAACACGGTACGAAAATGTTCCTCAATTTCATCTTGATCTTTTTTAATTTGTGCAATCATATTTGGCATGTATAAGTTAAATAAGATGGCAATCCCTGCACCGACGACCATTAACATGACTTCATTCCAAAGGATTGCTAAACTAATAGTTCCTTCTCCTAAAACATGTGTCACTAAAACAGAGCTAACTGCGATACCATCACTTAACTTAAATTTCACCGCTAACGGAATGAAAATTAATAAATAAATTCCAAACGCTACCGAGTTGAATCCAAAAAGTGTAAACATTAAACAACTAATTCCTAATGCAAGAAGGGTTGAATTTAAACGAGCTAACCCTGTTTCAAGCGATTTTCGTTTCGTATTTTGAACACTTAATACGGTAATAATTCCAGCAGACAGGGCGTAATTTAATCCAAGTGATTCAGAAATTAACATCGCAAGCGTTGCACCTACCGCTGTTTTAATGGTACGCATCCCTAATTTGTGCTTCATGTGACTCTCCTCTCCTTTCCTATTACATTAACATCGATAATAAACGATAAACCGATTCTTCAGCTTTCATGAACCATGACTTACTTTGTTCATAATTCCAATCTAGCTTTTGACAGTTTAGTTGATCCGTTTTAAATTGATTTACTAACTCACTCGTCATTTTTTCATGATAAATGAACGCAGCTAACTCAAAATTAATACTAAAGCTTCGCACATCCATATTCACTGATCCAACAGTTGCCATTTCTTCATCAATAATAAACACTTTTGAATGTAAAAATCCTTCATAAAAATAAACTTCAATATTAGCTTCAAGTAATTCTTTAATATAAGATGTTGTTGTTCGATGAACAAAATGGTTATCTGGAATGACTGGAATCATAATTTTAACATCTAATCCAGAATGAGACGCTATTTTTAACACATGTAAAAATTCACTATCGGGAATAAAATAAGGACTTTGAATCCAAATACTTTTTTTAGCAGACATAATGAGTTTAATGTAGGCCGCGCGCATGTGATCTATTTTTTGATCAGGCCCATCACAAACAAGCTGCATATACATCTCCTCTTCTTCACTTGAAATTGGTGGAAAATAACGATCAATTTGTTGTTCCACCTCGTCAAGATCAGCGACTTCCTCAATAACCGCAGCGTAATCTTTTAAAAATCTCAGTTGCAGTAACTTAACCATTTCACCTTTAACACGTAAATGAGCATCACGCCAAGGCGTATATTTTGGATTTTTTGATAAATACTCATCTCCAATATTCATTCCACCAAAATAACCGATTTTTCCGTCAATCACGACAATTTTTCGATGGTTTCGATAATTCCAGTTTAAGGTAAAAATCTTAAACTTAGCAGGATAGTGTTTGACAACAATTCCTCCCGCTTCTTTTAACGGCTTAAACACTGATGACGGTGTCAAAAAGCTTCCTCCATCATCATAAACTAATCGCACTTTAACCCCTTGTTTCGCTTTTTTCGTTAAGGCCTCAATTAATGCTTTTCCAGAGTGATCACCACGAATAATAAAGTAAAGCACATGAATCGTATCAGTGGCCTGTTCAATATCTTTCATTAATTGCTCGTACTTATCGTTCGCATCACTAAAATACGTTAAACTATTATATCTAGTTAAGACACTTTTATTGTAATTTAAATTGAACTCAATCAATGACGTATAGGGAAAATAATTGGCTGATGTTTGCTCAACCATTTCTAACTGTAAATCAACCGCCTCTTGATAACCTAACTCTTCGATTTCATCTAAAAAGGTTCGCTTTTTTTTTATAATCGGTCCATGACCGAATAAAAGATACAATAAAAATCCAATAAACGGAATAAATGTCATAATCATCGTCCAGGCTATAATATAAATGGGTTCATCTCTGCGACGAAAAATCATTATTAAAATCGTACATAAGTTAATCATTTGTATGACGAGTAATGATAATGCGATGATCCATGCTAACATGAAAAAAACCTCCAATCCTTCACTCTCTTTTACCTGCTAGAAAATGAAGAAAGTCTACTCCCTTACTAATCCCTTTTAGTTCATTAAAAGAAATTATAAGCTTTCCTATTATACCTTAATTTTTATTTTTTGATAAGGGAAACTACCTTCCCCGCCTATTTGTCACTTAAAAAGAAGGTTAATGCTTGAACGAATTGATCGTTGTCTTCTTTTTTTCGTTTTTTAGGACCTTTTAATCGAACACCTGATTGTCTCATTTTTTGTGAATGATAACGTAGATCTAACAATTCATTAATGTTATTTTCTGTGTACCATTTACCGTTTTGATTTAAGACAACTCCCTTTTTAGCTAAAACTAAGGCGGCAAGACCATAATCTTGTGTGATCACTAAATCGTTTGGTTTTAATCGATTAATAATTTCAAAATCCACTGCATCTGCGCCTTGCATCACCGTGATGGTTTGAACGCCTTCAATCATAAACTGATGAGCAGCGTCACAAACAATGACGACTTCTATTTGAAATGAATGAGCCACTTTAATCGTTTCATGAATGACGGGACATCCATCTGCATCAATATAAATTTTCAACTAAATCAACGCCTTCTTTCTACTTTTGTTTGATAGATTCGACTAAATTAAGTCTATCTCATGATGAAACACATCTGTTTATGATAAATTTGATGACTTTTTAGGCGAATTTGCGATATAATTAATTTTATCCTATTTTATCCATTAATCAACTGGAGGCTTATTATGACTGTTAAAATTTTAACCGATAGTACATCTTATATTCCCGCATCTATTTGTGAAGAATTAGATATTACTGTCGTCTCTCTTAATGTCATTATTAATCACGATTCTAAACGTGAAGTAGATATTGATTTAGCTGACTTTTATCAGCAACTCCCTACCTATCCTACTATTCCAACGTCTTCTCAACCTTCTCCTGAGGAAATGTTAGCCGCATTTGAAAAATTAACGAATGACGGACATGAGGTATTAGGGATCTTTCTCTCGTCTAAAATGAGCGGCACGTATTCGAGTGCACATCTTGTTAAAGACTTAATTTTAGAACAAAATCAGGACGCTGTCATTGAGATCTTTGATTCACAAACTAATTGCATGCAAATGGGATTGATGGCGATTGAAGCGGCTAAGGCAGCTAAACAAGGAGCGTCATTAAATGAACTATTAACGCTCGTTCAAACGATTCGAGACAATAGTCGATTTTTATTCACACCTGAAACACTTGATTATTTAAAAAAAGGTGGACGTATCGGAAATGCATCGGCACTTTTAGGAAACATCTTGCAAATCAAACCGATTTTAACGGTTGAACAAGGAGAAACAACCGTGTTTACGAAGGTTCGAACGAAGAAAAAAGCGATTTTAAAACTCATTGAAAAACTGAAAGAAGATTTAGAAGGACGTGAACTCGGAGGCGTCGTTGTTCATCATATTAATTGTGCCGCTGAAGGTCAAAAACTTGCACAACAAATTGAAGATGAACTTCAAACAACCGTTATTATTCAATCCATTGGTCCCGTGATTGGATGTCACGTTGGACCTGGAAGTATTGGAATTGCATATTTTGTAAAATAATGATTGCTACCTCTTCTAATGAGTGGTATAATGCAAAAGCTAAGGAAAACTATTAGAAATGCGAAGTGAGATATTATGAAAAGTTCAGCTATCGAAAAGCGTATTGTTAAAATCGATCAAGAGATTCAAGCTATGAACATTGCTAAAAAATATTTAAAAAATCATCAAGAAATTGAACAAGTGATTTTAGAATTAAACCGTGAACGTCAATTATTAGTTAATGATTTATATCGTGACGATAAATTATCTTACCAAACAGTTCGCGATCATTTAGAAACATTAGTTGAGAAGGAATTAGATGCCACTCAACAAAAAGAGTTATTAGACTTTATTAAAGAAACATTTGGACGACAAGCCGCTACGGATGGAAAAACAGCAACTGGACTAAACGCTTGGTTAAAAAAATTAAATATTAAATATCAATGGAAAACTGTTGATGAATCAGATTGGGCAACTTTAATCATCACAGGATTCGATCCTTTTAAAAACTAATTTGATTGACCTTTAAGTCCTCTACTTAAAGGTCTTTTTTAAATTACCAATTTTTTCTAATTTCTGTGTTTTTATTCCATTTATCCTAATTTTAAGCTATACTTAAACACGGAGTGTCAAAATATGACGAGGATGTAGAGTAAGAAGGAGGACATTATGGAAAATTTAACGCTTATGGGTAGCAAGATTTTGGATGTTTTAAGTAACATCATTAGTTTCGGAAACACGTACATCGGAACTTACTTATTAATTGTTTTACTTTTAATTGCAGGGTTTTATTTTACATTTAAAACAAACTTTGTCCAATTTAGAATGATGAAAGAAATGATTCGTTTATTAGGAGACGGTGTTGGGAGTTCAACAAAAGATGGAAAAGTCTCTTCTTTTCAAGCCTTTTGTATTAGTACCGCTTCACGTGTTGGAACAGGAAATATCGCTGGGGTTGCTTTAGCCATCGCAGTCGGTGGTCCAGGATCTGTGTTTTGGATGTGGGTCATTGCTTTAATCGGTGGTGCTTCGAGTTTTGTTGAAAGTACGCTAGCGCAAATTTATAAAGTAAAAGATGAATCAGGTGGTTATCGTGGAGGACCTGCTTACTACATTGAAAAAGGATTAAATAAACGTTGGTTAGGACTTCTGTTCTCAATTTTAATTACAATTACGTTTGGATTCGTGTTTAATGCCGTTCAAGCCAATACGATTACAGAAGCGTTCCAAACAGCCTTTGGAGCAGATAAATTAATCGTCGGAATTATCTTAGCCATCTTCACAGCTGTGATCATCTTTGGTGGGGTACAACGTATCGCTAAAGTTTCAGAAGTCATTGTTCCTATTTTAGCAGTAGCTTACGTTTTAGTGGCTGTTTTAGTCATTATCTTAAATATCACAAAAATCCCTTCAGTAATTACATTAATTGTTTCAAATGCCTTTGATTTTAGTTCATTTGCATCAGGTGCTTTTGGTGTCATGTTTATCCAAGGGGTTAAACGCGGTTTATTCTCAAATGAAGCGGGTATGGGGAGTGCACCAAACGCAGCGGCAACAGCTGAAGTCTCTCACCCAGTTAAACAAGGTTTAATTCAAACATTAGGTGTTTTTACAGATACGATTTTAATTTGTAGCTGTACAGCTTTTGTCATCTTATTATCAGGAACACACGCTGATTCAAACTTAACAGGGATTCAGTTAACACAAGCCGCTTTAACATCTGAAATTGGTATCTTTGGAAACTACTTCATTGCTTTTTGTATTTTATTATTTGCTTTTAGTTCAATTATCGGAAACTACTACTATGGTGAATCGAATATTGAATTTATGAGCACTAATAAATTCTGGTTAGTTTCTTATCGTGCGATTGTCGTTGGGATGATTATTTTCGGATCATTAACAAAAGTAGATATCGTTTGGAATTTAGCTGATTTATTCATGTCATTTATGGCTATCGTTAACTTAATTGCTATTTTATTATTAGGAAAATTTGCTTTCAAAGCTTCACAAAACTACATCGATCAAAAGAAAAAAGGAATTCAAGATCCTGTGTTTAAAGCTTCTGATATTGAAGGTTTAGTCAACGCAGACGAATGGAAATAAGAAAAAGCAGCTCTTAACAAAGAGCTGCTTTTCTTATTTGTCCTAAAACAATAAATCAGATTCTCGTGGTGATCGAACTAACCTTTGTCAAAATGACGTCTTTAACAGTCGTATAACTAGACCTTTTAACTATTCATCTCTCTTAACACTTGAAGAAGTTGTTTATTTTGACTCTTTTGAACATTGACTTGTGGCAGATGAATTTGTTGTTTTTGCCCGTTTAATTCATAATCAAAATAAAATGGCCCCACTAAGCGGCGACAAACAAATGGCTGAGAACTTCTTAATAAGAAAGTCACATAAGGTCTTGTTTGACGAATAAATGACACGCGTGCCTCTAACTCTTCATACTCTTGAGGTTGTAAGGGTTCATCGTGAGTGATAACATAAGCATTTAATCGTGAACCTTTACGAATTAAAGGTAAGATAAAATCATCTGATGAAATGAGCTTAAGAGTTGAACGTTTAACCGGCGTTATCGCCCCGAATAAAATACCGTATGATTTTAATCGTTCTAATCCAGCCATAATCTCTTCATAGGCTGATCCTAGAATCGCTTCACTCACCTGCTCTTTATTTCCCTCAAGCAGAATCAGTGGAAAAACATTTCCAAGTTTAGATAATGTCAAACAACGTTGGTCATTTAGTAAACTTCCATTCGTTAAAACCATAAATTCCACATCATTATGTTTTTCATACATTTTTAATAAGCTATCGTTAAGAAATGGATCACCGCCCGTTATCAGAATTTGATGAATTCCAAGTTCTTTCGCTTCTAATACGAGACGATTCACTTCTGATAAAGGCATCGCTAAATTGGGATCAAACTGAGGCGAACACCCCTGACTTGATAAGCTATCATTCATTCCAAGATCAATGACAATCGCATGTGGAATATGGATTCGATACTGAGCCGATAATTGCTCACGCTTAGGTAACCCCTCCCATAATTCTTTAACTGCAACATTTTGTAAAAAGTAGTTCAAACACGTTTTATTCGTATTATAAATCATATTCTTAATATATCGCTTAATTGACGGATGTGTATCGTAATACCCTTTAATTTGCCCTACAATTGCTTTGACTTGTGGATCAGTGACAAATGTCTGAGACATCTCATACAACTTCTCTACCCCATTTTCAGGGTCTTCTTTTAAAACTTCTACCACATTCGCAACAATAAAATTTTTAGGTAATAAGTTCATATTATTTAAAAAGTTCATCATCCATTTCACCTCATTCATTTAATTGATGAAAGTTTATCTCATTTCATTATATTGTCGATTTATATAATTCATGACTGTTATTGTAAATTTGACACAAAAAAAAGGAGAGCAGGCTCTCCTTGATCTAATAAAAAATAACATTATGATAGTCAATTTCTACTGAAACAGGTTGAATTTTATTTTGCAGTAATAAAGGTTTTAATGTTTCATAAACATAGGTTCTTGCTTCAACTTCTTCTTTATCAAAGAAGATAAAAACATAACGTAATCGTTTGCCCTTTAACTTTTTCACCTCATAAGAGGCGCTTGAATTTAAATGATTAACGGCGACGACGACATTAACTTCATCATCTTCATCACTAATCGTTGCCATATGATGTGCAACAATACAGGCTTCATTAATCCCAAACCAATGTTGATATAAATCATTCACTAACTCACTGCTCTCCTCTTCTTGATAATAACGAACAGCAGAGCTATTTCGACCAAACTTTTCGACTGCTTTTTGGCTATGATTTAAAACAAGCACTTCCACTCGATTAATAGCCATGATCTTTCATCCCCTCTACTAAATTTGGAGGGTATGCCTATTCGAGACTCTCCCATCACTTTTTGTGTTTTGATTTGATAGTTTATTATATGTGAGTCGTCTAAAAATGTGAACGGTGACTAGGCGGTGACTGAAATAAACTCAAAACGATTGACATCAAATAATCCTTTATCCGTCAATTTAAGCGTTGGAATGACTGGAAGCGTTAAAAACGAAAGAGTTAAAAACGGATTAAAGTTGAGCTGTGGTGATAAGCATTCTAAGGCTTCATGAAGATGATGAAGCTCTTGAACCACTTCATCACATGAACGAGCGGTGATTAACCCTGCAATTTCAAGTGGAATTTGTGCCAAGACTTTTTGATCTTTAACAACAACAATTCCCCCTTTAATGGCTTCAAGCGTTTTAGCTGCAAACAGCATCTCTTCATCACTCACCCCACAGACAATTAAGTTATGTGAATCATGAGAAATCGTAGTCGCAATGGCTCCAGCTTGTAGTTTTAATCCTTTTAACATCCCAAGTCCAATATTTCCAGTGAAGTGATGACGTTCAATCACCGCTACCTTTAATAAATCGTGCTCGACTGATGAGTGAACTTGATCCGTCATGTTCAAATCCGTTAGTGCATACTGACGATGAATCGTTTCTAATTTATTAGGAATTAACTCAATGACATTTAAGACGTTACAATCTTTTGAAGAAATTTCGAAGGATGTAACGTTTAAATCCTTTGGTAAATGAACACTGTTTTCTACCATCATTGGAACTTGCATTGGGAGATCATCAATTAAAAGCTTATTTTCATGAACCACACAAGTTCCGTTTTTATATACCGCATGAATGTTAAACGTTTCTAAGTCATCAAGAAGAATAAAGTCGGCTATAAATCCAGGCGCAATCGCTCCTTTATGTTTCAGTTGATAACACTCTGCTGTATTTAACGTACTCATCTGGATGGCTGTTTCAATTTTCAATCCACTATGAACGGCTAACTTAATTGCTTGATCAATACTTCCCTCTTTAATTAGATCATCAATGTGCTTGTCATCAGTACAAAAACAAATTCGACGACTATTTGCAAGACTCGCCACTTGAATTAAATCTTTTAAATTTTTAGCGACGCTTCCTTCTCGCATTAAGACATACATTCCACGTCGTAATCGGTCAATCACTTCTTGGGCAGTATGACATTCATGATCGGTTAAAATTCCCGCTGTTAGATACGCATTTAATTGATTCAAATCAAATCCAGCCCCATGTCCATCAATTTGATGACCGAGTGTTGAAGCGTCTAATAATTTTTGTAACATGTCTTTCTCACCATTTAAAACGGCTGGAAAATTCATGACTTCTGCTAACCCAATTACTTTTTCATGATGATACAGTGGCTTTAAATCTTTAGCAAGTAATGTCGCTCCTGAGTGTTCAAACGTTGTTGCAGGAACACATGATGGAAGCATCACGTACATATCAAAGGGAATCTCTTTTGTTAAATGTAACATCAATTCAATCCCTTTAACCCCTAAAACATTAGCAATTTCATGCGGATCTGTAATCATTGATGTAATTCCATGCTTTAAAGCTTCTTTATAATACTCTCGTGGTGAAACAAGTGAGGATTCAATATGAGCGTGCGCATCAATTAAACCTGGGCAAATATACTTCCCTGTTCCATCGATTTCTTCCTTTCCACTATATGTTCCAATCCCAACAATATAGCCTGATTCAACAGCAACATCTGCCACAAAACGATCATTTTGAAAAACATCAATAATCGTGACATTCTTTATGACTAAAGATGGTTGTTGCTGATTTGATGCACATTCAATGCGCTTTTTTAACTCATTTAAATTCTCTTTCATCTTCCTCACCTCTTGAAGTTTTATATTATTCAATCATATCTTGCGGCAAAAGTCTACTATTTTATACTATTTTTTCTATTTTTCTAATTTGATTAGTTTGATTGGATAACATCAATGTTTTCAGTCAAGAAAATGATTACGGATGAACTCTAGTAAGATAACACCCTTGTTAATCAAATAAAAAATGTTAGACCAGTTCAACTGACCTAACATTTTGGTGCTAGTATAGTTTGATGAACACACTCTAGTTAAGTGTTTCTATACAATTCATGAAAAATATAACACTAAACTCTATACTCCCAAAGTTTGGATATGAACTAGAACGCCCTCTCTCTATTTGTTATAATAACTTTAGCTTTAAAAGAGGAGAGGTTTTATGAGAAAACTTAGTATTCAATTATTACTCATCGTTTTAGCTGGTTGTTGTTATGTAATCACTCGTTTTTACCCTATTGATCGAATGTTTATTGAAACGTCTTACTCGACCGGTTGGAATCAAGCATTCATTCAACGATTTAGTCAGCTCACAGGCCTCATTCCTTTTTCTTTGTTTGAATGTTTCATTTATTTGGCAGTATTGACTTTGCTAATTACCTTTCTTTATTATCTTTTCCAAATCATTCATCATCCTCATCAACGACTCACCTTATTCATTAAAGGTTTCCTTCAACTCATGACAGCTTTTTCAATCGGTTATCTCATCTTTCTTCTTTTTTGGGGAATGAATTATCATCGGGCTTCGTTAGAAACGAGGTTTTCTTTGAGCACGACGACACATTCAAAGGAAGAATTAATTGAACTTTATACTCATTTAATGGAGATGGCTAATGAAGTCCGCCCATTAGTTGATGAAAATGAGGATGGTGTTTTTAAAGCTTTCACTGATTATCGTGGTGTTTTTAAACGAGCTTCTTTGGGCTACGTGGAAGCTTCTAAAACTTATCCTGTTTTAAGCGGAAATTATGGAGACCCTAAACCTATCTTAGCGTCTAACTGGTTAAACTACACGAATATTACCGGTATTTACTCCCCGTTTACGGCAGAGGCTAATGTCAATATTGCAACTCCTGATTCAACGCTTCTTTTTACTACCATGCACGAAATGGCACATCAAAGAGGATATGCACATGAAAATGAAGCTAATTTCATTGCCTTTATCACGTGTCTTTCACACCCAGATGCCGATTTTATTTATGCTGGGTATTTATCAGCTTTAAGTTATACAAACGTTGCCCTCGCAAAGGTCGATCGTGAAATGCTAATTCAGTTAAATGAACAACTCGATGAATCCGTTCGACGCGACCTTCGTTACGTAACAGCCTTTTGGTCTCAGTATGAGGGAAAAGTTGAGGAAACCTTTCAATCAATGAATCAATCTTATTTAACCTTTAACGGCGTTTCAGATGGCATGCAAAGCTATGGACGTGTCGTTGATTTATTACTAGATTATTATCAGCCTATAAAATAACATAGGCAAAACAATAGAAATATGGTATTTTAAATTTAAGGAGGGATAGAATGAAGTGTGATGTATTTGGAAATGACTTACCTGGGGTATCGATTACACTCGATCAAGGAGAAAGTGTGTATACACAATCTGGCGGAATGGCTTGGATGGATGAGCAAATCAAAATGGAGACGAATTTAAAAGGCGGCCTCATGAAAGGCATCGGGCGTATGTTTTCGGGTGAGTCATTATTTATGGCAACCTATACTGCTACCGCACCGAATCAAGAAATTGTATTTGCTTCAACGTTTCCAGGTCAAATTTTAGAATTTGATCTTCACAAAGGAGAAGAATGGATTTGTCAAAAAAGTTCCTTTTTAGTCGGTGAACCAAGTATTCATTTAAATGTGGAATGGACTAAAAAGTTTTCTGCTGGATTATTTGGCGGTGAAGGATTCATTTTACAACGAATTAGTGGTGAAGGAAAAGTCTTTTTAGAAGCAGCGGGAAGTGTTGTGAAGCGTGAGTTAGCAGCGGGTGAGGTCATTAAAGTCGATACTGGAAATGTCGTTGCCTTTAATCGAAGTGTTCGATATGAAATTGAAACAGTCAAAGGCTTTAAAAATATTTTCTTCGGTGGCGAAGGATTATTTTTAACGAAACTAACCGGTCCAGGAACGGTTTATTTACAAACCTTAACGATGCAAAATGTAGCCACTCGATTAATTCCTTATATCCCAACAAGCGGAAACTAAAAAACTCATATCGTTTGACGAAAAAGATGACGGTGATCACTAACGACCGTCATCTTTTATTTTGTTTGACTACTTTTCGCCCAAGTCATTAAGTAGTCATAACACGAAATATAACAGTTATTTATAGGAAGTCGTTCATATGGATGATAATTTTTTACTGTGTTAAATCGCCTTAACCAGTCTGTTGTTTCCAAGATTCCTCTTTATAATCCCTATAGTGAGTCATTTTTTAACTGATTCTAAAAATTAATCATCTCTTTTTTGAAATTTTCTTCAATAAAAAAAGGCACAGTGGAGACATTCATCCACTCTGCCTTTTTAATTGTCTAATGAGATAAATGTCACAGTTTTATCAACGGTGTAACAAATCAACTGATTTATTAATCGTTCAAATGAGATAACTTCATCTTGAATTAATCGCTTTTGAGACGTTAACAAATTAAAAACCATTAATTGTTGCTCTGATAAATAATAGAGGTCATAGCCAATCACCAAAAAGTCTGTCGCGTTTAACTCATAACGACACATGATTTCATCACCATTTAACGTGATTACCTCACCGGTTTGTTCATCTAATGCAAAAACCATACCAGACTCGGCCACTAGTTTTTTTACAGTTACCTCTTCAATTGTTATAACATCTGTTGACTCATTTTTTGGTTGAATCATTAAATTTCCTGTTTGAGGATCTTTATAGTAGATAAACTGATGAGTTTCTAACGCTACATGACTCATGTGTTGTGGTGTTAGATTTTGGTTGAAACATTTAGATAAGTCAGCGATTTTCTCTTCAACTAACCCCAATCGATGACCATAGTTCTCTTTAACTTGTTCGACCTCAAGCAATCGTTCATAAGCGGATGACACCTGATCTAACTCCTGATGAAGTGACTGAATTTTTTGACTTCCTTTTTCAGATAGTTCGACAATCTCTTCTAATTGTACCATTTCCACTAATTCATCTAGATTTTGGCGTAATCCTTCCACTACATCTTTAAAGTTTAAAATGGTTGAGTCTAATGTTGCAAGGCGCTTCGCTGCTTTTTCAAACGTTTTAATTAAGTCTAAAAATTCAGGTTCCATACTCTCACCCTTTCAATTCATTTATGTTTTTTATCATTTGATCAATGACCTGCGTTTGTTTCATCAGATGAATCGAATATAGCTTATTAAATCGCCTTAACCAGGTGATTCGTTTGTCTTGCTGATAGACAAAGCTCAATACATCTTTCCCTTCTCGTTCAAATTCAGCTTGAATTTGACTATAAGGTAATCCTTGAAAAACTAAGGCCTTTAAATAATTTAGATGATCGTTTCCTTGTCGATAGCACTGAGCTGCTTTTTCATATTCTTTCAGCCTCATTAACTCATGTCCCGCTTCAACATGAAGTCCCGATTTATTTTTAATTAAAGCCTGACACCGAGCGATGTCATGAGTGGCCTCTTCTAACTGGGATAGCTCATACTCCCTAATTGCTTGTTCATAAAGTTCTCGACGTTCATACAGTTGGGCTTCCTTATAAAACTGATTATCCGTTGATAATTGACTAAGCTTTAATTCAGCCTCATCAAACGTGTCAAAATATAGAAATTCACTTTCTAATCGATCATATAATGACAGTGGCATCTTCTCTTCAACAAAACACAAATGATGACGAGCTCGTGTTAAAGCCACATAAAGTAAGTTAAAATAATAACGATACTGATTTTGAAACATGACCTCTTCATTTAAAATGGTTTCCCAAATCAAGTGATACTTACTCATGACGTTATAACAAATGATATAATCTTTTTCAATGCCTTTAATTTCTTCAACTGTAAAGACAGCCCCTTTTAACGGGGTTAATCGCTCAAAATTTTTCTTTTCTTCTTCATCAGGCACAACAATCGCCACATAATGACGATTTAAGCCGGTTTCAATAAATTTAACAAGCTCCTGAAACGATTTCGGATCAAAATAAAAAATCGGCGATTGCTCCCCACGAATCGGAACCTCATGATAATCATTTTTCTTATTCAAACCAAGTCGTTCAATGCGAAGATCCACGACTTGATTGGCTAAGTCAACGACTTCTTTCGTACTTCGGTAATTTTTAACAAGCTGATGTTTAATAAAATCAAGATGTGTATTAGACGTTTTTAAAATACTTTCAATTCTTCCGGTATGAAAATAAGTCGGGCGAATGGTTTGATTAATATCGCCTGTAAATAGCAAATGATTTCGATGACGCGCTAATCGAATTAAACAGTAAATTTGAATTTCTGTTAAGTCTTGAATTTCATCGGCAATGACAAAATCAAATAAAGAAATCTCTTGATTCATTAACTTTCTTAAAAAAAGACGTGCCAAATCATTTTCGTCAACTTTTCCTTCTTCTAGCAAAAAGCTTTGATAACGAAGGGTGAGTTCGTATAACAATTCACGCTCCGCAACGGTATATAGACAATACTGCTCGTCTAACTTTAAATAAATCTCTTTTGGAAGGATCGGATGATTGATGAGATAATCATCTAACCATTGATGCATCAATAAAACAGCTCGCAATTCATACTGATCTAAAAATCGACTTTTCGCCTCATATAGCTTTTCTGCGTGTAAAACTAAGATATTGTCTTCACGAGTTGCTAGTCCCTTTTTAACAATAATATCAACGACATCTGATGGAACTGAATGATTTGACAAATCAATGCGATAATCAATCCACTCTTTTGGAATCATCCCTTTGATAATCCCTCGAATTTCTTTAAAAATATCATAAATTCCAAGTCCAAGTTGTTTTAATAATAACGGTTGTCGTTCAATGATCCACGTTCGAAACACTTCAAAGCTAACCGTTTGATAGCTTGAGACTTCTTGTGATAAATAATCATTGAGATGATAAAATTGAACACGTCTACCAATCTCTTCTCCCTTGTATTCAGGGGATTCTTGAATAATTTTTTGAAATAGCTTTTTAGCGTCCTCGACTAAATAAGAAGAATACGTAAAATAAGCAATTTTAATTGGCTGAGTTGCTAAAAGAAAAGCCTTATGAATATTAATGGTCGTTTTCCCGCTTCCAGCACTTCCAAAAATAAACATGGGTGCATCCGTTGGAGCTAAGCATCGAAACTGTTCATCATTTAAATAGTAGATGGCTTTATCATCTCGCTCATCTAAAAGCTGTCCCATTGTTTCAACGTTGATGACGCGTGTGATGACTTCATTTGGATCATAATCAAAATTGATATATTGTTGATCGACATAATCATCAATGGACTCTTCCGTTGTCAAATATTCTTCTATCTGTTGATTCGTAACGCCGATCATTCGACCTTGCATCGATTGATCATCGTGATGACAATAGTCTAAAAATAAAATCGCTTGACGATATTCTGAACGCACACGATCCGTATCAAAGGTAAAAAGAATTCGATCGCCTTTATTAATACGAAGCTTAAAAATACGAAGACCATTTCGATTATGCTTGATTTCTCGAACCGACACACCCGCTCGCATGGCCGACATATTATATTTTGACGCTTCATATTCCTGAACAAACTGACTCATTTTTTGTAGGACAAAGGATTCTTTCCCTTGAGGGATGTGACTTAAAAACAATTCCGTGACTAATATCTTCATGTCATATCCCCTTTCTACATCATCTTATCTATATTTTATCAAATTAGACACTAAATGTATATGAAAACCGGTGCTTGCTAAAATCACTCGATTCACTTCTATCTTTTAGTTTTGAAGAAACGAAAAAAAAGATTCCTCTAATTGTAAAAAGGAATCTTTTTCATTTATGATTGAAAATCACTTAAAAATTCAAGTGAGCCACTTATAAGTTAATTATGAAGCATTTGAAACATCTGCGCTTGTTTCATTCCATTCTTCATGCTCATATAACTGATCTCTTTTTTGTAAATAAAAGTAAATTGCTACTAAAACAATTCCTTTAGCCACACTACTTAAAGTAATTGCCCACCAAACACCATTAATTCCTAAAAGCTGTGGTGTTGCAATCAAATACGCTAATGGAATGCGTGCCCCGGTTAAAATAATTCCAACAATGGATGGAATATAAGTTCGCCCAAGTCCATTAAATAATCCTTGTGTCGTAATTTCAATGCACATAAATAGCTGAGAATAGCCTAGAATTTTTAAATAATCCGTTCCTTGATGAATCGCTTCGTTTTCATTTAAAAAGAACTTGAAGATAGGTTGTCCTGCAAATACTAATAAAAGGGTAGTGATGACACCTAGACTAATCGCTAAACCAAGCGTCGTGCGATATCCTTTTTGAATTCGATGATATTGTTTCGCTCCATAATTTTGTCCAACAAACGTTCCTAAAGCCGTTGAAAATCCACCCGCTGTCATCCAAGAGATGGATTCAATTTGAGATCCTACTTTTTGAACAGCAATCGAAACCGGCCCATAGGCCGCCACTAAACGTCCAAGAACCATCGCAATAATGGTAAACGCGCCATTTTGGACTGCCCCTGGAAATCCGATTTTACATAACACTTTGATTGATTTCATGTCTGGCTTTTTAAACAAATTAACTTTTAAATAACTTAACTGACTTTTCATCATCACGGCGATAAAACAAGCCGTCACGACTACTTGTGCTCCCGCTGTTGCTAAAGCAGCACCTAAAACACCTAACGCAGGAATCGGTCCAAACCCTAAAATTAAAAGAGGGTCAAAAATAATATTAAAAATTAAACCAATCGTATTGATAATAAATGGGGTTTTACTATCTCCTGATCCATTAAAAATCGCCGTTAAAACCGGATTAATAAAATAAAATACCATGACATAGGCCATAATTTCTAAATAAGTATAAGACATCTGAATAATCTCAGCATCGCCTAAATTAAAGAAACTAATCAATGGTTTTTTTAAAAGTAATAAACCGATCATGTAAATGACAGCCAACAAAATATTAATTTGAATCGCACTTCGAATGTATTGTTTCGTATCATCTAGTTGTTTCGCTCCCGTTGACTGAGCGACTTTAATTTCAGCTCCAATCTTGGAAATCATAATAAAGGCCATCGCTAACCATGTAAAAAAACCAGCCGTCCCAACAGCAGCGACCGCTTTACTTCCCACTTTTCCAATCCAAATCATATCCGTTAAGTTATAAGCCATTTGGATAAAAGAAGTTCCCATAATCGGCATAGCTAACTTAACTAAATTTCTGATGATTGGCCCTTCCGTTAAACTAACTTTACGCCCCACTTTTCAACACTCCTTTCGTGATGATTAGTCCTGTCTAATCTTCTATCTTTACGGTCACCTTTATCGTCTATGACTCACTTTATTCGGTTGCCCAAATTTTCATTCCTTAAAATCGTCTCGCCCCGTTTTTTTCGTGGAACGTTCAAACAACTTATATAATTCAAACGATTGAGGCAATATATAGACGTAGCAAAAAAATTATGATTTTAAAAACGTTTAATCACTAACTCTTAATAACTTGTTTCTTGTGGTGTTTAGATTTTCTTGAACTAAAGCTTGTAAGTAGTTTCTTTAATCCATAAGAAAAGCTAGTGTCCAAAGATCACTAGCTTTACAATTGGTTGAGAAATTATAATTTAACAACGTTAGAAGCTTGAGCTCCGCGGTTTCCTTCAACGATTTCGAAAGAAACTTTTTGTCCTTCTTCTAAAGTTTTGAATCCTTCACCAGTAATTGCTGAGTAATGTACGAATACATCCTCTCCCCCCTCAACTGAGATGAATCCAAATCCTTTTTCTGCATTAAACCATTTAACTGTACCTGTATTCATAATAAATACCTCCGAAAAGAAATAAAAATTTTTTACTTAATACTATTTTGCTACCCACATCATTACCCTTAGTACTAACCCCAAGAAAATCTATTCGATTGCTTCTGTGAAATAAACCAAAAGAATTATTAAGTACATCTTTAATATATCACATTTTCAAAAAAACGCAACCTAATACTGTATATTTTTTCTTTAAAAAGTAATTTTTTCCATATGTTTTTATTAGTTACTTTAGATTTATCATAAAACCAATTCGTTGAGTAATAATTTCAAAAATTTTACAAAAATATTTGCAGTTCGTGTCATAACATGTTATATTAACAATCGTCAAATTTCGATTTTGAGTGACGCATGATTTGTTTTAATCAAGCAACTCACTCAAATCCTTCATATTAAACCGTGAATTCAAACTAAACATAGATTTAACTTCTTATGAGATGAAAAGGAGAGGACCGGATGAAACAAACACGAAAACCAACTCTATTTGAAGCACTGCTTCCCATCATATTTTTAATCATTATTTTAGTCTTATCACTAATGATTTTTCATGTGGATCCGCAGATTCCACTCTTATTAGCAACGGCATTCACTTCTATTTTAGGTGTTTATCGCCTTGGTCATAAGTGGTCAGACCTTGAAGATGGAATTATTGATACCATTAAGATCGCCATTCAAGCCATTTTAATTTTACTAATTGTCGGAAGTCTGATTGGAACATGGATTTTAGGCGGTGTCGTCCCTTCAATGATTTATTGGGGATTAAATATTCTTTCTCCTAAAATCTTTTTAGTCGCGACTTTACTGATTTGTTCGATTGTTTCGATTGCCACAGGTTCATCTTGGACCACAGCTGGAACAGTCGGAATTGCTTTATTAGGAATTGGACAAACGCTTGGTATTCCATTGCCTGTCGTTGCAGGTGCAATTATTTCGGGTGCTTATTTTGGTGATAAAATGTCTCCGCTATCTGATACGACGAACTTAGCACCAGCAATGGCGGGGGCAACGTTATTTGAACATATTAAACATATGATTTTCACCACTGCTCCAGCCTACCTCATTTCGATCATTTTATATGCAATTCTTGGGTTTAAATATGCTGGTCAATCATTAGACACAGCACAAATTGATATTATTAAAACGACCTTATCATCAAGCTTTCATACGTTATCACCTATTCTTTTACTTGCACCGATTAGTGTTATTACGATGGTTATTTTAAAAATTCCAGCCTTACCTGCCTTACTCACTGGAACGTTATTCGGTGGGGTATTAGCCATGATTTTTCAAGGGGCAAATTTAGGAGATGTCATGAATGCGATGCACTACGGTTTTGAATCTCACACTGGAGTTGTAGCGGTGGATGAATTATTAACACGCGGTGGTTTAAATAGTATGTTATGGACTGTATCGTTAGTCATCTGTGCTCTATCATTTGGTGGAGTTTTAGAAAAAACAGGTATCCTTGAAACGATCGCAACACAAATTTTACAATTTGCTAAAGGAACATTTGGCTTAGTCTTTGCAACCATTATCACGTGTATTTTTACCAATATTCTAACGGGAGATCAATATTTAGCGATTGTTATGCCAGGTCGTATGTACAAAGATGAATATGAGAAACGAAATTTAGCCGCTAAAAATTTATCACGTGCCATTGAAGATAGTGCCACTGTGACATCGCCTTTAATTCCTTGGACTACTTGTGGTTCGTATATGCTTGCAACACTTGGCGTTAATCCGATTAGCTTCTTACCTTTTGCGTTCTTTAATCTTTTATGTCCAGTCATTTCATTGATTTTAGCTGCAACGGGTTGGACGATGGAAAAACGTCACACTAACTCATAAAAAACTTTTCCTAAGTGAAACAACCATTGATCTTCAAGAGGCCACTGAAAAAGGAGCTTATTATTTATAAAATAATAGGCTCCTTTTTCCTTACTCTCTATCATATCCATTTTTTGTATGAGATTCAATAAACCTATCTGAAAGATCGCTTGTTTTTCTGTCACTAACTTCACTATTCTCTTCGTATTAACGACAAAAGCTGTTAAATAGGTCTGGATTTTCATGCCGAAAAGTCTCGCGAATTTACATGTTTGAAATCCGTGAGACTGTTTTAACTCGGCATTTTTCGCCTCAATTTTATAACGTTGTTTTTTCCTATCCTTAAATTCATTTGTCTTCTGATAGTCGATGGCTTTTTGATGAATGTCCGATTTAAGGGTCATGGAATAAGTTTTAGATTTTGCCCCGGGTTTATAGCACCCATCTCTTAAAGGACAATGCTTACATTTTTCTATTTCAAAGTAATAGGTTAAACTCTGATTCTTTTTTTGATTTTTCTTTCCCGTACGGGCTTTTCTGACACTTAAATGTCCAGCTGGACATCTCATTTGTCCCGCATCTTTATTATATTCAAATCCTTCAACTTCTCGTTTTCCACCATTTAAGACAATTGGATTTAACGGCGTTACAGCCGTTATATTTTCTTGCTCCATGTACCCTAAGTTCTCTTTACTTGAATAGGCGGCATCCGCTAAGACTTCTTTCACTTCTATCCCGTTCTTTTTTGATTTTTCAACCAATGTTTTCAAATACTTTCCATCACTGACTTCACCCGTGGTCACTTCAATCGCTGTCATGAGACGCTCCTCCGTGATGGCTAGATGTGTCTTATATCCGGCAAACGCCTCAGTTTTAGATTTATAACCCATTTTAGCTTCTGGATCTGAGACAGAAAGAATGGCTTGGTAGGTTCGATTTTTTAGGATATCTAACGCTTTTTCTCTCGCTTCTTGAATCTGTCTATTTTTATCTTGATAGCGATGAGAAAACTCTATTAATTCTTGAGTATAAATGACCTCTTCTTCAAGTGAAGCAGTGGAATGAAGCTTTGGAGGAACATGATCCTTCACCTCAGGAACGTAACGATAAAGTTGTTTTCGGATATTTTTAGAAACCTCTCTTAAATTCTCAATGGGAGTTTTAACTTTATACCGACTTCGTGTATGTGTGGCATCCATGATCAGTGTCTTTGATGGAATTAAGTTCTTTTGAATCGCTTGGTTAATCACTTCACCTAATAAATCCTCTAAGATGTCCTCCTGATTTAATCTCAGTTTTCTGAACTTAGTTAAGGAAGACGGATGCATGAGTGGATCTTCGGGGTCTAAATTCAAAAAGTATTTATAAGCCATATTGACTTGAGCCTCTTGAATGACACGCTCATCCGACAGATTGTAAAGCATTTTAAGGAATAATAACTTAAACATGACTTCAGGAGAATAGGCAGGACGTCCATAATCAATGGAATAACGATCACTTAGTAACGGTGTGACAAATGAAAAATCAATCTGTTCCTCGATTAAACGTAAGGGATGATTTTTGGGAACGATTTTATCGTATAAGGGATGTCCTTGAGAAAGATTTAAGGATAATTGTTCAAAGTCTTTAATCATGATGAGCCTCCAAAAATGTCAATGATAGTAAAATTATATCATGTATAAGAAAAACCACTGAGACAATTCTTGCTTCAGTGGTTTCCATTTATTGTGATGCGTTTTTCAGTGACCTCATCTTCAATGGTTGTTTTTTATTAAAAGAATGAAGCAACTATCATGACTTACATAATTTGCATGATGATCAAGAAAATCATAAAGCGGACAGAACATCTGTCCGCTTTATGACTCCCTAATCTAGTTCTTTCTTCTTTTTAATAGACTTCATTTTATTAATCACTTGACCGATCATGTATCCGATAATACCAAACATGAAATAAATCTTACCGTAAGAATACATTAAGTCTTGTGTGTCATCAGCCTGTAAACCGATAATGAATAACATGGTGGATAAAATAGACATTCCTAAAGATAGACCTATATTGATCCGATTTAAAGCACTGATAAGACCTTGGATTAAGATTAATAAAGGAAATAACGCGACTAATGAAACAGCCATTATTCCTTTCATATCTAATCCCACATTAAGTCCAAAAGAACTAACCCAAAGAATCGTTATTACTAATATATACAGCGTAGGAAATAAAACAATAGCCATCGTTTTCTTTGTCATCAACACTCCCCCTATGACATCATCATTTAATACCATTATACATCATTTACCAAAAATAACAATCGATTGATTGAAAGGATAACAATGTGTCAATGGATAAGACTCGCTTTAAACGTGCTAACCTAACTGTCGTTGACATCATCAAATTAATGCGACGTAGCAGTCTCATGATGAATCATAAAAACGTAGGACCCTCCTGACTATATTCGTCTAAAGATTCCTACGTTTCTTATCTATCGTTTAAGAGTGATTTATTTTCAAACACAAGCAACGGTTTAATCCATCAGTTGAACCGAAGGATTAAACAATGTAATTCCTGTATTTATTCCTTTAAACTCCCATCCTACCTTCAGATAACATGCTCCATTTGGCACAGGATAGGTCACACATACGCGTTTAAACTGTGGTGTCACTTCTGCCACCACATTATGAGAATATACATCCACACACACATCTGCTTCATTATAAAAAGCGACTTTATAATTAATTTCTTCTAGATCATTTCCACGAATCACTAAACCAACCGTTACTTTTTTAGCTTCATCACACGCTATTGTTTCCGTATAAACTAATCGCTCATACTCCTCCATATGAAAACTTAAACTAGCCACTTTATGTGATTCGATGACTGTTTCATCAAAATGTAAGTACTCGTTCGTTTTAAAATAACGTGGCTGTTCGTTTTCTCTTTCATGCCAGTTGCTATTTTTAATTTGATTTCCCTTCATTCTTACTCCTCCAATCCCCCTCATTTTATCGTTTTAAGTAAAGTTGATAAATATCCTCTTTAAAATCAAGTGGAAGCTCCTCTTTCACGTATATTTTTTCAACTTGAAATCCAAGCTTTAAATAAAGACAATAGGCACGTTCGTTACTTGAAAACACACTCAATCGAATGGTTTCAATGTTTCGTTGATCAAAACACGCTTTTATAAATGCCTTTAAAACATAACTACCAATGCCCTGTCCCCAAACGTTAGGTTGAAGCCCAATACTTAACCATGCTTCCGATTCGCTCTCATCAAAATCACTCAACGTAATAAAACCAACCCATGTCTGATTTGAAAAAATAGAATAATAACGCTCCGTTTGCATCTGTTCATATTCATCAAACCAGTGATTTAAATCGTTTAACGTCTGCTTATGTTCTTCTATCTCTCCGTAATGCTTAGTAAACAACGGATCCTGATATAACGCGCCTAACGATACTAAATCTTGACGCTTTAATGGTTGATAGTGAAGTTGATGTAAAGATTGAATTTGCTGCATGATAAATCTCCTTTAACGCCCTTTGAATAAAATAATTCTTAAATCTAAACAAATAAATACGGCAAGAATAATATCTAATACCCATAAAAGATAACTAAACAATAAAATAAATCCTGCTTTAAAAAAGTAGCATAAAAAAAATCGATAAATAACAATGGAAATTAAAATCCAAACGACTAACGCAACGGCTAAACTAATGGGACTCATGCACTTGTTAATGAGCTGAACATGAGTAAAAAATAAAAAATAAATGATTCCCGCGACGACAGCTCCGGTAAAAAGAAAATAAAATGTTCCCCACAACCACCCCGTATAACAAAATTGAACTAAGACCTGTGACACGAAAAAGAGTGAAAAAATACTGGCTAAACTTCCAAAAAGATAGCATTCTTTCACAACCTTTCGCCCTTTTCCTAAATTTTCATTCATAAACAATGCTAATATTCCGATGATCGGAAGAAGTAACGCTAATAATTCAAGCAATCCTATCCTAAATCGTAAGATTAATACACACAAAAAAGTGACTAAGAAGCAAAAAGCATTAATTATGCAATGAACCTGTAACACAAAATGCCTCTGATATTGGATTGGGCCCTTCATTCTCACCCGCCTCCCTTATTAATTCATCTATTACAATGTATTCTTCAGGTGACAAAAACATGAACGAAGATTCTCTCTATTATCAAACACATTTTGCTAAAAAAACAGTTAAGAAGCGTCGCTTTCTTAACTGTCAGTTTGATTATGATTTTTTACTTGCAACCACACCATAAATCGCTGCTAATGTGAGGAAGGCGACACTTCCATAGCTTATCGTTTTTTTATGTTGTTCACCAAAAAAGTATTTATCTCTTTCATCACATGCTTCTATTTTAAGGGTGATCTCATTTAGCAATTTAATTAATTCTAATTTCAATTCCTGAGGTAATTCATCTTTTTTTAACAACTTAATAATGGCCTTTGACACTTTGTAATAATATTTTTTCGTTTGCTTGCTCAGTTTTGACGTTTGTTTCACTGTTTTTTGATTCGTTTTAAGAACTTGTTTGGTTTGTTTCAGTAGTTTTGGAACTTTTTTCAACGCTAATTCGTTAGGATTTGAGTCTAGCTGTGAAATTAACGTTAATAAATCCATGTATGCTATTTCTTCTAAATTCGCTGAGGAATTCAAAGATTTGTCTTTTATTTCAGACTTTTGATAGCCAATTACTTTTTCCATCATCATCAAACATCCTTTATCATGAAAGATTTCTTTTTATTTTAGCACATTTTTCGTTTCATATGAGTCTCATGTTCTTTTTTTTGAATCCAATCAGATTTTTTTACATGTTTTAAAACATTTATCAAAATAATAACACATAGGAATCGCAGTACGAGATCAAAGTTTATGGTATAATTTAAAATGAGGTGTTACATATGAAACAATTAAAAATTTATTTCACATCGGATTTACACGGTTATATCTATCCAACCGATTATACCGATCGAACAGAAAAACCAATGGGACTTTTAAACATCCTGTCTCAGTATAAAAAAGATGGTAATACATTAATTATTGATGGTGGAGATACGATTCAAGGCTCGCCTTTTATGACATTTTTAAGTTCAGAGAACTTAGAAAAACATCCAATGGCGATGGTGATGAATGAAGGTGGTTACGATTACGTCACACTTGGAAATCACGAGTTTAATTATGGATACAACTATTTAAAATCTTATTTAACACATTTAAACGCTAAATGTTTATGTGCTAACGTTGTCGATAAAACAGGTGTTTTACCAATCGCATCTTCTGATATTAAAGTGATGGAAAATGGATTAAAAGTAGGAGTTATTGGATTTACGACTGACTTTATTCCAATTTGGGAAAAAGCCTATAATTTAACGAACTTTGAAGTCCGCGATACCTTTTCATCCATTCAAGCTTTACACGATGAGTTAAAATCTCAAGTTGATGTTTTAATTGGGATTTATCACGGAGGATTTGAGTACGATTTACAAACTCATGAACAATTAAGTTCTTCATCAGAAAATATCGCCTATAAGATTTGTAAAGAGTTACAATTTGATTTATTATTAACAGGACATCAACATGTTCCTTTACAAAATCAAACGTTATTTGGAACACATATCATTCAAACGCCACATAATGCAGCAAAATATGCTCAAGTGGAATTAACACAACATGACGATCAATCGATTACAGTGACTTCGTCATTAAATGCGGTGGACATTAATCCAGAACCTTCACTCTATCAAGCATTAATGCCACTTGAAGAGCGTATTCAAACATGGTTAGACTCTCCAGTTGGTTACTTAAATACCGAGTTACAACCAACTGAACGTATCGACATGGCGATTCACGGATCACTACTTGCCAACTTTATTAATCAAATTCAATTAGAAGTTTCTGAGGCTGATTTAGCATGTACGTCTTTTGCCAACTCGATTAAAGGCTTTAATACAAGCGTAACGGTTCGCGATATCGTCTCAACTTATGTTTATCCAAATACATTAGTCGTTTTAGAAGTAACAGGGCAAATTTTAAAACAAGCACTAGAAGTTTGTGCCTCATATATTCATTATGAAAATGGTGAAACTTCTGTTTCTCGTCGTTTCCTTCAGCCAAAAGTCTCTCATTATAACTACGACTTTTTCTCAAATGTGTTTTACACATTTGACTTAACGAAGCCAGTGGGTGAACGTGTGACGTCAATGGTCGTTAATAACCAAGAGGTCCAACCTGAGGATACGTATAGTTTAGTGATGAATAATTACCGTTCAAGTGGAGTTGGAGGTTATGACTTTTTACGTGGCTGCCCTGTCCTAAAAGAAATCCAAATTGAAATAACAGAAATTATTATTGATTACTTTAAGAAGCATCAACATGTGACAGTTGATGATCGTCAATTTATTTCAGTTATTAAATAAAATCTAAAAAAGCCATCATCTTTAAGATGGCTTTTTTAAACTTCACTTGATTGTCTTCACCGACTAAAGCCTTTTAAAAATTAATTTTGACACGTTTATGTTATTAATCTCTTCCCCTTATGAGATTTAACTTTAGAAAAAACACAAAATTAATGCTGTTTTATTAGTGTAAATTTATGTTTGTATGATACGATAAAAAGAAATTGGATTTTTTTGAAAGGAGTTCATTATGAATAAAAGATATCATCAGTATTTATTAGGGGGACTTTTCATCTTGATCGCTACGGTTATTCTCGTTTTATTTAATAAAAAATCTCCATCTGTTGAGCAAATTCCCGATACTTTAACGAAGCAACAACAGATTGATTTAACGTTGGGCGAGACCATCGAACAAGGTAACTATACCTTTAATAATCCCTATCTTATCCTTAATCCGTACGAATCGTCTCCTTTAACCGCCTTAATGGCCTTTAACACGGAAGACTTAGTCTCTGTTCGTGTAACGATTTTAGGAAAAGATGAGCACTCAACGTTTACACAAGATTTTGAGGCAGCTACTTCTCACCTCATTCCTATTTATGGGCTTTATCCAGATTCACTCAACGACATCATCGTGACGTTAAGTGATGGACAAACGAAAACGATTCAAATCAAAACGGATCCGTTACCAGAGGATCTCCCTTTACCTACGTCTATCAATGCAAATAAAGAGAAATTAAGTAACGATTTATACTTTTTCACGCCCTCTTCTGAAGGTTATACCGCTGCTTATGATGTGAATGGAGATGTGCGATGGTATTTAACGACTAAAAATGTTTGGGACATTAAACGCTTAAAGAATGGAAATTTATTACTAAGTTCTGATCGATTAATGGCTCCTCCTTATTACATGGCTGGATTAATGGAGATGGATTTATTAGGTAAGGTTTATACAGAGTACGTCTTTGAAGGTGGCTATCATCACGATGCGGTAGAATTACCAAACGGTAATTTATTAGTTGCCGCCAATAATCCAGCTAAAATGACCGTTGAAGACTATGTCATCGAACTTGATCGTTTGACGGGTGAGGTCGTTAAATCGTGGGATCTTTCCACTGTTCTTCCAACAGAGGCTGCTAAAAGCGAAAATTGGACGGAACACGACTGGTTTCACAACAATTCCGTTGACTTTGATGAAGAAAATCAAGCGATTATTTTATCAGGACGTCATCAAGATGCCGTCATTAGTATTGATTATGAAAGTGGGAAGCTAAATTGGATTGTCGGGGATCCGACGGGATGGCCTGAAGAGTTGTCCTCTTACTTTTTCACCCCAATTGGAGAAGACTTTGAATGGCAATGGTCACAACATTCCGCTAAAATGTTACCGAATCAAAACTTAGCGATCTTCGATAATGGAAACAATCGTTCAAAAGATCCTTATACGTACTTAAGTGCCAATGATAATTATTCAAGGGGTGTTATTTATCACTTAAATAAAGAAGAGATGACGATTGAGCAAATGTTTGAATTTGGAAAAGACGAAGGTTCTTCTTTTTACTCACCGTATGTTTCAGAAATTGATGATTTAGGAACGGATCACTATCTCATTCTCTCAGGTGGGATTGGAAGTTTAAATGGTGAGGCTTTAAATCAACCGGCTTATTTTTATGAAGATGCCACCCTTTCAAGTCGCATGATTGAAATGTTAGATGAAGAACGTCTCTTTGAAATGGAGTTACCCGCTCATTATTATCGTGCCTCTAAAATGAGCCTTTATCCTGAATCAACATCTTACTCCCTTGAACTTGGAAAACGTCTAGGTCATTTAGGAGAAACAAAAACACTACCTATCAAAGTAAATGGTTTATTCTTTAATGAAAATGAATTAAATGATACGTATCAAATCAACTTCACTCAAGAATCAGATCGTCTCATGATGACAGGAGCCTTTTATGAAGGGGATAAAGTTAAACTGATTTTAAATCGATTAGGTGATCAACGAGTGTACAGTGTTCGAATTACAACGACTCCTTATTCAGCAATGTGTATTGATTTGTTTAATCCTGATGCACTAACTGACGAAAATCAATTAATGATCACACAATTCATTAATGCTGAAGGGTTAAGTGGAACTTATGAACTTTATATTGAAATAAATAACGTTGTTTATCCAATTCATCAATCCGTCTCTTTTTAACCTCATCAAAAAGTCCTTTTCTAATAGAAAAGGACTTTTTCCTTGCTCTTTACCACAAAAAAGAGGAATTCAATGATTCATTGAATTCCTCTTTTAATTTAAATCGTTGTTTCTTTTGAAACGATGACTTCATGCTTTTTAGCACGTTTAGCTTTTTTACGAGAAATATTAATCAGTCGTAACATCCATTTAAAGCATTCGTTAAATAAGACAACCGTTGATCCTAAAGCAATGATTTTAACCCACATCATGAAACTTAACGGAACGGCATGGAAGAATCCACCTGCTAACTGAGTCACGGTGATTTGAATAATAAACGTGATAAATAAAATTAAAAGTGCCACTTTATTTTTAAAGAAATTCACGAAAATACTTACCAAACCAAATTCTCGACAATTTAAGGCGTTAAAAATGACTAAACTGACAAATAAACTGAAAATAACCGTTTGTTCTTCATTAGCACCCGCTGTCACATGCGTTAAATCTGCCCCTAAGAAGTTATACTCTAATTGACAAAGTAACACAATCATCATAAATAAACTATTCACTAAAATGGTTTGTAACATGAATCGATTAATAATATTTGCATTTTTCGAAATTGGTTTACGTTTCATGACTGCTTCACGAATTGGTTCTAATCCAAGAGCAAGCGCTGGAGGTCCATCCATAATAATATTCACCCACAGTAAGTGAATGGTTGTAAACGGTAAAGGATGATCCATAATCTGTGAAATAATTGTTAATAAAAAGGCGATCACGTTAACCGTTAACGTAAATTGTAAGTATCGTTGGAAGTTATTATAAATTCCACGTCCCCATTTAATGGCTTCAATAATCGTATTAAAACTATCATCTGTTAAAATAATATCCGCTGCATTACGACTCACTTCTGTTCCTGCAATTCCCATCGCAATCCCAACATCTGCTTTTGTTAAAGCTGGTGCATCGTTAATTCCATCTCCTGTAACGGCAACCACTTCACCATTTTTTTGAAGCGCTGAGACGATTCTCATTTTTGTATTTGGCATTGAACGTGCGACAATCGCAATATCCTTAATTTCTTTTCTAAGTTCGGCATCTGTTAAACTATCAATGTAACTTGCTTCAACGGCACGTTTACCTGCTGTTAAAATACCGATTTCTTTTCCGATGGCAATCGCCGTATGAATGTTATCACCCGTTAAAATTTTTGTTTCAATTCTTGCTCGACGTGCACATTCAATCGATTCTTTAACGCCTTCACGTAAAGGATCATTAATTCCAACAAATCCATGGAAAATAAACTGATTATCAAAGCGTTCTTTTCCGATAAACTCTTCTTTGCGATTTGTTTCTTGATAAGCAAAAGCAATAATACGCATCGCATCGGATTGTAACTCTTTCATTTTATTTAAAATGGCTTCTTCACGACTCTTAGTTAACGGGCGTACCTTTCCATCGACTAACTCCATTTTACACTGCTTCAAAATGACTTCAGGCGCACCTTTAGATAAAATGTGGTAATTCGTTTGGTGTTTCGTCACTGTTAACATAAACTTATTCGATGATGTAAATGGAAGTTGTCTTGCAATCGTCGCCTCTTCTCTAACTTGACGATAGCTTGGATTGTTTACCATCGAAATAATGGCCCCTTCTGTTGGGTTTCCGATGTAGTTATGATGCGTTCCATTAAACTCAACATCTGCTGAACTATTAATTAAACAGTTTTCAATAAATAATGGATAATTAGCGATGTCTTTAAATAACACTTCATGCCCATCGACAAACACTTTACCCACTTTCATCTTATTTTCTGTTAACGTTCCTGTTTTATCACTACAAATCACACTAATTGAACCGATCGTTTCACAAGCTTCTTTTTTGCGAATTAATACATTAATCTTCGCCATTTTTTGCATCGTCATGGCTAGTGTAATATTAATCATCGTTGGCAATCCTTCAGGAACCGCTGCTACAATTAACCCCACACAAACAACAAAGGCTGTTTTAATGCTTGGAAAGACAAAGTACATACTATCTAAAGAATGAACAAAACTATCCCAGCTTGTAAAATCAAGTTGAATATGACTATCTTTTAAAATTTGGATCAGCATATAGATAAAAAGCATCCCAGCAACTGCTGATGAAATAGAGGAAATTCGTTGTCCGAGCTTTCCTAACTTAATTTGTAATGGGGTCATCTCTTCTTCTTGATGTAATTCTTTTGCAATAGAACCCATTTCGGTTTCATCACCAATTTTAGTCACCTGCATTAAACCATAACCATTTCCTACTAATGTTCCTCCATATAGGATATGATCTTTCTCTTTTGTGACTTGATCAGCTTCTCCTGTTAACATATCTTCACGTAATTTAAGTTCAGTTGCCTCAAGGACCACTCCATCCGCTGGAACCATATCTCCAGTTTCTAAATACACTAAATCACGAGGAACGACTTCTGTTTTATGAATCACTTGTTTTCTTCCATCTCTAAGCACTTTAACAAGAATATCACCTGTCATCTTCTGTAACGATTCCGCTGCTTTTTTAGAGCGGCCTTCTGTCATACGACCGATGATAATTCCAAGTAAGACGGCCATACAGATTCCGACTCCATCTTGATATTCTCCTACTAAAAAGCTCATTCCACTCGCGATAATTAAGATCACCATCAGTGGTTCTTTAAAAACATCCAGTAATTCCAACCATAGGCCACGTTCTTTTGGCTTTGTGAATTCATTTGTTCCGTATTTCTCTTTTAATGCTTCGATTTCTTGCGGTTTAAGTCCTGTTTTCAAATTTGTAATTGTGATATTAGTTGATTCTGCTTCATTTGCCAAATGTTTAATGACCAACACCTTCTTTCTTTTTATTTTACAATCAACTCTATGCACTAAATTTTTAAAATAGAACTAAAAAAACTCCTCATTTGAAGGAGTTTTAATTTTTTTCTAAAAAATCAACAATTAACTGTTCAATCATCTCGGCCGCATATTTATTTTGATGCACCGTATCAATCGTTAAAGTTAGTCCCGCTTCTTGTGAAATTTCTTCCCATGACTTTCTTAAAATATAATGCTTAAAAGAAGGAATAAAGTACGCAAGCGGTGTTTTAACAACAGGTTTATGTGCTTTAGGCCGATGTCTTTCATAAAACTCAAGTTGTTTTTCATTTAACGGTAAATACGTAATGTTTTTTTCTCTTGCCACTTCTTGAATTTCTTGACTGTATTCAATGGCCGATTTAAAAGCAACGGAATGACGGTCTTCACTAATAAGGGGCAATGATAAAATCGCAAGCTTCGCTGTTGTTTTCATTTTTAACTCATCGATCAACGTTCTTAAATTTTGAATAAACCACTTTTCAGATGGTTTTTGAGGCAATTGTTTTTTGAGTTCAAAATGAAGTTCATTCGGTTTACTTAACTGAGCTAAAATATCGTTGGTTCCAATTAAAATAATAATATAATCTGGATGACAGTCAACAATCTCATCAATCCGTGATAAGACGTTGTAAACTAAATCGCCATTTACCCCAGCGTTAATAAAGTCATAGCCTTTACTTCCCATTTGAGCGGATAAATCATCAACAAAATTATGCGCCATCGTTCCTTTTGTATGGCTATCACCTAAACACGCCACAACTTTTCGCCCTATTGAAGGTTTTTGCTTAAACTTTTTAGGCGTATTTTTGGGTCGTTTACTAAACTCAAAAACAGTATAGCTACCAATTAAAAACGTGATGAGACTCAATAAAAATAAGATTATTTTTTGAATTTTTCTCACTTCAAACCTCCTATTAAACGCTTCTATCCTCTACTTGATGGGCTAAATTATCATCTGTTAGCTCATCGATCACCGTCTCTACCTCTTAGACTGTGCGTTTGTCTTTTATATTATAAACAATATTTTATGAAATGTGTCTTCTTCTCTTTCTTTAGTTAATAAAGGTTACCCTAATCTTCACTCTATTAGACATTCTTATTACTATTTAAAATAAATACATTCTATATATTATTTGTTTTCATTAGTCAGTCAAAACACTTTAACGGAAAGGAAATTCTACTTTTAAAACTTCTTATAACAGATCTTTAAATAAAAATAGGATACTAATATTAGCCTCCTATTTCATAGTATTTTTAAATTTTTCTATAACTGAAATAAATTGAATTAATGAGCTTAAATACCCAAATCAGTAAAGCTCTATTATAAATTATGGTTTATTTGATATTAATGACTGCATCTAAACATAAAGATAGAGCAATTTCAAATGAATCTCCACCCCATCCTCTTTCATCATAATTATGTATATCGGCTAATGTATCTGCTGTAAATAAAATTTGTCCAAATATTATGTTTCTAAATTCTGAGCAGGCAGCTAAAGAAGAACACTCCATTTCTACAACAGAACAGCCTTCGCTTCTTCTATATTCAACTTTATCTTTCGTCTCTCTGAAAAAGCCGTCCGTCGTCCATGTTAGGCACTCAATATAAGAATAATTATGTTTATTTAATGTCTGTTCAATCGCTTTTAACGCCATTGGATTTAACTCCACATATCTTGAAGGAGGCAAATAATGATATGAAGTTCCTTCATCTCTTAGAGCCTTTATTGGCACTAAAAACGTATTTTCTGGTATATCAATCAGGGCACCACATGATCCAGCGGATATGACTTCCTTAACTCCATAACTAATTAGCCAATCTAAAATTTGAGTTGCAGGGGCAGAACCAACAGGAGCTTGACATAAACAAATTTCATGCCCTTGGTAGTGAGTTAGATAGATAGGATAAACTTTAGTCGCTGATTCAAACTTCGCAACAATCTCACAATTATGTTTATTAGCATATTTATCAATATGATCACCTAAGAATGCAAATACCGCTTTTTTAGGTAATTGTAAATTTAATTTCTCATGATTAGGCATCAAAACTGAAAATTGACTATCATCGTATTCTAATATAGGTATTTCATTTTTTATAATTGCCATACTATCCTCCAATAGTTTTTTAATTTAATTTACATAATTTTACCATTTAATTAAATAAAAAACTATGATTTTTTACACCTTATATCTTTGTCTAACAAAACTTTAATTCTTCATTCATTAAACTCATGAATTTTTCCATTTTCTTCAACATACTGCATCTTTATTTATGATGGGTTCATCTACAACCTCAATAACCCCCATCGATAGACACGCATCTTTTATGAACCTATTAATATACTTATTAATTTATAAAATTTTCCAGTACTAGAAAATTGATGAATATCGATATATTTTTGTATTTTATATTTCTTATTGTCCAAAACTATAGTATCATTATACTTTGATAGCAAAAGCAAATTTTCATGATCTAGGAGGGATCTTATGTCTAACAAAACTACTGACCTAGGGAACGATGCAATTGGAAAACTCCTTTTCAAACTAGCAACTCCTGCTATTATTGCTCAACTAGTCAACGTTTTATATAATATTGTCGATCGTATCTTTATTGGCCGTTTACCTGAAGGTGATTTAGCGATGGCTGGGGTTGGAGTCGCCTTTCCAATCATCATGCTTATTTCAGCAACAAGTGCGTTAATTGGAATGGGTGGTGCTCCACTTGCTGCGATTAAAATGGGGAAACAGGATTATGACGGGGCTGAAAAAATTATTAGTAACGCCCTTTCAATGCTTGTCATTATTTCGGCTTTATTAATGACGGCTTTATTCATTTTTAAAGAACCTTTACTGTTAGCATTTGGAGCGAGTGAACAAACACTATCTTATGCGAATGATTATTTAGGAATTTATGTGTTAGGAACATTATTTGTTCAAATAGCTATTGGGATGAATCCTTTTATAAACACTCAAGGATTTGCTAAAATCGGAATGATGACTGTTATGGTCGGAGCCATTATTAACATTGTTCTTGATCCAATCCTTATTTTTGGATTTAACTTAGGTGTTAAGGGAGCTGCCTATGCCACAGTTGCCGCGCAACTTGTCTCTGCCATTTGGGTGCTTCGCTTCTTATTCGGTAAGAAGAGTACACTAAAAATTCGAAAAGAATTTTTAATTCCTGAAGCTAAAGTTGTTCTACCTATTTTGGCTCTTGGTGTTTCACCCTTTATTATGCAAGCCACTGAAAGTATTGTTTTAATTTCATTAAATAATCAACTTTCAAAATATGGTGGAGATTTAGCCGTGAGTGCCATGACAATTATTAGTAGTATTAACCAAATCATTTTACTACCTTTAATGGGACTCACATCAGGTGCACAGCCAATCATTAGTTACAACTATGGGGCTAAACAATATGATCGTGTCAAACAAACGTTTAAACTGTTATTAGTCGTTTGCTTAATTTATACGACAACGATGTGGGCTAGTTTAATGTTTATTCCTGAAGTCTTTGTTAATATCTTCAACGATAAACCAGAGCTTGTTGAAATTACCTCTCATAGTATTCGTATCTTCTTTGCAGGTATTTTTGTTTTAGGTGCACAAGTCGCTTGTCAACAAACATTCTTAGCGTTAGGTCAAGCAAAGATTTCATTAATTCTTGCCCTTTTACGTAAGATGATTTTATTAGTACCTTTAATCTTTATTTTACCAGCCACTTTAACTATGCTCATGACACAGCTAGATTTAGTTTTCTTAGCAGAACCTGTAGCAGATGTGTTAGCAGCTAGTACAACCGTTATTTGTTTCATCCTCTTCTATCGTAAAACATTCACTCACGTCATAAATGAAGACTAAAATATAATTCATAAAAAAACCGTTTAGTTTACATCAACTAAACGGTTTTTCCTTTTAACGAATGATCATAAACAAAAAATCCTAGATTATCTAGGATTTTTTTAATTAATGTGCTTTACCTTACAATCTGGACAAACACCTTTAAACGTCATTTCACACTTTGATACATCGACACCCGCTGCTTTTTCAACAATAGAACCAATACCTTGTAATTCTTCAATAAATAAATCATGTACTTCGCCACATTCTAAACATAAGAAGTGAAAATGATCATCTAATGTCCCATCAAAACGATCAGGATATCCTGGAATACTCACTTTTCGAATCATATTATGATCCGCCAGTTGAGATAAATTACGATAAACCGTTCCTAAACTTAAATTCGGATTATCTTTTTTTAACATCTCATAAATCGCATCCGCTGTTAAATGTAAGGGATTTTCTTTCACGCAGTTATAAATCATTTCTCGTTGTTTTGAATATTTCATATAAACCACCTACTTTACTCACTATATCTATTAATAATATAATAGTAATGATTACTAATTTAAGTATAGATGATTAACTCAAGAATGTCAATTAGTATGCTTTAACAACTATCAGTCAAATTTTGACTTTTTATTAACGATTCTTTCTGCTTTCTTGATAATTGTTTAATTTCATACTCACGACGACAAGCCTCTTGTCGAGTCTCATAATGTTTCGCATACTGTAACACAACAGGTCGACGCGTTCTTGTATATTTTGCCCCTTTTTTCGATTCATTATGTTCCCTCATTCGACGATCCAAATCAGTCGTATATCCTGTATAATACGTTTCATCTGAACATTTAACGATATAAACCCAATACATGTTTTTCTCCTCACACTCACTTCTTATCTACTATTGTACCAAGTGTTGAGCTTATCGACAAACTTTTAAATTTACCAATTGATGAGAACGAGAGTGATTTGATGTTTTTAATTAACTAACAATAATAGTCTCATTTGTTTGATAATTAGACTTGATCCATTTTTCACCTTGCTTGATGGAACTGATTTGGGGAATATTTCATCCATTTCCGAAGCAACTTTCAAAAACAATCAAAAAGGTTCAGGAAGTTATCTCGTTCGTCTTTCTACTTCATTTTTAGAACCAACTTTTAAAAATTTATCATCTTTTATCCCTCATTCCCTCATGAAAAACTTCTACTCTAACAATATCTCTTATTTGAAATACTAAAAAACTAGTCTTAATTAAGACTAGTTTAAAGATTTAATTTAAAAATATGTGATTATACACCTTTATAAAGAATGACATAATAGATGATGACTCCTAGTTGAAGCACAAGAAGTAGCGGGATGGTGATTTTAAATGACCAATGCTTCGTTTTATGACGGAATTGTTTCATTCCTGCATAAATCCCAAAGCTTCCAAAGCAAGCCGCACAAGTAAATAACGTTTTTTCACTAATTCGCCACTCTCCTAATCTTGACCGTCTTTTATCAATTCCCATCAAGCAAAAACCCAGTATATTAATAAAAACTAAATAAGCGATCCACATTAGTCATTCTCCACAACAAGGGAAGCAAATTGAAGCGGAATTATATTTACTAAATCGTGCGGATTCACTTCAATTTGCAATCCAATTTTACCACCACTTACAATAAATGAAGGAAGTGTTTGAGCACTTTCATCAATGACCGTTTGATAATTTTTCTTCATTCCAATCGGTGAACATCCACCTCGAACATACCCCGTTAATGCATTGATTTCACTCACTAAAATCATTTCAATCTTTTTCTCTTTGACGACTTTAGCTGCCTTTTTTAAATCTAATTCTTTCTCAACTGGAATCACAAACACGTAAATCGTTTGACTACTTCCTCGTGTCACTAACGTTTTAAACACCATCTCTTTACATCTTCCAATTTTTGAAGCGACTGTCACACCATCCATCGCTTCTTTCGCTTCATAAGTGTGTAGTTCATATGAAATTTTATGTTTATCTAACAAACGCATGGCATTTGTTTTTCCTTTTATCATAACGATTCCTCCTCATCTTTTGTTAAGTCTATTATACAATGAAACAATTTAAACAATCATCTCTTTTATGACACATAAAAAAATCCTCTTGTCTTCATCACAAGAGGATTTTTAACATTTCAGTTAAGCAAATGCCTTTTGATTCATACGCCACTCTTTGGCATACTCATCAAATAATTCATTGATCGCTCGACCAATTTTTTGATAATCTTCATCATCTAAATTAGCCAATGAGACACGAATCGACCATTCAGGACCTTCAAAGCCACTTCCGTTTAATAAAACGATACCGTAACGTTGAGATAAATCAAATAAAAAGTCTAATACGTGACGTTCTGTTTGTAAGTAATGAGCAAATGATTCGCCATACTTTAACTTCGCCCAAACTAATAAATCATATTTATTATAATACGCTGTATTTAATGAATTTTTAACAAATGGATAAGACTTTAATTCCTGATAAATTAACTGCTCACGACGACGACAAATCGCTTTTGTTTGTTCTTTATAGCGATTATCTTGGTCTAAACGTGCAAAAGCAGAAAAAATAGCCATTTGTACTTGTTGTGGCGTTGATAACCCTGCCGTGTGATTTAAAGCAACGTGACGACTATCTGCAACTAAACGATCAATAAATGAAATCGCCTCTGGAGTTGTCGTCAGTGCCTCATATCGACGATGTAACAACTCTTTTTCACAAGCTGGTAACTCGTTGATGAGCTCATTATATACATTATCTTTGGCTAAAGCAATGACACCTAAACGCCATCCAGTCACTCCAAAATATTTCGAGTAAGAATAAACCCCTAACGTATGGTATGGCATGGTCACCATTAACGATTTAAATCCATCACAAAACGTTCCATACACATCATCTGTGACAATCATTAACTTTGGATGATGATTCGTTACAATTTCTTTTAAATAATCTAATGATTCATCATTCATTGCCACAGCTGGTGGATTACTTGGATTAACGATACATGCCAGTTTAATCGATGGATCTTTTAATTTATCTAACTCTTCTTTTGGATATTGCCATGTTGGAACGCCCGCTTCATTCACTTCTGAGGCATGAATCCAAACAATTTCAAATTCATTTGAAGGTAAATTAGCAATTTCTACATATGGCGTGAAAATAGGAACAAATAAAGCGATTTTATCTTTTGGTTTTAAAATAAAATTTGCTTTTAATGAATCAAAGATACAACACATGGCTGCTGTTCCGCCTTCAACCGCAAATAAATCATGTGTAGACGTTTGAAAATCTCCTCCCATTTCATTTATTAAATAATCCTTCACCACTTGCTCGATATGAACTAACATTCGATCAGGAACAGGATAATTATCACCAATAATTCCATCGACTAATTCAAAAACCCATTCATCTTTATTAAAATGATGTTCTTTTATTCCATAGTCGATGATCTTTGCTAACAGCTCAATTCCCGGTGCCTCTGGGTGATTTTTTACATACGTTAAAAATCGGTCATAGATGCCAGCTTTTTGTGGCATTCCTGCTAAGTCTCCTTCACACCACGTTAACTGAGTTTCTTCAACTGCAAATTGACCTAACGTGAAAAAGGCTTGACGCGGTGTCGCCGCCGTCCAGTTTGGATTTCCACGTCCTGCATTTAACACTTGACGATTCGTTAACAATCTTGATCGTTCTGCAATCTTAATTAATTCATCTTTTAATTCAAATGGACTTAAGACTTTTACTTTTTCAATTAATTGTTTAATATCTGTTCGTTTCATCATTCTCTTCGTTGTCATACTTTTGTTACGCCCTTCTCTTTTAACTACCTATCCTTCCATACTTTCAAGAACGGATGTTTTCTTACTGACGATCAAAATCTTTAGTCAGCCTCTTTAATTTACCATAATCCTTCACTAAAACAAATAGTTTTGACCATTTATCTGACATTTTTCTTCATTTTCATAATAGCCCATAGTCTTTAGGTTCATGAACGAGGAAGCAATGATGACAATCTTATGTTTCATTTCTAACTTTCTTTCATCGTTTTAAAAATCTCGAGGATCCTAACCTAGCTCTTCATAAAAGAAAAGGAGGAATCGAGTTGATTCCTCCTTTTCATCCTTTTGTTACTCTGATCGAATTTTTTTAACAGCTAAACACTCAGCAAAACGCATCATGAGTTCATCCATATCAATGTCACATTCCTCAATTTTTAATCGACCTTCTACATAAAACAACGTATTTTTATAAACACGTTTCGGATCATTGACTGTAATATAACAGTCTTTTCCTAAGTAGTAAAACTGATCCAAATCATTATGTTCAATCAGACGTTTAAAAATCGGACGTTGCTTATGATCTTTTGTGAGTGTCGCGATCGGTAACACAACAACAAAAGGATAATTATCGTTATGATTATACTGATCTTTTTGAATAATAATACATGGGCGTAACTTAATACCTGTTACAACTTCAAGACTTTCTGACCGACGCCTTCCTGTTTCCGGCTCTGATTTTCCTTCAAATCCATCTAATCGCTCGATGATGCGGTATAAGTCTTCGTGCGTTTCATCTTTTTCAACAAACCGAAACGGTCTTCCCTGCGTATACGGTAAGGCGACGTAGAAGATTTTCCCACGATGAATATCTTTACTTTGAACAAGTCGAGGTAAATCCATGCTATTTATTCTTCTTTCTCAACTGCCTCTTCAAATTCTTTAACGCCTGAACGATTTTCTTCTAAATCTATGATATCAAATAGATTTTCTTCAAAGAATGCCGCAACGTCAAATTGTTGAAGAGGCGTTTTTCTGTGATTCCGTGTTGCTTGGGAAGACTTTGTTTCTCGTTTTTGTAACATCCCTTTATTCCATCCATCATTGCCTCGATTAACCATTTTCCTCACCTCGAATTAGAGATTTCGTAAGTTCTTATCCTACTTTAAGATAACTACAATCCTTGCTCTTTTGTATCTTATTCAAAGAATCCATTAGCATATATGCCATTGCCTAATTCATGAAGTTAAATTAACGTTGTCAGAATGAATATCGTTTTATGATAGTATATGAGTATTTTGACATGGCGTCTTTTCCTTTGTCACACTTGCTTTAAAATTTCTTTTTCATGACAACATAAAAACTCGTAGAACTATTATTCTACGAGTTTTTATGTTGTCTTGTCTTTTTTTCTAACCAAACGTAACTGATCCATCCAATGAGCAAGGTCAAACTCACTAACAAATAACGGATAACATCCTGCTTAATCAACGGTAAAACACCTTTTGTCACACCAACAGCTACCAGTCCGATTAAAACAAACTTTAAATATGGTTGGGGTTGTCGGCGATCATGATATAAAACAAGAAAAAAGAAACCAACTAATGTGATAAGATTTATAGCTTCTCTCATTTTAAGTCCACCTATGTTTTTTTCTTATTATATCATACTAGTGTGACTTTATCTCATGATGAATGACAACTTCCATCTAAAATTTCTATTTAGCACTTCTTTTAATTATTCAACCTCAAAAACAATCGATTCATATGGACGTAAATTTAAGCATCCTAGTTGAGTTGATGAGTCGTTATAATTTGATAGAACCACCTTTTTCACGTTCCATTTCGTTAAACAAATAATGGCTGGTTGTTCAAAGAAATTCGACACAATTAATAACTTTTTATCTTCATATGTTCTTAGGTAAGCATACACATTTGGATGGTGTTCATTTAAAAGTGTGTAATCACCATAAACAATCACATCTTTATACGAGCTAAAACGTCTTAATTCAATTAACTGACGATAATGATTAAATAAAGAATCTGAATCGTCCATTTGATTTTTTACATTAATCCACTTGTAATTTTCATTCACTTTAATCCATGGCGTCCCCGTTGTGAACCCAGCGTTTTCTTCATCACTCCACTGCATTGGTGTTCTGGCATTATCTCGTGAAGTGACATTAATATAACGTTTAATCAACTCTTCTGGATAATTTTCTTCTTTTAAACGTTTAATCTTTTCAAGCGTTGACACATCGCGGTAATCTTCTAGTTCATTATAATTGGCATTTGTCATTCCAATTTCTTCTCCGTTATAAATAAACGGTGTTCCCCACATCAGTAACAAAGAGGTCGCTAACATTTTTCCAGATTCTTTATGATAATGCGTGGGCTCCCCATACTGTGACATCACGCGTGGATGATCATGATTTAACCAGTATAATGGATTCCATGCTTGATGATAAAGACCTGATTGCCATTTTTTAAATACTTGTTTTAACTGGATTAAATTTGTTCGATTACTCCACGTTTCATCTAATGCATTAAAGCCATTATTGAGCCAACAATGATCAAACGTAAATACCATATCCAACTCTTTTGAGTCTTTAGCAGCATACTTTAAGGCATCCTCAATCCCAGCATCGCCTCCCACTTCTCCAACGGTGAAAATATCGTATTTCGAAAGAACTTTTTCATTTAATTCTTTTAAGTAAGTATGAACATTTGGAAGATTTGAAAACTTTGACCAATCTTCTTTATATTTTCCTGCACTATTCATCGTTGAGTCTGTAAACGTAAAGTCACGATCCAAGTGAGCCACCGCATCCACTCTAAATCCATCGATTCCAAGTTCTAACCACCACATAACCATTTTAAATAAATCAGCACGCATGTTTTCATTAGACCAGTTTAAATCAGGCATTTTCTTTGAAAAAATATGCATGTAATATTCATCTGTTTGTTCGTCTTTTTCCCAACATGATGGCGTAAAGAAGGAGGCCCAATTCGTTGGTTCCACTTCATTTCCAAAGGCATCTGACTTTCCTTTTTGCCAAATGTAATAATCACGATACGGATTATCTAACGACTGACGCGCTTCAACAAACCATGGATGCTCATCACTAGTATGATTTAAAACAAGATCCATAATAATCTTCATGCCTCGTTTTTTCGCTTCAGTTAATAATTCTTTAAACTCTTCAATCGTCCCAAATTCAGTCGCGATTTGATAGTAATCTGAAACATCGTATCCATTGTCATCCATTGGTGACTGATAAACTGGACATAACCAAAGAATATTAACCCCTAAATGAGCGAGATAATCTAACTTACTAATAATCCCTCTTAAATCCCCAATTCCATCCCCATTACTGTCGCAAAAGCTTTTTGGATAAATCTGATATGCGACTCCTTCTTTCCACCATTTACGTTCCATTGTACCCATGTTATTCATCCCCTCATGATCAACACTTAATCTAACCTTATTTTATCATAGCCCTCATGCCTGTTCTAACCTTTCCTGCCTGTAACCGATTCCACCTTATTCACTAATGGATTGTTATCATTTTTTAATTTAGAACGTCCCTTAATCTTGATCATCACGAAGCAAACGACCTTACCAAATTAAAATATAAATTCAAACAATCTTAAACCCCTTTAAGAAAGTGGTGAGTATTTTTCGCTCATTTGGTTGGCCTATCAACTTAGGCTATTTTTAACCCTTTTGAACTTTATTCTTTTTTTCACATTTTATACATGAAATCTGTATTTTTTTCGTTAGAATACTTAATTTATTACATTTTTTGCTAATTATTTGACATTTTTTTATTTTTTTCGTTTATCTTTGTTAAAAAAAACACAAAAAGGACTTACATTTTTAACCGTTTACTGTTAAAATATTGCTTGTCTTTTAGATACAAATTTAACCGTAGGGGGTACAAACATATGTTAAAAGGTAAACTTTTAATTGCATTAGCATCAGCAGTATTATTCTTAGGTGCGTGTTCAAACGGAGCTCCAAAAACTGAAGAGCCACAAACAAATCAATCAACAGAAGCTCAAAATGGTGAAGGATATACAGGAGCTTTAACTTATGAAACATTAGTTGATCCAACTGGAGAGTCAACAGATGTTGTTGCAATCTCAATGGAATTTGAAAATGGAAAACCTACTGGAGTAAATATCGATGTTTTAGTTGATGGAAAAACATCTAAAAAAGAAATGGCTGCTAACGGTGAATACGTAATGAGCCAAGCAGAAGGTGCATTACAATGGGATGCACAAATCGAAGCAGTAGAAACATTCTTAACAGAAAATAACTTCGATACAACAAAAATCAACCTTACTGATGAAGACGGACACACTGATACATTAACAGGTGTATCAATGAAAGTTGGTTCTTACGTACAATTAGTACAAGAATTAATGGATAAAGTAGCTGCTGGAGAAACTAACTTTGAATTCTCAGGAGTAAAAGAAACAACAACTGATGGTAACGTTATCGAAATCGTTTACTCTAACGGAACACCTGTTAACTTAAACATCGATGTTATCCAAGAAGATGGAACTTCAAAACGTGAAGCTTCTGAAGCTGGAACATATGACATGGGTGGAGAATTAGCTTGGCATGAGCAAATGGATTTATTAGAAGACTTCATCGTAGCTAACAACTTCGATTTAGGAAAAGTAACATTAACTGATGAAGATGGACACACTGATGCTGTAACTGGTGTATCAATCAAAGTTGGTTCATACTTACCATTAATCGAACAAGCATTAGAAAATAAATAATTCAACCAAAAAGATGTAGAGCCATTCTACATCTTTTTTATTATCTGATAAACTAAAGCATGGTCACTTCCAATCTTTAAACGACTTGATGCATTCTGATCAATAAAAAGCTCTCTCTATTGACTTAATCAAATAGAGAGAGCTCCCGTTAACCGACGAGATTATTTAGAATAAAAAGAATTCATCATCAGCTGTAGTTGAACATCCGCCATTGTTTTGGGAACAACAACCATTGTTACTTGCACTGCATCGACCATTAATATATCCTTGACGATATCCTTGTTGATAACCTTGTTGGCAACCTTTTTGGAATCCTTGTTTATATCCTTGTTGAGTTCCTTGTTGAACCCCTTGGCGATACCCTTGTTGACATCCTTGTTGGAACCCTTGGCGATAAGCGCCTCGACAGCAACATCCACCTGTATTACATGATGAACATGTTTGATTGCATGATGAAGTGCCTGTTCCATTTGTACTAGATGTTGATTGATTACCTGTTGCCGACGTAGTTGTTTGACCCACACGATAAACATTACCTGTGGCGAAAACATTACCTGTGGCAAGGACATCCCCACTCGTTACGATAGGTTGATTGTCACTACTTCCACAACGTCCACGTCTTCTTCCACATCCGTAATCTTCATCAGTTCCAAAATTATAGATTGAATTTGAATCAAAATTAGTAGTATTTGTATTATTACAGTTTCTATTACACATGTTTTTTTAGCTCCTTTGAGTATGTTAATTTTTCAACTACACTATACTTTATTCAAAGCCATCTTATTTGCATATGCTTTTATCCCAGTTTTAGTTTTATTTCCATCACTTAAAAAATAAGTAGTGTTTTGTCATATCTTTTGTTATAATGATTTAATAGTTAAAACTAATAAATCTAACGAGGTGATCGTTCTGATGACACAATCTCATCACTATGAAATGGAAAATGAAACAGTAAAATTAAAAGTTTATAATAAAAAAGGAAAAGAATTTACAGCTTTATTTGATTTAGAAGATCTTGATAAAGTGCAAGCCATCGACACATGGGTGGCACAATGGAGCAAAGAATTTAATACATACATTGTTCAAACAACGATTGAAGTGATTAAAAATGGGAAAAAACGTTATATTAGGCCAACCCTTCAATCTACTGTATTAGGGACAAGTCCAAATGCACCGATCCGCCATCTTAATGGTGATTTAATGGATAACCGTAAACAAAACTTAGAAATCTATAATCGTCGTCAAAAAAACGACTATGATATTTTAGAAAATGATGTCATTGCGATTCACTTAAAAGATCGTTACGGTAATTTAGTTAATAAAGCTTTAATTTCTGCTGAGGATCTTGATCGAGTAGTGACTGACGAATATACATGGGTTTGTCAGAAAAAAACAAATGGTCAACCTTATGCAATTGCTCATACAGAATCCGGACGTGTTTATTTAGATACCTATCTGACAAAGTGTGAACCAGGATTCCGTGTTCATCACATCAATAAAAATCCACTAGATAATCGTCGTCAAAATCTTGAAGTCAAAGCACTAGAAACGTCTGAAACAAATGAATAATTAAAAGAGGGGAATCTCAAAATGAGATTCCCCTCTTTTATCTGACAGCTACAAACAGTTGTAGCGGGACTTTTCTTATGAATGCAGATCAAATTCTACTTCAACTCCATAATGATCAGATACAATGTCTTTATTTTTGCCATTGAAAATAACATTTGATGATTTAACAGTCACAGGTTGATTCGTTAAAACAAGATCAATTCGTAAATCTCTTTTATTTTCAGACCATCCATCAATCTTTCCTACAACCGTTGACCCCTCATCTTTTGTTTTTGCTAATGTGTACGTATCAATTAAGCCTTTACTTAATATGTAGTCATACCCTTCTCCACGTACATTTGCATCATTATTAAAGTCTCCCATAATAATATTAAGCTGATCGGAATCTAAGTGAGCCACTAATTCATCGACTTGGCCTTTAAATGGTTCCTCTTCATCGTGATACCAGCCTAAGTGACAAGAATAAAACGTGATTGGCTGATTTTCATGCATAATTTCTAACCCAACAATACGACGAGTTCGGAAATGTTGAATATCTTGACTTTTTGTGACTAAAAAAGACTTCGCACTTTTAATCTCACCTTTTGTTAAAATAGCTAATCCTTCTTCATAAACATCGAATCCAATATGAGCAAGATCCCAAATAAATTGATAGTCATAAACACCCAACTTCATTAATTCACTCAATAAAACAACCGCGTAATTATCTTGTTTCACTTTCTCTTCTGTCGTTTCGTCGATTAATTGCATTACTTCTTGTAAAGCAATCACATCGTATTGTTTTTCTTTAATGACTTGTGCTAAATGTTTTATCTTTTCCATCTGATTTTCTTCTTGCCACGCATGACAGTTTAAAGTTAATACTTTCATTCTAATCTCCTATAGGCCTAAAATATCTTGAATTTCTGATTTTAACACGTCTGCTTTCGGTCCATAAATCGCTTGAATTCCGTTATCTTTAATAATTAATCCTAAAGCTCCTGTTGCTTTCCAATTTGGTTGATCAGATACACTTTCTGGATCCTTAACTGTAACACGTAAACGAGTCATACATGCATCTACATCTACAATATTTTCTGCCCCACCTAATAAGAAAATAATATCATTCGCTTGTTGAGTTCCAGCTCCAACTTTTACCGAAGCTCTCTCTTCTGTTGCTTCATCTTCCTCATTGTAATTTCCTAAACGCCCTGGTGTCGCAATTTTGAATTTTTTAATGGCAAAATTAAATAATCCAAAGTTTACAGCAAAGAATCCTAAGCAAGCTAAGACAAAGTTAATCATATCCCCTGTTAATCCGGCATTTGCCATTAATGGAATACGTGTCATAAACTCAATCATCCCAAAGCAGTGAATACGTAAATTAATTAGATCAGCTAACGCAAAAGCACATCCTGCTAAAATCGCATAAATTAAGTATAACACAGGTGAGATAAACATGAACATAAATTCTAATGGCTCAGATACCCCTGTTAAGAAAGTGGCTAAAGCTGCTGAAACAAACATTGATTTATAAGCTGATTTTTTCTCTTCATCAACGTTTTTAAACATAGCACACGCCGCTCCCATTAATGAAGCTGCTGATAAAATAACTTGACCGGCTTTAAAACGTGCTGGTGTGACTGAATTTAATAATGTATTGTACGCATCCATATCACCCGCAGCTTTTAAGTTATTTAAATCTGTTACCCAAGCTAACCATAATGATTCTTGTCCAGCTACAATTTGACCAGCATTTGATCCCGTTAAAATTTCATACGTTCCACCCAATTCGGTGTAGTTCATTGGGATGGTTAACATATGGTGAAGACCAAATGGTAATAATAAACGCTCTCCTGCTCCGAAAACAAACGGTGCTAAAATAGGTGCCGTATCTTGTGAAGTTGCAATCCATTGTCCAAAGCCATTTAATACTCCTTGTGCAAATGGCCAAATAATCGATAAGATTAAAGCTGTAACAACTGAACCTCCAATAACAACAAACGGGACGAAACGTTTTCCATTAAAGAACGCTAAAGCTTGTGGTAACTTATTGAAATTATAATATTTGTTGAATAATGAAGCTCCTAAAAATCCTGAAATAATCCCAACAAACACCCCCATGTTTAAAGCTGATGCCCCTAATACTTCTGTAAAGTAATCAGAAACGATCATGTCAGATCCAAACAATGACTGAACGGTTGCCGTTGAATCGGCTAACATCTCTGTTGAAACGCCAAAGATTGCTCCCGTAATACGGTTAATTAATAAAAATGCAATTAAGGCCGAGAATGCTCCACCTGCACGTTCTTTTGCCCATGACCCCCCGATTGCTACGGCAAATAGAACATGTAAGTTTCCAATAATAGCCCAACCGATGTCTTCCATAATGCGGGCGATTGTTGCGATAAGCGCCGCATCTCCAGACATTCCAACTAATTTTCCTAAAGAAATCATAATTCCCGCTGCTGGCATAACGGCAATAACGACCATTAACGCCTTCCCAAATTTTTGCCAGAAATCAAACGACATAAATCCTGGTTTTTTCATAACTATTTCCCTCCTATTGTTTTTATCTCATCATCACTTATCCTAAGCGATAAATGCGTGATTCAAATGGTTTTAATGTCAATTCACGAATGGATTCATGTTCATCCACTGAAATATTTGATAATAATAACTGATGACTAGATACAGATAAGTCATCTAACTCAATCCCCGTTTCTTTGTTCGTTAAGTTACATAAGATTAATACACGCTTGTGATCAAGTGTTCGTGTATAAGCATAAATATCCGTATGCTCCTCAAAGACTAAATCATAACTTCCATAAATAAAGACATCTTCTGATTTTCTTAAAGCAATCATCTCTTTATAGAAGTTTAAAATAGAATGAGGATCTTTTTCTTGAGCCTCAACATTAATGATTTCATAATTTGGATTCACAGCTAACCATGGGGTCCCCGTTGTAAATCCACCATTCGCTTCCTGACTCCATTGCATTGGCGTTCGACTATTCCCACGTGCTGTTGCCCAAATAATTTCCATAATATCGTCGTGCGCCATTCCTTGTTCAAGTTTAGAGTAATAAAGACCTGTACTTTGAACATCTTGATAATCTTCTACTTGATTGAATTTAACGTTTGTCATTCCGATTTCTTGTCCTTGATAAATGAATGGCGTTCCTTGCATCATGAAATACATCATTCCAAGGGCAGTTGCACTTTCTTTCCAGTAGTTTTGATCATCTCCAAGGGTTGAAACAATACGTGCTAAATCATGGTTTTCAATATATAAGGCATTCCATCCAACACCTTCTAAACCTTTTTGCCATTTAGTTAAGATTTTTTTTAATTCACTTAAATTAAGTCCTTGATTCCCTTGATCTTTCCACAAACCTAAATGTTCGAACTGAAAAACCATGTTAAACTTTCCTTCTTGTTCCCCTACCCATAAATGAGCATCCTCAACTTTTACGCCATTCGCTTCACCAACCGTCATAATGTCGTACTGATCAAAGGTATTTTTTTTCAAGTCATCTAATAACGTATGAATCCCTTCCACATTCATGTGTTTATCAAATGATGAAACATATTTTAATTCTTGTGGATTTGGCATATCTTTAAGTCCAGGTTCTTTTTTTATGTGGCTAATGGCATCGACGCGAAATCCATCAATCCCTTTATCTAACCACCAGTTGACCATATCATATAATGCTTGACGGACCTCTTCATTTTCCCAGTTTAAATCAGGTTGTTTTTTTGAGAAAAGATGCATGTAATATTGGTCTGTCGCTTCATCATATTCCCATGCTGAACCACTAAAAATACTTTCCCAGTTATTAGGTTCTTCTCCGTTTTTTCCATCACGCCAAATATACCAATCACGTTTTGGATTATCAAGTGACGATCGCGATTCAATGAACCATGGATGTTCATCACTTGTATGATTAATCACTAAGTCTGCAATTAACTTCATTCCACGTTTATGAACCTCAGCTAATAAGCGATCAAAGTCTTCCATCGTTCCAAACTCTTTCATAATATCTTGATAATCACTAATATCATAACCGCAGTCATCATTAGGTGATTTATAAAATGGACTCACCCAAATAACATCAATGCCTAATGATTTTAAGTAATCTAGTTTTAATATAATTCCGTTTAAATCCCCAATCCCATCTCCATTTGAATCCATAAAACTTCTTGGATAGATTTGATAAGCAACGGCCTCTTTCCACCAAACATGATTCATCTTTTCCGTCTCCTTTTTTTCTCATCCCGTTGTCTATAGTGATGAAATATCTTTTTAAAAGCGATTTCCATTACGTTTTTAAAAAAGTAATGCGTTTACTTTTTAATAAGTTGATTATATCGTTTTCATAATCTAAAAACAATGTGTAAACGATATGTAACCGGTATCTCATTATTCGACATTATATGTTTTTATGTATGATTTAACGCATCAATTAGTTGAAATTTTAACCCTTAACGCTTGTTTTCTTTTGATTCAGAGTTTTCAACTAATGAATAAATGATTCACTTTTCTTCTAAATCATGAAAACATTCTATCTTTAAATTATAGAAGAATGTTAGAGAACTAATTATACCCTCCATTAATATCCAAAAAAATGCAAAAAAAGATGTGATTAAAAGTTAATCACATCTTTTTAGAAATTATTCATATTTAAATAAAAATTCAATCGACAATCATCACGATCCACTATTATTTATCATTAACAAAATAATAACAGGGCGTTCCCTAGGCTAATTCACTTAGCTCTTAGCTTGAATGAAACAAACGATTTGTTACGTGATATCAATTAATTTGAGTTCATCTATTTAAAAGGTTGTTACCGTCCAGTCAATGGTATTGACTTTTTTCATCACATAATCAACAGCCATTTCAGGGTGAATCGTCTCTTCATGAGAAATTGTAATAATTGACATTGTTTGTGCTAATTTAACCGTTTCCAAAGTTGATAAGTCATTTAAATACGCATATCCAACACCTGCAATAAATGAATCACCTGCTCCAGTTACATTGACAACTTCTACACGATTTGGTTTCACGATTCCTTCTTCTTCACCTGTGCAGTAGTAAACGCCATCAGCGTCTAAGCTAATAAATACATGTTTAACTCCTAATGAAAGAAAATAGTGACCTGCTTTGCGAACATCATCAACCGATTTAATTTCAAATCCACATAATACCTCTGCTTCATGACGATTTGGTTTAACCGTATGAAAATATGGCATTAAGTGTTTAACATGTGCTGCTTTTGCAGCAGAAACAGGATCTAAAACAAATTTTGTTTTACCTTGATATTTTTTTACAATGTATTCAATAATATTTGGGTTATCTGCTCCAAAGAACATATATTCTGCCCCTTCAATAATTGAAGCTTTAGAATCAATAAACTCCTCAGTTAAATGATGATCCACATTAATATCTACAATGGCAGAAACCATTTCACCATTCTCATCTAAGATTGCAACATAGGTTGGGGTTGAAGCTCCTTCAACAACTAATGAATCTGACATATCAAAATTCATTGTTTTTGAATGTTCTAGAATACTTTTTCCTTTTTCGTCATTTCCTAACACTGAAATAAACTTTGTATTTGCACCGACACGTGCCATGTTTTCCGCAATGTTGCGACAAACTCCACCAAAAGATACTTTGACACGCCCTGGATTTGAGTCATGTGAGCGATAATTTGAAGCGGTAAATCCAAAAATATCGTAAATTGATATACCAAAGACTAAATTATATGCTTCTAGATTGTTTTTCATGCTTGTTAGCCTCTCCCTTTAGTTATAATGGTAGATCAAATGATCCGTACTTTATTCAGTCATTATATTACATTTTTCTACACCTGACAAGTCTTCTCATCTTGCTCCACTAAAAAACAAGCAACAACTATAGTTTGTCATTGCTTGGGGTTATTACATTTCGTAATCAACGACAATACGAGACGTTGCGGCAGGTTTTACAATTTCTGTCGCTGCTTTAACGTGTAGTGGATGATTTTGATAAAAATCTAACGCTTCTTTATCTGTCAACTCTGAGTATAAAACAACATCATAAGATGAGTCCGTTTGTAAAAAGTCAATTCCTACTTCTAGCTTAATTAAACCTTCAATTTGACCGTTTAAATCTTCTAATCCACGTTTAATCTGTTGCGCTGTTTCTTCTTTTGTTTGACCATTGATACCTTGAATTTTCCACATAACGATATGCTTAACCATCACGTACCTCCATTTTACTTTTCCTTTATTTTTATTTTACTGAAAATTTTCATATTATTCAATAGTTCGACAAATTTTGTAACGTTTTTTTAAATTTATTTTAAATAAATTGGATTTGAAATCGCATACTCAAATGATTCACTCGTCACTTCAAACACAACCCAGTGATACGCTGATAAATTTAATGTGACCGTCCCTATCGTTGGAACATTAGCAGCAAGCGGAATTTCTTCAATCACTTTACCATCAGCAATAATATTTAACTGTTGTAAATTTCCATGATTTGAAGCGATGAGATAAGAGATTTCGGCATCAACTACATTTTCTAATGTATCGCCAAAAGAAACATTATTCATCGTAATGTCCATGAGTGGACCATTTGTAATAAACACATGCCCTTGCTTAATTCCGTCTAAAATTCCTGTGATACTTTGCTCTTCGACTTTAATATAGTTTCTTGGATTTCCATTATACCATCCATCAGCCATCCACTCATTAAAGGTTTTGTTTTCACTGATTGAAGCCCCCATGCTACCTCCACTAATATCGTGATTATCAGAATTACCAAGTGCTGTGATTTTTACTCCTGATGATAATAAGTCAAACCATTTCTTTTTACTGATTTCATTATAACTAAATGAGGTCTCAACTCCGCTTTGATCAGACAAAGGCGGCATTGCACGTCCATTCCAAATTTCAATCGCATCAAATAAAGCCGCTTGTTCCCAATTTAAAAATTGACGTCCTGGATGATTAATTTGAACTAATCCCCCTTGCTCATGAATCATTGAAATCATTTTTTCTACATCATTTTTTGTTTCTAACTCTGTTATATCCAGTAACTCCGTTGTATTTAAAGCAACGTAATGACCTTGTTTAGTTGTAATTTCTTGTGAAGGAATGGCTATAAAATTAGAATCTTTAGCTAACGTCACCCATTCATCATTCCCACTTACCGTATTATGATCAGTTAATGCGCCACTATTTAAACCATTCGCCCGATTTGCATCAAACACTTCACTAATGGTGTTTCTTCCATCTGGACTAAATTGAGAATGTTGATGAAAATCGCCACTAATATATTGCTTGGCTCCCCAATCCATGATTCTTGCTAATGAAATAGATGTTAACGTTAACGGATTTTCATTTTGTACTTCAATGGGTAACTGTTTAATTTCATATTCATATCCTTTTGAAATCTCTAATGTATATCGTCCTTCATCTAATACAGCTTCAAAACTTCCTTCTTCATTACTTTGAATTCGTTTCACAATAGCTCCATCGGGATCAAAAAAACGTAACTGGGCGATCATCGGTTTTCCATGTTCATCCTCAATAACCCCCATCACCTCACCTTGTTTAAATTCAACCCACTGATTAACTAATTGATCACGCTCATTTAAAAACGGTTGAAGTTGGCATAAGGTCATTAATGAATAAAAAATTAAAAATGTATGTATCCAATACTTCATTCATATCACCTTTTAAGTTTAACATTCCACCCTAATTTACCCAGTTACTACTTCATTTATTCATTTATCCTCAAAAAAGCCATCTATTCTAATTAATAACACTTACTTAAAAATCATCATTTTAGAGAATAAACTCTATAACTAAAAAAACTTAGATCCATCGAAATCTAGGTTCTAAGTTTTTTATATTTTAACAACTAATCTAAAGACAGTTTTAAATCACCTAGCTTAATGAATCCTTTTTTATGTAGGATACGAACGCTTATCAAACTTATCAAAGCGGGAAGTATAAAATGTAAAATGATAACAGAGGGGATGGCTTGTGTTCCCATCACTGAAATCGTTTGAATCTGTCCAACTAGACCGCTTGTTCCCATGCCTGCGCCTAAACGATTACACTCCATCTTAAAAAAAGTAGTAGAAAGCATTCCGCATATGAAACTAGCAACTAGTGTAGGAATGATGATATACGGATTTTTTACCGCATTTCCAAACTGAATTTTTGACGTTCCGATGCCTTGTGAGAGCAGTCCATCTATCCCATTTTCATGATAGGAAATAACCGCAAATCCAACCATTGAACAAGCACATCCAACAACGGCTGATCCTCCTGCTAATCCTTCAAGACCTAACGCAACTGCTAAGGCTGCTGATGATATAGGTGACAAAATAACGAGACACATCACCATTGAGATGATAGCGCCCATATATAACGGTTGAAGTTGTGTGGCTTCATTAATAAACATCCCAATCATTTTTGTCACTTGGGTTATTACAGGTGAAAAAAAGATGCCAATCAGCCCACCAACGATTAAACAGCTCATTGGAACTAAGATGATATCGACCTTTGTTTTTCCAATCAATCGTTGCCCAATATATGCAGTGAATAAGGATGTTAAATAGGCACCGACTGGTTCACCAATACTTAAAACCATTTGCCCTTCTATTGATTGGATGGCTCCCGCTCCAATGACCGCTGTGACTAAACATGAAAAAAGAATCAGTGGTTTGACCTGAAGAGCCACCCCAACTCCTACGCCAATAGCGGGTGCCATTAAAACCTTTGCAAATTCACCTAACTGCTTTAAAAATGAAACATTGAATAACGTTCCCATTTGAATCAAAATGGTTCCGACTACTAACGTTGCTAATAATCCAGTTCCCATTCCATTTAATGTTTTAATCAACTGATTTCTCATATAATCCTCCTATTGTCAATACCTCTGTCTTGTCACGTAATCCTAAAAAAATTTCATGACTATGTCATGAAATTGATATTGATAAATTTACCATATTTTTTCTAATTATTCAATCACTCATAAATAAAATGCTGTTTCTTTAATGCAGTGACAATTTCCTCATACATCTTTTCGTCCTCAACTTCTAACGTATGATAATGAACCCCTTCGGTTAATAAAGATAACGGCTTGATTTCAGCTTGGCTCACTCGTTCAATAAATGATCGAACATCTTTTAAATAATTTAAGTTTAAAACTACTCGGATTTCTCCATAGATTGGATGTTCAACGATAACATCAAAAATCTTTCCACCGTACGATATAATTAACTCTAACTCGTTCTTTAGTTCATCGATTGACGATCCATGATGACAACAAATCGTTTTCAAAAGACCGGATGCGACTAGTTCTTGGATAAGATAACCAGTAGGAGTGGCTACAACTTGAATGCCTTTAGCACGTAATAATGCAATATCTTGTACGATGACTTGACGACTGACGCCATATTGTTTCGCAAGTTCACTTCCTTTAATCGGGTTTGATGTAGCCTTTAACGTTTCATAGATGGCTAGACGTCGTGCTTCTGAGTCCATCCTATCCTCTCCTCTCTTAAAATCTTTTCTTTATTTTAATCAAAACTAGCAAAGATGTCTACTCATGAATAAAAACTCAAGGATAACCTTGAGTTTTTTAATTAATTTAATTCATCTAAATAACTTGTTCCAATAGCAGGAATTTCTACACCAAAGTTTTGTGCTACGGTTGCTCCGATATTAGCAAATGATTTTCCAATCGCTAACTCGCCACCGTTTTGCATAGAAGGTGAGTACATGATAAGTGGAATGTATTCTCTCGTATGATCACTTCCTGCAGCCGTTGGATCATTTCCATGATCTGCTGAAATAATTAATAAATCATCAGCGTTCATTTGAGCTAATACCTCTCCTAATTGAACATCAAATTCCTCTAAACACTTGGCATAACCTAATGCATCACGTCTATGTCCATACATCGCATCAAAATCAACTAAGTTTAAAAAGGCTAATCCACTAAACTTACGTTTCATCACGTTTAATAGCTGATTCATTCCATCTTCGTTTGATTTAGTTAAGATTGAATCAGTGATTCCTTCACCTACATAAATATCATTAATTTTACCGATGGCAATGACTTCTTGATTAGCGTCCTTTAGTTCATTTAAAACGGTACGTCCAAATGGTTTTAACGCATAATCATGACGATTAGGTGTACGCTTAAACGCTCCTTGTTTTTCACCGATGAACGGACGTGCAATGATACGTCCTACTTTCCACTCATCTTTCATCGTGATTTCACGAGCGATTTTACAAATGTTCCATAACTCCTCTACTGGAATCACTTCCTCATGAGCCGCAATCTGTAACACAGAATCTGCTGACGTATATACAATCAGATCACCTGTTGCTAAGTGATGCTCTCCTAATTCATCTAAGATTTCTGTTCCAGAAGCGGATTTATTTCCAACGACTTTGCGTCCTGTGCGAGCTTCTAATTCATCAATTAATTCTTTAGGAAACCCAGTTTCTGTAAATGTTTGAAAAGGTTCTGTAATTTTTAGCCCCATGATCTCCCAGTGACCCGTCATGGTATCTTTTCCTGTCGATAATTCTTCACACTTTGTATAATATCCTTTTTCAGGCTTTATTGGCGCAACGCCTTCAATATCGGTTAAGTTTCCTAATCCAAGCTTTTGCATATTTGGCATGTTTAATCCGTTTGCCGCCTTTGCAATATGTTTTAATGTATTTGCCCCTAAATCATTATAGTCTTTCGCATCTGGTAATTCACCAGCACCAACAGAGTCCATAATGACTAAAAATATACGTTTATACTTCATATGCAACTTCCTTTCTAACGTACAAACTAATCCTTCATTAGTATTAATCATTAACGCTTACTTATTTATTATATTTCATTTTGTAAAACTTTGCGAGAAAAACCTTATTTTTCATTCCCCACTTGACCACTTCTTGGATGTGACAATTCAAACACACTGCGAAGATGTTCTTTACTAATGTGAGTATAAATTTGAGTGGTTGCAATATCTGAATGGCCTAGCATTTCTTGCACTAAACGTAAATCAACTCCATTTTCAATTAAGTGGGTGGCGAATGAGTGGCGAAGTTTATGAGGAGATAATTCCTTTTTAATGCCCGCTACTTGTGCTTGTTTTTTTAAAATTTTCCAAAATCCTTGTCGGGTCATCACGTCACCAAATCGATTTAAAAATAACGCATCATTTGCTTTTTTTAATAACTTCGGTCGCGCCACCGTTAAGTATAAGTCTAAAACATCAGCAGCTACCTCACCAATCGGAACCAGTCGCTCTTTATTTCCTTTTCCCTGACATTTAATAAATTGTCTAGATAAATGTAGATCCTCCATTTTGAGCGCTAGTAATTCGGAAACACGTAACCCTGAAGCATATAAAAGCTCAACCATCGCGTGATTCCTAATATCTCCCGGTGTCTCATGAGTAAAGCTTTCTAATAACGCATCGACCTCTTCTACACTTAAGATTTCCGGTAACTTACGTACCAACTTTGGACTTTCAATTAAGTCACAAGGATTTTTAAAACTCATTTTTTCAATCATTAAATATTCATGAAACGTTCGAATGGCAGATAAATGACGCGCCACAGATTTAGTATTTAATCCTTGTTCGTACAATTGAATAAGATATAACTGAATGTCTTCTCGCTCAATACCATCAACACGTTGGATACAATGTTTTTCCATAAATGATAAATAGCCTTTTAAATCGCGTTCATAATTTTCTTTCGTATTTAAACTCAATCCTCGATCGACCGTCAAATAGGTTAAAAAATAATCTAATTCGATTTGAAACTTCATGTTCTTCCTCCCTAAAAAAAGAGCTTCTACTTGAGTAGAAGCTCCTAAGCATTTTCTGATGATTGACACGATTGACACGTTCCATAAAAAGTGAGTTCATGATCCGTAACATCAAATCCATATTTTTGTTTGATAAAGACTTCGTAACTTTCTAACTCATCAGCAATTTCAATAATGCGATTACAGTTTGTACAAATTAAATGGTGATGAAAGTGATTTTGTTCATCTAAATCAATGACATCATAATAATTAATACCATCATTTTTAATTTTAACGGTACGAACAATTTTTAATTTCTCAAATAATTCAAGTGTTCGATAAATGGTTGCAATCCCAATGGAACTATCAATATGTCGAACTAAGTCATATAACGTTTCGGCAGAAAAGTGTTCATCTGAATGTTCGACGATAATGTTTAAAATTTGTTTGCGTTGCTTCGTTAATTTCGAGCCTGATTTAACAATCATAGCTTCATACTTTGAAAGTTGTGTCATGTTTTCACCATCTTGTTTATTGAATCTAAATTTAATTATATGTTTATTATAGCATTTCTGTTTCGAAATTAACATTGATTTGCAACGTGACCTTTGAGGTCGCATCAGACGATGTTGAAATGAAATCATCTGATGACTGTTCGACAGACTCCGATTGGCCTGCTTTTTCAAATTGATGATAGACCATCGGTTGGATGACATAAGTGATTCCTGAAGTAATTAATGTTAACATCATAATGATCACTAATTGATAAAAGTAGTATAGTAAATGTTTTTGTAAAATAGCCGTATTTTTTTTAAAGAAAATAATTTTAACAGCCATAATGACAAAACGTATCGTAAAATAGCCGCTTAAAATAGTCACCGCTAAAATAAGCAAGTATTGAAGTAACCATAAAAAACTAGTGAAAATAGCCTGCATCGGTGCTAATGTTTGAAAAATAAAAAACACATTAAATCCCGCTACCACACCTTTTAAGAAAACAAGAAATAAATTAACCACAACCCCAATAACAGTTAATCCTAATACCCACATGCTACCTTGATACATAAATTGCTTATAAAACAATTGATTAAATGACCACTGCGACTGATCAAAGGCATTAATATTTTCATTCACATAGTTTAACATAACACTTTGTGATGATTGCTCTAGTTTCATATAAAGTGAAGCCCCAATAATATCACCAATAATAACGAGTAATAGTAAGACATACATGACATATAAGACATAAGAGAACGATTTTTTGCGACGTTTTTGTGCGACCATGAGCACTCCCCCCTTCTTTTCAACCGTATGAAAAGAAAATGAGAATTATGCTAATCATGAATTAAATGATTTTAATTCATGCTCAATCACTCATCCACATCAACAACTTCTTTCAATCATAGTGCTTAATCCACAATTATTTTTTTAATTCTCGATTCTGTTGATGTCTTTTGTCAAGTTTAGTTTTTACCATTGATGATGAATAATTAAGTATTGAATGGCATAAATCGTTTTAAAGTCACAAATGCGACCTTCTTCGATTAACGTTAACGCTTCTTCTTTCGTGACATGATATAAGTTAATAAACTCATCTTCGTCTCCTGCAACTTCATAGTCTAATTTTTTTAAATTCGTCGCTAAGAAGTTTTCAATGTACTCATCACAAAAACCAGGAGAAGTTGCAAATCGACCAATCATCGTTAGTGTTTCACACGTATATCCCGTCTCTTCTTCTAACTCACGCTTTGCCGTCACAATCGTCGCTTCTCCCGGTTCAATTTTTCCAGCAGGGGTTTCAAGCGTGGCCTTTTTTACAGGATATCGATATTGCTCGACTAAAATTAATCGTTGATGTTCATCTAATGCGATTAAATTAACGCCACCTGGATGATGTACCACGACACGCTTCGCCTGTTTGTCATTTGGTAATTGAATGTCATCTTCAGTGACTTTTAAAAATGAATTTTTATAATATTCCTTCGTTGTTAATTGTTTTTCCTCTAACTGTTTCATCATTTTTTCTTTCCTTTCTGAATCCCTTTTTGAATGAGATGATTCCCGTGTTTTGTTTTAATTTTCTGAAGTGTTTGATTTAACTTCTCTTCCACAGCAAACGACTGATAGTTAAATAAATTCAGTTGCTGCGTGACTTTGTTAGTACTGACTAAGTTCGTCGTATTCACTCCAACTAAACGTAACGGTTGTCCCTCCCAATGTTCTTCAAACAACTCCTCAATAATGGAATAGAGTTCATCAACACGTTGAATTGGAATTTCAACGGTTTTACTTCGGGTGATTTGTTTGAATGTGTGATCTTTTAATTGAATACTAATCGTTTTAGCATATAATTGATATCTTTTTAAACGATTAGATGTTTTGATACACATTCGTTTAGCCTCTTTTTTAATTTCTTCATCAAAGCAATAGTCTTTCGTAAACGTCGTTGAATGACCAATACTTGATGGCACTTCGTACTTATTCGGATTAATAGGCGTTTGATCATTTCCTTTGCCATTTTCAATCCATTTTAAGCCATGTCGTCCGAAGAGCTGTTCAATTTTTTCTACTTCCTTATAATGTACTAAGTCTTCAATTGTATTTATGCCTAATTGCTTTAATTTCAGTGAAGAGGCTTTTCCAACACCAAACATCTCTTCAATCGGTAGGGGCCAAAGCACCGAAGGTAAATCTCGTTTTCGTAAAACGGTTATTCCATTTGGTTTTTTCATATCTGAAGCCATTTTTGCCAAAAATTTATTAGGTGCAATTCCAATACTACAACCGATTTTCAACTCATTTTGGATACGCATTTGAATTTGTTGCGCTAGTTTTACAGGATGAATTTGATGATAAAGATGTGTCACATCGACATATGCTTCATCAATAGAAGCCTTCTCGACTTGATCACTATACGTTTGCAACAACTCGATAAACTGTTGTGAAATTTTTCGATACAAATCAAAATTAGCGGGTACAACCACAAGTGATGGGCACTTTTTCTTCGCTTGCATGAGTGGCATGGCACTATGTACTCCAAATTGGCGAGCCACATAATTTGCTGTCGTCACAATTCCTCGTTTTGATGATTTTTCACCACTAATAGCTAACGGTAAGTTTTCTAATTCAGGGCGCAACGTGGTCTCACATGAGGCAAAAAAAGCGTTTAAATCAATATGGAATATAATTCTAAATATTGGCATTCCCAACGTTAAATCCTCTTCCTTTTTCAAAATATTTATATTATAATAGACTAAGTTACGGTATACATTATAGCAAACTTTGTCTATGAGGTGAATTTAATATGGCTAAAAAAGCACAACATAATTTAAATAAAATGAAAGGAACAAAGATCTTATTATTAATCTTAGCATTATCATTTGTACTCGTTCCATTAATTTCATTAATTATTAGTATCTTAAACTTAAAAAATATGCCTTTCTTTTAATATAAAAAAGATCATTTACTCGCGAGTAAATGATCTTTTTTTTATTTATGGTACAAAAACAAATGAAACTGGCGAAGACTCTACTTGTGCCTGCGACAGCGCCGTTACAGCATACGTATAAACCGTGTTTGGCTCTGCTTGTTCATCAGTGTACGTCTGAACGATCTCACCTGGCACACGTCCCATAACAGCTAAAATATAATCCGCATTTGAAAAGTCAATGCCTTCTGTATAACTTGCCTGTGGGATTCGGTAAATCACATAATATTGACTATTGTTGTCAGGTGCATCCTGAAACTGGACGAGACGACAATTGTCATCACAACGCGTCACGATTAAATTTTTAACGGGATAGGTTGGTCTCATTTGTAACCATGGACGAGGTGGAACTAGACTATAAGACGTAAAGACTTCCGTGTCTAATCGACGATTTGCCTCATTTAACGTTTGTTGTCCAGGTAAACTTTCTTCTTGAGGCAATAAGTTATGGTAAGTAAAGAATACAAAACCATCGTTATTTGAAAGTGTTCGAAGATAGCGAATTTCATCAATGATCTCATCAGGATTTTGCCAAGCTACATTCTGATAATCTTCATTGTATAAATAGATCCCAAGTCCCATGTACAGTTGAGTTCGTGAATTGGCCATGACTTGATTCCACCACGCCGCTACTTCTGCAAAAGAAGAAAGACGATCGGATAAAGACCAATAATTTTGAGGAACAATATAATCAATCCATTCCTCATCAACCCATAATTTTGAATTGACGTACTCACTTAGTGATGAAAGCTGAGCGGATGAAGTATTTGAACCAACACCACCTGTTTCCTCAGCAGATGCCCAAACACCAAATGGACTGATTCCAAATGCAATACTCTTTCCATTTTCCACATTATATTGACGAATGGTTTGAGATAATTGATAAATGAGTTGATTAATATTTTGTTCTCGCCAAGCATCAATATCTTGATTAGATTGACGATTCGCTTCATACGTTTGATAATCTGGACTTTCATCGGCAAAGCTAATCACCATTGGTTCACCATTCACTTCTGTTTCATACGAATACGGATAGAAATAGTCATCAAAATGAACTGCATCAATCGGATACTTTTTAACGACTTCTGTAACCGTTTGAATAATAAATTCTCGAACCTCAGGAACGCCTGGATCTAAATAAAGTTGGCGATTAAAATAATAAACCCAATCTGGATGTCGCCTTGCATAATGGGTATCTGTCAATGTATTTAATAGGCTTTCTTTTGTTGAGTTAGTACTCCCAGATGGCGTTAAGCGGAAAGGATTAAACCACGCATGAAACTCAATTCCCGCTAAGTGCGTTACATTAATCATCCAAGCTAACGGATCAAAGTCGCCCCAATTTGGTTTAACACCTTGTTGACCGGTTAAATAAACGCTCCAAGGATTGACACCTGATTCATAGAATGCATCGCCTTCAGGTCGAACTTGAAAAAAGATAGCATTTAAGGTCATCGCTTTACAGCTTCTAATAATTGCTAAAAATTCAGATTTAAATAACTCTACATTAAATCCATTTTCATAAACGGCAGTACTCGGAAAGTCATTGTTACGAACGGTGGTAATCCAAGTTCCTCGAAGTTCTTCCTTTTTAGGACTCAATGTTTTAGAAACCTCAACATTTTCTCCACCGACTGTTACGGGTTCATTTGTAAACGCATTAATCAATGTCTTTGAATCACCTGGCGAAACTCGTTGTCTTAAAGCAACTGTTTGAGGCACTGACTCTTTCGTCCTCAAATCTTCTGTTTCGTCTGTTTTCATCTGCCCACGCATCTGTTGGCAATATGGGCAGTTGCACGTCAGGGTATAGGTATGAATTTTATAATTTCCCATTTTTTATTAGATATCGACTATTGAAATTAACAGTCAATATCTCACCCTCCTCTCATCAACTCTTCAGTTTTTAACTTCGTGTTGTCGTCTTCTTTATACTGAATTAGTATATGAAAAAAGAATAAAGAGAGTGCCTATCAATCATCACCCAATGGATCAGTCGTTAAAAAAATATAAAAAGAGCATTGATAATCAATGCTCTAAAAATAGATTTATTTAAGATGCGACTTTATTTTTATGTTCTAAACGTAGTTTATCAGCAATCATAGCGATGAATTCAGAGTTTGTTGGTTTTGATTTTGACACACTTACTGTGTATCCGAAGATATTAGAAATAGCTTCAATATTTCCACGATTCCATGCTACTTCAATGGCATGACGAATGGCACGTTCTACACGTGATGCAGTTGTTTTATATTTTTTTGCAACATCTGGATATAACACTTTTGTAATTGAACCTAATAATTCAATATCGTTGTAAACCATATCGATTGATTCTCTTAAGTATAAATATCCTTTAATATGTGCAGGAACTCCCATTTCATGTAAGATATTTGTAATTTCTGATTCTAAATCAAATTCTTTGACCGCTGGACGACTTCCATATAAGTTATTCATTGGTCTTGATATTTCAGTTGCATCATAGCGCACGTTAATGTCGCGAATAATTTTTACAATTTTATTAATTTCAAAAGGTTTCATGATAAAATATGACGCTCCAAGCTCAGCAGCACGCATCATAATTTTTTCTTGATTAAACGCAGTAAACATAATAATATGTCGCGGACGTTTGTAAAGTGTTGGATTCTCTTTTAACTCCTCTAATACGCTTACCCCATCAAGATCTGGCATGACAACATCTAATAATAAAATATCAATTTCGCGTTGTCGTAATACCGATAAAACCTCATTACCATTTCCCGCCACTTCTACAACTTCCATGTCTTCTTGTAAGGAAATATACTCAGATAATACCGTTATTAATTCTTTATTGTCGTCAGCTAATAGAACTTTTAATTTATTCATTTTATGGCCCCCTAATTTTTCCGGTTATATATCTATTAAATTACACTTCCTTACATTTTTCAATAATTACTTCACAGTTTTTATGAGTTTATAATTTTTCATAAATTTATTCGACAAATATTTTTTATCGTGTTTTGTCTTTTATTTCAATCTATCTAAGAATACCTTCTACTTGTCTGATTATGTCGAAAAAACACAGATGCTATTTTAGGCTGCATCAGACTTGATTTTTGCTTGATGATAATCAATTCCTAACTCTTGTAACATCCACTCAATAAAGATTCCATATCCTGTTGTTGAATCATGAACAAGAACATGTGTAACCGCTCCAATAATTTTACCATCTTGAATAATTGGGCTTCCACTCATACCTTGAACGATTCCACCCGTTTCTTTTAATAAACGAGGATCGGTCACTTCATATTTAATTCCTTTAATGGATTTTTGAGTTTGAGGGCTAACTTCTGTAATGTTAATTTCAAAAGCTTCTACTTTATTTCCATTTAAAACAGTTAAAATTTGAGCAGGTCCTGTTTTAACTTCATTTGTATAAGCGATCGGTAATAATTGTTTATTGCTAAAAATATTTGAAGACATCACACCGTAAATTCCAAAGTTATTATTTTTTTCTAATGTTCCTAGATGTTCATCAAACATAATATCGGCTACTTTTTCACCTGGTTTTCCACTTGTTGCTTTACGAACGGAAATGACATTAGAATTAATAATTTCTCCATTTTTAACAGTTACTAATTCTTTAGTATCTTGATCAATAATTTCATGTCCTAAAGCACCATATTTATTTGAATTAGGGTCGATAAACGTTAACGTTCCAATTCCCGCTAATTTATCTCGTAAATATAGTCCTGTTGTCATCACACCATCTGTCGTTGTTACTGCGCGAACCGTAATGTGTGACGTTTTCCCTTGGCGACTAATCGTTAATATCACTTGTTTACTTTCTTGAGCTAATACCAATTGCTGTTTATACTCCTCTATCGTTGTTACTTTTTGATTATTGACAGCTAAAATTAAATCTCCTTTTAATACACCTGCTTCTTTGGCTGGGTTAATTGCACCTTCTGTTGTATTCACAAGGTAAGTATCTACGACAACTAATCCATCTGTTTGAATTTTAATTCCAATAGCATCACCACCAGGGATAAGCATATAACGATCAACATTTTGGCTTACTGGTGTCGACTCTTTATCTGAAAAATACGAAACTTCGTAAATTTTTCGTTTTTCATCAATCTGTAAAAGTTGTTCATTATTAGATTGTGCCCACGCATACTCTTGCGCAGGAGCGCCAATACTTAATAACGAGAAGACAAATATTAATATATTATGAACCAAAAAGCTTTTTTTATTAAATTTTTTATTCATATTGCGCCTCCTTTCAACTTTATTCGACACGAACTACAACATTATTATGGCTTTTTCGCTATCAAATATAGAAAAAAAAGAATTCCAATTTTTCTGTTTTACCAAACAAAAACTTGGAATTCTTCTTTTTATAGTTGTTGCAGGAGTTGTTTAGCATTTAATAACGCGGATTCAGTGATATTATCACTACTTAACATACGTGCTACTTCACAAACACGCTCATCCATCGTTAATTTTTTAACAGCTGTTACCGTTCGATTATTTTTTTCATATTTACTAACATGAATGTGATGATCAGCAAGTGATGCCACTTGTGGCAAATGAGTAATACAAAGAACTTGCTTTTGTTTAGCAATTTCTTTCATTTTTGACCCAATACTTGAAGCAATTTGACCACTCACACCTGTATCAATCTCATCGAAAATAATCGTTGAGACGTACTGTCCACGATTTAAAAGTGTTTTTAATGCGAGCATAATACGTGACAGCTCTCCACCTGATGCCACTTTGTTTAGTGGTTTCATTGGTTCACCTTTATTTGTACTTAATAAAAATTGAATGTCATAAATACCGTGAGTAGAAAAAATGGTGCTTAAAAGATCATCGGTTTTTAAACGATTAAACTCAATATCAAACTGTGCATTATACAGTTGTAAATCATGCAGTTCGGATACTAATTGTGTTTTAATTCGATTTGAAATCTCTACTCGTTTTTCATTTAAGCTTTCTCCAGCTTTAATTAGTTCACCGTGTGCTTTTTCTACCGCCTCATATAGCGACTGTTCATAGTGATCAGAATCTTCGATTTGATCCAGCTCAGTGACAATCTGTTCGTAATAATCAATAATTTCATTAATTTCTAAACGATATTTGCGTTTTAGCTGTTGTAATTCATTTAAGCGAGATTCAATCTCTTCAAGTTCATCTGGATAATAATTCAATTGATCCAGTTTAGAAGAGATAAAATCAATAAACTCCTCTAATCCGTAATAAATATCGCCCATCTGCGTGACAGCAGGTGTAATGCTTTCATCGATATTAGCTAGCGATTGCGTGGCATTATATGCTTGGTACAATCGTTCAACGGCTCCACCTTCGCAATTTAAATCATGTAAGATTTGTCCATATGTTTTATGCAGCTTATCTGAATTCACAATTAAGTGACGACGTTCTTCTAGTTCTTCAAGCTCGCCTTTTTTTAAATTAGCTTTTTCAATTTCATTTTTTTGAAATAAAATCAAATCTAGTCGTTTTTGTATTTCCTCAGCATTTTTCTTGAAGTTTAAATAAGACTGCTTGGCTTGATTAAAATTTTTCAACGCCTTTTGATAAGTGTCGTTCATTTGATGAACGGCTTCTGTTAAATCAAAATTATCAATTAACTGATAGTTATATTCATGATGAAATAAACGATGCGTATCATGTTGGACATGTATATCCACTAGATATTGTCCAATTTCTTTTAATTGATTAGCTGTAAGTAACTCACCATTTACGCGAATTTGTCCACTTCCAACACGCTTTATTGTTCGTTTAATTAATAACTGATTGTCAACAGGAATATTTTGTTCGAAAAGATAGGCTTTTAAAGGTTCATTGTGTTCAATCTCGAAAACACCTTCAATAACTGCCATCTCTTCATGGTGACGGATAAAGTCTGTAGATGCACGATCACCAATTAATAATGAAATCGCATCAATAATAATAGATTTTCCCGCTCCTGTTTCTCCTGTTAAAACTGTCATATTCTTATTTAAGTCTAATTCTAAAGATTCAATAATCGCCATGTTCTGAATTGACAAATGCGATAACATATTCATCACCTACTACAATTGATTATGTGCATCGCTTACGACTTGAATAATATCTTTTTCGTAAACGTTTGTTCGCATATTTTCATTATAGCCTATATGAACTAAAAATTCAATATTTCCTTCTCCACCTTTGATGGGTGAATAAGTTAATCCTAGCACACTTAATTCAAGCGCAGTAATAAAGTCAATAATGTCTTGAATAACTTTAGTATGAACTTTAGAGTCACGAACAATTCCTTTTTTACCAACTTGTTCTTTGCCCGCTTCAAATTGTGGTTTAATTAAAGCAACGATCTCTCCCTCTTTTTTCAATAATTGTTTTAAAACAGGGAAAATAATTTTTAAAGAGATGAATGAGACATCGATACATGCAAAATCAGGTGCTCCAAATTTTAGATCGTCTGGCGTCATGTAACGGAAATTTGTTCGTTCCATACAAACCACACGTTCATCTTGTCGCATTTTCCAATCTAATTGATTGTACCCAACATCGACAGCATACGATAATTTAGCACCATTTTGTAACGCACAATCCGTAAATCCACCGGTTGATGCCCCAATATCAATGATCGTTTTTTCTTTTAAATCAATATTAAACGTTTGAATGGCCTTTTCTAATTTAAATCCACCACGACTAACGTAAGGGCAAACATTTCCCTTTACCGTAATCGTTGATTCAACCGGAACTTTTTCTCCGGGTTTATCAATACGTTCTTGGTCTACTAACACTAGACCCGCCATAATCGCACGCTTTGCATTTTCACGCGAATTAAAATATCCTAACTGTGTTAATAACACATCTATACGTTCTTTTTTCATTTTACACCGACCTATTTTTTAATCACTTCTTTAATTTCTGCTTTGATGTCTTGAAGCGAAAGATGAAGTTCCTCAAGTACTTCTGGCACACTTCCGTGTTGGACGTAAAGATCAGGAATTCCCATTCGCTTCACCTCAACGACTTGATTCGTCTCGTTATAGTACTCTAAAATAGCTGTCCCTAATCCGCCAATAACGGCCGATTCTTCATAAACAATAAGCGGGACATTATAAGTTGCTAACTCATCTAAAAGCTTGTCATCTAGCGGTTTAATAAAACGAGCATTAATGACACCGACATCTAAACGTTCATCTTGACTTAATTGTTGTGCTAAGTTGACTAAGTCCTCTAAAATTGGCCCCATTGAAATAATATAGGCCATTGTTCCTGTTTTTAACGTTTGCCATGACCCGACTGGAATTAACTCAAATGAATCATAAGAAGCAACCATATCCGTGACCTCACCGCGAGGATATCGAATAGCGACCGGCCCATCGATTTGATAAGCTGTATACAGCAAATCATACGCTTCTTTTGCGTCTTTTGGCATCATGAGTGTCATATTAGGAATCGGACGTAACATAGGAATGTCATAAATTCCTTGATGGGTTTCTCCATCTGCTCCAACCACACCTGCACGATCGACTCCAAACACCACATTTAACTCTTGTCTGGCAACGTCATGATGAACTTGATCAAAGGCACGTTTAAAAAACGTCGAATAAATGGACACAAATGGTTTCATTCCTTGTGTTGCCATACCACCTGCCATCGTGACTGCATGCTCCTCAGCAATTCCAACATCGATTAAACGATTTGGATAAAGTCGTTGATATTCGTTTAAAGCTGAACCATTAATCATTGCTGGCGTAATGACTGCCACTTTTGAATCATGTTTCGTCAGTTCAATTAATCCGTTACAAATTAAATTACTCCAAGACACTTTATTTTCCTTTTGTGACGTGAAAACTTCTCCCGTTTCTTTATTAAACTTGCCAACACCATGCCACGTTCCAAGTTTATCTTGTTCAGCGTATGAGAACCCTTTTCCTTTAGTTGTTTTAACATGCACAATAACTGGCTTATCTGCTTTTTTAGCAAAATTTAAATTTTTAATCAGATCATCTAAGTTATGACCATCAACCGGTCCAAAGTATTTAAATCCCATGGCATCAAAAGGAATGTCTCCAATGACAAAGCGTTTTAAGCTTCCTTTCGCACGATACATCATGCGATTTAAAAAACTTTTATTTTTTAATATTTTTTTTAAGCAACGTTTCGTCGTTAAATAAGACTCATTGGTGCGAATACTTCCTAAGATGTTATGCATCGCACCGACATTTGGCGAAATAGCCATCTCATTGTCATTAATAATGACAATTAAACGTTTATTTGTATGACCGATATGATTTAATGCTTCATAAGCCATTCCACCTGTAAGGGACCCATCACCAATGACCGCCACCACATGATAATCTTCCTGACTTAAATCTCTGGCATATGCCATTCCAACGGCTGCAGAAATTGAAGTTGAGGCATGACCTGTTTCCCAACAATCATGCGCAGATTCCTTACGCTTAGGAAATCCAGATAGTCCTTTAAATTGTCTTAACGTTGAGAATTGATCTGCTCTTCCCGTTAATATTTTGTGAATATACACTTGATGTCCAACATCCCAAATAAACTTATCTTTTGGCGAATCAAATACTTTATGCATCGCCACTGTCAACTCTACTACCCCAAGATTTGATGAGACATGGCCTCCTGTTTTTGATAATGAATTAATCAAAAATGTTCTGATATCCTGACATAATACTTGCATTTCTGGAGTTGACAATTTTTTGATGAATGAAGGATCTTTAATTTTTTCGATGTCAAACATCTTTAATCACTCCAACCTTATGTTAAACATTTAACCTTTTTCATTGATAATAACAACTTTATCATATCATATTTCGACGTATTTTCCTATTAATTCCCTTTGCATCCATTTTCAAAAAAATAACAAAAGGCGATTATCTAACAATCGCCCCCTATGTTATGCTTGACGCTCTTTAATGTAATTGGCAATGGCTGCTAGTAACGAGGTGTCATTAGATAAGCGATCTAAAATCTCTAGTGCTTGCTTAATTTCATCCTCTAGCATTTGTTTGGCCATTTCTAAAGAAGTGAGAGAAACGTAAGTACTTTTACCGTTTTCTAAGTCACTCCCTACCTTCTTACCAATTAATTCACAATCCCCTTCAACATCTAAAATGTCATCTTTAATTTGAAATGCTAATCCGATATGTTTAGAAAACTGACGAAGCAACTCCACGACTTCTCCAGAAGCCTCTGCGATAATTGCCCCAGCAACAACTGAAAATTCAAGCAATCGTCCTGTTTTATTCGCATGAATTTCTTTTAACTGTTCAAGTGTAATTGTTGTATTTTCAGCGGCCATATCAAGCATCTGACCTGCTACCATTCCACTTGGCCCCGCTGCCTGTGCTAACATCCCGATCAGTGTTAAGCGTTGATGAGGCGTTAATTCCTGGTCACGACTCATCACTTCAAAGGCATGTGTCAATAAACTATCTCCAGCTAAAATAGCAGTTGCTTCCCCAAAAACAATATGATTAGTTGGCTTTCCACGTCTTAACTCATCATCATCCATCGCTGGTAAATCATCATGAATTAATGAATACGTATGAATCATTTCAAGCGCCGATGCTGTTTGGTATCCTTTTTTTGGATCAAGGCCTAGTGTCTCTAAAACAGCAAACAACAAAATAGGTCTTAATCGTTTTCCACCAACTGATAACGAGTAGATCATTGATTCTTTTAACTGATCCGGAATGGACTCATTTTGAATTAACTCTAACAAATATGCTTCAAATGGTGTTTTATGTTTGGCAATATATTGTGCTAACACTGATTACTCCCCCGATACCTCAAAATCAGTCGTTGCTCCTGATGGATCTACTAATTTAGCAACTTCGGACTCAATGTGTTGTAACTTTTGATGACATTCATTTGAAAGTGACATCCCTTGCTTATAAAGTTCAATCGAACGCTCTAGCGGTAAATTTCCTGCTTCTAACTGACGAACCACTTGTTCAAGTTGTTGTAATGCTTCGTCAAAGTTCATTTTGGATACACTCATTCAAATTCACCCCTTTGGTTAGTTTACCTTTGACACAATGTCTTCAACTGATGCTTTAATCGTTCCATCCTCTAAGACAACGGACACGGTTTGACCAACTGATAAATTGGCAACCGTTGTAATCATCTCTTGATTTTCATCAGTAACGACAGAGTATCCTTTTTTTAAGATTGATAATGGATTTAACATTTCAAGTTTAGTTAGTAAAACGTGATAATGTTGTTTTTGTTCAAGTAATCGTTGTGTCATACATCCTGACATCGTTTGAGTCAGTAAGGTGACGTGTTGTTTAGAACTTTCGACTTTACTCATCGGATTAAACTGACTTAACCGATGATGATGCGTCACTAATAACTCTTTGTGTCGATTGAGTTGATCTTGTAACACAAATTGTAACTTATCACTTAATTGATTTACATACATGAGTCGTTGCTCAAATAGTGCATGCGGATTTTTCATGATGTAATGCTCGGTTAATTGAAATAGTTTCGTCTTTTTTTGTTCAAACAACGTATTAAAGCTATGATTTAGCCGAACATTGAGTTGATTAAAATGAGCTAAGACATCCGGTAAGTTTGGAACAGCTAGTTCAGCTGCTGCTGTAGGCGTTGGCGCTCGATGATCGGCCACAAAATCAGCAATCGTAAAATCCGTTTCATGACCAACAGCTGATATAATCGGAATTTTTGATTCAAAAATGGCTCTAGCCACGCCTTCCTTATTGAATGCCCATAAGTCTTCAATCGATCCACCACCACGACCTACAATTAACGTATCCACCAAATTCATTTGATTGGCTTGCTTAATACAAGAAATAATCGAAGATTCCGCTTGCTCGCCTTGCACTAATGCGGGATAAACATAAACTTTAACAAGCGGGAAACGCCGTTTAATCGTCGATAAAATATCTCGAATAGCAGCTCCAGTTGGTGAAGTAATAACTCCTATGGCTTGCGGATATGTTGGAATAGGCTGCTTAAATCTTGCATCAAAAAGTCCCTCTGCACCTAAACGTTCTTTCATTTGAGTAAAAGCAACATAAAGATTTCCTACTCCATCTTCTGTCATTTCTTTGACATACATAGAATAAGAACCACCCGCTTCATAAACGGTGATATGGCCTTTGACAACCACTTGCATTCCCTCTGTTGGAACAAAGGTTAAATGTGAGGCGGCACTTGCAAACATAACCGCATTAATTTGTGCCTCATCATCTTTTAACGTGAAATAGATGTGACCTCGTGAATGGCGTTTAACATTTGACAATTCTCCTTTTAATAAGAGACCTTGTAAGTTTTTATCGTAATCAAATTTTAATTTAATATACTTCGTTAACGCCTTAACGGTTAAGGGCTGTCTTTCCTCCATATCTGCTCACATCCTACTATGCCATATTTTTACTAATTTGATCTAATACTTTATTGTTAAAGCTACGTGCTTTTCCATCTCCAGTATCTGAAAATTCTTTTGTTAATTCTAACGCTTCATCGATGACAATTTTAGTTGGTGTCTCTTGACAGAATTTCATTTCATAAGTTGCTAAACGTAAAATCGCTTTATCCACTTTGTTTAAGCGTGAGAAACTCCAACCTTTTAAGTTTTGATCAATGATTTGATCTAATTCTTCTTTATGTGTTAAAACACCATTCACTAATTCAAAGTAAAACTCATCTAATGTAAATTGACGTTCTACTTCTAAGATCTGATATGGTGTTACTTCTTCAGCCATTACTTCCATAGCTTCTTCTTTTAAACCTTCAACCATCCACTCAATATTTTCGATGGCTTCTTCTTTGGTCATCTGCCCCACTTCCATTTGATATAATGTTTGTACTGCAAATTGACGTAATACATGACGAATCACAAAAATCCCTCTTTCTATTCAAATCTTCTAAGCTGCTACAACTATATATAAAACGAAAAGTAATTCACTTGATGAGAACAACACTTCGCTTGTCAGTTTTTTAGCTACTAAGACAACCTATTGTAGCGTTAAAAGTTTTCTGATCTCAGACACTTATCGCTACTTATATATATTGTATACTATTTTTAAAGGTTTCAACTATATATGTTATCATATTTATGAAAAAATTGCGGAAAAAAATAAAAATAAACCACTTTCAGTGGTTTATTTTTTAATCAAAATCAATTGATACAACGTGAACGTAAATTTCTGATGTTTTTACAGAAGTCATATGATAAATCATTTGATGAATATTTCTTTGAATTTTTTCTGCTACTTCATTAATTGAATAGCCTGCTTTTATGCTGACATACACATCAATCACTAAACCGTTTGCATCAAATTCTACTTCAACACCATTACGATGTTTTTTACTATTAAAAGTATCGGCAATTGATTGTGAGATACTTTCAAACATTTTTGAAACCCCTTCAATTTCTGCTGTGGCGTTATGGGCAATCACTTCAAAAACTTGTGAATGAATTTCAATGTTCCCAATCTCTTGATTCGCTTCCTCAATTTTATAGTACTTTGACACAGCCATTTACAATCTCCTCCAATCGTATGCAACTATTATAATAATACTATAGTTTAAACGGTTGTGCAAATACTATCCCATTTATTAGATAAAAACTGTAAAAATATCTTTTAAAGCGAACCTCTCCTATGTTCTTCCGATTGACTTACTTCATCTTCACTTTCAATTGACATGAAATAAAACCTTCATTTCTTAACTAAAATAAAGGTGTTTAATTTTAAATTTTTTAAGCAAGCTAAACAAAAAGGATCGGTTCTATAATATTTGGTGTTGCTGATGAAGCAACGCTTTTTTCATGGCATAAAAAAAGAGACATCTCATCTCTATCCTGTTACAATGTTATCGACCAAGAAAACAATAGAAAGGATGGATTGAATGTCTCACTCATATTTTACTAGAAAATTTTTAACTATTAAAGATAAAAATATTACGTTCCAAGAAGATTATTTTGAAGAGGTGAAGCTTCATGGTGTGACTAGCTTCATTTTTAAAGGAATTTTATCTTATCAACCCACTCATTGCGAACACTGTGGCACACTATTTGATTCTAAATTTAAAAAGCATGGGTTCAAAACGTCTCGAATTGTCATTCCTAAAGTTTCACTCCATGATACTTATTTAGATTTAAAGAAACAGCGTTACTACTGTGGGCATTGTCAGTCGACGTTCACTCTAAAAACATCGATTGTTGAAAAAAATTGCTTCATCTCTTATCACACGAAACACGCCATTGCGTTAGAGGCTCAAAATAAGATTTCAGAGTCTGATATTGCCCGTCGTCATCAAGTCTCTCATTCCACTGTCAATCGTATCATTCACAGCTTCTATGAATCTCAATCATTAAATTTTAATTCCCTCCCAGAAAATCTTTGTTTTGATGAATTTAAATCGGTTAAATCTGCTCAGGGCCACATGTCCTTCATCTTTTGTGACGCTGATACCAAACAAATCATCGATATCATTGAAGATCGTCGCTTAAGCTCCCTTCAAACGTATTTTAAACGCTATACCAAAGAAGCACGTTCTCGTGTCAAACACATTGTCATTGATATGTATGCCCCTTATATCAGCTTAATTAAGGAGCTTTTTCCGCACGCGAAAATTGTCATTGATAAATTCCATCTCGTTCAACATATTTCTCGTGCGTTAAATAAAACAAGGATTCGATTCATGAAACAATTCAAAAAACACAGTCGTAAATTTAAACGTTACTGGCGCTTATTCTTAAAGTCCCACACGTTAATTAATACCACCACTTATCGCTCCGTTTACTGTTTCAAACAACCGATGCGAGAAATTGATATCCTAAACTTTTTACTTGATTTATCTCCTGAATTAAAAGCAACCTATGATCTTTATCAAGACTTACTCTTCGCTCTTCAAACCAAAAACTTCGAGCGATTCCATCACTTACTTCAAGCTAAATATCCTCTGATTTCTCCTGAATTCCAAACCGCTTTTCAAACGTTTAAAACGTACCAGTCTTATATTGAAAACACACTGACCACTTCGTATACCAATGGTCCCATTGAAGGGATTAACAATAAAATTAAAGTCATTAAACGAATCGCTTTTGGCTATCGAAGCTTTTACCATTGGGTCACCTACCATGCGGAGCATGTCTCCTCCACTAGTAGGGTAATTAAATCAAGAATTCTTATGACTCAAAATCTAACCAAACCTAAAGTAAAAATCCTAGCAGCATAGCCACTAGGATTTCAATTGAAGTCACTCATTGTAATAGGTTAAAAATTAATCAGCAACACTATTTGACAAAGAGCCAAAGGATCTTGATTCAACGTCTGATGACTTTTTAGAATCAAAATCCCTTTTTTTTTATTTTTGATGACGTTCGTAACGTTCTTTTATATAAAGTGCAATTGCGTCTTCATCATGATGACCGATGACACCTGTTGCGATCGCTTTAATTTCATCAACTGCATTAGCTGGTGCATAAGCCTCATCAGCAAACTCAAACATTGGTAAATCGTTTAAATTATCTCCAAATCCAATAATTTTTTCAAAATTAGCGTATTTCGCCAATGCTTTAATTCCGTTAGCTTTTGAAGCAGCTGCGCTATATAATTCCATGTATCCAAATCCTTCTTCACGCATCGCATAATAAGTCGCTGTAATTCCCTCCACTGATTGAACTTGACGATATGCTTCTTCAATTAAGTCTAATCGATCAAACACTAACATATTAACGATTTGATAATCTTCAACAATCGAGTTAAATTGTTCAATTTGTTCGAATTTTTTTAACGTTTTATCTTTACGTTGCTCATAAAAATTGGTTGAGACATGGTTATTCATTTGACGATAAAACACTGATAATTGGTCGTCTTTAATTCCATATACCATCGCTTCAAGCCCTAGCTCATCAAAAATCGTTAATGTTTTTTTAACCGCTTCTTTTTCTACATCAACGATTTCTAAATATTTTCTTTGTTTTAAATCATAGATTCCGACCCCATTCATGATCGTAATTGGCATACGGATATCTAATCCTTCTAATAACTCAATCACCGTCGCATGTGTACGAGCAGTCGCGACTGTAAACTGAACTCCTTTTTCAATTAAGTCATTAATAATCATTCGACTCTTCTCTGAAACTTTGCTTGACTTATTTAATAAAGTACCATCTAAATCCGAAACAAATAGCTCCATGTCCTCACCCTTCCTTCATGTTGTTATCTTTATTATAACAAAAAAAGACACAAAACGCTATGGTCAAAAACTCCTTAGCATTTTGTGTCTTTCTCATTTAAATTTAGCGTTTATTTGGGTTTTCTTGTGTTGCTAATTTATTTGTTGAAACCCACTCATTACTAAACTCTGTTTTTTGTTGATGATCGCTACTATTTCCAATAGCGGCTTGTCCTGCCCATTGATTATTAGTTTCTGTTTTTTCAGCTTTTTTATGATTTTTAGTTTTACAACTCATTATCATAACCTCACTTTCTTGTCGAATAACGACAATATTAGTATAAAACAATCCACTAAATTCATGCCTGACAGAAGCTACCTATTTCAATTTTTAAATCACTCGTGTTGATAAAAACACAATTGTACTCCTTTCGTTCGAATAACTTAAATGATTATAATTAAAGCTTCAATCGCTACTGCATCGAATCTAATGACAACTTAAGTTTAAGGTATGATGACTGATTTTAAGTGAGATTTGATACTACTTTTATACTATTTGACCCTCATAAAATCAAACAAACACATCGACATTAAAAGGATTACGCATAATAACCGTGAATTTTAATATAGCTTAACACACCATCTTTTTGAGAGAGTGGAAAATCTTTCAAGTCATACGTATGTTGGCACACTAAGTAGTCGATGATACGCCCATTTCGATCTAATACTTTTGATGTGACAATCATTGTATGAGTAATTTGACCATTGATGCGTTTTTGAACAAGATCGCCTAATTCCATGTCTTCATAGTCACAAAACGAGGCGTAAATTCCATAATTTTGCGTGTTCTTTTTATTATTACCAAGTAAATACGCTTCTAATGGTTCCGCAGCTGTCCACGATGGCGTTCTTGAATAATCACTATACCAATACCACTTCTTCGTGATGTCTTTGCCACTTTCATCAAACGGAATCTCCCCTGCATGTAAGCATTGAGAAATAAAATTTGTACAATCTCCACCATATTTTTCATAATCATGATAAATCGGATTGCGATCTAATGCCCACTTTCTGGCATAGTCAATCGCTTTTTGACGATTATATCGTTTTAATTGCATATTAATCACCTCTTTCTTTAATAAGATATTCGACTTCATCCTTATAAAGACATAAAAAAACGGTTCATTGAACCGTTTTTTGTGTGCTTATTTTGTTTTTGCTTGTTTTTTATATTCGTTAGCTTCACTTTCATTTGCCCAAACAAAGTGACCTGGTGTAATTTCTGTCCATGATGGTTTATCAACACTATAATCATGTTCATCTCCAGTATATACAATTAACTGTTTACTTTTTTCAAGTCGTGGATCAGGAATAGGAATCGCCGATAGTAACGACTTAGTATAAGGATGAAACGGATTTAAAAATAGTTCCTCAGCTTCTGCTAACTCAACAATACGTCCTTTATGAATAACAGCAATTCGATCTGAAATAAAACGAACAACCGATAAGTCATGGGCGATAAACAAATAAGTCAGCTCTCGTTCAGCTTGCAGTTTTTTGAGTAGATTTAAGACTTGAGCTCGAATAGAAACGTCAAGTGCAGAAATTGGCTCATCAGCAATAATAAATTCTGGTTCCATCACCATCGCACGGGCCATTCCGATGCGTTGACGTTGTCCGCCTGAAAATTCATGCGGATAACGCGTCGCATGCTCTGGCAATAATCCAACTGAAGTTAAAGCATCAACGACCTTTTGTCGACGATCTGCCTCATCTTTATAGAGATGGAAGTTAATCAATCCCTCAGAGATAATGTAATCGATCGTTGCTCGTTCATTCAAAGAAGCGGCTGGATCTTGAAACACCATTTGAATATTTTTCACGACATATTTATTCATGTCTCGTGAAAGCTTTCCATTAATTTTTTTTCCTTTATATAAGATTTCACCTTTAGAGGTTTCGTTAATGCGAATAATCGCACGACCAATCGTTGTCTTTCCTGATCCTGACTCCCCTACGAGTGAAAAGGTTTCTCCTTTATAAATGTCAAAATTGACATCCGAAACGGCAACGAAATCTTTAAATTTTATTTCCAAATCACGAACAGATAATAATACTTCACGTTCTTCAGCCATTAACTTGCACCTCCTTGTAATGATCCGTAAACTGAGACGAGTTTTTCATGTAAGTTTTGTAGTGGTTCTGGCATTTGGACTTGAGGTGCTCGTGGATCACGTAGCCAAGTTTTTGCAAAATGAGTCGGTGTAATTTCAAAGAAAGGAGGTTCTTCCTCAAAATCGATTTTCATGGCAAATTTATTTCGTGGTGCAAAGGCATCTCCTATAATTTCGTTATATAACGACGGAGGTGTTCCATCGATTGAGAAAAGTTCGGTTCCTTTTGTCCCTAATTGTGGAAGGGACGATAGTAAAGCCCATGTATAAGGATGCGCAGGTTCATAGAAGATTTCTTCTACCTCACCATATTCAATGATTTGTCCTGAATACATCACAACCACGCGATCTGCGACGTTTGCCACCACTCCTAAGTCATGAGTGATGTAAATCGTTGTGAATCCATACTCTTTTTGCAAATCTTTAATTAACTGTAAAATTTGTGCTTGAATGGTCACATCTAAAGCAGTCGTTGGTTCATCACAAATTAAAATTTGTGGACGACAAGCTAAGGCAATGGCAATCACAATTCGTTGACGCATTCCACCTGAGTATTGATGCGGATAATCTCCAAAACGTTTTTCGGCATCCGTGATTCCAACACGTTTCATAAGATCAATTGCCTTTTCTTTCGCTTCTTTTTTAGATAACTTTTGATGTTTTAAAATGACCTCAGCAATTTGAGAACCGATCGTTCGAACAGGATTTAGCGACGTCATAGGATCTTGAAAGACGGTTGCTATTTTAGCCCCTCGAATGCCTAACCAGTCACTATTCTTTTTCTTTGTGGCTAAGTTCTCACCTTCAAAAATAATCTCTCCATTTGTAATCATTCCATTAGATTCTAACATTCCAGTAAAAGATTTAATCAAAACTGATTTTCCTGAACCCGATTCGCCAACAATTGCCAGTGTTTCCCCTTTATATAAATCTAATGAGATGCGACGAATAGCATTTAAATAATGGTTATGAACTCTAAACTTAATTTCTAAATCACGAACTTTTAAGACAGTTTCTTTTTCACTCATCGTCTCACTCCCCTTCCTACATGTGAGTTCTTGGATCTGAGGCATCTGCTAATGCTTGACCAATTAAATAAAGTGATACGGTTACAACAGCTAAAGTTAAAACAGGTGCCCAAAATAAATGTGGGTATCCATTAAAGTAGTTTGAGTACTGATTAATCATACGCCCTAGTGATGGAATTGAAACATTTAATCCAATCTCTAAGAACGATAATGTTACTTCTGTTGAAATGGCTGCTGGAATTTCAAGTGAAACACTCGTCATCACAACCGATAAAAGATACGGTAAAATATTACGGGTCACTAATCGAAAAATTGGTGTTCCTAAACATTTTGACGCTAAGTTATACTCACGGTCACGAATGATCATGACTTGTGTACGAATAAAATACGCCGTTCCTAACCAACCTGTTAAACACATCGCGATAATTAATTGCCAAAATCCACGCCCAATCGCATAAAGTAAGACCGTCACCACTAAAATGTAAGGCACACTTGAAATAATATTATAAACTTCAAGCATAAACTTATCGATCGTTTTTGAAAATCCCCAAACTGATCCGACTAAGACACCAATCACTGTATTAATGGTCGTCACAATAAACCCAACCATTAAAGACGTTTTGGTTCCTGCCCAAACGACATCCCAAACTGAACTCCCTGAACCGTCTGTTCCATATGGAAACTGAGCTGAAATCCCTAAAAAGCGCATTTCAGGCTTATTAATATTTGGTAATACCATCGGATCATAGCCCGAAAAGGAAGGCTGAATAAAAGCAATTAGCGTTAACACAACAACGACAATTAATAAAAAGACAGTTAATTTATTTCCTAAAAACCCTCGTGCGACCGAACGCCAATACGAATAGGCAGGTGCTGCAATATGTTCAGATGCTGTTGCATCGTGTGTGACAAACTCAAATCTTGAATCACTCATGCTTAATGTCCCCCTTTCTCTTCTAAGCTGATACGTGGATCAACTAACGTTAATAACCAATCTCCAAGGAAGGTTGATAAAATACTTAAAACAGTAAAGATAAACGTTAAACCAACAACCATCGAGTTATTATAGATGGAAATAGAATCAGGTAAGATTTTCCCCATTCCAGGAATACTATAAACCCCCTCAGTAATCAATGCTCCTGAAATACATAAGATAACTGCTGCTGGAATTCCGTGAGCAATTGGTCCAATCGCATTTCTAAAAATATGTTTAAAGAAGATTTCATTTTCTGATAACCCTTTAGCACGAGCAAACTTCACATAATCCATCGTGCTTTGATCAATCATGTATCGGCGCATCCACATCATTCGACCCGCTACTGATCCTAACGTTAACGAGATGATTGGTAAGATATATGATCGATAATCATTCGCTCCAAGCATTGGAAACATTGATGGTAGTCCGAAATATTTTCCCCCGATAAAACGAACTAAAACAATGTAAGCTAATGCTGGGATGGCATTCATAAAGATAATATACCATTGACCTAACTTATCAATCCATTTTCCTTTATGGTTAGCCATTTGAATCCCAATAGGCAATCCAATAATATACGTTAATAACAGAGAAACAAGCCCCATCGAAAATGAAATGTGAATCATCGATGGATCACTTTTGATTGTTTCACAGTCGGCATAATGATCTGTAAAATTCTTTTGATCCATACTATCTAACGTCTCTTTATATTTACACGTATAGAAGTTTATTGACGATGATTTAACCTCTCCATTTGGCATCGTCACTTCTTGTTTCACTTTTTCTCCTTGAGAACTTGAAACAACTTCTAATACTTCTTGACCACTATAAGTTGGATATGACGTTCCTAAGTTTAGACGAATAAAATTTTGATGGATATAAGGAAAGCTTCCATTAAAATAAAGTAAATACTTACTTTCACATCCTGAACACATGAGTGCTGGACGTCCATTAAAATCTTTTCCAACATACACTTGACGCTCTAAATTTTCATTTTGAGTCTGAACTTTTCCTGGATAATCAATTTCGATTAAGTTCACCCACCAGTTGATTGCTCGACGTAAAACTGAAATTTCTTCAACCGCATAAGCTTGTCTTGATTGTTCAAAGAAGAAGGTTTCCCACCCTTGTTGCTGTTTTAACTCGATATAGTCCGACGTTTCCTTTGATTCAGGTAAAATACAGTTTGAATATTGCTCATTAGCCGTTCCATATAATCCTTTACAATAATCTTGAATCGTCTCATAATTTAAGTAACCCAACTTTTCCCATTGAACATATTTATAATTGGCATAATCGTCTGGCCTTTTTTGGATTTTTTCCACGTTGCTATCCAAAAAGAACACACGATCACGAGGGATAACTGAGTAAATTAATGTAAAAACAATCGTTAGCACCATAAATATCGAAAATAAGGATCTCAAAAATCGTTTAAACATATAGTGTTTCATGACTATTCCCCCTTTATTTTGATATACAAAAAGATTAGGGAAAGCCCCAATCTTTTTGTATATTTAAAGTCACACTTATTCCCCTAATTTACTTTCCCAATCTGCTTTTAGCGCTTCACGTTCTTCATTTGTTACGATACTATCAGATACTTGCATATATTTATATTTTGAATCTGATAATCCATAAGCTCCGTATAAGTTAGTATAAGGAACAACTTTTGAAACTGAGTAATTTCCACCTTGTGTGATGTATGGAATGAATAAGGCATTATCAAGTAAGTAAGCTTCTGCTTGTGCGTATAATTCAAAGCGTTTATCATTATCATCAATCACTGCTTCAGCCGCATCTTTTAATGCTTTAAATTCATATAATCCGATGGCTTCTTTAACCGCCGCATCTTCTCCAACTTCTGATCCTGTCCAGTTTAATCCTAAATATTTCAACATATCTCCACTATCTGGGTCCATGATATCGACGTATGTTTTTGGATCTCCGTAGTCTGGTCCCCAACCTGTTCCAATATAAAGATCGGTATTCATTGTGTCAGCTGTATTCATTGATGACATCGTCGTTGAGTCTGATAAAATGATATTTAACTTCACAAATCCATCTAAATTTGTTTCTAAGACATCAGCTAATGCTTGAGCAGCTTTTACGCCTTTTTCACTTTCACCATTTACAATAGCATCTAATTGAATTGGGAATTCAACACCTAAAGCTCCTAATTCCTCTTTTGCTTGATTTGCATATTGTAAAGCTAACTCTGGGTTATAATATGCAAGTTGTCCATCTGATAAATCAAATCCTTCTGGATACTCCGTTGGATTCGTTTGTGTTAACGCCTTAGAAACTAAGTCTCCGTATAATGTTCCTTCACTTGTTAACACGAAATCTGGTTGTGTTAATGTATTACGTAAACGTCCAAGTTTTAAATCTTCTCCCACGTATTGAGAGTTAACAGCCGAAATATCTGATGCATAGAAAATCGCTTTTCTAAACGCTGTGTTTTGTTTTGCTAAACTAGTATCTGCTTTTTGTTTATCTGTTTGTGGTGACACATCTTGAGTTTCATTTCCTGGTGCATGATAAATATTACGATCAAAAATCCATGAAATCCAAAATGTCGTTGATGTCGTACGGCTAATGTAAATCGCATCTCCGTATTTTTCTTTGGCCGTTTTATAAATAGCTGCGTTATCTGTATAAACAGGTGCCGCTGAATATTCACCTTTATCAAATCCATTGAATAAACTATCTGGATCTGATCCGTTATAGTAAACTAATTTTACTTTTGGAATGTACACGTGTTCAGCATCCCAATAGTTTTCATTAGCTGTATATTCAATCACTGATTTTGAAGCGTAGTTTGATAAAATGTAAGCCCCGTTGTAAAGAATTCCGTCTGCTGCGACTTCCCCAAATGAACAGTTCCCTGGATCTGGACTTCCTAATTTACATCCTTCTCCTTTACTTTCTAAGAATTCTTGATTCACTGGCATTAATGTTGAGTAAGTTGTTAACGTATGGAAATATGGTGTTGGTTCTTCAAGCGTATATTCAAGTGTATAATCATCAAGCGCTTTAATTCCAACTTCATCCCACTCAACTTCACCTTTTGTATAAGCGTCTAAGTTTTTAATTGTATACTGAACTAAATAAAGTGTTTGTGATTGGAATTCTGCTGCGTGGCGTAATCCAGCAACAAAGTCATGTGCCGTTACATCTGCATATTCTTCCCCTTCATCTGTAACCCATGTCGCTCCTTCACGAATCTTAAACGTAAATACCGTTGAATCGTCGTTTACTTCATAACTTTCAGCTAAAGCACCAACTAAGTTACCGTATTGATCATGCTCTAATAATCCATCCACAAAGTTTGAAGTATGTTCATTGTCAATAGCTTGGAATGAATAAAGGTAATCAAACGTATCTGGATCACTTGAGTACACATAGTTATAGTCGTTTCGATAAACGTCTGTACTTTCTGATCCTCCCTCATCTTGTGGTTTGTTTTCAGGCTCTTTTACTTCACTGTCATTACTACATCCCCCGACAGCAAGTAAACATGCTCCGGCTAACCATAAATGTTTCTTATTCATATCTGGTCCCTCCCTTTATCTCATCACCTGTTTGATGTGATGTTACGATGTATTATATTTCCATTTTTTGTAAAAGTAAATAGCGTTCTTCGATGAAATCGTTTTTAAATATTAAATTATGTTTTTTTTATGAACATTCCATGTATAAATCGTGTCTTAGTTTGTGATTATTAAGTCAACTACTTTTACTAATAGAAATTAAATGATTGTCTCTTATTTTATAATAGAGAGCATCTCATTTTTTCACCTTTTTTAGCAGATAATAAACCTTTTCATCTTCAAATCTTGAGTTTTTCTGATTTCAAATTACATTCCTTTTCTCCTGATGTAACGACTTTTGTATGATTTCTCGTTCTGTGATCGATCGAATTCAGTCAATGAATGATATCTTTAAAGCCAAACGTGTTCATTATTGAGCAGTTTATGAAGACATAACGTACGATGAAAACTTCTAGGTTTAAAGTTTTAGTCATCATTTTTAAACACGTTAAAAGATGGATGGTGTCTATTTATGTTAAATAAAAAAACCATAAAGAAAAAACTTCTTTATGATTTTTTTTGATTTGGCTGTGTTTTAAATAAATGTTGATGACTAAAACCAGTGGCCATATCAACGTCAATGGATGAATCGTTTCATGGCATCCACCTGACGTACATGTTTTTAGTTAAATATCAACACTCTTTTAAAACAGAGCCTTTGATTTAATCATTTTTAGTTTTATTTTTTATTAGCATTTGTTCGCCAACTTCAACTAAACGTTTCGTAATCATTCCACCAGCTTTTGCTGATAAAAAGGCGCGTTGTGCTTCTTGATCTAAATAATGATCCAGTGGAGCAAATTCCGAAGCAAATTCTACCTCTGATTTCTCATTTACTTTTCGATACGTTTGATGACTGTAATGTTTCATCATTAATCACCTCCACGTCTTTTATTATGTGCAAACAAAAATAACTCATGTTAAAAATTTAACATGAGTTATTCTGTCTCGCCCATTGATTTTAAGTTTTCAATTTCTGACTCTAATTGCTCCATTCGATTCATAAGTTTTTCTATCGTTTCTTGAAGTTTAATGATATGAAGCGCCCCATCTGTTGAACGTTCATTTCCATCTGCCTCATTTGTGTCTCGGGAAGACTTAGGTAAAACGTCCTCTTGTTGTGGAGCTTGATCCGAACCACTCACTGCTGATCCATTTTGTGAGCCTTGCTGAGTTTGTTGACAAAATGGATTATCCACATTAAAACTATCAGGGGTGAAATAACGCCCAGGACCTTGTTGATAATATTGTTGCTGTGCATTATAGGTTTCAATCGCTTGTCCTACAAGCTGTAACCAATTGCCGACCGCATTTTGTACATTAAATGGGAGTTCGTTTGCTATCACATTTCCAAGTAATTCACCAACAACGATAAACAACTCGGGATTTACATTTTGAAAGTCCATGTTATCACCACATCTTTATCATTTTCTCTACTTAGTTAAGATTACTTTATGATAAGAAGTGATCACATATGACTACTCACCCTCATTCTTTTTAAAACCGTTTCGTTTATTCAACCCCTAGTCGATTTAAAATATTTAAAAATGGTTCAATCTCTTTTTCACTTTCAAGTTTGACACCTGAACGATAAAACGTGACTGAAGGCGTCTCACTGATTTGAGCGTTTTGCTTCAACATTAGCTTTTCTAAGTGTGAAATTGTTCCTTTACTTCCATCAATAAGTTGAACCTCAGAAGAAAAAATCTTTTTAAATGAGTCTCGAAATAATGGAAAATGCGTACATCCTAAAACAACCGCCCCATACGTTTGAATGTCATAGTCATGAAGGGCCTGTTTTAAATACGGAAGAATCACCTCATCTGAAAATTGATCCGATTCAGCAAAACGGACCAAATCAGCTAACGGTAATAAATCGGTCTGATGATGTATATCTAACGTCGCAATCAGTTTCTTTAGCTTTTCTTCTTTTAGTGTGAGCGGTGTGGCAGTTACTAAAACACGTTGATCTTTATTGGAAACACACTCAATTGCCGGCTTCACCGCAGGTTCCATCCCGATAATTGGAATGTCATACATTTGTCGAAGTTCTGCCACCGCAATACTTGTCGCCGTATTACAAGCAATGACAATCATTTCTGCTCCTTCTTCAACTAAAAAATTAATCGCACGAAGCACATAGTCTCGAACTTCTTCTTTAGGTTTAGGCCCATAAGGGGCATGTAATGTATCTGCATAATATAAATATTCATGATTTGGCAAACGTTTCAGCGCTTCACTTAAAACCGTTAATCCACCAATTCCTGAATCAAAAAAACCAATTCTCATATTGACCTCCAAAACTTTTATCTAGATAAAAGTTTTTATAAAAAATAATTCTGATGTATGAGAATTATATCATGAAATCCTTTTGTTTGACTACCTATGAAAATAACGTAATCACAAACCGCTTCATGAATTTCAAATCACGAGGTCATCATTCATTTCTTCATGAAGTTTTTGCCTTTATTCATCTCTACGTTTTTCTTGATTCTAACGTCAGATTTTTATCTTTTAATCATCTTTTACTTGATGCTTCTTTGTTAACGATCTTTTCATCTTATTCTTTACTAAACTCTAGGTGCTTCACGATACTTGGAATTTTCTTTTTAGCTTGTTCAATCGCCTTTTGTCTTTCTTCTTCTGTTTCCCCTGTTCCATCCGCTAATAACTCTTCAAACTTTTTAATCCCCATAAACTTCATAATATCCTCGATGTATCTTAATCCTTTATTTAAAATGGGATTCATCATCCACATAACATTAGCCCCTGATGATTGGACATAAACAACGGTTCTTGGTTTATCATTTAACAATCCTTTTGGCATCGATAAAAGGCCATCAAACGTAATCGTTCTTCCGACTTGAACAATACAATCAATGTATTCTTTTAAAGGAGCGGGAAAAGATAAACTCCACATCGGAGCCGCAATCACAATCACATCAGCTTCTTTAAATTGATCGCATAGCTTCACAATTTGGTGAACTTCTTTTTGTTCTTTTGGCGGTAATTGTTCTAACGCTTCTTGGTGAATCATGCAGTTTCTTGACTCAAAATATTGATACTCTAATCTTGGAATATGTTCTTGATATAAATCTAATTCTTCTAGATGAAACTCGGGATAAACGGATTGAATTTCATTCACTAACGCACGACCAACAGTTCGACAAGTTGATTGTGTCTCAGGCTTAGAGTTTACAGTGATATACAGTAGTTTTTTCATGGTCACACCTCTACTTAATGATTGAATAAGTTACGTTAGCTAGTATGACCCACACTGCTTTATTTATGTCATTTGAATCAGCTCTCTCTTTTAATTAAGTCTTATTAAAACAAAAAATGAGATCTTTTTGATCTCATTTTTTAGGCTAAATTTCACTTCATTGTTTAACTCTCACTTATTGAAACTAGCTTCATCGTTTAGCAAAATGAAGCGTTATCTCGTTATGACTAAAAGAAATCATGACTGATGACGTCTTCTTAAAATTCGCCAGTCTAATTCGCCTTTATCAAGTGCGTTGACAAAAATTTCTGCTGACGCTAAATTCGTTGCAATTGGGACATAGTGAACATCACATAAACGAATTAAGGCTTGAATATCTGTTTCATGTGGCTGCGGCGTTAATGGGTCACGTAAGAAAATCACTAAATCAATATCTTCTGTTACGATCATCGCTCCAATTTGTTGATCACCGCCAAGCGGTCCTGATGCCAACTTACTCACTTTTAACTTCGTTCCAGCTTCAATTCGAGATCCCGTTGTTCCAGTCGTATATAATTCATGTTTTTTTAAAATGCGTTCATAAGCATAACAAAAATTAACCATTTGGTCTTTCATTCGATCGTGTGCAATTAGTGCAACATTTAATTTCAACATTTTCACCCTCGTTTCATTTTATCTTGTGACGGATTCTTGCGTCTTATTTCTTTTTCAACTAACAGTTGATCAAATTAAAGGTTTAATTCCCACTTTTCAATGGTCATTTCCACTTCCTCATCACTGATAAACTCAATGCCTTGAGCATCTAAACTTGAGTAAACCGTTGAAGTCATCGCATGAGCTCCGTTTTGAGCAAACAACTCGACTGAATAAGTATCCATAAGTAAACGGAGTGATAACTTACCATCGATTAATGAAACAGGCATTTCTCGATAGTTAAGACCTTCAATTCCGCTTCCACTTTGACGACGATCAAAGCTTAGGACCTCACGATCTTTTTCATAAAGGATTGTCGTTTCTTGTCCTTGACCTTTCATGACTTTTATTTCAAAACGCTTCGCTTGTTTTAAGTCAATGACCATTTCCATATCTAGATGACGACCTTCAATTCCCGCTAATGTTTTATGACCGTTAACAATCACCGAATCATGTCTAATATGCCCTGTTCGATACTTGTTAATTTCACGAACTGGCCATTGATACATCACATCGCCTTTAATCGTTAGCTCGCGTGGAATGGTCATTGATGTGACCCATCCGTATTGATCCGTTGGCATATTTTGATGCCAAGATTGCATCCATGCAATCATAATACGTCGACCATCTAAGCTTTCAGTCGTTTGTGGCGCATAAAAATCTAATCCATAATCAATCTCTTCCATGACACGACGCTCAAAATGAGCCGTCTCATAATTTAAATGTCCTAAACAATAAACCGTTGTGTTTGTATTTTTATGTCTGAATTCTTCAACTGGCACCCCTTGTGGTGACATAATTAAAACATCTTCTCCATCTAAATGAAAAAGATCTGGACATTCCCACATGTATCCAAATTCATGATTACTTTCTCCGACTAAACCGACATACGTCCAATCCATTAAATTTTCAGAACGATATAACAGCACTCGTGCACTATTTTCATCACTCTTACTTCCAAGGACACAATAATATGTTCCATCTTTTTTCCATATTTTCGGATCACGGAAGTCCGTTAAACTTGAACGCTCTGGCATTTGTTCAGTCTTAATGACAGGATTATGTTGATACTTTTGATAGTTAATACCATCTCCAACTGCTAAACATTGGACTTGACGAACAAACGATTCATCTTCAGGATTTGGATTCGTATGGCCTGTATACATTAAAATGTGTTTTCCATCGACTTCTAAGGCACTTCCTGAAAAACACCCACCTGTCTCATACGATTGATCCGGTGCCATTGCAACAGGTAAATACTCCCACTTAATTAAATCTCGACTTTTAACATGACCCCAGTGCATCGGTCCCCACTTCACATCATATGGGAAATATTGATAAAACAAATGATACTCCCCTTGATAAACAGAAAAACCATTTGGATCATTCATCCAACCTACTTCTGGCATATGATGAAATCTATTTCTTTCCTTTAACGAGATAATTTCATCTTTTTTACTTGCAACATATTCTCGTGCCTTTTTTAATTCATCACTTGTTTGCTGTAATAACTGTTCATTTGGAACAACCATTCTCATTTACACCCCTTTTTTAATTCCCTCAAAATCAAAACTACTCTCTTAAGTAAAGCGTTTTAGATACCACTCTATCATATAAAAGATTCTTCATTTTAGCAACTTTTTTATTAAATTTTTATCTTTTTTTACCAATCTTCTAGATGAATGAAGTACATCTTCTAATTTATAGCCGTTTAATTTTATTAATAAGTAGTAACCATCCTTTCGAACTATTTAAATCTTTTGATTAAATGTTTATTCATAACACATGACTTTAAAACAGATGGATGGTGTTTTAAATTCTCCAATCTCTTTGAAACCCACCTTTTCATACGTTTTAATCGCTCGGATATTAAAATTAGCAACAGTTAATCTAAACTTTTCACTCTTAAACTTTTTTTTGGCATGTTTCATTCCAATCTTAACAAAACTTGGTCCATATCCTTTGCCACATAATATGGGATTCATTCCTAAGCCAATATCCATGTAGGTTCGATCATCGTAAAATCCCTTTAATTTTCCAACGGATACTTGAGCCGATGTTCCATAACAGTAGAACCCAACAATTTGTTCACTAGGACTAATGACAGTATAGTATTGATCATGTAAAAACTCTTCGACACATTCCTGTGGTCCATCGAGGTTATACCAATCATACGGTTCGGTATATTGCCAAAACGCAATTTTCATCGCATCCTCTTCTTGCATTTTTCGTATTTTTAACTTCATTATCTCACTCCGTTTCATAAAAAAATCCAGTGATAAGATGATTCTTACACTGGATTATATGAAAAGATGTTACGTCGCATTAAACGAAACGGATGAATTTTAAAATTCTTTCAATCCGTTATTCATATTTACGTCATCTAAATCAGTTAATTAAAGAGTTGAAAGCAAAAATTTTTTCATTCTAAACAACGGTTTTAATAAAAATCTTATGACTAAAAGTACTTTCGTTGAATTTTTTTTGCTTACTTCACTTTTTAACATGCCCATCAGTTTTAAAAACTGACTGATTGCAATTATCGGTTATCTACCTTTTCTGGATATAAGTCATGATTCATTAAGCGGTACGCTGCCATTTCCTCATACTTCGTTCCTTTACGTCCATAGTTACAATAAGGATCGATACTGATTCCTCCGCGTGGTGTAAATTTCCCCCAAACTTCAATATATTTAGGATCCATTAATTTAATTAAATCTTTCATAATAATATTCATGCAATCTTCATGAAAATCTCCGTGATTACGGAAGCTAAATAAATAAAGTTTTAACGATTTACTTTCCACCATTTTTTCTCCCGGAATGTATGAAATATAAATCGTTGCAAAGTCTGGTTGCCCAGTAATTGGACAAAGACTTGTAAATTCTGGACAATTAAATTTAACAAAGTAATCATTATTCGGATGCTTATTATCAAATACTTCTAAAATATCTGGGTCATACGAATAAGTATAGGTTGTTCCTTGATTTCCTAATAACGTTACTGTTTTTAACTCATCTTGTGTGCGTCCTGCCATGTGATTAGTTCTCTCCTTTTTTAGCTAAATAGTTTTCAAGTCCACGTTGTCTTAAATGACACGCTGGACACGTTCCACAACCGTCACCTTTAATGCCGTTGTAGCAAGTTAACGTGTGCTCACGAATATAGTCAAGTTTTCCAAGAGCATCACTCATTTCCCATGTTTGAGCTTTATCAAGCCACATTAAAGGGGTATGAATCACAAAGTCATAATCCATGCTTAAGTTTAATGTGACATTTAACGATTTAATAAACACGTCACGACAATCTGGATAACCAGAAAAATCAGTTTCACAAACGCCTGTGACCAGATGGCGTGCCCCTTTGACTTTCGCTAACACACCTGCAAAGGTTAAAAATAACATGTTTCTTCCTTCTACAAAGGTCGAAGGTAATCCACCGTTTTCTCCTTCTTTAATCTCGATGTCATCACGTGTTAATGCATTAGGCGCTAATTGATTAAGAAGAGCCATATCTAAAATATGATGCTCCACACCAAACTCTTCACAAATCGCTTTTGCACAATCTAATTCATGACGATGTCGCTGATTATAATCAAACGTCACCGCAATGACTTCATCGAATTGTTCCATGGCCCAAAATAAACACGTGGTTGAATCTTGACCCCCACTAAAAACGACGACTGCTTTTTTATTCATCTTCATCACTCCTTATTTCATTAATAGAAGCATTTCTTGTCTTAAATTTGAATCCGTTTCAATTCGCTTCCCTTTATAAGTTACGGTTGTTGTCGATGAGTTTGGTTTTTTAATGCCTCTTGAAGTCATACAACTATGCTCACCTTGAATGAGAACAATAATGGCATCACTTTCTGTAATTTTTTCAACAATTTCGGCAATTTGCTCACCGATACGCTCTTGAAGTTGAAGTCGACGACCAACCATATCCGCGATCCTTGCCATCTTGCTTAAACCAATAATTTTTTCTTTTGGTAAGTAAGCTACACTCACTTTCATGTTATACATTAAGGCTAAATGATGCTCGCAGTAGCTGAAAATCGGAATGTCTCGAACAATGACAAAGTTATGATTCGACTGTTCGTCTGAAATTTCTTCTTCAAACGTTGTTCCGTACAAACTAGCGATTTCATCATTTGTTAATGTCATTCCGGCAAATACTTCTTCATACATTTTCGCTACTCGTTTAGGTGTCTCTTTTAATCCCTCACGATCCGGATCATCGCCTAGTGCGATTAAAATCTCACGAATACATGACTCAATCTTTTTAGTATCAATTTGACGATTCATCTTAAACTCCTCGCATTTCTTTTGGCCAAATATATTTGTGTAGTTGCAATTGTAAACGAACATCATTTAAGCAATGTTCTTTCATAAATTCAACAATTTCTTTTGGCTCAATGTTATCCGTGACAGGACTGAAATAAACTTGACATCGATCAATTAAATCATAACTTTTCATAATAGATAATGCCGTATGTAAATCTTCTGGTGCGGCGATGACAAATTTATAAACATCGTTTTGATCCACGGCCTTTAAATTTTCATGACACATCCTTGAACTCATTTTACTAGCTGGACATTTATAATCTAAAATAAAATGTAGCGAACGATTTTGATATTTTTCTTTTAACGCCGTAATATCAACTGATCCGTTTGTTTCAATGTGAACGACTAACTCCTGATCTTCAAGAAGCGCATCTAGTAATAATTCAATATTGGGCTGAATTAAAGGCTCTCCTCCCGTTAGTGTCACATTTTTAACATTCGTTTGTTTAATGTAACGATAAATCTCTTCAACACTCATTTGCTTAACGTTTGACGTCCCATCCCAAGAATAAGCCGTGTCACACCAACTGCATCTTAAGTTACAGTGAGAAAAACGAATAAACGTTGCTAACTCACCCGATGTTGGGCCTTCCCCATCAATCGAGACAAACGTTTCAATAATATTAAACATTACATCGCCTCCCTGTAAGTGCAGCTATTCGTTGGAGTCTCATATAACTCAACCTCTGTCACAGGGATTCCACGCTTTTTAATTTCATGATAAATATGACGTGACATTTCTTCTGCTGTTGGACGATATGGAACCATGAAGATATCAAATAATTTTCCCGATTCATTTAATTTATTGACCACACGACGTCCTTCTTCATTATCTTCGATCACTAACTTATGATCAAATAAGTCATGAATTTCTTTTAAAACAGCTTTGACATTCGAAAAGTCAGTCACCATTCCACGTAATTGCCCCTCTTCATGTAACGTTTCACTAGAGACCTTAACAACTAATCGATAGCGATGACCATGAATATTATTACACTTTCCTTCATACCCACTTAAGTAATGAGCCATATCAAATTGAATTTCACTTTTTAACGTAAACATACTTATTTCCTCCCTACAAAAAAAGCTTCTTTTATGAACATCACTAGACATACACAAAAGAAGCTTTTCTTTAGCAATAAAAAAAGGCGCAAAGGCGCCAATAGTTTCTTTATCTATACGAGCCTAGTTTTATTTAAAGACAGGATGGTCTGAATGAACTGTCTGATTTAATTTATAACCTTTATACCACAAATAGAATAAATTAGCAAGCCTATCTTCAAACAAAATTCTACATTTCTCTTATAACTATAAAAAAAGGAGGTTCTTTCGAACCTCATAAAACAGGGGATGATTTATAAATATTGGGATGAAAAGAGAGAATATTACGAAGTTTTTGGGGGAACTTCGTAAATATAAATTAGGGTAGTGTCTTGTTCTTCAAGACAGTTATTATTATGCCACAACGATCGCTACCCTTTGTGTTCTTTTTGTGTTAATTTGTCGAATCTTATCTTTTTTTATCTAATTGCTTCTCATGAAATAAAAAAAGGAGGTTCTTTCGAACCTCATAAAACAGGGGATGATTTATAAATATTGGGATGAAAAGAGAGAATATTACGAAGTTTTTTGGGGGAACTTCGTAAATATAAATTAGGGTAGTGTCTTGTTCTTCAAGACAGTTATTATTATGCCATAACGATCATTACCTTTTGTGTTCTTTTTGTGTTAATCTGTCGAATCTTATCTTTTTTTATCTAATTACTTCTCATGAAATAAAAAAAGGAGGTTCTTTCGAACCTCATAAAACAGGGGATGATTTATAAATATTGGGATGAAAAGAGAGAATATTACGAAGTTTTTTGGGGGAACTTCGTAAATATAAATTAGGGTAGTGTCTTGTTCTTCAAGACAGTTATTATTATGCCATAAAGATCATTACCCTTTGTGTTCTTTTGGTGTTAATTTGTCGAATCTTATCTTTTTTTGCTTATTTTAAAACCGATAAGTGACTTCGGCCCTCCTCTTCCCTATTCAATAGATGAAGCTAAGCAAACATCTGCAAATAATGGATAATGATCGGATGGAAATTGACCATTAATATGATCTTTAATAATCTTAGTGTGTTTCACTTCGTATTCTAAAGAAACAAAGATATAGTCTAAATGCATCCCTTTTTCGCGATCTTTAAATCGACTCATCGTTGCTTTATTATACATTGATCGATCATATTCTTGAACAGCGACAAAGCGTTGTTGATTAAATTGTCCTTGTAAAAAATCCTTAATCATTCGATGATTTGGATTCGCATTAAAATCACCCATTAAAATGATGGGAAGCTTTTCAATTTTTTGTTGTGCCTCAATATAACTTAAGATTTTTTTTAACCCATATTGACGCGCTGGTGATAAATAACAGTCTAAATGTGTGTTATACACTCGAACAACTTCCCCGTTTTCTAACTGAATTTTAGCTGTTGTACAAATTCGCGGAAAAATCGAATACCAAATAGAGCTTCCCATTTTATTCGGTTGATTAGATAACCAAAATGTTTCTTCCTCTAATATTTTATGACGCTTAGACACTAACAAATTATTATGTTCAACAAAAAATTTCTTGGTGCGTGGTTGACCAATCATATGATAATGAGTGAGCTGACTTTCTAAGTCTTGTCGCATTTTCAACGTCACTTCTTGCAAACCAATAATGTCACAGTCATAGTTATTCAAAATTTCATAAACGACTTCCTTTCGTCGACTCCAGCGATTTTTCCCATCAAAAACTGAATCTGAACGAAGATTAAACGTCATCACCTTCATCTACTCTCTCCCCTTTTAATTCGTTAAACCTTTCATTTTTTCTTTTTCTATTATATCACGGTTGATTCCATCTAAATTGTTTTTTTTACATCTATTCACATTAATTGATCTAAGTTATAAAAAAAGATTGCCTCAAAGGCAACCTTTTAAACAAATAAGACATATAAAAAGTGTGCAACGACTCCCGCACAAATTCCACCAATCGTGTGTGAAATAATTGCTTTACTACTTAATTTACGCACACCTAACGCATCCATCATTCCGACATGAGTACTTAAATAACCACTCCAACACATTCCCATTGCCGTAAAAACAGCAATATCATTTGGTGTAATAATATTTTCAGTAATAAAACGAGGAACTAACGACATAGCTGCTCCCACTGCACCAAGTGATGTCACAGGAAACGCAATGGCTTGAGCATCTGTAAATCCGAATAATGGATTTAAAATGAACATTAGTTTCTCTCCAAGGGCTGGAAGTAATCCAATTCCTTCATATGCCACACCTAAATACACAGCCTCTCCTGTCACAGGATCAGTTGAAGGACCAAATGTTAACAGCATGACAAAGGTACAAATAATTAAAACACCTGGGATAATAGACATTCCCATTTCAACCCCTGATTTTCCACCTTCAAGCATAGCATCTAGTACACGTTGAAAGATATTTCCATCACGAATTTCACGATGAGTTGTTAACTCGTGACTATGTGTTTCATCTGCTTCTTGTTGAGCGTGATTTGCGTAATATTTCTTTGTAAAACGTAGCATTAATCGTACACTGATAATACTTCCCACAACAGCTGCGACATTTCCAATGATCGCTGGTAGCATATACTCTTGACCCAGTGACATCATAAACGTTGTCACAATTAATCCCATTCCAAACGCGGTTCCTAAATTACAAAGAGCTGGAATTTGATAAGGTTTAAAAAACTTTTGGAATTCTTTATCTTTTGCAAACGAAATGATGGCTGGATTATCCGATAAGTACGTTGCGATTGCCCCGATAATACTTGCCCCTGGTAATCCATATAACGGTTTAACAAAGATAGATAACAATTTATTAATTAAAGCAATAACTCCAAATTCTGACAATAATGCACTTAAAGCTCCTGCTAAAACAGCAAGTGCCATAATAAAAAATACCGTATTTAATAATAAATCATGCGCCGTATTCATCATCACACTAAACATGATTCCGACACCCATTTGACGACCAATAAAGCCAAATACAACAACTAATATCCCTAAAAACACAAATGTCTCAAGGCTTACTGACTTGACTTTACGTTTTTCTTCATTCATGTCCTCGACTCCTTTTCCACTAAAGTAGATATATTCATTATATTGAAAATGAATGTTCCATTCAATGACGAAAATCGACACAATTTTTTCCATTTCCTGCTTATAAATAAAAAGATTTTGATTACCTGCTAAAAGCAACCAAATAAACTCAACCCATTAAAACTAAAATTTGCTGACTTAAAGATCCCATTTATCACTTAAAAATACGATTTTTATCACATTTTAGGTTAAAGAATAAATAAAATGATGCATACTATTAAAAAATGATTTTTTGGAGGTTATTATGAACGTTAAATCTTTTACGCTACTCTCTGCTTCAAGTCTAACCGTCATTCTTTTGACACTGTCTTTTTTACCGCACTCATCCTCTAATATTTTGATTGAAGATGAAGCCATCCGCTTAGATTCAACTCGTGTCAAAACGACTCCAATCGAATCGCTTTTTGATCATGAAACACCAACGATGGCTAATGCCACGTCTCAACTTCAGTTATTAACTAACGAACGTTTAACCATTGAGGATCAATTACAAACCCTTCAGGCACAATACGATCAATTAAAAGAACAACATGATATTTTAATGAATGAATTAAATCCTTATCTAACCTCTTTGTCTCAGCAAATTTTAGATCCACTAACCAAACTGAAACAGCAAGTTGAAAAACAATCCAAAAAGCATGCAGATGATTCAGTTTTTGAATCAAGTTTGTATGCGCTAAGTTTTGCAACGGATGCCATTGAACAATATATGACTAATCCAAATGAAGCGACCTACGAAACTTCTCTTCAAACAGCCTTTAAATTAATTGATCAAGAACTAAAAGAACAAGATACCTCAACTGTTTTTACACTTGCATCTAACGTTTTACAATCAGGCATTGATAAAGCCATTCTTCAAATCAGACTAAAAACCTCTAAACGTTTATTAGAAACATTTGAAACAAACTATGTCACAGTAAGCAATGATGAAACGAAGCAATTTAAAAAGACAAAGCAACAACAACTAGCCACTGAAGATGCATTGAACTTAACGGCTTTACAGCTGGATGAGGTTGCCTTACGTTTAAGCGGAATTCTTGATGAAATTGAACAAGTAACACAATAACCCTCCACTTAGTGGAGGGTTATTTTTAAATAAAGCGTAATGCTTTTAAGACGGCTTGCCCGACATTTTTTCCTTGTCCGATTAAAGGATAGGCATGAATATGAATTGCCGGATTTTGATTCATTTCAATGATCGCATAGTTTGATTGTTCATCTTCATAATCTTCAACAATCATATCCACGCCACAAATTGAAACATCCAATTGTTTCGTCGCTTCTACTGCAATGTTTTTAAAACGTTGTGGCATCAAATCCGTCATATCGACACTGTCGCCACCCGTACTAATATTCGAATTCTTTCGCAATTGAATCACTTCATTTTTGCTAGGAACATCATGAAGTGTTAACTGTTGTTCTTTTAAATGATGAAGTAAACTATCATCAATTTTAATTTTTTGAAGCGGTTTGTTATAGTCAGTCCCTCTTAAAGGATGCTTATTTTTATCATGAATCAACTGTTCAATCGTTTGAACACCGTCGCCAATGACATGAGCAGGGATTCGTTGTAAAACACCAATCACCTCTCCATTGATCACTAAAAAGCGATACTCATTTCCTCTTTGAAACTGTTCAATCACTACGCATGAATCATGCCCAAAGGCAATTTTTAACGCCTCAATCCATGATTTTTTTGATGTTAGCTTCTCCATCATCGTAATTCCTAGCCCGAAATTCGTACTTTTCGGCTTAATGACAAGATGCTTTCCTTTGTAACGTTCAAAGGCTTGTATCGCTGATTTTAACGTGGTAAACACTTCTCCTTTTGGAACGACAATGCCTTTTTCATGTAATATTTTTTTCGTTACGACCTTATTTTCCATCGCTAAAATCGTACTGTAAGAATCCAGTGCTGTTTTGGTCGCTTGCTGAACCACTTCTTCATGATTATTTTTCTTTAATCGAATGAAATTATCTTGTCTGTCTAAAATATCCACGCGAATGCCTTGCTTAATCGCTTCTTTGATTAAAATCTGTGTTGACAATTCTAAATCTTCAAATCCATATAATGAATATTCATTTTCTAAAATGGCGGCTTTATGAGCTTTAGCCAATTCAAGATTGGCACTAACATAATCACTTTTTGTCACTAATTGAACCATTTGAGCCGATAACGTTTGATCAGGATTTAAAATTTGATTCTGTTTTTGCTCTAAGATGCTTTCTAAACCAAGTGAAAACATCTCATTGATTTTTTTCATTTTAGTTAAAATATCCAGTGCCCATTCTGAAAATGAAACTCTTTCACTATTTCGTATCAATTTTAATTCATTCTGTAACCCATCCACAGCAACCAGGCGTTCATTTTCAGTCGCGTCTTTTTGCCAGTTCTCATCCTCTACTTCTTCTTCCTCTAGTAAGAATAAAATAAACAGATGTATAAACTGTAAATCCACTAAGGAAATGCCCGCAGGCTCAAAAGGATTTAAATCGATGGAGCGAATTTCAAGATATTCAATCCCTTCCTTCATTAAAGACTCCATCAAGTGATGAGAATCTTTAGCTTTTAGGCGAATCGGACTATAAAACTCTTTAAAACTTGCAATTTCTCCACTTTCAATATATTGATTTAATGACTGAACATAACGTTCAACATCTTGATAATCGACATAAATAGGGGTGTGATTTTGATAACCACAAGCGCTATTTCTAAATGAAACAGCCCCTGATCTTGTATAACTATGTGGCGCGACTTCTTTAGAGGATGTTTGACACTCGGTACAATAACTTTCATCAACAATCGGTGATGCGCCTAATAAATAAATTAACAACCAACGATGTCTAATATAATTACGCACGACTTTTAAATAAATCTGATCTTTAAACAAGCGATAATCTAAATCAGTGGTCTGATTTTTATAAAGCTTTTGAACTAATGTTTCTGAAAATGAAAAATTATAATGAAGTCCCGAAATCAATTGGCGTTTCCCACCGTATTTTTTAAGTAAATGTTGACGATAGTTCATCGCTACATTTCCCTCGAGGTTATCACTAAACATAGCAATTGGGATGTCTTGATCAGCTTCAATGGTACACGGCATCGATTGAGGCCATAAGTATTCCTCTTTTAATTCAGAAACAGTTAATTGATATAAGGCACATAAAAATTGATACACTTCTTCAACAGTTGAAAAGGTCGGTGTAATCATTTCGATTTGACTTTCTGAAAAATCAGTGGTGATAAAGGGGTGAGATAACTTATCACCAAATGCTTTTGGGTGTGGAGTTAACGCTAAATGTCCATCTGGTGTGACACGTAATCCTTCTCGTTCTATTCCGAAATTGGCTTGACGAATGTCCTCACTCTCTAGCTCATGCTTTAATTGTTGTAACATTTAAAATCCCTTCCTTTTCTTTTCGACGATAAACAGATAAAGCTACCACGCCTTTTAATAACATACTCACACTAATACTGATCCAAATGCCGTTTACACCAAAGCCTTGAATGAATAACCAAGCCATCGGAAGTCGTGCAGCTGTAAAAATGACACTAATCGTTGCTGGAATTTTAGGCATCCCTAATCCAACAAACACACCGTTACAAATGATTTCAACCGCCATAAACACCTGAGTTACGCCAACTATACGTAGATAATTGGCTGTTATTTTTATGGTCTCTTCTTCACGTACAAAACAGTGCGCCAATTGCTCTGGCACAACTAAAAAAACAACCGTCGTTATTAACGCATAAACGATTCCTATTCCCATTGCCACTCGAACGCCTTGTTTAATTCGTTCAAACGCTTTGGCACCAAAATTTTGTCCAACAAAGCTTGCAATGGCTCCATTTAAACCACCAATGACCATATAGGTGATCGATTCAATTTGTAATCCTATTTTTTGAGCGGCAATCGCCTCTGTTCCAAAGGTCGTAATCATCTTTGCTAACAAAATATTAACAACTGTAAATAAGACCCGCTGCGATGACATGGGAAACCCTAAGCGAATCATTTTAAAATAATCCTCTTTTTTATAGTTTGTTTGATAATCAAGCTCAAACAAGGTTCTTGATTTTAAATAAAAACAAATAGTCATCACGACGTTTGCAATCAATGTCGCTAATCCCGCTCCTAAAACCCCTAATTTAAAAAGATAAATAAAAATGGGATCTAAAATTAAATTTAAAATAACACCAATGGTACTAATTTTAAACGCCATTTTATTTTGTCCAAAACTATTATAGACACGGGTATACCAAAAATTAAAAAACGAGAAAACAAGCATCGGTGAACTCACCAGTAAATAGGCATATCCTTGAGCTTCAACCGCTTCATTTTGAACATTTAAAAATGAAATAAACGATTTTCCAACTAGTGCCGTAAATATTGCAAAAAACAAACCTACGATCAAATTCAAGCGAAACCCAACACTTAAATACTTTTTCTGAGCTTCAAAATCTTGACGCCCAATCGCATGTGACACTAAAATACCCGTACTAATGACGACACAAGCTTGAAGAGAATTCGCTATTCCAATTAAAAAGCTCGATGTTCCTATACTCGCGACCGCCTCACTTCCTAAAGCACCAACCAAAAGCATATCGACGAGATTATAAGTTAATTGTAAAACGGAACTTCCCATAATCGGTAACGCTAATGTCATTAAAACTGAGACGACACGCCCTTGTGTTAAATCCACTTTTTTCATGACGTCACCCCGATTATAAGTCATGATTTTGAATTCTTCGAACTAACTCCTCAACTTTAGCTTTAATCATATCGCGTGTTTCACGAAATGCTTCATCACTTTTTCCAGATGGATCTTCTAATCCCCAGTCTTCGCGATGTGAACAAGGTAAATGAGGACAGTTGACATTACATCCCATCGTAATCACAATATCCACTTCTGGAATTTCTTCTAAAAGTTTTGGACGTTGAGTCAGCTCCATATCCATTCCAATCTCTTTCATGATTCGTACAGCATCTTGATTAATCATCTCTCGCTGCTCAGTTCCAGCCGAATAGGATTCAAAAACATTTAATCCTAACACTTTTCCAAATGCCTCCGCCATTTGCGAGCGGCAAGAATTATGTACACAAACAAACGCTACTTTTTTCATTGAACAAACTCCATTCTTTTTTAATGTTGAAATTTTTCTAAATTAACTGCTTCAATTAACTGCCTAACAAATGGATAACGAATAAACACTTCATCAGGAATATAGTAATGAACCCACTGTCCTCGTTTGATCGATTGAATGAGTCCCACATTTTTTAACTTTATTAAGTGTTTGGACGTTGAAGACTGAGAAATATTTAATGCTGGCTCAATCTCACAGACGCATTTTGATCCATGAATTAACAAACACATAATTTGAAGTCGTTTCTCATCTGCTAATGCTTTTAACACATTAACATAACTCATGATTTCCTCCTTTTTCATATTCCAATACGAGAATATTCTTTCTCGGGAATATATTAACTTGAATTTTTTTCTTTGTCAATTCATATCCCTTATCTTTAACTTGTAACATTCTGCTTGAAGCTATACGACTGAGTGTAAAAAATGTCCACGTGATTATCCCCATAACTTATGCTATAATTAGTTGAATTATTTTAAAGTCGAGGAATTAATCATGCAAACATCGGATATTTTGAGTGGTTTTAATCAATATGGACCTCTCCTCATATTTATTATTTTGTTTTTAGAAAGCTTAAACTTAACCGGCATTCCTGCTATCATCATTTTACCAACCATTGGCTTTTTTATTAAAATGAGCGGTTCGAACTTTTTATTTATTTATCTCATAACCGTTCTTGGAAGTGTGAGCGGTTGTCTTCTTTATTATGTTGTCGCCATAAAATTCGGTCGTCCACTGTATGACTTCTTTTATCGTAAAATTCCTGCTACTCGACGTAGCCTAGAAAAAGCTAGTGAGTTAAGTGAACGTTACGGAGCCATGATGTGTTTTATTGGACGAATTTTGCCCACTGTTCGCACGTTCATTTCATTAATGTCTGGAATTTTTGCGATCCCTTTTAAAACATTCTCATTTTATTCGGCAGCAGGAATTGCCATTTGGAATTTTATGACACTCTTTATTGGTTATTTAGTTGCCCTTTACTCCTCATAAAGACACCATTAACTTATGGTGTTTTTTTCTTATATCTAAGTTAGAAGTGACACATCAGAATCTAGCGAATCATCTAGTCAACGATTGCTCAATTATTCATTTCAATTCAATCATCAATCATTATAAAAGATAAAACAAAGCCTGAATCATCCGTCATGATTCAGGCTTTTTGCTAATGTATCATTAATTTTCTAAAGCTTCTACTTCCTCTAAGTCTTCTAACGTCTGTAACGTTTCAACCATCTCAGCATCTTCTAATTCATCATTTAATGCAAGTGAAGGAAGTGTCTCTTCTTGGTGATCGTCAATCATCCCTTTTAAGTTAGCAATGCGCTCATTTATTGCTTTGACTTTTTCTTCAACTAACTGAATGGAATCAGAAAACTCAAAGTTCGTGATTGTTTCTTTTAGTTGCTCAACTTGTTCCTTACATGTCTCTTTAAACGATTGTTGATCAAAGCTTTGCACTTTTTCTTGTAGTTCCTCTACTTTTTCTAACAATTCAGCTTGTAATTCTTTTCCGTTTTTAGGTGTTAAAAACAATGCTGCCGCTCCACCCATTAAAGCACCTAATGTAAAAATGTAACGTTTCTTCATTAACTCATCATCCTCTTTTTTAATTTTCGCTTTTTTCTTTGATGTCGGATAAACGTAAAAATACGCCACCCCATTTTCAAACGTCCTTTCAGTTCATCCACCTTTAAACGGCTTTGAACTGATACGTCGTTTGGTAATTTTTTTAACTGTTCTGTGCTTTTAATGACTTCTAATGTTTGTCGATCAATGGTTGTTTTTAAACGATGTAACAAATAAATCGCACAAATCGTTATCATCACTAAGCAAGCAATTGAGGTTATCATTAACCAGTCGTGTAGTGTCAACCGTATCTGCCCCTTTTTCTTTAATCACTCTGTTTGTATTATAAACCCGATCAAAAAGGGATTCAATGATTTCATTACTTTCATTTCTATTTTTTACATTTTATTGAATTTATTACTATTAATGTGCAAAACTACTTCCAATTAATTTCCAGTTATAAAATACCAATGCAAAAAGAAAAAACATTAACTCAAATCCTTGTATAATTAAGTCTCGCACAACCAATTAACAAGGAGGAATTGAGTTAATGTTCATGGAAGGTATTATATCAGATTCTCATTCAATTTTCAAATTTTTAAAAGGGCTAGACTTAGACTTATTTCTATCGAAACCACAGTTTAGGCATCTTAACCATTTCCTAAATTTGATGATTAGTGAAACTTATACGGGCAAAATCTCTGCCGTTAAGCATTGTCATCGGACAACTTTTGGACGATTTTTAAATGATAGTTCCTGGGATGATGAGATGATTTCTAATCAAATTCAATCCTATCTTCTATCTTGCATTTACAATCGTTCACATCAAACAGGAAAACCTATTTACGTATTAGTAGATGATACAACATGTGTTAAAACTAAGCCCTCGTCACAGGCGACTTATCCTATTCAAGGATGTGGTTGGCACTACTCTCATCTTCATCATCAATACGTCTATGGCCATCAATTTGTTACCCTGATGCTTCAATGTGATGACGTCACCTTACCGTATCAAATCATTCCGTATGAGAAAGATAAACAGAGTAAAATTGAACTCGTTAAGGAGATTCTCACCACTTTACCTAAACCGCCTCATAAAGGATACATCCTAGCTGATAGTTGGTATACTTGTGAAACCTTATTCCAAATCGCTAATCAATTAGGCTTTTATTACTTAGGAGGAATCAAAACCAATCGAATCATTCTTCCGAAAGGCTATCGTCCGAAAGGGATTCAACTTAAATCATTTGCGAACACCTTATCCCTCAAAGATCTCGACTTAGTCACAGTTGGATCAGAGACCTATTATACTTATACATATGAGGGTCGAGTGAGAGGTGGCCATGTCGTCAAAATCATTTTGAGTTGGCCACAAAAGGCTCCACTTGAAGAAAAAGCCTTACGTTGTTTTATGAGTCATGATTTAAAATTGTCTGCTAAACAAATTCTTAAGCACTACACGAAACGTTGGCCCATTGAAATATTCTTTCGTGAAACGAAACAAAACTTTGGATTGGCTCGTTACCAAGTTCGAACATTAAAAGGGATTAAACGTTTGATGTTAATGATTCAATTCGTTTATCTGTATCTAAAGCGTGTAACTAAGACAGGGGATTGTATTGGCGAGAGTTTACGCGAATGCCAACGAAAACAAAAACAGGAATTAGTTAAGTTCATTTACATCAAAGCGCAAACCGGAGTAGGGTTAAATACCATTTTTGAAGAATTGAAAATTGCATAGAATCAGTGTATTTTCACCACATGGAAAATTTTTCTTAAAAACTGCACGTTAATAGTTTATTACTTAATGATGACATGCTGATATAAGCTAACATCAAAACAAAACCTCACCATTAGTCATCTTTTTCGGCAATATCCCTGACTTCATTTTACTTTCTGATTGTTCTTATGTTAAAATGAAACATAAATTCAACTAGGAGGCACAAAAATGAATCATGTGATAACTTTGTTAATGGTAACAATGGTTGGGGCAGTCATTGGTTGGATCACAAATATTTTCGCCATCAAACTTTTATTTCGTCCATTAACTCCAATTCGTATTCCTTTCACACCGTTTACGATCGTTGGTTTAATTCCTAAACGTCGAAATGAAATCGCAACAACAATTGCTGAAGTCGTTTCTCAAGAACTATTATCAGTGGATGATTTAATTAATGAAACGATCACTGATGAAGACTTACAACAAATTAAAGGCTATGTAAAAGAAAAAATTAAAGTCGTTATTGATGAAAAAACAGCTATGATTCCATTTCCTTTTAAAGGAATGATTCAAGGACCTGTTGAACAAATGATTGATCATGAAGTAGACCAAGGCTTAAACGAAGTCATGATTAATATCAAAGAGATGGTTAAAACGCGCTTAACAATTGAAGAACTCATTGAACGAAATATCAATGCACTTGATTTAGAAGAACTTGAACGACTTGTTCTAAAAATTGCGAAAAAAGAACTACGTCATATTGAATGGCTTGGCTTTTTCTTAGGTGGTATCATTGGTCTTATTCAAGGAATCCTTCTGATGTATATCTAAAAGGGGCTGTCTCAAAATAGATGGCCCTTGAATTAAAAATCTAAAAGATACAAAAAAAGGCAGTCCCATTCGAGACTGCTTTTTTGTATACTTTTTTTATGCGTAATCAAGAAAATATACATCAAGATTATACAACTTATTCAACTGGATATCAACTCTCTTTAACGATGGATATTCAAGTTTATATTCCACCTCATGATCCTGTACGTTTGCTTAATCAATTATTGGAGGGATTAGATGATAAAAAATTATTAAGCACTTACTCTGATAAAGGGAGAAATTCTGTCGTACCACCGGTGATCATGTTTAAGATTTTAATTTACGCGTACATGAATCGCTCTTTTTCTTCACGAGAAATTCAGCGACTTTGTCAACGGGATATTCATTTCATCTGGTTATTAAATGGATATCCAGCGCCTAGCCATCATACGATTAATCGATTTAGAAAACATCATTTAAGCGATGGTGTCATGGAAGATTTATTTGATCAATTCATTGAGTGTCTTCACACCTTAGATGAAATTCATTTTAAGAACCTATTTATTGATGGAACAAAAGTTGAAGCCAATGCCAATCGCTATTCGTTTATTTGGTTAAAATCAGTGACTAAAAATGAAGCGAAGCTCCAGGTCAAAATAGAAAAACTCCTTCAACAAGTGAATGACAGCTATCTCACTTCCTATTCATTTGATGTTAAGAATCCATTACCTGTGTTAGAGGCTTGTTTATTGAATTTAAAAGAAAAAGTCATCGAGCAATCTCTTGAATTTGTTTATGGGAAAGGGAAGCGAAAAACAGAGCTTCAACGTCAGATTGAAACACTTGAAGCATTCATAGAGAAACAAATCATTTACTTGGACTATCAAAAAATGATCGGTTCAACCCGCTCAAGTTGTTCAAAAACAGATCCGGATGCCACCTTCATGCGAATGAAAGAAGATCACATGAAAAATGGGCAACTCAAACCTGGGTATAATGTCCAGATTGGAGTTGAGGCCGAGTATATCGTAGGTGTGGGCGTTTTTCAGTCAGCTAACGATGTCCCCACACTCATTCCATTTTTAGATTCCCTGAAAGGTCGGCTTTCCAGAACGTTTAAACAAATCATTGCGGATGCTGGATATGAAAGTGAAGAAAATTATGCTTATTTGAAGGAAAACCATCAAAAAGGTTTCATTAAGCCCCTCAACTATGAAACCTCAAAAACAAGAAAATATAAAGCTCAACTGGGGAAACGAGAAAACATGACGTACGATGAACTCAACGATACCTATACGTGCGCAAATGGCAGAACGTTAAAACCGATCGAAGTTAAAATTCGAGAAAGTCAGACCGGTTATCGAAAAGAAGTCACGATTTATGAATGTGAAACCTGCCAAGAGTGTCCTTTGCGTTTAAAATGTACAAAAGCGAAAGAAGGAAACTCAAAACGATTGGAAGTGTCTAAAAAAATGCTTTCGCTAAGAACAGAGTCCCTTAAAAATATCCAAAGTGAAGAAGGGATTCTGTTAAGAAAGAATCGTTCGATTCAAGTCGAAGGTGCTTTTGGCGTGTTAAAACAAGATTATGGCTTCAGAAAATTTTTAACCCGTGGAAAAGTCCATGTCACAGTCGAACTATTGCTTCTATGTTTTGGATATAATGTGCAAAAATTACATAACAAAATTCAAAGCCATCGTTGCGGACAACAACTTCATCCAGGGAAAGTGGCTTAAAAAATCAGAATAGACTGTCATTTTGAAGGAAAGAAACGTCCTTCTTTTCGTCGTGCTTAAAATTAAGTCTAACCCATAAAATTAAATTTACAGACTGATTTTTTTACGATGAATAGCCAAAAAAAGGAGCATGTCGCTCCATGACTATAAAATTTTAGTCATTTTGATACAGCCCCTTTTATTTATCACGCGTTAAAAGATGTTTACTCTCTTTATTCATACTCTTTGACAATCCATTGATCATAAAAATCAATAATTTCTTTCATCACTGAAACATCTAATCGATAATCTAAGTCATATAAAACTTCATGATACATTCGGCGTATGTCTTGCGGCATTTCTCCTACTGACGGATAGTCTTCTTCAAATTGTTCACGAACTGTATCTAAAAGAGTTGGATTAATGACAATATCGTGCCCTCGATTTTGATAACTCATAAATTTAAAATGTTGAATCGATCCAAACAAATCAACAAATTTAGCGAAATTTTGTTGATAACTAACCACATCATCATCTTGACTATGCATAAATAAGACATGTGTCTTCGTTTGACTTAACGCGTCTAATCCATTTAATTGGACGTATTCACCAAACTTTAACCATTCATAAAGTTTTATATATGGCGTTAAAAGATGAGAGAGTTGACCTAAAATCGGTTCTTCCATAAAATTCATTAAATCCGCTGAATCATAAAATCCCGATCGTTCAACAATCGCTGTAATATCTTGATGTTTAGTTAAGACACTCATTGCCGCATATCCCCCTACCCCATGACCATATAACATAAGAGGTAAATCATCAAATGATTCCGAATCTTTAATATAATGAATAGCATAATCTAAATCAATAATGGCCTGTGGTAAGCCAACAATACTTCTTCCTTCACTTAAATCAGTTCCTGTTCCATCGAAAGCGAAAACAAGGTAGCCTTGTCTTGCCATATAATCAATTTCAGGTAAATACCGATTATGCCCAGCTTCAACTCCTGAAGAAATAATAATGATGCCTTTAGGTTGCAAGACTTCTACATTCTTATATAGGACACCTGCTAACATTTGATGATGATTGGATGAAAAAAAAGTTTGAGTCGCTTGTAACTGATCAAACTCCGCCACTTCGTATTTCAAATAGTCAGGTGTTTCTTGTCGACTTCCAAACCGATGCTCATACAGCATAAAACTCATCGCCATTGGAAGAAATAAAAAGATGGTCATTCCTATGAGCAAACTCATAAAAAGTCGCCTTTTTCGAAACTTCACCGTCATTCTCCTCCCTATTTTTCAATGATTACTTGCTTAGAGTATATGACACTGATTTTAAGTTATTCTATTAAAAACCATTCCCGCTCTTAACGACTCCCAAATTCCTTGTAAATGATAAAGTTTACCTCCCTTTCACCGTGAATTAGTCATCATTTTTCTTTAATCTCTACGTTCATGAGTAACCTTGTCGGTTAATCGATTAATGAAAATGATGATTCCTTAAATAAATTATCTAACGATTAAATCAGACTCTTTACAAATTCATTAACTTAAAAACAATAAAAGGTCACCGTGACCTTTTATTGTAAGAATGATCCTATTATTAAAAAATGGTAAATATTTAGATTAGCTTTCTTATCACTAGCTATTTAACAACAGTGAGATCACATCTCTGTAACAATAGAATGCTGACCTGAATTTTTATTAAGCCATATTTTTTATCCTTGTTTTCTTACTCCGTTAATGATTAAAATCTGTCGCATTATCTGGTAAAGAGTTCATTCGATGCAAGAACTGCTTGACTTTATCTCCTTGAGAATGATCGAAAGCATATCCTAAATAACTTCCAATTTCTTTTGCTAGTTTTTGTACAAACGGTTCAATAGAAAATAAGTTTTCCCAAACTGAATGAGGATTGATGATGGAACAGACACTGATATAGTCTAAGTACGTATGTTCTGGTAAATATCGCTTTAACCAACGTTTATGACGTCCTAAATCAACTTTCCAGTCATACTTAATACCGATTTTCCAGCTTAATAACGTGGTAATCTCTTGTAACAATTCTCCTTCATACATTCGGATGACTAATGGTATTTCATCTCGGTAAAGTGCTTTGGCCACTTCAATTTGATACCACCAAATATTATTTAATAACTCATGAAATTCTTCTTCGGTTGGTCGTTGAACATAATAGGCGCTATCATTCGGTTCATCAAGCGCATGAAGCAAATCATCTTTATCTAAAATGACTTTTGATAATGTTTCTTCGTAAATGACCGCCCATAACTGATGAAGCGAAATAAACTCTAGATCAAGTCTTACACCGTCTTTAAATTGAATTTGAAATAAATATGCGTAATCAGATAATACGCTTTTTCTACTAATGACAACTTCCCCTAAGTGATTCATCCAATTTGATTGATGAAGATAATCATAAAAAAAATTATCTTGAATAAATAATCGATAATGATAATCTCTTAATAAATCAATTGGAGCATGTTTGTTTAATCGTTGTCCTGTCTGAATCATCAGACGAATAGGTTCTTCTTGTTTCACAAACTGCAGAATCTGACTTTGAACTAAAGACGACGATCTCATTTTCATCATCGAATGTTGCTGATCGTGACTGAGACTATAAACAGAAAAAACCACCCCACCTATCATAATTTTTTCTTCAAGTGTCATTCCTAATCGCTGCACAAGATTCATCATTTTAAAGTCAAGTGCGTATAAACGAATAACTAACGTTTGAATTCTTAGAGTTCCAAAGGCATAATCCATGACTAACTTCAAACACTCTAAAACGACTTCCACACTTGTGTCCTCTATTTCCCAATCATAAACGATTTCAAATGTCATCAAATCTTTTAGTTGCTTTAATGCGATCGTCCCCACTGGTAATCTTGTTTCATCAAGAATGATTTCCCACTCTAAATATAATAAATGGGTTTGAGGTTGGATTAATAAATAAGGAGCATCCTCCCATTGTTGAATGGGGATATTGGTATGCTTCCCTTTAATCAAATGATACTGGCTTGTTTGTAAGTACATCTCTAACTCTCCAATTTTATCTTTATCTATTCCTATAAAAGCTATTTTATCGTGATTCGTACGAGCATTTATGTGTCAACGCTTAAAACAATTTTTACGTCTAAATAGTCTTTATTATCATTTTATGTTTATCTACAAAAAGTATACACTATCACCTTTTTTATTTTCCTCCCTTCTTTCAGATTGTTTTAAGACATTTATGCTAAAATAATGAAAAGAGGTGAAAGATATGAGAATACTATTAGTTGAAGATGAGGTTCGATTAGCGGATGTCATTGGACAAATTATGAAAAGCCAAAAATATACCGTTGATATTTTTAATGATGGCGATTCTGGTTTAGATTATGGTCTAAGTGGCATTTATGATCTCATTATTTTAGACGTCATGTTACCTAAACGAAATGGCTTTGACATTCTTAAAGAATTACGCCATCACAAAATCACAACCCCTGTCTTATTTTTAACCGCAAAAGATGAGATTAGCGATAAAGTCTACGGGCTTGATCTAGGTGCTGATGATTACCTAACGAAGCCCTTTGCCACCGAAGAACTACTCGCCCGTGTCCGTGCCCTGCTTCGCCGTCAAGGTGATGTGGTGACCGATGATTGTGTTCATTATGAAGAAACGGAACTTAATTTATCAACTCATGAACTTCGATGTCAGGAAAAGAAAGTACAACTTGGACTAAAAGAATTCAACATCTTATCTTGTTTAATGCATCATGGAAATCAAATTGTCACGAAAGAATTACTGATTGAAAAGGTTTGGGGGTATGACGCTGAGGTTGACTACAATAATGTTGAAGTTTATATTTCCTTTCTTCGAAAAAAACTTCAGTTTATCAACTCTTCGGTTAAAATTAAAACCGTTCGTGGAGTCGGATACTGCCTTGGAGTGAACTCCGATGATTAAAAAATTAAAACGTCGGTTTATTTGGATTAATTTATCCATTTTACTCACCATTTTCTTTGCCTTATTTGCTGGAACTTTTTATCTGATGTATCAAAGTGGAAAAACACAGGCCATTAAAGTAATGCAACAAATCGCTCAAACGGAAGGAAAAAATTATAATCTTCCTTATCGTGATTTAATGATGCCTCAATCGAAACACGATCCGATTCCTATTAATAAAAATTTATGGCGTGATAGTTTTACCATTATTTTAGATCAATCGAATCATCTCGTTCAAATGATTACTAATATTGATGAAAGTTCCGATTTAACAAGTTACGAATCATTAGTTGCTGATGTCCTCTCCTTAGAGAAAGACGAGGGAGTAATTTCATTCAATGATTTAAACTTACGTTATTTGATGCAAATTCATCCAAATGGAACAAAGATTCTTGTCTTTTTAGATCGATCATCAGAAATCGCAACCCTCTCACAACTGATTTTAGTGTTGGTTGCCATCGGTATCATTTCTATTATTATTTTATCGATTATTAGTTATTATTTAGCAACTTGGGCGATTCGACCAATTGCTTTAGCGTGGGAAAAACAGCAGCGATTTGTGGCAGATGCCTCACATGAATTAAAAACACCATTAACTGTCATTCAAACAACGACAGATGTTTTATTAGCGAATAAAGATCACACAATTATGAGTGAACAAAAATGGGTTGATTACATTAAATCAGAAACACAACGTATGTCTAAATTAGTGAGTGACTTACTGTACTTAGCCAAAGTTGATCGCCATGAAGCTTTAGTCAAGTCATCCTTTAATTTAAGTGAAGCGATTACACACGTGATTCTCCCTTTTGAATCCATTGTCTTTGAATCTTTGAAATCGTTAGAGATATCAATTGAACCCGACTTGATGTATGTTGGAGAAGAAGCTCGCATTCAACAAGTAGCCGTTATTTTACTAGATAACGCCCTTAAATATGCTCCTGTCGGTACAACGATTCACATTAGCCTTAAACGTCATCATTCGAGTTATCAACTTCAAATAAGTAATGAAGGAGAAGGAATTCCCCAAAAACATCTTGATAAAATTTTCGAACGTTTTTATCGTGTCGATGATTCTAGAGCTCGTGAAACGGGTGGCTATGGACTAGGCCTATCGATTGCAAAGTCTATTATTGATCAACATCACGGAAGCATTTCAGTGACAAGTGTTCTCAATGGACGAACAACATTCACCGTGACATTACCAACTAAATCCCAACGATTTTCACTTAAACATCTCATTCAAGAGCCCAATTAATGTATTGGGCTTTTTTTAATCATCTCGTTGGACTTTTAAATGAATTTTCGGTAAACTAATCAAAAAAAGGAGGAAAAACTAGTGTTAAAATTGATCTCTTGGAACGTGAATGGATTACGTGCTTGTGTTAAAAAAGGATTTTTAGATTTTTTCAATGACGTGGATGCAGATTTTTTCTGTGTTCAAGAAACAAAATTACAAGAAGGACAAATCGATTTAAAATTAGAAGGCTATTATCAATACTGGAATTATGCCGTTAAAAAAGGATATTCTGGAACTGCTATTTTTACTAAACATGAGCCATTATCCGTCGCTTATGGAATTGGAATGGAGGAACATGATCAAGAAGGACGTGTGATTACGCTTGAATATCCTCAGTTTTACTTAGTGACCGTTTATACGCCCAATTCACAAAATGAATTAGCTCGACTCGATTATCGCTTAAAATGGGAACAAGATTTTCGTTCTTATCTCACAGAACTTGAAAAACTAAACCCTGTCATTATTTGCGGTGATTTAAACGTCGCTCATCAAGCTATCGATTTAAAAAATCCTAAAACGAATACTAAAAATCCTGGATTCACACCTTCTGAGCGTGAGGAAATGACTCATCTTTTGGAGGCTGGGTTTATTGATACATTCCGTCATTTTTATCCGACTAAAGAAAACTGCTACTCTTGGTGGTCTTATCGTGCCAATGCTCGTTCAAAAAATGTGGGATGGCGCATTGACTATTTTATTGCATCAGCTAAGTTAAAAGATCAACTTGAGAGTGCACAAATTTATGCTGAAATTTTAGGATCGGATCATTGTCCAGTTGGATTAACCATTGATTTATAAAAAAAATTGACCATTCGTGCGGCATATAGTTTATCGTTAGCTATATGCCGTATCTCTTTTTTGTAAAAATAAGAAATCAAATCATCTCAAGCAAATAAGGCTCTGTCCATCTAATACAACTATTCCTTAACGCTTCTAAATCGTTCATTCATTCAAATTTTTTCTATTCTGTCCAATAAAAAAAGTCTCTATTCAAGACGTGATTGATTTAGATGTTTTAAGGTAAAAACGAGGAAGACACCCCCAATCAGTAAAAAACTGAATCCTTCTTTAAATGAATGAAGTACTTCCACTTCATTAAAACTCGGCAATGAAAGCTTCTGATTTTGATTGATAACAAAAAAGAGACAACCAAGTGCATTATTTAGACTATGTACTAAAATGGAAGCCCAAATATTTTTAAATTTAAGATATAAAGCGCCACATAAATATCCAAACACCGTTGCTCCAATAAAGTCGACTCCATGAAGAAGTCCAAAGCTAAGTGACATGGTTATTAAAGACCAAAAATCCGAAAAACGTTGAGATAACCGACTCAATATGACACCTCTAAATAACAGTTCTTCAAAAATAGGAACTAAAAAAGAGATCGTTAAACAGGCAAATAATCAATCGCTGTCATTCGTAAAACTTATAAGCGATTGATGAGATAGATTCATCGCTAACGATTTATTCACATAAAAAAGAAGACTTAAAACGACTGGATAACCACCTGAAGATATAAAATATTGCGTGACAAATACTAAAAGTCCACACCACAGGAATTCTTTATCTTTCAAGCCCTTTAGATTATACATCCATGCTTTATACCGATAACTTGAACAACTAATGACGTAACTAATCATGATCATATAACTAATAAAATTGATAAACCCACGATGACTGATTGAATGAATGAGCCATGATCATTAAATTCATCATGGACATCAACAATTGAATGAGACTACAAACGATGATTGTCCGCCAAGCTAACGTTTGAGAAAATTCTGTTTTCAATCTAATCCCCCCCCGCTTTCATCAAAATCTAAATTTATTACATAACACTAGCTTTGATGATGTGACGCGATCTCATCAAATACAAAAAACTATCCTTAATAAGGATAGTTAGCTAGCTTTATTTTTGGCCAAATTCGGTTTGATTAAATTGATGAAGTTTTAATAAGTGTCTAATTTGACATTGTAAATAATGACAATTATGACTAACTTCTAATATCATCTTAGCCGCATTTATGATAAAGATGATACTCCAAACACTGCTAAAAATAAGAATTTTAGAAGCTATTTTATAGCTATAAACAGTCGGTAATAGTAACGTTAAAACAAGCAATAACATTAATGCCCCGATTAAATACATATTGAATCGTAATCTTGCACTAATTCCAACTAATAAATTCAATGCATCACCCAATTTATGATTTCTCATTTCTAATAATCTAGTGGGAATGTTATTTCCTGAATTCATAAAGGCGTGTTTCATGTTTTTTGTCAAAGTTAATTGAATTAATAAATATTGACGAACGACTCCCACCACGATTCCCGTTATAATAATTAAGATCGTAATAAATATATATCCTTCAATGGTTGGACTTTTCATTAACAACGTCACTAATGAAAGAAGTGACAAAAAAGTTCCTAAATTAAAACCATCTAAAAAAGTCGAAAATGATTTAGGATTTTCCATATGACTTCCCTCCCTTTTTACATTTTTTTATTTTATCACCTCAAAAATGAATAACTTGTCTATCTCTGTCATCCATTCATAAATATCTTTGCCACTCACAGACTTTTATACTACAAAAATCACATTAAAACGACAACTAAACTTAATTAAGATTATCTAACTGCATATAAGAATGAACCATACCTAAACTATTATTCAACTGTATTAAATGATGTCTTTTAATCAGTAATTGAGTCTTTAGTTCCATTAAAAATGTTTTTAAGATGACACTTTACCTCTTGATTAATCTCCTCTTTCAAGATATCATTAAACCTAAGCTTTTACCGACAAAATATCTAACTAATAGACAAATTTAAATAAGGGGGATTTTCACGCATGTCTGTCATCACTAATTTTCAAGTTTATGACTTAGAAGAAACCATTATTTCAAGTGGCTATGCCATGATTGAAGAATATAATGAACAATATTGTTTAGAACAAATCAACACGTTAAAAGAAGCTTTAGCTTCTGATAACCGTCACTATACTCGTGTATTAAAGTTATTAAAGGCCCCTTTAAATAGTGGTCATTGCTCATTCGCTAAAGGGATTGTCGTTAATATGGATCTTACGTTTACAAATAAAGCATGGATTGAATTTCAACGTTATCACTTTGCCGATATCATTACAGGGATGAGCACAATGCACCGTATTAGTAAATTTAATTTAGAAGAGGCTTTTAACGAGTACACCGATCCAGTCATCATTGAGCGATTAAAAGAACTTCAATCCATCTATCATGAAACAAATGCTAAAGAGGATTATTTAAAGTTACTTTATTCAACACCAGCAGGATTAAAAATGACAGGTCGTGTAACGACGAATTATTTGCAACTGATGAACATTTGGTCACAGCGTCATACTCATCGATTACCAGAGTGGCGTCAATTTTGCGATGAGCTAATTGAAAAACTTCCATTATTCAAGGAATTTTTAATAGCAAATGGTCAACTAAAAGAAAATTAAATCAGTAAAAAACCTCGTATGATTGATACCCTATTAGAGTATTTTATACGAGGCTTTATTTTTCGCACTAATCTTTCATTTAAAATAAAAAGCTTGAAGTTAATGACTTCAAGCTTTTTATCTTCTTTTTTATTTATTAAGCTTCATGTCTTGGACGTTTTAAGAAGCCTAAAATAACAGCTCCAACAATCGATCCTACTAAGATTGCAACTAAATACATTGGCCAATTTCCTACGACTGGGAAAACGAAGATTCCACCATGTGGCGCTGGTAACGTACATCCAAAGATCATTGTTAATGCTCCCGCTACTGCTGCTCCTATCGCACATGAAGGAATGACTTTAAGTGGATCTGCCGCAGCAAATGGAATCGCACCTTCTGTAATAAATGAGGCTCCCATGACGTAATTGACTTTTCCTGAATCACGTTCTTGTGGTGTAAAACGATTTTTATAAAACGTTGTCGCTAATGCAATTGCAAGCGGTGGAACCATTCCACCTGCCATAACAGCTGCCATGACCATTTCGTTTCCTGATTGTAATGAAGCAATACCGAAAACGTAAGCTGCTTTATTAAATGGTCCACCCATATCGATTGACATCATAGCCGCTACAACAATTCCTAAAATGACAGCTGAGCTTGTTCCTAAACCATTTAAGAAATTAGTTAATCCGTTATTTAAATAGGCAACCGGAGGATTAACAACGAACGTCATCACCACTCCAACTAACAATGTTCCGAATAATGGATACAGTAGTACGGGTTTAATTCCCTCTAATGATGATGGTAAGAAACTAAAGACTTTACGTAATCCTAACACTAAGTAACCGGCAATGAATCCCGCTAGTAATGCTCCTAAAAATCCTGCTCCACCTGTGTTAGCTAAGAGTCCACCAACAAATCCAACGACCATTGCTGGGCGATCAGCAATACTAACGGCAATAAATCCCGCTAAAACCGGTAACAAAAAGCCAAACGCTGCATCTCCGATAGATTTAAAAAATGCGGCAAGTGGAGTATTCGATCCAAAGTTAGCTGGATTGATTGAACGATCATCAAATAAGAACGCAAGTGCGATTAAAATTCCACCTGCAACAACAAATGGTAACATATTAGAAACACCATTCATTAGATGTTTATATAATTGACGACCTAAACTTTCACTAACTTCTTCTTCTGTGTTTGCTGATCCTTCTGAACTATGATAAATAGGTGCATCTCCGTTAATGGCACGATTAATTAATTCCTCAGACTTATGAATTCCATCGGCAACTTTCGTTTGAATGACCTTTTTACCATTGAATCGAGCCATTTCTACTTTTTTATCTGCTGCAACGATAATCGCATCACAGTGTTCGATTTCTTCTTTAGTTAAAACATTTTTTGCTCCTGCTGAACCGTTCGTTTCAACCTTGATAGAAATTCCCATTTCAGCGCCTTTTTTATTTAACGCCTCTGCCGCCATAAACGTATGCGCAATTCCTGTTGGACAAGCCGTAACAGCTAGTACGCGTGGATATTTCGCATCTCCTCGTTTAGGTGCTTCATAAAACTCATCTGTTTGTGATTCTGTTTCTTCTTTAAACGCTTCTGTTTCTTTAGCGTCAATTAACGATAAAAACTCATCTACTGTATGAGCATTCATTAACTTCTTACGGAAATCTTCATCCATTAAAATAGTTGATAAACGTGATAACACTTCTAGATGAGTGTTATTAGCTCCATCCGGTGCTGCAATCATAAAGAATAAGTGAGCTAAACTACCGTCAAATGATTCATAATCCACACCCGCTTTACTAACTGCAGCTCCTAGACATGCTTTTTTCACTGCACTTGTTTTAGCATGTGGAATGGCAATTCCTTCACCAATTCCGGTTGTACTTTGCTCCTCACGAGCAATAATTCCTTTTTTATAGGCTTCCTTGTCACTTAAGTTCCCACTAGCATTTACTAAATCAACTAATTCATCAATCGCTGCTTTCTTATTGTCTGCTTTTAAATCCAAGCTAATTGACTGTCTGCTTAATAAGCCTGTAATTCTCATGGTTAGACCTCCATTTATAATTGATTAACATGAATCTCCGATACTAATTGATCAATATACTCACGTGTCGCCACATCACTTGAAAATGCCGTTGCACTTCCACTTGCAGCTCCTAAACGTAATGCCTCATCATAACGTCCTGTTTTTTGGTATCCTGCGATAAACCCAGCTACCATCGAATCTCCTGCCCCTACGGAGTTTTTCACCGTTCCTTTTGGAACATTACTGCGATAAACTTCCCCACTTTCAGTTAATAAAACTGCGCCTTCACCTCCCATTGAGATTAAGACATTTTTTGCCCCCATTTCTTTTAATCGCTCACCATAGTGAAGTAAATCCTCTAAGCTTGAAATGGTAACGTCAAACATTTCAGCAATTTCGTGATGATTAGGTTTAATTAAGAACGGATGATATTTTAACACATTTAATAATAAATTTTTTGTGGCATCTACGATGACTTTAATTTGCTTTTTCTCGATGTACTTCATGATTTGTTCATAAAAATCATCAGGAAGTGATGACGGGATACTTCCTGCTAACACAAGCGTATCTCCTGATTTTAGTTCATCTAGTTGACGATACAATGAATCAATCGCTTCTTGAGAAATGGTTGGACCTGCTCCATTAATTTCTGTTTCGTCTGTTTTAGTTTTTACTTTCATATTAATACGTGAATACCCTGAAGATAATGAAATAAAGTCGGTCTGAATTCCTTTTTCTTCTAAGCTTTGTTTTATAAACTCGCCTGTAAATCCACTCACAAATCCTAATGCTTTATTATCAATGTTGTGTTGATTTAAAATTTGTGAAACATTAATTCCTTTTCCTCCTGCATAAAAATTCTCTGTCGAGATACGGTTAACGGTTCCTTCAACTAATTGATCCATGTTAACAACATAGTCAATTGAAGGATTAAGTGTTACTGTATAAATCATTTTCTCACTACCTTCACTAATGTTTTATCTTGATATTGATTTAAATCTTCCTGGCGATTTGTGACGATGGTTGCTTCATCTATTTTTGCAAATCTAGTGAAACTTACCTCTCCAAATTTTGTTTCATCTACTAAAACAAAGACATCATTTGCCGCTTTGATCGCATTCTCTTTAATCATTGCTTCTTCTGGGTCAGGTGTCGTGAATCCATGTAAATAATGAACACCATTACTCCCCATAAAGCATTTATCAAATCGATAGCGTCCTAAAGTTGAAATGGCTTCATAGCCTACGACTGCTTTTGTTTTTGGTTTCACCTTACCACCTAACACAAAACAGGAGATGTTTTGGTTAATTAATGATTCAACATGAGATAAACCATTGGTCACCACAACAATGTCTTTATCTTTTAGATACTTAATCATCTCATACGTAGTTGTTCCTGAATCAAGATAAATACTATCACCATCTTCAACTAAAGAAGCCGCATACTTTGCAATTAAATCTTTTTCAGTCACGAACTCACTTGATTTATCGTGATAACTTTTTTCTATGAATTTATTTTGAACTGATACGGCGCCTCCATGGACACGCTTTAAATAATTCAGCTCCTCTAGATGATCTAAATCACGTCGAATCGTGGATTCTGATAAATTGAATTTTTCAACCAAATCAGCTACTCTGACCGATCCTTTTTGCTTTAGTTCGCTCACAATTCGTTGATGTCTTTCTTCTGTGATCAAAATTTCACCTCATATCATACTTTACCCAAATATTACTGTTTCTATTATTTTTAAAATATTATTTATGATGTTTTGATTACTTACAAGATCATTTTATTTCAAACGCTTACAAAAAGCAACCATTTTCAATCAAAATTCATTCAAAAACTTTCATTTTAATCACTTCATCTCAAACTTCCAATCAAAAAACCTTCAAAATCATTCATTTTAAAAAGTAATAACTGACCTTCTAACTCCATCATGTGTCTGAAAAAATTCATCTCTTGGCACAATAAAAAGACTTTGTAAAAGTGGATGACGTGTGCTTTACCCAATTGATACAAAGTCTAAATCTATCAATAATCTGATGATTGATCTTAAATTTCACGCGCAAAATAATATAAAGATCCATTTACTCCACAAAGACGCCAACCGTCTTTTCCAAGTTCGTTTAATCTCTCTTCTAATTGTTGATGAAGATCTGTGTATTCCGGATTTAGTGCTGATCTAATATCAATGTTTAATGTTTCTAATTTGTATTCGAATTTTTTCATGATTAGTAGCTCCTTTAATAGGTTTGATATCACATTATAAGAGCCACCTTAAAAAAATATTCCTAAATATTTAAATTTTTTCTAATGTTTTACTTCATTCATGCTGCGAGTGATAAAAATCGTGCTGTGTTACAGCAAGATTAATTTTCATGAGACTAATAACAAAAAAACCGTTTGGTTGTTTTCCAAACGGCATGATTCACTTCAATTAGCACTTTAGTGTGATGTTTTTATTCCTTTTATGCTTGAAATACTAAATCAAAACTAGATACTTTTTTATTGGCAGCCGCATGAGCTAATGCTGTTAATGTTTCATCAGTCATCGTTTCTAAGCGACCTTTAGATAAAACTTCCGCATTTGATAAAGAACACACAAATCGTGTATAAATTTGATCAACTACTGGAAATTTCACTTCTGTATCTTCACAAGATAAGATAATATTTTGACGATTTCCTCTAATTTTAACGGTTGCTGGACATTCATTAATATAGTTGATAAATTCTTTTTCTGTTCTCATGCTAGAAAACCCCTCTCATTTTTTATTTTTGTTTTCCTTGATGAGTTCATTATAGCATGTTGTGAATTTTTTAACAATAACTTTGTGAAAAAAAACTCAATGAAAGCTAATGAAAACGCAAACAAACTAATGAATAACCATAATTTATAAAGGTTTATCAAAAACAGACGTTATTTGAGGCTCTAATCTATTACATTCTTGTCATCTTTTGAGATGATTCTTCTAAATGTTGCAATAAAAAACTCTCTTGATGTCGTTCGTTTGATGTTTCAAACGAGGTATCGTCAAGAGAGTCTATTACGTTGATAAAATAGTCTTGGTTCAGCGTGCTTTTAACTGAGACATAAATATGAATTAATGATTAATTCATCTCCTTTGTCACAATATAATGAAGTTCCTCTTCGTTCATCTCATTTTTAATAATCTCAGTCTTAATTAAACCGCAATCGATCAGTTCTTTTAATCCAACCTCTAAGTCTTTTTTAGCTTCTTCAATTTGAGTTAATGCACCTAAAATATCGCTAACTTCTTCTGTAATTAAATAAATAAAGTAAATATAAATATTTTTGGCTGCGTCTGATAAATCCTTGCTTTCTAAAATATGTTGAGGAATATCCATTGTATTTTCATCGTAATAAAACTCAAAGTTTGTATAGTAATATGTTTTCATTTTGAATCCTTCCTTATCTAATCTAACTATGTCTAATTATACTAGACTTCTCTTTTTTCATCAAAATAATTTATGAATTCTTAAAATCAAACTCTTTTTTCATCCCGTTGATCTTTCCCTCTTTATTAACTCTTCATTTAAAAGAAGATGTCTAAGCAAATCGTGTTAAAAAAGAATTTCTCATGATTTGATGATGATTATGGATTTGACGGTTCATACTATTATTAACCAAATAGCTTACTTAAAATTTCATGATTAAAATGAATGATTTGTTAGAGCGTCAATTTTTTCTAAATGACTTTTAAATTCTTTTAATTAAACGCAACTCAACATCATCTTTTGCATATGATTAAGCATTACTACGGTTATAGGGAGGAGTCAGCATGATACAGATGATCAAACAAACAATAACTTACTTAAAGTGGGATTGGCCGACCCTTCTTTTATTTGAGCTTCTTCATAAACTTTTTGCACTTGTCGTCATCATTCCTTTATTTTTTTCCATTCTCACGTCTATGATGCTAAAAGCAGATTTAACTTATTTAAGCCCTTCTATCATTAATCGTTTTATTTTTTCTCCTTCTACTTTAATTTTAGGCCTTAGCATGATTTTGCTACTTGGATACTACTTTTTTTTCGAACTATCTGCCATCTTTTTGTATTATCAATCCGCCGTTTATAAGCAACACCTCTCTATTTTTTATCTCATTAAGCAGAGTGTTTTATCCTCTTTAAAAATTTTGCTACCTAAAAATCTTTTGCTTTTAATGGTACTAATTTTTTTCATTCCCGCTACAACCTTTAGTTTTAAAACGATTTGTTTAGATGGAGCTTCTATTACAGAATTTTTATTTGATTTTATTTATCAACGGGCTCCTTTACATCCACTGTATTTAATGTTCATTTTAATTCTTGAGGTTATTTTTATTCGACTGATCTTTATTCTTCCTTTATTTATTTATAAGAAACGATCATTCATGAAAGCCTGTCAAGAAAGTTTGAAATTGACCAAAGGATGTCCACGTTATTTAATTCCTTTACTAATTAGTTGGTCTTTATTCGCAGCGGTTATTTTTATGGTGATCTATGGTGTTTTAATTTTAGTCGTTGCCATTTTAACAAAGATCATGACGCCTTCATCAAAGGAACTCATGATTTTTTACGATGCATCCTTCACCATTAAAAATATACTTATTATCATTGTTCCTAGCTTCATGATTATTGGAAACTGTGGTTTTATTACAACGATCTATACCCTATTACCGTTTAATCACTTTGATGAATCCATTTCTTCTTATACCTCAAATCATCGTCATCCTATCTTAATTAGTTTAGCTATTTTAAGTTTATCATTATGTGTTGGAGAATTTATTAGTCCTGATAATTTATACAGTAAAAATGAGCATTTATCAGATGAGATTAAAATTATTGCTCATCGAGCATCCGCAACACAAGTGCCTGAAAATACGTTATCTGCCTTAGATTACGCCATCTTAAGTGGAGCGGATATGGCTGAAATTGATGTTCAACAAACGAAAGATGGTGAGTTAATTTTAATGCATGATTCCAATTTAAAACGAACCACTGGCTACGATAGTAAAGTAAGTGAGGCAACATTCGAACAAATAAGAGCCCTTGAAAGTGGAAGTTGGTTTTCAGATGAATTTTTAGGTGAGCCTATCCCGACGCTTGAGGATGTCCTTCAAAAAAGTAAGGGTGAAATCACACTGATGATTGAGATTAAAGCAAGTGATCACCCTGTTGATGTGGCACGTGATGTCATCAAACTGATTGAAAGCTACGAAATGGAAAAGCAGTGTATCGTTGGGGCGATGGATTATCGTGTCTTACAAGCCGTCAAAATGATGAATCCTCGAATCAAAACCGTCTATATTACCGCTCTTGCTTATGGTGATTATCAAGACCTTGAAGATGTTGATTATTACTCCATTGAGGCATCCTTTATTTCCTTTGCTTTAATTGATCAAATTCATCGATCAGGAAAACAAATCTATGCCTGGACCGTCAACAAAGATTCAACGATGCAATCCATGATTGCCATGCAAGTGGACGGAATTGTTACAGATGACCCTGTTTTACTACAAAGTCAACTTACTCAAATTAATGATCATTATGTTTCCTTCGTTGGGAATTTATTTTTTAGCAAACAATAACGTTCATCCAACTGATTTAAATTTACAATAATAGTAAAAAATCCTTATCTTCAAAGATAAGGATTTTTTGTCTATCGTTAAACTACTCATCATGCGAATGACTGAACAGATGCACAACCTTGATTGATAGATTCACTCACTGAAACAGCCTGTTTAAAGACGTAGCCCATTTGTTCATCATAAATCACCTTTAACCACAAGCCATCAGCTTCAATCACCTCAAATTTCGTATGAGATGGAATCATACTTAAAACTTCAGCAAATACTGACTTATCAGCTCGTAATTTCAAACTCGTCCATGTTTATTGATAGACGGGTATGTGGTGGACCAAAACTTTCACGATAAAACATCCTTTCTAATTTTATTTCCTTCCCATCTTATGATAAAATTCTCTTTTTAGTGTCGTCACCTCTTAAACTCGTTCGAATGACAAAATGGATTCATACTTCTTACCATTCTTTAATCTCGTTTTTTTAATGAATAATAACTGTCGTTTCATCTAAAATGTTGTCATAAACCCACTTCGCATGTTCAGGTGCTAATCGGATACAACCATGACTAAGTGCTTCATTTAATCGATCATCCGTCACTTTCATTCCTGTTGGATCATACAAAACAGAATGATAGTAATAGCCATTTTTTATGCGGGTGGCGTATTTGACTTGATATTGATCCGTTCCAAACGATGGCTTTCGTCCACTAATTTGAAAGGTTCCTGTAATCGTAGGAGTTGCAGCTGCTCCAATTGTACTTGGCCACTTGTAAAGTAAATTCCATGTTCCCTTTGTGCTTTCAAACACATACGTTTGTTTTGATCTTAAATCGGTAGTTAATAAATAAGGCGTCACACTCTTTATTTTATGGTCGTTCACGTATTTAGCCATATCATAGTAAAATAACGTGAGTTGATCCGCATTTATCTTTTGCCCGTCATCAGTTAAATATTGACTAAAAATATAACCAAGCTTGCCTTGATAAAAAACTTGACTCCAAAATCCTTCTTGCCCCACCCATTCAACTTCTTGATGCTTTTTAATTACTTTCATTGACTTTGAATCTTTTTTTGGCTGAGCGCGTAAATGAACTTGATTCGTCGTTACTTGAGTTTTTGACACCGCATCTTTAGACACATAACCGACTTGTTCTTTATAAGAAACTTCTAACCATTCATCATCCGTATCTAGCACTTCAAATCGTGAATAAGGTGGAATCACTGTTAAAATTTTTGCTATTTTAGAAGGCTCTTTTCTTAAATCCAAATGAACAATCGTATACTTATCATTCGTTTCTCTAACCTCTTCTTTACTCATTTTGAGTTCACCCCTTTACTCTATCTTTAAGTATCGTATGATAAAAAATGAGTAGAAGTGCCTAAGCAAAAAAAGATGATTTATAAAATTTAAAGTTAGCCTTCAAGACGTTTTAAGTGCTGATTAAAATGAATTTAAATACACGTTTAGAATAAAAAATCCTTCGTTTGACTAATATCCTTTCAAACGAAGACCTTCATATTCTAAAATGAGATAGATTATCTTATATAAAAATTTATCTCGATTCATGGCTAGCTAATAGTAACCTTTCAAACGTTTGACCCTGTTCATACTTTAAACTATAATCCTCTTTATATCTTGAATATAATTCAAATAGCTCTTTTGTCTCTTCTAAATGTGAATAAACTTTCCAATATCCTTTATAAAGATACGCCTTTCCTTCATGCTCAATAAAGCCAACGACATCTTCATAAGGATAGCCCAAAAAGAAGCCAATTTCGTGTGGAAATGTCTCATTGCTCATTAAACGATCTTTAAGATGGGATAAACAGACTTCCACACTGTTCATTTGATAGCCGATGTTTTCTAAAAAAGTTTTAATTTCAAGTTGATTTAATCGTTTTTCTAACTGTTTCTTTTCATAAACATAAACGAGCGCCCTTTTTTGACCATGTTTTAATACTTGAGCCACAAAATGCACTTGATCAAGGATTTGATTAACTTCTACTAACTCCTGTTGTAATTGATACTCTGAAAGATAAGGGTAACTAAATAAATTTGCGACTTTGATGCGAGCAAGTGCGGGAGCACAATGTTTTATCATATAAGGAATCATTTAACTTACCTCCTGATGAACATCAGTCCACTAAATCGTAACGTTTTAAAGAAATTTTCATAAACATTTGGTTTAACGAAAGAATAGTAACTGTTTAAAAATCAAAAGTCCATCTTTGCTGACCAATCCACCCTAGTGTATTGAGATTTGATTTTAATGTGTGAGATAAATCATGATTTTATACCATCCAAAAGGAATAAGCATTTCTCGTTATGCAAATGAAAAAAGGCAAACATTTCATGTTTGCCTTTTTATCAGTGTTATAAACTTTAACTAGTTATATGCTTTTTGTGCTTTTATTTTTTTACCTTTGATCGTTTTGGTTTTTAAGCCATCAATAACTGTCCAACCTTTTCCATTTAAAATATCAATGTAAGTGACTTGATCTTTAATATCAATAATTCCAATATCCTCTTTTTCTATCCCTTCAATGGATAAAATTGTTCCAACAAAATCAATCGCACGTAGTTTCTTTTTCTTTCCACCGTTTAAATAAATTTTCATAATTTCATTATTCGTGTCAGCGCGTTTTTGTAGACTTGCTTTTGGACGTTGTTTTAATTTTGTTAAAAAGGCAGCTTTTGCTTTTTCAACTTCTGTTGCCACAGGACGTTCCATCTCTGGTAATTCAAAACCAATGTATTTTTGAATTTGATCAAGCAACTTAGTCTCAAACGGCGTCACAAACGTAATCGCTTTTCCGACTTTCCCTGCACGTCCAACACGACCAATTCGATGAACGAAAGCTTCTTGATCATCTGGTAAATCAAAGTTAAATACATGTGTTAAATCACTAATATCAATTCCACGTGCAGCGACATCGGTTGCGATTAGAAATGCAAACTGTCCCATTTTGAAATTTCGCATGACTTCAAGGCGATCCTTTTGCTCCATTCCACCATGTAAACGATTCGTTGGATAACCTTTTGCCTTGAGTCCTTGATATAAAGCTTCGACTGCTTCTCGCGTCGAACAAAAAACAATACAACGATCCGGTGTTTCTACCGTTAATAAATCTTGTAATAAACGAACTTTTTCCTGCATACGAACTGAATATAACGCATGCTCAACTAAATCCGTGGCAATCGATTCAGATTCAATTTTAATTTCACTCGGATTTATTAAATAGCGATTCGCTAACTCTTTAATACGAGTTGGCATAGTAGCTGAAAATAATAAAGTTTGACGTGTTTGGGGTGTCATTTTTAAAATCATTTCAACTGTCTCGAAGAACCCCATATTTAACATTTCATCAGCTTCATCTAAAATAAGTGTGTTCATTTGTTTTAAACTCAACGTTCCACGCTCAAGATGATCAAGCACTCGACCAGGAGTTCCAACAACAATATGTGTCTTTTGTTTTAATTGTTGAGCTTGATCTTTAAATGGTGATTTCCCATAAACAGCAACCACCTTGAGTCGCTTAAAGCGTCCAATATGCATTAGTTCTTCTTGAATTTGAACAGCTAATTCACGTGTTGGCACTAAAATCAATGTTTGTGGTTTATTCTCTTCCCAATCCATTTGTTCACAAACAGGAATTCCATAAGAAGCTGTTTTTCCACTTCCTGTTTTGGATTGCACCACTAAATCTTCTTTATTTAAAACAGCCGGAATGACCTGTAACTGTACCTCTGTTGCTTCATGATATCCTAGTCCATCTAACGCTTTTAAAATATCAGGACTAAGGTTGAATTCATTAAATTTTGTCATGTTTCTACCTCTTTTAATTATGATTACCTTTTATTGTACCACTTCTTCAGCTTTTTGACGCTAAAACTTTATTTTCAACAAAAAAATCTCATGCGCCAACATGAGATATTAATTCTTATGACTGTTTTAGGCACTTGTCCTATTAAGTCATCTGTATTTCTACTATGATCGGATGAATTCATTATATCAACCTATGTATTAAAACACAAGCTTCAATAATTTCCATCCCTATCATTTGCTGAAGATATGAGTCGTAGATCGTAAATTTATTAAGTAAAAAAGATGCGTTAGCAAGTGAAAGAATAGCTCATTAAAAACGATTTGTTTTAATCAAATGAAAAAAGATAGTTCCTTTGGGAAACTATCTCTTCTCTTATTGAGCAACGCGTTCTAAAATATAATCACTGACTTCTTCTGGTTCAATCCCTAAAATCATCGAAAATTCTTCATTTAATAATTTTTTTGCTAAACTCATGACATCTTCATCATTTTTATTGATTTTTTTCATTGAAGATCCTTCTTTTTTATGATGATAAATACTTCTTATTAACGTAATTAATGATTCACAGTCCATTTTGTTAACCATCGAACGAAAGACAAGATTTCTTTCGCGAACATCATCGATCCAAAAAAGCTCATTAGATAAGATTTGTTCAATAAAGTTTTTCACGTCTTCTTTTGAATGTAATCTTCTTGCACTGACTTTTTGTGATTCCACAGGAATCATGATCGTCGTATGTTCCGTATAGATGGGATTTAAAACATAATAATCTTGAGGCTCATCCATTAAAAACTGTTCACTTTTAATATCCATTACTTGACAAACACCTGTTGTTCCATACATAATATAATCATTTATTTTAAACATAGTTAGACCGTCCTTTCAGAGAACTCATTTTCAACTGGACTGACGTTTTAAAATAGCTCACTATATCCTATTATACCACATTTTAGCGTTTATATGTGGTATAAATTTTGATTTTCAAAATTTAAGCCTTTATTCTCAAACTGGACATACAATTTTCTGTAAGTTTTATGATCCTCTAACCTCAGTAGGATCAACACTTTGACTGATAAATGCTTCATTAACATTTGCAGCCCATGATTAATAAATAATCTGTGTTATTGAGCATAAAAGTTCTCTTTTAGTATCTAACAGAGCTAATGAAATGGTTTCATCATCGTGATGGCCAATTGTTTCACTTGAACTAAATACCATTAAAAAATGGAGTGACTGACTTGATTGAGAAGCCGTCCTCCATTTTTAGTTTTATCATTTAATAATGACCTTTAATTAATCGTTCATTAATTTGTTCACTGATATCATTTCGTTTTTCATACACCCAGTCTAAATCAAAAGGAATGTCAAAATTTTTACAGAACGAATAATATAAATTAACTTTTTGATAATATGTTTCAAGGGCTTTTAAACTTTCTTCTTTAATAGCTGGTTTAGGTAATTCATCCACCTCTTGAATAAAATATTGCTCCACATAGCTTAGTAACATTGCCACAATTTCCTCGTTATGTACGTCAATTGGAAGTTTCATAATACGCCACTGTTCATGTTCACTAAGTTGATATCGCCTAATCTTATCTAAAATTAAAATATAGTCTCTAATATCCATTTTACGATACCATGGAACTTGTATAGGCGTGGTGCTCCAAAGCGCCAACTTTTCTTTTAGTGGCAGTCCTTCAATCTTTAAAATAGCTTCACTTGGTCCGATGACGGCTTCTTCAATTAACGGATCATCCATCTCTATTTTCTCCTTTAGAAACGAATAACCTTTTCCATAACTACAAACATATCCGACTTCATAAAGTCCTTTTCTACCGGCACGTCCTGCAATTTGTTTAACTTCTTGAGAAGTCAACCAACGTTCCTCTTCACCATCAAACTTTTGAAGATTCATAAAAATGATTCGTTGAATGGGTAAGTTCACTCCCATTCCAATGGCATCCGTTGACACTAAAATGATATTTTCATGCCCAGTAAAGTCATGATACTGCATCTTTCGTACTTCTGGGGGTAGGTCACCATAAATCACACTGGCTCGAATACCACTTTCACGATAAAACTTTGCTAATTCTAACACTTTTCGTTTAGAAAAAAGAATAAACGCATCTCCAACTTGAGCTTCACTTAATTTAAAGGGCTCCTTAACGATTTCAAGAGGCACCTGACGAACGTATTCGATCACCTCAAAATCATCTTCACAATCTTTTAAAATATCCATCAGTACTTCTTTTGAATTAAGTGCGCCACACAAATGAATTTCTTGGCATCTTAGACCAAGCAAGGCTCGTGTCCAAGCTGCTCCACGTTGAGAATCATCAATCATTTGTATTTCATCAATGACTGCCACTTCATACGTTTGATTAAGGTTTAGCTTCTCAATCGTTGAACTTTGATGAGTGGCACCTTCAATGAGCACTTCCTCTTCACCCGTTAACAAATGACACGGTACGCCTTCTTCATTTAAACGTTCGAAAATCTCTAACGCTAAAATTCTTAACGGTGCTAAATAGACACCACTTGTGCTTTGTTTTAATCGTTGAATAGCCTGATACGTTTTTCCTGTATTCGTCTGTCCTAAATGAAGATAAACTTTTCGTTTAATCGCTCTTGCCTCTTGATACTCATCTTTAGGATTTTGAGGAAAATGAGTTTGAAAGGCATCTGCCATTAGTGTTGGGATATGACTACTAACTAAGGCCGTTAAAATCCCAGAGGCTAAATACTCCACTTCAAATTGATCAACGATATCGTCAAATTCAAATTGTGTTTCATTTTTTTCATTATAGTCTTCTAATAATCGCCGTGAGATGTCATCTAATAGTTCCCGATAGTCTATCACTAAATCTTCATAACCTTTAATCGAACTTCCTTGCATCTGATGTAATTGCTTTAACTTTTTTCTAACAGATGCTTCGTGCGTCCAAAGATTACCGATTTTCGTATGTTTAATCACTTGTCTGATGCCTATTAATTGCTCTTTTAGCTGCTTAAACTCTCGATTATCTTTACGGTTTTTTTTCACTTTCATCACCTACTCATAGGATGAGCGAAATTTTTAAAAACATTTGTCGATTTAAGTCGTTTTTCAAATTTACTCCTTTATTTGATTACATCTTTTTCAACGAAAAAAAAGCTAACGTTCTTTTTTCGTTAGCTAATATTTTTTACTAATTTATCTTGAAATAACAACTTAATCAAATGAAGCCAGTTAAAGATCTATAATCATGGGTTGATATCACTTAACTTCATGCTTCATCCAAAAAGCATGATGTTTTTTGAAAAGATCATTTTTTTGAATACTTACACTAATAAAAAAATTTTACATTTAAGCTAAACGAATACTTCTTGGTGAGATCTGTTCTAATTTCAAAACTAAAAGAGAGGCAATCAGACATTTTAAGCCATCTCCCACTAAAAACGGTAAGACAGCTACTTTAAACGCTTGCACTACTGACAATTGCATAAGCCAAGTCATCCATAGAGTTCCCACTAAATAAATGATCGGCATCCCTACGAACGTTGTAATGACCAATACCTGCTTAAAATCATTTCCCATTTTTAATCGAAGCCAACTCATCACTGGCGCTGCTATTAAAAAAGCAAAAATAAATCCACCCGTTGGACCTAAGAGCTTGCCAACTCCTCCCATCCCTCCTGAAAAAACAGGAAATCCAAGTAATCCAATGAAAAGATATAATAACACCGTTAAAAATGCCTGGGTAGGAAGTAATACAAGGGAAATCACATTAATCATAATCGTTTGAGCGGTTACCATCGTGGGGGTAAAGGGTAACGGAAATGACAAATAGGCGGATATACATAATAATGTAATACAAATGGCTATCTTCGTTAATTCTTTTGTTTTCATTTTAATTCCTCACTTACCTAAATAAATGTTTTATCATGTCATAAACGTTAGAAACGACCAAAGCAGTCAATCAATAATCTAACTCTTAATGATGAAATCTATATCCATCGAATAGAAACTTCTCCTGAGTTTAAAATCATTTGTTCATTATTTTTTAATCGTACCACTAACTCTCCTTGTTCATTAATATCTTCAGCGAAAGCTTCATAAACGGTTTGATTTTTCGTAAACGTCACCCACTGTCCTAAAACATTTGATCGTGACTTATATTCTTCTAGTAGCTTCGAATCGTTAAGATTTGAAAGGAGTGAAAAGAGTTCATTTAGTAGATGAGCACACAGCTGATTACGCGTCAAATTTTTTGGATGTAATGAACCTGCTACTTCATTAATCTCTGATGGAAACTCAATGGTACAAACATTTAATCCAATTCCTATAATCATAAAATCTACCTGATTACTTTCAAAATCAGTGACAGCTTCTGTTAAAATTCCAGCAATTTTTTGTTGATCTAAATAAATATCATTAACCCATTTAATTTTTGGATGCTCATCAGTTAGTTTTTCAATCACCCGACAGATCGCCGTTGCGACGGTTGTTGTGACTTGAGTCGCTTGATTTAAATGAAGATTAGGTCTTAACACTACACTCATATAAATACCTGTTCCTTTAGGTGAATAAAATGTTCTTCCTAAACGACCACGTCCCTCAGTCTGCTCCTCAGCTAAAATAACCGTTCCATGAGGCGCACCCTTTAAAGCCTGTTGTTTGGCTTCCGTATTGGTCGAACTAATTCGCTGATAGACTTTAATCGGTAGTGGTTTCAATTCTTTATCTAAATAAGCATGAATTCCTTCTGAAGATAATAAGTCACAAGCGGGATTTAATTGATAACCTTTATTTACTATCGTATGAATTGGATAACCTTCCTCTTTGAGTTGGTGAATAGCTTTGCGTACTGCCGTTCGACTAGATGATAATTGGGTAGCTATTTCTTGTGCAGATAAATACTGCTCGCGATGTTTTTTGAGTAGCTTTAATACGTCACGTGTTAACCCCATGATTTTCCACCTCCTTTGGTCATCATCTTATCATCTCATTTTTTAGCTGTCAACTACTTTGATTATCAAAGCTAATAATTTAATAAATTGAATCTCTAGATAAACGCAAAAAAGCCGATGAAGGCCTTCATCGACTTTTTTTACAGCTACTAACTCATTAAATAAATCATGTTTCAAACCAACATGGCATTAATCATTACTAACTCATTTCTCTTTACCGTTTCTTCTAAACACCTGATTGATGTAATTAAATATGTTTTACCCTTAAATTAGGATATAGCCGTGAAATCATTTGAGTGAATACAACTTCTAACCAACTTTGTTTCTTTGAACGGCTCAAAATCATCCAAAAATCTTGACCAATGATCGCCAAGACGACTGGAACAACGATGACCAGTTTATGATAAAAAAATGCTTTTTCAAATTGACCATTCACTAAAGAAAAAAATGCACGGGTAAATCCACATCCAAAACAATCAACTTGAAAGAGATGATACCATATACAAAGACGACGACTTTCAATCCACTCTAAAGGTATCTGATACATAACGATAGCTAGGAATAAATAAAAAATAAATCGATAATATCTAAATCGCTTCATGAATTACTGAAGTGGTTGACCATTAGCATCTGTTGTAATGACACTTCCACAAAGAATTAAAATTCCTTCAATAAGCCCCCAAATTGCTACAGCAGCTGTTGCAATTCCACATGTGAAAATTCCTAACACGATACTTCAAACGAGCTGAATGACGGCTATAGTTGTATATCCTAAATAAAAGCGATGAATTCCAAAAGCTCCTAAGAAAATTCCTAATAAACCAGCCACGATTTTTGATTTAGCTTCTTTTGGTTGTTTTCTTAAATTTGTTCCACAACTCACACAAATATCAGCATTTTCATTCGTCTCCGATCCACAAACACCACAATAACTGTTTCCTTTCGTCGTTGCTACCCCACAGTGCGTACAGTAATCAGCATTTTCATTTAATTCTTTCCCACAATTTCGACAATACATAAACGATCGCCTCCCCTTTTAATTCTCTAACACTAACAGATTATTCATTTCTTTTGTAAAATATAACAAACAAAAAATCCTAGTGACTGAAACTAGGTCACTGAAAAACACATCACAATAAATGGAAACCACTGAAGCAAGAATTGTCTCAGTGGTTTTTCTTATACATGATATAATTTTACTATCATTGACATCTTTGGAGGATCACCATGATTAAAGACTTTGAACAATTATCATTAAATCTTTCTCAAGGACATCCTTATACGATAAAATTATTCCAAAAAATCACCCGTTACGTTTAATCCATGAACACATTGATTTTTCGTTTGTGACTCCACTACTCGGCGTGAACTATTCGATTGATTACGGAAGACCTGCCTACTCTCCTGAAGTCATGTTTAAGTTATTATTCCTTAAAATGCTTTACAATCTGTCGGATGAGCGTGTGATTCAAGAGGCTCAAGTCAATATGGCTTATAAATACTTTTTGAATTTAGACCCCGAAGATCCACTCATGCATCCCTCTTCATTAACTAAATTCAGAAAGTTAAGATTGAATCAAGAAGAAATTTTAGAGGAATTACTTCATGAAGTGGTGAGTCAGGCCATCGAAAAGGGATTCATTCAATCAAGGACACTGATCATGGATGCCACCCATACAAGAAGCCAATATGCCGTTAAAACACCGATTAAAATCTTAAGAGAAGTTTCTAAAACGATGCGCAAGCAGCTCTATCGTTATGCACCTGAACTCAAAGGCTTAGTTCCTCCTAAATTACCTTCGACAGCTTCACTTGAAGAAGAAATCACTGATACGCAGGAATTGATTCAGTTTTCAAGTCAATCTAGCCGTCAAAATATCAACATCCAAAAGGCGACAGAAAAGGCTTTAAATCTATTAAAAAATGAAACCTATCAAACGATTCTCTCTCTTTCAGATCCAGAAGCTAAAATGGGGTATAAGTCTAAAACTGAGGCGTTTGCCGGATATAAATCACATGTTGCCATCACTGAGGAGCGTCTCATTACGGCAATTGAAGTGACAACGGGTGAAGTTATGGAAAGTATTTAGAGACATTAGTAGAAAAATCAAAAAAGAACGGCATTGAAGTGAAAGAAGTCTTATACCTCTTTTAATTATTACTATCTTTTATTATATTACTTATTTGTCTTTTTGACGCCATTACTTAATTTTTATCAGATAGATTGTAATATTGTATGTGACCCATAAAAAAACTCATAAAGAAGTTACCACATCAAATTCTGAACATTATCGGATTAAAATAATAAAATTTGAGCATCAGCTACCTTCGTCTTCTCACTAGAAGATTCAAATCTCTTTTTATTCATATACTGACTCTGCACAGTTAGTTGGCGAAATTTTTCTGCGAGTGATTGATTTTTAGTGAATAAAGCTTTATTTCCTTCTATTAATTGTTGTTCAAGTTCTGTCATCCAAGTCGCCTACTTTGAAAAAGGTTTATCATTACAACTAGTATAAGTTATCATAAAAAAATAGAAATAAGAGATTTTCTCGAAAAAACCGCTTATTTCCATTAGTATAAGCAACCTGTTTTACATCTTGATTTTGTGGTCATTGTAAATTTTCATTTTCGATTCTAATATATAACAACATAAATCCGTCACGATCCTAGTATAAAGCTTTGTCTCAATCTTTTTTCTCCCACAAAATAAGAAGATAGTCTGATTAAACAAATCTAAATCATATTTATCAGTGAGGACATTAGTTAAACCCTCATTCCCACAACGCATATCGTTGTGGCGACAAACAATAGATCACCGACCATTTACGAAGTAAATACCTCCACCCATTAGTAGGGCTTAAAGATATTTTGAATCGTAGTAAAATTAACAAGCATACTTAAACAGCTCCATTAAAACTTCATCTAAAATATACTCTTATTTCCTCATTGTAAAACGTGACTTCAGTATCCTTAATTTTAAAGTAACAGGCAGGCATATCCTTACCGGTCGTAGATGCTGACTAAGACTTTAAATTAGGTTCACTCAATGTGACTGGAACTATAATAAGATTTTCTTTCATAAAAAATTGACCTCCTTATCTTTGATAACTACAGTATAGCTCAAAGTTAGAGGTCAAAACAGACATATTTATATGGCGTACTTTCGATTGAGGAAAAGCGTTTGCTTGTTATTCCAAAGTAGAAGCTGATTTAAAAGTTCCTGTTTATTTCGCAAATGCCTATTCGTCTTGGCAAAGAGGAAGTAATGAAGAGATTAATGAGGCAGAATGCCTCATTAATCATCGACTACAAAAATGTTTAGGGTGGAAAACTGCATAGATCACCTCCCCACGAAGTGGTATCCCTCTTTGATAGGAGTCGAGCTATTTCATGAGAAAGTGTCACAGTTGTATTAACAATTCGTTAGTCTAAAAAAATTAATCTTTAATTATTTCACTAAATCATATTTTACAAGATTTAGCGTTATCTCTTCATCGCTAAAAAATGAAATTCCCTCAGCATTTAAATCAGTAAAGATTAACATAGTCATTGCTTTATCACCATCATTAATAAATGTCTCAATACTTTGTTTATCTAAAATGAGCCTTAGTTTTAACAAACCATCTTTTAATGGTACTATTGCACTTTTTTCATTCAAAACAGCTCTTCTACAACCCGAAAATTTTCTATCCATTGTTAATAAGGATTTTTTCACATCGTATTTAATTTCAGTATAGCATACTTCATTTTGTGCGAGTTTAATTGAAAATTCATCACAGTTGATACTTGGTTTAAGGATAACTTCTAAATCAATTCTTCGTCCTTTAACAGCCTCAAATGTTTTATTACCTTTGAATGTAACATCTTTGTATTCAACCTTATTTTTTCGGTAATTTTCAATTTCTTTAACTGGGTTTTGAATTAATCGATTATTTATAACGTGTAGTTCTCTTGGTATACTCATTTGTCCAAACCATTCTCTACCTGGATTTTGTAAACCATTTGTGTCCCAATTTGCCATCCATCCTACCATAATCCGTCTTTGACTCTCAGTAAGAACAGATTGTGGAGCGTAGAAATCTAACCCATAATCAATTGCATGATTAATTTCTTCTTTAAAGATATTGTTCTCATTATCAAAATCACCGATTAAGCAAGCCGTTACATTCCCACCTCCATATTCATATCCTTGTGGTAAAACATCTTGTGGGCTAATTAATAATACACCTTTTTCATTCAACTCAAAGAAATCAGGACACTCCCACATTTTCCCTAGCCTATTTCCATTATAAGATAAAATATCTTCATATTTCCAATCAATTGCGTTTTTACTACTAAATAGAACAACTTGTCCACTACCATCTGCTGGTCTATTTCCTACTACGCATAAATAGCTACCATCTTCTTTTCTCCATATCTTAGGATCTCTAAAATCTACTTTACTACATCCTTCAGGTAGCATATCTGCTGTGATAACTGGATTATTTGGATGTTTTTTGTAATTAACACCATCTCCAATGGCAATACATTGTGTTTGAATATCGGTTTCCTCACCATTTGGAAGTTTTACTTTTTTCACACCTGTATACATAAGTAGGTGCTTACCATCATCTAACGTTACAGCACTTCCAGAAAAACATCCAAATTGATCATACTCTTGATCAGGTGCTAACGCCGTAGGCAGATACTCCCAATTAATCAAATCTTTACTTTTAGCATGTCCCCAATGCATCGGTCCCCATGAAGCACTATATGGGTGATATTGATAGAACATATGGTATTCATTATTATAAACACTAAATCCATTAGGGTCATTCATCCACCCAACTCGTGATGCTAAATGAAAGTCAGGTTTTTGTAGCTTAATTGCACCCTCATGATTCATCTCATACTCTCTAGCTTTATTTAAAATTATATTCATATTTGATATCCTCATTTCCCAGACATATTGAGATACGTTATTATCCTAATTATTCATAAGCTGCATCTAAATATTTTTGATGAATTTCTAAATATTCTTGTAGTCCATAAGCGTCTAAATCTTTCAGGTACTGACTCCACTCTTCATCAGTAACACCATTTTTAATCCAATCAGCTTTTTTAGTATTCATTAATTTTTCCAAATCAGTTTGAAGATTTGCTAAGCGTTTAGTATCTTCTTGATCCATAAAAACTACAGGATATACATATTCATGATTCATATCTGGTGTAAAGTACTCTTCAATCCACTCTAAACGATATTGTGCATCAGCTGGTGTAGTAACATAAACACCATAATACTCATCAAGAATAGCCAATGGGCCACCAACAGACTCAGCTTCACGAACTTCAACAGGTGATGCATCACCTAGAGGCGCATGTTGTAACATTTCTTCACCATCTGCATTTTTCCCTAATTCAAAGATATCAAACTCATCATCTTCACCATAAGTTCCCCAATTGTTTTGTGGAGATTGAAATGGATCATACATTTGATCTAAATATGCACATACTAATGCTGGATTTCCAGCTGCAGCTGTCACTACTGCACGCCCAACATCTACACCACTAGTAAATGAACCATTTTGAGCTGTTAAATTTGTCACATCAGCAGTTAGAACTGGTAATGGAACCCAATCATTAAGATTATCAATGTTTGCAATATCCCAACTAAAAGCAACTCCATAACGTCCTGATTTCCCTTTTGAGACATATGTAGACCAGTCTTGAGTAAACGCTTCTGCATCAATTAAACCTTGCTCATATAAAGAATGTAGCCATTGAATACCTTCTTTGTACCCCTCTTGTACAGCAGTACTAATGACTTCTAGATTATCTGTTACTGCAATATGTCTACTTTTATCTGGATCGCCGTATCCTTCCCCAAATCCATTAATTAATATTGAAGGATCTTGATCACCATCATTAATAATACAAGACATTGGAATAATATCTCCATCTATATTAAATTCTTTTTGTAAAGCTTCCGCATTATCTCTAAAGGCAATTAATATCTCTTCAAATTCCTCTACCGTTTCAGGTATTTCTAAATTTAAGAAATCAAGCCATTTTTGATTAATAAAACTCATATTTCCAACTGTTTGAATAGCTTTTTTCCCGCTACCTAATTGCTCAATCCAAGGTAGAGACCAAATATGTCCTTCTGAATCAGTAATCATAGTTCTATATTCTGGATATTTATTTAATATATTACTCAAGTTCGGCATATACGCTTCAATATAATCTTCTAATGGAAGAATAACTCCTTGTTGTGCGTATCTTAATAAATCACTTGTAGAAAATCCTGCATTCATTACAAAATCAGGTAATGTATTAACATCTGACATTGCTAATGTGATTTTATCTCCCCATTGATCTGATTGAATGGCTGTCCACTCCACCTCTACATTAGTAGCCTCCTGTAACCTTTTAAAAATTGTGCGGTTATTTGGATTAGATTCCGTATTAGCTGGAAACGTTGTCATTCCTTTGATAGTCGTCGTTTCTTGTAAAGGAAATTGCAGAGTTGCTACATCAACCTCTTGAAAATCCGTTTGACTTCTTAACTCTACTTTATTCCCACTACAACCGACTAAGGCTATAGATGACGCTAAAAAAAGACTAATTCCCTGCATAACTGTTCTACATTTCATTTTTTCCCCTCCATAAATTTTGTATTTTATATTACCCTTTAATCGATCCTAACATGATTTCTCCATCAAAATATTTTTGGAAAAATGGATACATCACAATTAAGGGTAAACTCGAAATAATAATTGTAGAATATTTTAATAACTCCGCTAGCTGAGCTCTTTCAGCCGTACTTTGTATATCTGAAATCATTCCAGACTCAGGTTGATTTTGAATTAATATCGAGCGCAATACAAGTTGTAATGGTTGCTTAGATGCATCATTTAAATAAATCATTGCATCAAAATAACTATTCCACATTCCAACAAATTGCCACAATGATAATACTGCAATAATTGGAAAACAAACTGGTAATAAGATTTTAAAGAAATAGACTAATTCATTAGCACCATCTACTTCTGCAGCTTCTCTTAACTCACTTGGAATACCTTTATAATACGTTCTAGCAATAATCATATTCCATACGCTAAAAGCCCCTGGCAAAATTATGGCCCAAATTGAATCTAATAATCCTAGATCACTTATTAATAAATATGTTGGAATTAATCCTCCCCCGAAAAACATTGTAATCATAAATATTAGATTAAAAATCTTTCTACCTTTAAAATCTTCTCTTGACATAGGATAAGCCGCTAGCAACGTCACTATAACCGAAATGACAGTAAATAACACTGAGTAAATAATAGCATTTTTAAATCCTGTCCAAATTGATGCATTATCAATTACCCTTTCATATGCTGTTAAGGTCCATTTACTGAAATCAAAAGTAATTCCTTGATTTTGTAAAGTTACTGGATCAACAAATGATGCAAAGATAATATATAATACAGGTACTATAATAGCTAATAAAAATAACCCCAATACCAAAAACGATAGCAGTAAAAATAACTTATCACTAACACATAGCTTATGAAATTTTTTTATCCTCTCCATACTATTCACCTACAATCCTTTTCCGTCATTCATTTTAGCAATAATTTTATTCACTAAAACTAATAAAATAATATTAATTACTGTATTAAATAATCCTACTGCTGTTGAGAATCCATAATCACCCTGTAGCAATCCGATTTTATAAACATATGTAGATATTATTTCAGAAGCTTGTAAGTTTAAATCTGTTTGCAGCGCATATGCTTTTTCAAAGCCGATACTCATAACATTTCCTGCTGCTAAGATAAATTGAATCACAACGATATCTTTAATCGCTGGCCATTCAACAGCCTTAATTTGTTGAAAAATATTAGCTCCATCGATAATCGCCGCTTCCTTCAACTCTTTACTTGCATTCGAAAGTGCAGCCGTGTACATAATCGAAGCCCATCCAGCAGTTTGCCAAATACCTGAGGCAATATAAATTGTACGAAATGCTGAGGGCATAGTCATAAAGTCTATATCTGTATTAAAGAATAAATTAAGCGGCCCATTTACTGATAATAATATTCGTATAATACCGCACAATACGATAACAGATATGAAATTAGGTAAATATAATACCAATTGAACTTTTTGTCTTATTTTAGAACTACTAATCCGATTTAATAGGAAAGCTAAGATAATAGGTACTGGGAACCCCCATAGTAGGCCATATATACTCAACTTTAAGGTATTAACTAGATATAAAATGAAATCTGGAGATTTCATAAATCTTATGAAGTGTTCAAAACCAACAAATTCACTTCCCAATATCCCCTTTATCGGATTATAATCTTGAAATGCAATTAATACCCCCCCCATTGGTAAATATTTAAATACCAATGTTAATAATAAAGCTGGTAAAAGAAATATCACATATAACTGCCAGTGGGATTTTATATATAATATTGTTTCTTTTGATCTACAACGCTTTTTCAGTTGTCTACCACGCTTTTTCACTTGGTTATTTCCCAAAACATGTGCGCTATTTTCCATGACTCTTCTCCTTTCTAAAATTAATTCACTCCACAATACTTTTACAAACGTAACACTACAACCGTTTACATTAGTATTTATATCAGTGTTTTTACACATTGTCAATAAACATTGTTATTTTTAACCAAAAAATATCCCAAATATTACATCTACAAAACCATTAATTGCACAAATCATCTTTTGTCGTTTGCACATTTTTTGTTACATTATAAAGCGAAAACATTGTGCAATTGACTATTTTTTATTCGTATATTATAATACTTATATATATTTCTATATTTTTCCGATACCCTATCATTCACTAAACCTAAATATATAAGTCCTTATAAGTTTTCATCACTGAGAAAATTTTAGCATGACAATGGTTGATCTTTCTGTCAAAAAAATTGATAGGATAAACCTGATTCTGAGATTATGAAATATATTTCACTACTTATATAAATATAAAAATCATTCTGATAAAAATATCAATATTAGAATGATAAAAATAAGGAGGATATATGTCAAATAGAGTAACAATTCAAGATATTGCTGATGCTTTAGGTATTTCTAGAAATACTGTTTCTAAAGCACTTAATAATACTGGAGTTATAGCAGAAGCAACTAGAGAAAAAGTTATGCAAAAAGCTATAGAAATGGGATATAAACAATTTTCAATCGCAGAATTTTCAAACTTTAATAATTTCAACGCTCTAGTTTCTAATTCTATAAAAAAAAGTGAAATCATTTTATTAACATCCACCTTCTTAAATAATTCACACTTTGCATCATTAATGCTTGATAAATTTCAACGTGAATTATCACAATTAAATTATACGCTTACAATCATCAGAGTTTTACCTGAAGAATTAAGCTCATTAAAACTTCCCTCTTCTTTTAACAAACATACTTGTGCTGGGATTATTTGTTTTGAAATGTTTGATAAAGATTATAATCATATGATTAGTAATTTAAATATCCCTATCTTATTCGTAGATTCACATGTTCTAACATCAAATCCTATTAATTCCGATTTTTTATATATGGAAAACACATCAGGAATTCAACAACTTATTTCAGAAATGGTTCATCGTGGCAAAAGAAAAATAGGTTTCATTGGAGAAATTAATCACTGTCAATCTTTCTATGAACGCTACCTAGCATTTCGTAATGGTCTATTGTTTCATAATATAGAGTATTATGATAAATTCTGTTTCACAAATCATAAGGTAGATAAATCGCTTCAAACACAAAGTTCATATTTGGAATACTTGCACAATTGCCTTGATAATTTAGATGAGTTACCTGATTTATTTATATGTGCAAATGATTTTATTGCATTAGATGTTATTAGCGTTTTAAAAATTAAAGGCTATAAGGTTCCCGATGATGTTCTTTTATGTGGATTTGATAATTCTCCTGAATCAAAGATTATATCTCCTCCACTAACAACTATTCATATCCACAGTCAAATAATGGGGGTTTGTGCTGCTGAACTACTATTTTCAAGAATTAAAGAACCTACTTTAAATTACCGTAAGATGTATACCGAAACAACACTCATACTTAGAGAATCAACAAATCACTAATGAGATTAAAAAGGAGAGATTTTTCATGGGTAATCTATTCGAGTATAACAGTCCTGTTTCAAAAGCACTCACAAACATCTGCTACAGTGCTTATTTAAATATTTTATGGTTTATATTTTCAATTCCTATCTTTACTATCGGAGCCTCAACGACAGCTTTATATAGTGTCTCACTAAAAATTGTTCGTAATGAAGAAGGTAATCTTACTAAAGATTTCATTAAATCTTTTAAACAAAATTTTAAACAAAGTACTTCTGTTTGGATAATTTTAACACTTTTAGGTACTCTTCTTTTAATTGATGGTTACATTTTATATCATAAAGGTCTAGATAATATTTTTTGGACCATCCTATTAGCCTCGTATTTCGTAGCTTGTGTAGCTTATCTTCTCATTAGCCTTTATATTTATCCATTAATTTCTAAATTTGAAAATAAAACACTCTATGTATTTAAAAATGCTTTAATAATTGGACTTCGTTTTTTAATATGTAGCTCTGTTATCACTTTCATTCATTTTATCATTATTTATACAATTATATTTATTTTCACACCACTTATTATCTTTGGCATGGGAATCACAGCATTAATTAGTTCTTATTTAATGTCTAATATTATACTTCAATGTGAACAGAAAACTAAAAGGCTTGACGAACAAAAACTAGTCTAGAAAATAAAGGAGAAATATATAAATGAGTGTGGAATTTAATAAATTAAGATATTTTTATGACTATTATAAATTTCATGTTTTAGCTATTATCCTACTACTATACTTCGTCATTAATATAACTCACGGCCTCCTATTTAGAAAAGATATCATTCTTAATATCGGTTTAGTTAATGTTAATTTAAGTGATCAAGCATCACTTGTTATAAGTGATAATTTTATTACTACTCTTACTATTGATGATGCTAAAGTACAACTTTACGATAATCTTTATATTAAAAATAATCCAACTGAAGAAGAATACGAAATCACCTATGCCTCACATTTAAAACTTCTAGCAACAATCAATGCTCAACAGTTAGACATAGTCATAATGGATGATTCTTCTCTAAATTATTTTAGTGAAAATGATTTCCTATATTCTCTGGATGAATTAAGTTCTAATAGTTCTCTACAAAACCACTTATTAACTATTGACGACACTTCCTCTGTTATCGAGATAACGAATAGCCCTTTAATGTCCAAATTTAATTTTAATGGGAATCTATATTTAGGAATAATTAAAAATTGTTCAAACAAAGATACTGTATTAACTTTTTTAAATTATTTATATCCTTAAATTTCTAACACTCTTTTTTTCAATCAGTATTTATCACTTGATATGAATTAAGAAGCGTATTAATAAGGTAATCTGGAACTTATGTCAAGGACATTTCAAAAAACCATGAGTTAAGCTACATTTGAAAGATGATTTCTGTCCCCCACAGGAGTCATCTTTTTTTAATTCCATTGATAACGTGCTATATTATGATACATCTTATATCGTTTGACTTCACATTTTACCTCATCTAATGTTTGGCATTCTTTAATAGGGATTCATCTTTGAAGTAATCAAAGAAAGATTCTTGTGGTGTATTATCCCAACAGTTTCCTTTTCGAGACATGGATTGACCTAATCCCTTTTTCTTTAATAGAGCTTGGAAGGTTAGGATGGTATCATGGCTCCTTGATCAGAGTGGATAAACGCTTCTGGATGAAGTGGGATTGGTTTATTCCTAAATAGTTTTTCAATGCTTTAAGTCCCCAATGGCATCCCTAAACTATCCGAAACATGATAAGATAAAATTTTAATGGTTGAGGCATCTAAAATAATCGATAGATAGTTCCATAATATAAATAAGTAATATCAGTGAGTAAGACTTTACCTGTTGTTTCTTCTCTAAATTCTCGATTTAAAAACGCGATGTTCTTCTATTGCTTTTAGTTGTTTTAAATAGGGTTTCCTTCGACGATGGGGACGGATAATTCTCTATCTTTTCATGATGCGTCTAATTCGTTTAAGGCTATAAACAATCCCCATTTCACCTTCTAATATCATTTTAATTTGAAGAGATCCTTTTTTGTATCCACGATGATTAAAAATGTTCAAAATAAGATCTCTAACCATTAAATCCACTTCTTCACATTTTAGTCGATTCTATTTTGCATCACCACTAAAATAGCGATAATAGCCTGAGCGTGAGACGTTTAAGGTATCACAAAAATAACCGATGACACCTTTTAAGTTAAAGTGTTCAATGACTTGTGTAATTAACTCATATTTCTGTGAAGGAGTGAGGGATTTAACTACTTTAGTCTCCCCCTCTCCATCAAATATACCTTTTTTAATAATTCATTCTCTGCTTCTAATAATTTAATTTTAGCTTCAAGCTTAGCTGTCTGCCCTTGAGCAGTTAACTCTCTATTTAAACGACGTGCCGAATTCATCGGAAGCGTATCTTTTAATCCAAATAATCCAGGTTTTTCATAAGCCAATTTCCAACTAAAAACAGCAGATCAAATCCGTTTCATGCCGATCATCTCAACATTAAATCCTGCTTGTTAAAAAAACATACGAGGAGTTTTGCCTTCATCTAGTTGTACAACTAATAAACGTTTAAATTCATCATGATAAATAATGGCTTTTTCAGATACCTTTTTAACATAAGGGTTTTTATTTAAAATGTTGATTTCTTTATCTGTAAACTTCTTTTGACTCATTCTCTTCATCATACTTCTCTCAAGTTAGACAGATTGTAATATTAAGTGCGACACATAAAAAAAGCTCATAAATAGGATCTTTGTTATAGAATGAAGTTACCACACCAAATTCTTAACAAGGAGATCTATTTATGAGTTATCACCATCTTAACACATTTGAACGTACACGTATAGAAGTTCTTTCAAAAATGGGCTACTGGGCGAGACAAATTGCCGAGCAATTAAATCGACATCATTCAACGATTGCTCGTGAACTGAAACGAAATACTCAAGAGACGTATCAGGCTGAGTTAGCTGATGAATTAGCTAGGCAACGTCGCTTAGTTTGTCATCGTAAAGAGTTGAGATCACAACAACTGATACAAATCATTCAAAAATATTTAAGGCTAACCTAGTCACCTGACCAAATTTCTAATACCGTTTTAAAGGGTGTTCTTTCATTTAAAACCATTTATCGTTGGATTTATGATGGAACCATTTTAAGTTGTTTAAGACAAAAAGGAAAGCGTCGAAAACCACGAGAAACACGTGGACGATTTAACATTGGAACCTCCATTCATCAACGTCCAAAAGACGTAAAAAGACGTGAAACGTTTGGGCTGGGTTCCCTGCCATTCATCGAAGATGAATAAATCCTCCACTGGTAGGGTATGGGGTATTGGATACCGTTGTTTCGAGTCGTGGTCAAAGTAAAGGTTGTTTAGTGACCTTTGTTGAACGTCAAACACGCTTTTATGTCGCCGTTAAAATAGAAAATCGCTCAGCAACAGAAATGTACCGAGCGATTAGTCAATTATATGAACTCTTTCCTAAAGACACCTTTAAAACTTATACCGTTGATCGTGGAAAAGAGTTTGCTTGTTATTCTAAAGTAGAAGCTAATTTAAAGGTTCCTGTTTACTTCGCAGATGCTTATTCATCTTGGTGCATAGGAAGTAATGAAAATGCCAATGGTCTTCTTCGAGAGTTTTTCCCGAAGAAGACAGATTTAGCACGAGTCAGTGACGAAGAGATTAATGAGGCACTTTTCCTCATTAATCATAGACCACGAAAATGTTTAGGTTGGAAAACTTCATGGGTCACCTACCCACAAAGTGGTATCCTCCTTTGGTAGGGAATCGAGCTATTTCATGAGAAACTGTCGCATTTGTATTGACAACTCGTCGTTTACTTAAATTTGCCCCACACTTTACACAAACATCAGCATTTTCATTTAATTCTTTCCCACAATTTCGACAATACATAAACGATCGCCTCCCCTTTTAATTCTCTAACACTAACAGATTATTCATTTCTTTTGTAAAATATAACAAACAAAAAATCCTAGTGACTGAAACTAGGATTTTTTGTTTGATTTACTTTGTTTTAGCTGTTAAATAATACGAATAAGATTGTACATTTTCTAACCAATCCTCACACAAAACGTCTTCATCTGAGATGGCTTCCCCATAAAAATAATATCCTTGCTGACTCATGCAGTAGTTATTGACATTATACTCACATGATCCACAATGAGCCTCTCGCTTTTTAGTCATTTTATCAACTCCTTTTTTATCGAACGAGAGTGAGGGTTTCACCAATGATAGCTGCCTTTGAATTAGCACCATGTCCAATATCCTCTGTTTTAACAATCGGTAATTGATCATTGTCAACAATCATACGAACTAAGTTGATTATATCAGGTTCATATTCTTTCTGTTGCATTTCTGTAAAATGGCCTAAAATTAAACCATTAATCTCTTCAAATATATGAAGTTGTTTATACTGATTTAAATAAGTCGCCATTTTTGCTACATCGCCACTGTAACTTTCTAATAATAAAAGTTTTCCTTTAAAGGATGGCATGTACTCTGTACCCGCTAACTTTAAGAAACAACGAATATTTCCACCGACTACTTCTCCTTGCATGCTTTCTCCTTGAATCCATTTCACATCCCATGTAAATAAATCTTTTTGGTTGTGAAAAAAAGTTTGATAAAACAGCTTTTGTTGATACTGAGCCAGTGGCCCAACTAAATGTCGGATTTGATAAAGATAAGTAGGGTGAGATGTTTTTTTATGTAACGCATTTAATACAACCGTTAAATCACTGTATCCAAAAAACGGCTTTGGGTGTCTTTTAATCATTTCATAATCTAAATAAGGTAACACTCCATTCGCTAAATCGCCACCTGAAACATCAAAAATAGCTTGAACTTGTTCATCTTGATAAAACTCCATAAGCATCTGCGCTTTTTCTTGATCCGTGGCATGATAAACTTGATGGATACGAAATAGTTTAGATGGCCACCTCACTTGTAATCCTAATTGATTTAAAGTAAGCTCTAGCTCCTTCATAACAGGGCGTTGACTTTCACTTAATCCATTAGAAAGGGCCACTATTCCTATGAATTGGTGTTGATTTAATATCATGACTTTTTTCACCTCAATTGGTTATCCTTCTAATTGACAACGTTCATGCTTTTTATTAAATGGGCTTAACATAATCGCTGTATTGAAAAGTCCTGGATAATGTTTACTTAAATAATTTAAATAATAACACCACTCATATGTTAAGTAACGATATAAGGCTGTCATATCTTGCTCTAAATGCAGGCGTTCACTTTCGTTTAAAGATGAGATATCACGAAGATCTAATTCTTCTTTCAAATGCATGATTAACATTAACATTTCAGTAAATGTTTCATGATCATGTAAACTTTCCGTTGTCATTAACGTAATTAATAAATTTTTCCCATCATGTAATAACTCTTTGAGTTGAATTAAATCGACTTTTTCTAAGGACACTTCATAGTGATACGTTGAGTTTAGTTGTTGAAGTCGTTTAAAATAGTCCTCATCCCAGATAGAAGGATCTTTAATACGTAACTTCTTACAAATTGAAACACGATCATCTTGCTCAACAAAGTAACCTAATAATTGTGTCCCAATTTCTGCATAGAACACTCCGACTAACATATTTAACTTCTCTTTTCCATGCTCTTTTTCACGTCGTTCGAGCATACGCTCTAAAATCATACTTGTAAAAAATACTTCCATTGGAATAAATGCAATATCCGCAACTAAGAAAATCATTGTATGATGAATATCTTTAAAAATTAAAACATGAATATAGTGTAAAATTAACGATAATAAAAGCAATCCTCCTCCAATGATAATATTATCTTTTACCCGCTTCTTCATAACTGGAATCAATCCTTTCTATTCATTTTATATGTCAATTTTTTATTATCTTATACCCTATCTTCCTTAATTATATCCAATTCGACTTTCTCTGACAATACGCTTTCATTCTCTTTGCTATTTCTAATGAAACAAAACTCACTCTTTTTGATACCACTTATACTTAGACGTTGATTGATGAGATGTTGACTTCTATTTTGGCTTTGTTTCATATTCATAAAGAGATCAACATAAAAGGAGCCTGCTCAACAGACAGGCTCCTTTTGCTATTAAATTACTTCATTAATTGACAAACGTTATTTGTAAATGCCACTGGATCTTCGATATCTAATCCTTCAATTAAACGGGCTTGATTGTATAACACGTCTGTAAATAAATCAAATTTTTCTTTATCTGTTTCATAAGCATTTTGTAACGATTTAAACACTTCGTGATTCACGTTAACCTCTAATACTTTATCTGCTTTCACTTGTTGTGCATTTGGCATCGCGTTTAATACTTTTTCCATCTCAATTGATAAATCCCCTTCATTTGCTAAGCAAACTGGATGAGATTTTAAACGACGGCTCGCACGTACTGATTTAACTTTTCCACTTAACGCTGTCGTCATTGTTTCAAATAATGTCGCAAACTCTTTCGTTGCTTCTTCATCTTGTGCATCTGTATCTAATCCTAAATCAGCGCTTGATACCGATTTAAATTCTTTATCTTGATATGACATTAACATCTTAATCGCAAATTCATCGATATCTTCTGTGAAGTATAAGATTTCATATCCTTTATCTAAAACTGCTTCTGATTGAGGTAACTTTTTAATACGATCAATTGATTCACCCACCGCATAGTAAATATGCGTTTGATCCTCTTTCATACGTGATACATATTCATCTAACGTTACTAATTTATCTTCGTGTGATGAAGCAAACATTAATAAATCTTGTAAAACGTCTTTATTTGCTCCAAAATCAGAGTAAACGCCATATTTTAATTGACGTCCAAATGATTGATAGAACGTTTCGTACTTCTCGCGATCATTTTTAATCATTTTCTCTAATTCATTTTTAATTTTTGTTTTAATGTTTTTAGCAATTAATTTTAATTGGCGGTCATGTTGTAAAATTTCACGTGAAATGTTTAATGATAAATCTTCTGAATCCACAATCCCTTTAACAAAGCTAAAGTAGTCTGGTAATAAATCTGAACATTTATTCATAATTAATACACCACTTGAATAAAGTTCTAATCCTTTTTCATACTCTGTTGTATAAAAATCGTATGGCATTTTTTCTGGAATGTATAAAATCGCATTGTAGCTTACCGTTCCATCGACACTTAAATGAACATGAGCTAATGGTTTGTCAAATCCAAAATGTTTTTCATTATAGAAGTTTTCATAATCTTCATCTGTTAATTCACGTTTATTTTTCTTCCAAATTGGAACCATACTATTTACTGTTTGTTCTTCAGTAATTTCTTCGTATTCATTTTCAGTACCTTCTTTTAATTGTGAACGTGTTAAGTCCATTTTAATTGGGTAACGAATGAAATCTGAATATTTTTTAATAATTGATTTTAATTTATAAACATCTAAATACTCATCGAAATTCTCATCTTCTGTATTTTCTTTCACTGTTAAGATGATGTCTGTTCCAACCGTCGCTTTTTCACATGGTTCAATCGTGTATCCATCAGCTCCGCAAGATTCCCATTTATAAGCTGTGTCTGATGTTAATGATTTTGTAATAACCGTTACTTTATCTGCAACTAAGAAAGCTGAATAAAATCCAACTCCGAATTGTCCGATAATGTCATGTCCATCTTCTAATTCTGTATCTTTTTTGAATTGTAATGAACCACTTTTTGCAATAACTCCTAAGTGCTCATCTAACTCTGCTTCAGTCATCCCAATTCCTGTATCTGAAATCGTAATTTGACGATTTGCTTCGTCCACTGACACTTTAATAAAATAGTCATCTGCATTGAATGTTAGATTAGAATCCGTTAAAGCTTTATAATAAAGTTTATCGATTGCATCACTTGCGTTTGAAATAAGCTCGCGTAAGAAAATTTCACGATGTGTGTAAATTGAGTTAATCATTAAGTCTAATAATCGCTTTGATTCAGCTTTAAATTGTTTCAACTTGATCGCTCCTCTGTTTTATCACTCGTTATAATAGAGTGCTAATATTTATATTTCATTTATATCACAACCCTAAATTAGTGTCAACTTTTTTCATGATTAAACCCTTTAAATTGAAGAAAATCGCATGTTTAACATGCGATTATTCTCCTAATTGACTTTCTTCAAACTTTTCGGCAAATCCAAATAATAGCTTATTAATAGGTTTCTTTAAAAAGATGGAAACTAACATAACCATGACCATATAGATCAACATAATGACGATATCTTTCATTAAAACAGTCACGACTACACCCCCGATGGCTTCGCGTGCAAATGAAATCGCATAAGTAAATGGTAAAAACGGATGAATCACTTGAAAAAATCTAGGCGTTAATTGAATAGGAAACGTTCCTCCTGATCCCGCGACTTGTAAAACAAGTAAAATAATTGAGATCACTTTCCCTACATTTCCAAATACAGAAACGAGTGAATAAATAATAAAAGTAAATGTGACACTCGTTAATAATGAACCAACGATAAATAGGGTTGGATTAACACAGTAAATGTTTAATAAGTATAAGTCGCCTAAAGCAATAATTAATCCTTGAATCAGTGCGATCGTGGCAAACAATAAAAATTTACCAAAGTACTCTTCAATTGGACGATAATTACCTAAAGCATGTACAGATAAGATAGAGATTAATAACGTGATTCCGACCCATTGAGCTAAAACACTGTAAAAAGGCGTCATCGCTGTACCATAGTTATGCATTGGAAAGATGGTCTCTTCGACTAAATCAACTGGTGAAGTCATAAAGTTTTGACGTTCAGTGACCGCCTCTTGTAAGATAGACAATACTTCTTTTAAATCTTGACTATTATTAATGTCACCAAGTTTTGAGGTGATTTCTTTGACCTTATCCTCTGCCTTTGGCAAACTAGAATTAACATACTCAATCGCATTAATTCCTTTATCTGCTCCTTCATAGGCTGTATTTAATAACGATTCAACCTCTGGAAGTTTATTTTGTGCTTCCTTTAACACTGTTAGTACATGATCAGCCGTCACATATGCCTCGTTAATCACTTCATTTAAAGCTGGCGTAATTGCTGTATCAAAACGGTTATAAATATCTTCCATAGTCGTGGATACATTAGTGAGTAGCGTTTCAACTTTATTTAATGCCGTTAAATCTGGTTCTCCTCCTTTAAGAAGACTTTCATACACTTGATTTAACACCACTTTGGCTTGATCGAGCTGATTAGATGTATCCGTTAGTTGGTTGATAACCTCATCTAATTTTCCGGCAGGAAACTTATTAAACGTCTCCAAAATCTTAACCAGTGACTGAATGAGCCCTTGGGTACTTTCTATTTTGCTAATTAAATTCGACACTAATTGTGGTGCTTGCTCAGTACCGTTTACAATCGCCTGTTTTAGCTCCTCTGTGTAAGTTAATAAGTCATTAGCAATAGATTGAACTAATGATATATCTTCTTTTAAGGTTGGCATAAAGTCTGCTAAAGACGATTTTGAAGTCTCAATGAAACTCTCTAACGAAGTCACCGTTGCTTGTGCTGACACAATGGTTTCACTAATGAGTGGTAAATCGGTTTGAATGGATGCAATTAAATCCTTTAACTGAATGCCACCTTGATGCGCAGTTTGAACCAATTCATTCATCTCATCAAACTTTGAAATTAACTCCTCTAGTTGATGATAAACTGTTGAAAGTTGAGGTAAAACTGTTTCTTGGATTTCTAAGCCAAGCTCTTTTCCACTTTCAAATAAAATTCCACTGACTGTTTCCACGATGGTTTTATTAATATTTTCTTGAACACCTGTTGCACCTTTACTCGTTAGTTTAGGAGCAATCGCATTAATTTTTTCATTGACGCGATAAATGATTTCACCCTTTTTTACCTCACTACTTACTAATGAGGTAATATCTTTTGAAAAGTTATCTGGAATGGTAATGGTTGCATAAAACTCTCCCTCTTCTAATGCTTTATCGCCCTCTTCTTCACTGACAAACTGCCATCCCATGAGGTCATTTTCTTTTAACTGATCAACCACCTCATCACCAATATTGATTTCACGATTATTAAACGTCGTTCCTTTATCGTTATTAATGACACCAATTTTAATTTGACTCGTTGCCTCTTGTCCATAGGGATCCCATGATGCCTTGATATTAAACCAAGCGTAAAGGGATGGTAAAATGCACAGTGCTAAAATGACAATCATCGCCGCATAGTTAGAAAAAATGCGTTTCAGATCGGTTTTATAAATGGTTAAAATATTTTTTATCATTTACTATCTCTTCCTTCTTTTACATCTTACTTGGTGACACATTCGCGACATTGACCTAAAAAAACGGTATGGCTTAAATCTAATTGAAAGCCAATTTCTTCACTAAAACTAGTCGCAATCATTTTTATTTCCTCGCAAGATAAATCTTGAACTTTTCCACATCTTTCACACTTTAAATGACAAGTCATTTCCGGTGTTTGCTCTTCAACGTATCGATAACAAGCCGTTGGACCACTTCCACGTAAATATTTTCTAATCGTTCCTTTTTCTAATAATAAGTTTAGATAGCGATAGACGGTCGACTTTCCTAACTGAATCCCATTTGACTGAAAGTGATGAATAATTTCTTCGGCTGTAATATGACGATTCCGATGGGTGACTAAGTAGTTTAAAATTAAACTTCTTTGCCTGGTTTGATATCCTTTTGACTGTGTCATTGTCTCACCTCATAACTTAAATTTGAAACTGAGTTTCAAATTATACGACATTCGTGTCAATTTGTCAACCTTTCAGACATTTAATGACAAAAAGGAGAAGGCTGCATTTTTAGGATACCTTCTCTGATTATTTTCATGCATAAAAAAAGAAGTAAGCCTCCTGACTTACTTCTTCATTTTACTTATTTAGATTCTACGACAATTAATGGCACTAACATTTCTTCTCGTGTTAATCCCGCATGTGTCGCTGTAAACTCAAACTTTTTCGTTTTAATCACTGGCATATAATCAAATAATTTTGTACTTGTTGCACAGGCAATAAAATCACCGATAAAATCAAGAGTCTTTTTATGTGGTTGACCTGGACCAAATAATCCTTTTTCAAGCGCTTCTTGGCGAGTTAATAAAATAAAATCGTCACTAAATAACTGATTAAAACGTTCTTTAAAGACATCTTTTAAATCTTCACGAATGAAAAATGACATTAAACGCCCCTCAATAAATGGCGGCATTAAAAAACAATCCATTAATTCTGGATACTCATTTAAATAAATCTTAGGTTCAACATCAATTAATCCATGATCGGCAGACACTAAAATTAACGTATCTTCCATCGTTTCTGATAATTGTTTTAATAAATCATTAATTTCTTGTAACTTTTCTTTTGTTTCTTTTGAGTAACATCCTGTTGAATGCATCGTTTTATCAGGATCTGTCCAATAAGCAAATACAAACTTTTCTTCATCTGTTTGACATAACTTTTCTACTTCTTTAAAGAAGCCTTTGGCATCATCTACACCTATTTTTTGATTTTTACCTCTATAGTTAATGTAGCTTGGTTCTACCATGTAGGCCTTCACTTCATGGTTAGTCGTTGCCTCCACTTGATCACAAACATGAGTATATCCCATTAATTCGTGACCGGCATGAGGAAACGCTAGCGCTTCTCCTGTATAACTATCTGTATTAATGAACGTATCAATACAACGACCGTATTCTTTAAAATACAACGACCATCCTAGCCATCCATGTTCAAATGGCGATTTTCCGCCATAATAGGCTGTCATAGCGGCTGTTGTCGTTGATGGAACAACAGATGTTAATTCAGCTTTAATCTGTTGATTTAAAAAGTCAGATGGTTTTAGGTTTTTTTCTAATGCATCTATCCCCATTCCATCAAAAACCATTAAGACAACATTTTTATACTTCTTACCTAATACTTCTTCAACTTCTGGTAAAGTCTGATGCCCAGTCTTAATACCATAGTAGTTCATGATGGTTGCCATTGTATTTAAAATACAACGTTCATAATTTGGATATATAATCGTCTTCATGTAATCACCTCTTTATTTCTTTTATATTATAAATCATTTCGTTATAGATTATCTACTGAGATAATTATTAATTTATTCCCAACTTCTTAGGCGATTGTTAATACCCTTTAACAAAGTTCTAATATACTATCATGTAACTGAATTACAAAGTGAAAGGATGTAGCAAATTATGAATCAAAATATGAGATGTCCAGGTAATGCCCCGGTTGTAGGAGGTACACCAATCATGGGTGGTGCTCCAATGGGATGTTCACCGATGCCAACTATACCACCAATGGGTCAATATGAAACTTGCTGTCAAGTTATTGAGCCAACTGTTACTTGCGTTCCGCAGCAACATCACTATCATCGTGTCGATCACGTCATTCCAGTAGTGGTTCGAAATGTCCACCATCACCATAATCAACATAGCTATGTTATTGATCGTCAAGAAACGGTTGAATCTTATCGTTATGACGAATATTTAGCAGGGCCATCTGTTGTCAATCAACCAACTGCTTATGCTCAACCCAGTGCTCAAGCACCTATGATGTCACCATCTAGCATGGGAAATCAACCAAACTCATACAATCAAATGGTGGGTCAACCAGCAGTTACCCAATCCTCATTTTCAACGAATCAAGCATCCATGATGAATCAATCGTTATATGATCAAATGATGTGTCAAGGTTTAATGTAGAGTGAGTGATCATGAAGACTAGTCGCTTGTGACTAGTCTTTTTTGATTTCATTTAACTTAAATGTCACCATCAAAAGATTATGATCGAAAACACTTATAAACGACATGAGTTTTTAAAAATTAAGAATTCATTGAAGATAAATAATAAAAATGACTAGCACTTGGCTAGTCATTTTTATTGAAGTGATTAGTCACCAATAATATCTAAAATGTAGTTTTTAAGAGTATTTGAGTTTCCACCGAAGATTGCTTGAACTCCACCTTTAACTTCCATAACTCCTGCCGCACCTAAAGCTTTTAAGCGATCTTTATCAACTTTAGAAGTATCTCCAACTTCAACACGTAAACGTGTAATACATGCATCTAAGTTCTCAATATTTTCTGCTCCACCTAATGCTTCTAATACTAATGGTGCTTTTTCTTTCCATTCATCAGTTCCAGCTGTAGCTGTTGTTGCTTCTGCAGATCCACCGTTACGTTCTTGGAAGTCTTTTTTAGAGAATAATTTTACTTCTTCGTTATCATCTTCACGACCTGGTGTTTTTAAGTTTAATTTTTTAATTAAGAAGCTAAATACAACGAAGTATAAAGCAAAGTAAACAACACCAACAACTAATACCCAGTACCAATGAGTCGCTACACCAGCTCCTGCAGGTAATAATCCGAATAAAACGAAGTCAATTAATCCACCAGAGAATGTCATCCCGATGAATACATCTAACATTGCCATTAACATGAATGATAATCCAGCAAATACAGCATGTACAACGAATAACACTGGTGCAACGAATAAGAATGTGAATTCTAATGGTTCAGTAATACCAGTTAAAATAGTTGTTAATGCAGCAGCTCCTAATAAACCACCCACAGCTTGACGTTTTTCAGGTTTAGCACATTTGTACATTGCTAAAGCCGCACCTGGTAAACCGAACATCATGAATGGGAATTTACCAGCTAAGAAACTTGTTGTTCCCATAACAATTTCATGCATTCTTTCTGAATCTAAACCTACTAAATCTCCCATTGAACCTAATTGAACGAAGTAAGCAGTGTTTGCTCCTTGAACAAGAACATCTTGTCCACCAATTAATAAGTTAGCCTCAACGAAAGATCCATACCAGAATGGTGTATAGAATACGTGGTGTAATCCGAATGGCACACATGAACGTTCAACTAATCCAAATAAGAATGAACCAAAAATTCCTGATGAATTAACAACATTTGCTAATGCTCCAATTCCATCTTGAACGAATGGCCAAACAAAGGCTAAAACCACACCAACTAATGCCATTACTAATGAAGTAATGATTGGTACGAAACGAGATCCTGCAAAGAATGATAATACAGGATGGAATTGAATGTTAAAGAATCTGTTATGTAACGCAGATGTTACCATCCCTGTAATAATCCCACCAAAAACTGACATATTTAACGTGAAGATTCCGACATTTGTTGTCACATAAGTTCCGTAATCTCCGACTTGATCAGGTGTAATCACACCTAATTTTGTCATTCCTAATCCTAATAAAGTCGAGATAACTTCATTCATGACAAAGAAACCAAATACAGCTGCTAATGCTGCTGTTGCTTTATCTTTTTTCGCTAATCCAGCTGCTACCCCAACTGCGAATAAAATAGGTAAGTTACCAAACACGATATTCCCGATATTATTCATAATCGTTAAAAGCGCTGTTAAGAACGCTGAATTATTAATTCCGTTAGCGATTGACTGATAAATAGCTGGTGCATCTGTCATTCCTGAAATTCCTAAAAATGCCCCACCAATTCCTAATAAAATCCCTGCAATAGGTAAAGCTGCAATTGGAAGCATTAACGCCTTACCTGTACGTTGTAAATACTTGAACATACAAATCGTCCTCCTATATAACTATAAACCATCTATAATTGATCTAACATGTGAATCCTTAATTGATCATAGGCTTCATTACGATTGTTATTATAATATAAATTTTCACAAATTAATACCCCTTCCAACAAATAGGTAACCGGTTACACAGTGTTTTTATGGTTTATTATTCCAATAATATGTGTTTTATGTCTTTTCTTATATCTTATTGACTTCCATTTTATTCATAAAATTTGAATCACATTAGACAGATCTTCCTGCAACAAACTATCTTTTTTCTTAGTTCTTATTTAAGTGATGCCACAAAATGTCTGGATGCGTATATCGCCCACCTAACTTTTTTTGTTGTTTAATCGTAATGGCTGATTTAGGACAATAATTCACACAAGCTAAACACGTATGACAGTTTTTTGTCCATTTTGGTTTTTGATCGACTTTTATACATCCTACTGGACAGATTCTTTCGCATATTTTACATGAAATACAATCTTCATTTACTTCAAAAGTTTTCATCTTTTTATCAACATTCTGTAATAAAGTAGACGCTATCTGAGTCACCCATCCTACTTGAACGCACTTATTAATATCAGATGTTTGTTTCATCTCTAACATCTCTTGATTCATTTTTTCAACTTGATGTTTGGCTTCATTCAATCGATCATGAATGTCTTGTCTTGATGATTTAAAACGATTATCTGGCATATGAATGGCATAAAAATGATGAAGCTTCCAGTTCTTAGCTTCTACTTCCTTCATCACTTGCTTCGCTACCTCACCATAGTGATGTCCATACGTCACCACCACGTCTAATTGATGAGGCATTTGATGTTTAAACGTTAGCTTTCTAATAAATTCGATAACTAACGGTGGTGCAGCAAAGTGATGAATTGGAAACACAAAAGTCAACTTCTCATCAGACGTTAAATCATATTCAAATTGTTGTTTTTGACTGGCTTGACTCATTGAAATGAGCGTTTCTGTTTGCTCTTGACTCATTTGTGTTGCGATAGATTGACTGTTTCCAGTTCCACTAAAGTAAAAAATCATCTGTTCTCACCCTTTCTCCTAAGTTTTTTTTAGATGATAAAATTTTTGGACTCTCATCATTATTACATAAAATAAACAAAAACAGGAATAATTTGAATAAAGAGGTGATTGGTATGTCAAATTCGTATGATAAAACATCTACGTATGAAGAACTAAAACAACTCTATGATCAACTACAGACTAATATCGAACAAACTGAAAAGTTATTAACGCATTTAACAGGAATAAAGGCAAGAAATTGTCTTCCACATAAGGCCCTTTATATTGATCGAATGCTCACTGAACAACATGAAAAATATCAACTGGATTTAAATAAAAGAGCGATTTTAAAGCAACAACTAAATATTTAAAAAGCATCAAACGTAACACTTTAGTTACGTTTGATGCTTTTTTTATCCTGCTAATACTTCATAAGACATGAGATTCTCTTTTCAATCATCACATAACCTCTACTTTTAGATGATTAATCTCTTGTAAAAATCCATGTCTTTTCATTTGATAAGTCTTCGTTAAACACATATCCTCCCTCGTTAAAGGCTTTCAGCTCATTCATGTCATGAATTTGATTCATTAAAATATAGCGTGCCATTTCACCACGTGCTCGCTTGGCGTACATGCCAATTACTTTGTACGCTTCGCCTTTTCGTTCTTTAAACTCAACCGTAATCACTTTATAATGTTTTTCTATTTGTTTAAAATCAATCGCCTTACTATATTCTTTAGAAGCTAAATTCAACAACACTTGATCCCCTGTTGTTTCTTTTAATTCACTTAAAAAGTAATCCGTTAACTCCCCTTTCCAGTAAGTATAAAGATCTTTTCCATGAAGTCCAGACCACGATAATCCCATCTCCAATCGATAAGGATTAATGAAATCAAATGGTCTTAAAACTCCATAAAGCCCCGATAAAATACGAAATGACTCATTAGAAAACTGTAGCGCCTCTTCATCTAAAGTCAATGAATCCAATCCTTTATAAGCCTCCCCTTCAAAAGCATGAATAGCAGGCATGGCTTGCTGATTTAACTGATAAAAGTTTTTAAATCGTTCCTCATTTATTTCTGCTAATGTATCAGACATTTTCATTAAAGTAGCCAACTCTTGCTTTGAATACTGCTGGAGTTGATTGACTAATTCCTTTGTTTTATCGGTAAAAAGAAGATGAGGTGATAAATTACAAGACTCTAATGTCATTGTCTTAAAGGTTTTAGCAGGAGACAGAATCATTAACATATTTAACACTTCCTCAAAACATTATTTTAATTAAGTATAATCTCATTTTATTTTGCTCAAACTTTTAACACAAAGTTTCATGATTATCTTATCATATTTCTTTACAATCTAACTTATCTATCACATAATAATTTTAAAGACTAACAAATTTTACAAAAAGGAAGTGACTACTATGAAATCTATCGTTTTAACGGAAGGAATGGAAGCTCCTGACTTTACGTTAATGGGATCAGATCATCAATTACACTCATTACGTGATTATCGCGGACGTAAAGTGATTTTATACTTTTATCCTCGTGATCATACACCTGGTTGTACGAACCAAGCAAAAGCCTTTCGAGATGCGATTGAATCATTTAAAGCACAAAATGCTGTCATCTTAGGAATTAGTCGTGACACAATTACAAGTCATGAAAAATTTACAACTAAACACGAATTACCCTTCTTATTACTTTCAGATACAGAAGAAACGGTTTGTAACCTATACGGTGTTTTAAAAGAAAAAAATATGTATGGTAAAAAAGCTATTGGGATCGAACGATCAACCTTTTTAATTGATGAAGCAGGAATCATTACAAAGATTTATCGTAAAGTTAAAGTAGCGGGACATATTGATGATGTTTTAGAAAACTGCTCATTATAATTCAAAAAAGTAGCTCACCTTTTGAAGATGAGCTACTTTTTTTATGTATACATTCGATCAATCACAATAATGCAGCGATAAGTGGGATGATCGGTTTGAATTTTATCAATGACTTCTTGTTTAATTTTTTCTTCGGTTAATTCCTTTGTTAGCTTTGATCCATCAATGACTAAGTCAAAAATTAAATTTTTATTGGGTTCGTGTCCAATAATTCTAAAGTCATGCATCGACATAATAACAGGATGTTGCTTAATAATTTGTTCAAGCTCTCCCTTCATCATTTTAATCTCTTCTGTTTCAATGCAAACCGGATCCATATGGATGACTAAATGAATGTTTAACTCCTCTGAAATTTGACGCTCCGCCTCGTCAATGATATCATGAATGGTCATTACATCAATATCCGCCGGAATTTCAGCATGAATGGAAGCAATAATTCGTCCGACTCCATAGTTATGAATCATTAAATCATGTGCTCCTGTAATATGATGATAAGATAATAATTTATTATAGATTTGACTGACTAATTCTTCATCAGGGGCTTCTCCAAGTAACGGACTGATTGTTTCTTTTACCAGTGTATAGCCTGCATATAAAATAAAACAAGCGACTAAAACGCCAGCATATCCATCAATTGGAAAACTCGTAAATCGAGCCACTAAAAAAGACAGTAATACCGTACTAGACGTAAAAACATCTCCTAGTGCATCGACTGACGCAGCTTTTAAAGCGTTAGAATTAATCGTTTCTCCCATCTGTTTATTAAAACGGCTTAACCAAAATTTAACCACAACTGAGATAGCCAATAAACCAAACGAAATCCATTCAAATGTCACATCACTTGGATTTAAGATTCGACTGATTGATGATTGAATAAATTGAACTCCCACTAACATGACCATAAAAGCAACAATTAATGCTGAAATATATTCAATACGCCCATGTCCATGTGGATGCTCTTTATCAGCTGGACGATTCGCTAATTTCACCCCAATGATCGTGACGACTGATGAAGCTGTATCTGAAAAGTTATTAAACGCATCGGCTGTGACAGCTATACTTCCAGCCAAAATTCCAACTGAAAATTTAATAATAAATAATAATAAGTTGGCAAGAATTCCGATTATTCCCGCGACATAAACATAGCGTTGTCTGACCATCTCGTTTTGAGCTTCGTCACTGTTTTTAATTAAATATTTAATTAACCATTTAGTAATCATGTATCATGACTCCAATCTATCTTACTTAAACTTAGTATCGCTATAATATCTTATCTTATTACATGGATTTTATCCAGTATTTAAGCTAAAATAAGTAAGTATGATTAATATTTACCAATAAAATAAATAATTTTCATGAAGATCAAATGACTGATTGCTCTTAGGAGGGGATTAAATGAGAAATTTCACCTATCAAAATGGAACTAAATTAATTTTTGGGAAAGACACTGAAAAATTAGTTGGTCACGAAATAGCCCAATATACAACGAAAGTTCTGCTTCATTATGGTGGAGGTTCGATCAAAAAAACTAAACTGTATGAGACGGTACTGACTTCGTTAAACAATGCAAACATCGAAGTGATTGAATTACCTGGGGTTCAACCAAATCCACGACTTTCACTTGTTCATGAAGGAATCAAGATGTGTCGAGAACAAAACATTACCTTTATTTTAGCTGTAGGTGGTGGAAGCGTCATTGACTCAGCGAAAGCCATCGCTGCTGGAGTTCCTTATGAGGGAGATGTTTGGGATTTATTCTGTGGCACACCAATTACAAAAGACTGTTTGCCAGTTGGAACGATTTTAACGATTCCCGCTGCAGGAAGTGAAACAAGTAGTGGATCAGTCATTACTAACGAAGAAAATGGTTTAAAACGTAGTTGCGGTCATTCAAGTATGCGCCCCGTCTTCTCTATTTTAAATCCTGAATTAACTTATACGTTACCGATGTATCAAACAGCATGCGGAATTGCTGATATGTTAGCACATGTTTTAGAACGTTATTTTACAAATGAACCTTCTGTTGATGTAACCGATCGCTTATGTGAAGCGACCATGAAAGCCATTATTAAAAACGGTAGACGTGTCATGAACGATCCGATGAATTATGACCTTCGTGCAGAGTTGATGTTAGCTGGTATGATTGCACACAATGGTAGTCTAGATGTGGGGCGTCTAGGTGATTGGGCAAGTCATGAACTAGAACATGAGCTAAGTGGACAATATGACATTGCTCATGGAGCGGGACTTGCGATTATCTTTCCAGCTTGGATGAAGTTTGTTTATAAGCATGATGTTCAACGATTTGCTCAATTTGGTCATCGTGTGTTTGACTTAGAGATTAACTTGAACAACTTAGAAGAAACAGCACTTCGTGCCATTGAATGTTTAGAACATTTCTTTAAAGAACTAAACTTACCCACTCGCTTTACAGAGGCTCACTTACCAACTGATGAGATCGAGTTATTAGCTCAAAAACTCGTTTCTCATTGTGAATCAGTCGGAAATTTCGTTAAGATTTATAAAGAAGATGCCTTAGCTATTTATCAATTAGCTCTTTAACAGATTTATCTACTAATTTAATCACGACTAAAAAGGTGTTCAAATTTGAACACCTTTTATCATGCCATTTTATCGTCATTAAACGGTTTATTTTAAACTTCAAGTCAATTCTCATCAAACGACTGCTACTAGTTGAATTTCTTTAAGACATACTGTCAGAGTTAGTTGTTTTCTTTGATAAGTGAGTAACTAAAAAATAAACAAAACGACCTATCACAAAACCACCGACTAATGCAAACGGAAGCCATTCTATGATTCCAATTAAGACTTGATTATAAAACACACTTATCCAATTAGACCAAAAATATGGTGACGAATGATTTGAAATATGCAAGTAAATACTTGATTCTCTACCTATAAACATCAAGTTGATCGCAAGAAATAAATAACAAGAAACGATGGAACTACTCCATGTTAATATACTTGCCACTACGGTCTTTCGTCTGGATTGTGACTGTTTTGATTCATACCAAGCGATTTTTAAGAGTGGAACTAACCATATTCCAAAGCATAAAACGGTTAGTGGTAGCGTCGATAGTCCTAGTTCTTGAACATAAGTTTGATAGTAAAAATCAAAAATACCAAAAATCACTCCTATGATTAAGTAAATGATCCCTCTTTTTTTCGTCATATCCCCTCTTTAATCATTGAATTAAGCTTTTCAGTTTGACCTTACTTATTATTATATAAGTTTACTAAAAACTAACAATAAAAATAAGATGCTTCATTTACCGGCATACTTTGGGTTAAATGACCTTGTTATCAATGAAACATGTGATGATTTATCATTTCATAGAATGTTCCTAGATTTTTGAAATTTCTTTTTGATCTTGAAAAAAATCATCTCTTCATGAGATTACATAAATCTTCCCTACTTCTATAAATATTAACATCTTTCTTCTGCTGATTGAATAAATTATACTAAACGGTTTCACTCATAGAAAGGAGGGAAAGAGACATGCTAATGTCCTTAAATCATGATTAACTTCCAGATTGATTATGCAGATGGAGCTCATCCCGACATTTTAGCCGCTTTAATGAAAGCTAATCAGATTCAAACCGAAGGTTATCAAACAGATGAATATTGTCAGCTTGCCAAACAATCGATTCAAAAGCATCTAAATGCGTTGGAATCTGAAATTTACTTTTTAGTTGGAGGAACGCAAACTAATTTAACCTTTATTTCTCATGCGCTTCGCCCTTATCAAGCGGTGCTATCCGCTTCGACTGGACATGTTGCAACGACTGAAACAGGAGCAATTGAAGCGACTGGACATAAAATCATTGAAATCATCAGTCAAGATGGGAAAATAAGCTTAAAGCAGCTTGAACAAACTTATAATAATTACGACGGCTTTCATAAGGTAGAACCTAAGTTGTTATATGTTTCAAACCCTACTGAACTTGGAACGCTTTATTCAAAAAAAGAGCTTGAAGCACTTTTTAATTTCTGCCATCAGCATGAGATGTATCTCTATTTAGATGGGGCCAGGTTAGGATCAGCGCTTGCCGCTTCTTCAAACACGATGAAGCTTTCAGATTATGCAAAATTGACAGATGCTTTTTATATCGGAGGAACAAAAAACGGCGCTCTTTTTGGAGAGGCTCTTGTCATTAACCATCCAAGTCTTCAACATCAATTTTATTTAAGCATGAAACAAAAAGGCGCACTTTTAGCTAAAGGGCGTTCACTTGGTATTCAATTCATTGAACTTTTCAGACAGAATCTTTACTTTACCATTGGTCAAGAAGCAAATGAAATGGCCCAGTTATTGAAAGAAGGGTTAAAAACTCTTAACTTCTCCTTTTTAGTAGAAACTGAAACCAATCAACTTTTTCCGATTTTACCTAATTCGCTAATTGATTATCTTCATCAACGATTTAATTTTTTAATTTGGCAAGCCTACGATGATACCCATTCTGTTGTCCGCTTCATTACCTCTTACGTGACAACGAAACAAGATGTTTATGAATTACTCAGTGCCATTATTCAATTTAAAGAAAAGAATGCTCTTCATTAACGAAGAACATTCTTTTTTTAATCGTGTCTTAAACATCCCATTTTATATAAGACCCAAACAATAAACAAAATAACGACGAGCATTCCAGCAAAGGGACTGCCGGTATACCAGCTTCCACGATTGATTGCCGTTAATGATTGCTGATTGGGCTGAGTTAGTTGTTGATTTAACTGAGTGACTTGTGATTGATTATTGTCTTGTTCTGTAAAAGATTGTATATTCATCATGTTTTTTTACGACATTTAAATAAACTCGTAAATTCACCTCTTCTCTAGCTTTTTTTGATGTGACTTTCAAAGTCTTTATAGTATATTCAACTAAAAATTAAACGGTTGCTTCTGATATAAAAACTCATGCTAAACGAAAAGCCAATGAATCTTTGAATAAAGACTCATTGGCTTTTTATCATTAACTTCTATTCTTTTGAGTGATCATAAGAACGAACTAATAAACGAACAAAGTTATAAGCGACAAATCCAATAATAATGGTTGTTACATAAAGTTGAATTCCTACAACTTCATGAATTAAACTTCCTAAGTGATTCATTCCTTGCGACGTTAAGTAAGCTGACATCTTAGTTGAAGCCACTAACCCAATCGCTAATGGGAACGTTAACGCTGCAAATCCAGGATGAAATTGAAACTTAAAGAACTTTGGAATATTAAATAAGATAAAGACTAATGTTGCAAACACAATTGTATACAATCCATAAACAACCATTGCCTGTGGGTTAGCAGAGACATTTAAGTAAGAAACCAAACATAAACTACTTGGTGCTAATAAAATCGCGGCTGTTTGTGCTAATGGGTCAGGTAAAGGACGACGTATCATACGAATTACCATAAATGGAATGAGAATTAAGAAAATCGCAATTCCATATCCAGTGATAACTTTTAATAAAGTCGTCATATTCATCGCTGTTCCTACAACGACAGAAACTAATAATCCATTATACGTCACAAACCAAGTCGGAACAAATGTTTCTTTTTGAACCCCCTTGATCACGTTACGATAAGTAAAGATTAAAATATGGATAGCATGTAAGATAAGTCCTACTAACCACACACTTTTTCCAATGAGCGGTGAATAAGTAAAGATGTAACTTCCTAAAATCATCGTTAGCATCGTAAAAGTCGCATATAAACTAGCTGGAATGACATTTTGATATTCCGTTTTAAATGTTTTAAAATGAACCGTAATCTTTAAAAACGCCGCTGTCCATACTAAACATCCGACTAGCATCGTGATATGTCTAATTCCTGAATACCCAAGCGTTGCATAAACGTTAGATAGTGTTGATAACCCAACCATTGTTGCTATCGCACCAACAGGCAAGTTTTCAATCTTTTGTAACAATTTCTTCATCAGTCATTTCTCTCCTCGTGTCAATTAATCGTTATAAGTAAATTGGCAGTTGTCTGTTAAATGGAAGAAGTCAGAATAATCGATATTAAAAATTGATTTCTCTACTTGAGAAATATTGATTTTTTCCCTAATTAACTGTGTTAACACACCGCTGTATGATAAATCTCCTTGAATAATCGCTCCATAGATGACTCCATCTTTATGAATAATCTTTTTATAATTTTGATATCCATCATCTTGAATTTCAATCTGATACGTTTCATCAGGAGCATCTGGTGTTCCAAGGGACATCGTTGGAATGTGTAAGAAATTCATCGTTGATTTACTCGCAAAGAAATCCGTTAATTCGCGTTTTTTCCCACACATATTAGCTGCTGCAATAATGGCTTCTTTAACCGCTGCTGGCCAGATTGGATTACGACCTGAAATATCTCCGGCACCGAATACTGACTCATCACTTGTGCGCCCGTATTCATCAAATAATAAACCAAAACGATCGCATTCAATTCCGCTACCTTCTAAGAACGCAACATTTGAGCGAACCCCCGTTGCCACAATTAAGAAATCACATTCGATTGTTAATCCATTTGATAAGACAAGTTCTTGAACCGCTCCAGCTTCATCAACAATCACTTCTTGAACCGCTGTATCGTAGTATTGCGTCACGCCTTCATTTGTAAACGCATCTTGATAAGTTTTAGCTGCACGCTTGTCTAATTGGATTGATAACATATGCCCTTTAAACTCAACTAATGTTAAGTTTTTACCGTAATGTAATAATCCCGTTAAGGCATCAATTCCAACAAGTCCAGCCCCCATGACAACAATATTTTTTGCATCTTTTGCCTTTTCTTTAATTTCAATAGCATCATCTAAATTTCTTAATCCGTAAACACCTTTTGCTTCTTTTAAATTTTTAACCGGTGGGAAAAATGTTGACGCTCCTGTTGCTAATAAAACTTTATCGTATGACACTTCACGTCCATCCGATAAGATTAAGACTTTTTGTTTAGGTTCAATTTTTTCAACTGAAACGCCTTTGATCCAATTAATTTGATTTTTTTCAATAAAACCATCTTCAACGAATTCTAATGCTTTAATGTCACGAATTCCTTCTAAATAGTGATGTAAAATACAACGTGAATAAATATATTCATCTTTTGAAATTAAAGTAATGTTTGCATCAGGATCCATTTCACGAATATATTTAACTCCGTTAATTCCTGCTGCTGAGGCACCAACTACTACATAATTCATCTTATTTTACCTCCTCAAGTGTAATAGCTTCCATTGGACAGTTAGCTACACATTGTGGCGTTTTTAAATCATGTGATGTACACATGTCACATTTCATAATATATTTTTGTTTTAAACGATCGGCTTTTAATACACCGTATGGACAAGCCATGATGCACATGTAACAACTTGCACATCGTGTTCCATCGTATTTGACATAACCTGTTTCTTTATCTTTAGACATAGCTCCTGTCATACAAGTGTAAACACATTCTGGTAAATCGCAATGACGACAAAAGATCGGTGAATTTTTTCCTTTACTATCTACTACGACACGGTTTCTTGAATCACAGCTTTCATGTGAGACAATACAAGCTGTGACGCAAGTTAAACAACTAATACATTTACTTCTATCAATCTTAATACGTTTCATATTAAGCCCCTTTCACTTTGTTGATTTGAACTGGTGTACTTTTATATGAAGGTTCTTTTGAATAAGCATCATAAACAGATGGTGTTAATGCATTGGTTTCAAGGTAGTGAATTGGCGCAAATAATTCATTGTAAGCCACTGTATCTGAAACCATCGCCATAAAACGACGAGTCACACCATTAATTGAGGTAATCTCCACTGTTTCTTGATGAGCAATTCCTAGATCTTTTGCTAACTCTTCGTTGATGTGAATATAAGCAACTGGTGAAACAGCATCATTTACATAAACAATCTCACGTGTACGAGTTTGAGTATGCCATTGACCAACCGTTCCTCGTCCAGTGTTTAACATATATGGGAATTCCTCACTTAACTGTAACGGATTTTCTGTCACTGCTTCAAAGATAAATTTTGCTTTTTCACTTGATGTATAATAACGTCCATCTTCGTATAAGCGACGCTCATCTTCTGTTAAAACATCACCTTCTTTAAATGGCCACTGAATTCCTTTTGAATCAACTAAGGCGTCATAATCAACACCTGTGATCTCACAAGGCATCCCTTTTGTACATTTTTTCATTTTTTCAAACACTTCTTTTGGTGTTTGCCATCCGTCTAATAACTCACCCATTCCTAACGCTTTTCCAACATTTAAAATAACATTGAAATCTGACATTTCATTTTCTTCCATTGGTAAAGCAGGACGTACAGCTGATAAACGACGCTCTGTATTAATTAATGTTCCTTCTTTTTTCGTTCCTGGAACAACTGGGAAGAACACACCGCAATCAGCAGAGCTATCTGTATCATCATAAATATCTTGAACAATGAATAACTCTAATTTTTCCATTGCTTCTTTAAAGGTTTCATTATTGATCCATGAATGACGTGGATTTGTACAAATAATCCATAACGCTTTAATTTCTCCAGCATTTATTTTTTCAATAATTGCATTATATGGTAAAGTTGGTTTAACTGGTAACCATGACTCATCGATTCCTAATGCCTCTGCCACTGCTTGACGACGAGCTGGATGATCATAATCGCCTCCTCCATATAATCCCGTTGTGTTACTAAATAAACGAGATCCCATGGCGTTACTTTGACCAGTAATTGAGTTTGCTCCTGTTCCTGGGCGTCCCATATTTCCTGTCATTAAGGCAATGTTAATAATAGCTTGTGCATTTCGAACTGCTTCATAACCTTGGTTAATTCCCATTGTCCACCAAAGTGAAACGGCTTTTCCTTCATGAATCATTGTTGCTAATTCCAACACTTGATCAGCCGTTAAGTTTGTTTTTTCTTCTACTTCATCTAATGTAAAGTCTTTGACGAATTCTTTAAACGATTCAAAGTTTTCTGTATGCTTTTCAATGTAATTTGCATCAATCCAATTGTTTTCAATTAAAACATTCGCTAACGTATAAAGAAGTGTTAAGTCTGATTTTGCTTTTAAGCGATAGAAATGATCAGCACGTTTAGCTGTCTCTGTATAACGTGGGTCAATCACAATGACTTTTTTCCCTTCGATTTGGTTTGCTTTAATACGTCCCCAAATAATTGGATGAGCAACAACTGGATTAGCCCCGATTAAAATAATTGTATCTGATAATTCAAAGTCGTTTAACGTATAAGGTGGCGCGTCAAATCCAAAACTTTGTTTATGTGCCACAACACTAGTTGCCATACATAAACGTGTATTTCCATCCACATTTGCTTTTAAGTAGTTACGCATGACATGTCCATATAACGACATCTCTTCTAACGTCATTTGTCCCGTACTAATTCCGGCAATACTTTCAGGTCCATATTGATCACGAATTTCATTTAATTTATTCGCTGTATACGTAAACGCCTCATCCCAAGACACGTATTCAAAGGTACCGTCTGCCTTTTTTAAACGTGGTAATGGATTTGGTTTATGAATTAAGTGTTGTTTATCTAAATTTAACCCTTTAATACATGAAAATCCTTTATTAACCGGATAATGTTTCGTTGGAATGACTTTTACGATTTTATCATCTTCTACCATATAATCTAAATTACAAGCTAACGCACAGTAATTACAAGTTGATTGTACTTTTTTCATAAGTATCTCCTTTCAAAAATAAAGCATAATTTTCACGACTTTAACTTTACATCAAGTGACTAGTGATCCGTCTTTTTAGATAACACCTAGCTCTTGAGCGTTTTATCATAAACGATATTGAGGCTTTCATCAAAATAACCAAGTTCTTTTTAATGTGCTTAGTGATGAGTTTAACGTGCTTTAAAGACGAAAAACTAAGCACTATGTATCCATATTAAGATTATTCACCTCTTTAGTTAAATAGAAGTTAGTTTTGAACGTAACGAATTCCGCTCCAATAAATATTATGCTTAACAATCGCTTCTTCACTTAAGTGAACATCTTGAAGTACCCATTTTTTAAACTCCATAAATCCTGTTCGATCAACAATATATCCAATATGTTCTTTTCCACCTGGAGCATCTTTAGCAATATATTCTGTGACATACTTATACGTATTTTGGATAATTTTAATAATACTCTCTTCATCAGCCCAAACAATAAAGTCTTCTCCTAATCGTGGATTTTTCTTACCTGTACGTCCCATAATTGCTAAACGATAGTATTTTTCTCGGCTGCGCGTCCAAGCAGCAGTTGGACAATTAATGACACATTCGCCACAACCAATACATTTTGAATGATCGCGCTCTACTTTATAGTTCACACCTTTTAATGCTCCTGTTGCTTTTTTCTTACACGCACGAACACAAGCTCCGCAAGACACACAACGATCTTTATCATATTGAGGTTTTGTCATTCCAATAATTCCAAAATCATGCATACGAGCCTTAATACAATCATTAGGGCATCCAGTTAAAGCAATTTTAAAGTGTAAATCATTTGGAAACACAGCCTTTTCAATACGCTTAGCAAAGTTCGTTGTATTGTAATTAGCAAATGGACAAACGTTATTTCCAATACAAGCTGACACGTTACGCGTTCCCGCAGCCGTATACCCTTTACCCGGAATTTCTTGATTGATCTCTAGTCCTTCAATAATCGGCTGTAATAATTCATTTACTTTTTCAATATCTTCAAATTTAATACCTGGAATTTCAAACCCTTGTCGAGTGGTGATATGTACTGCACCATTTCCATACGTATTTGCAATTTCATAAATTTTAAGTAATTGTTCTGCTTGAAGGGCTCCACCAGGTACTCTAATTCGAGAAGCGGTCACTCCACGATGTTTCGTCACACGAAACGCATTTTTCTTTAAAAGCTTAGTATTCACATCCATGATTTCACCCTCCTTAATCGATTAAATCTTTCCCTTTGGTATAGTTAAAAACAGGTCCTTCTAAGCAAATGTACGTATCATCAATCTTGCAATGACCACACTTACCAATTCCACAGCACATTTTACGTTCTTGAGAAATCCAAATATTTTGCTCTGCAATTCCACGTTTTAAAAATTCTTGAACGGTAAAATGCATCATCATTGGAGGGCCAACGACAATCACTTGTACGTCTTCTAAGTTCTTAATCGGTAAATCGGGAATAAACTTTGTGACTAAACCAACGTGTCCTTCATAACCCTCTTGTGCTTGATCAACTGTTAAAATAACTGTTGATGTTTCACTCCATCTAGCTAAATCTGATTTGAATAACACATCGTTTGGAGATTTAAATCCAGTAACTAAAGTAAATCCGTTTGAGCGACTTGGATCGTTAGCAAAGTAATCAACGACGCCACGAACTGGAGACAATCCTGTTCCTCCTGCCACTACAATTAGTTCTTTTCCTTCATAAAGACTCACGTCAAATCCATTTCCATAAGGTCCACGTAAAAATAAAGATTGACCTTTGTAATGATTGAAAATTTCATCGGTTACTTTTCCAACCTTACGGATCGTTAAATCCACATAATCTTCTCCAATTCCACTAACCGAAATAGGCGCTTCCCCATATTTAGGAATTGAGACTTCAAAAAATTGTCCTGGCTTTACGTCTCCCTCATAAGTCATTCGAAACGTATATTCAATGTCGGTATGTTGAATGATTTCTTTAATTGTTGATAAAAATGGAAGGTATTCATTCTTTGTCATTACTCCACCTCATCCATAGCTTTTCCTAATTTATTGATACAATTTGAAAACGAAATATATTCTGGACAAACATCATCGCAACGTCCACATCCTACACACATATGATATCCGTTACGTTTTTTAAAGTCATAAATTTTATGCATGACTTTAAAGCGCATTCGTTGTCCTTTATTTTCACGGAATTTATGACCTCCTGCCATATCCGTATAACCATCTACTTGACAAGACGCCCAAACACGTCGGCGTTCACCACATTTACGATTATCCTGATAGAAAATATCTTGCATCGTGAAACAAGTACACGTTGGACAAACAAAATTACAACGACCACAAGCAATACAACGCTCGCTATACTCTTCCCACATGTCAGAATAAATAATACGTAAATCCAGTTTTTCTGGAATATCGACATGAACAGCATTTTCAGTGACAAATTTAGGCGTCACCTCATGAGTCGACATATCTTTTAAGTCGGCATCTTTTAATAATTGCTCATCTTTAATCTTAAATGCAACCTGATCGGCTTCTAAATGAATATACGCATCATATTCATCGGTCTGATTTGTTTTCATATCCACACAAAAACAGCTATTAAAGCTTGTTTCGCATCCCATCACGATGAACTTTGCTTTTTCACGGAATTTTTTATAATAAATATCTTCAAATCCGTTTCTTAAATAAATTTCATCTAATCGACGAACTGCATGTAAATCACAGCTTCTTAAAAAGATTAATAGCTCTTGCTCATTCATTGAGGCCTCTTTTACTTCAGTTTCTGTAAAGAAAAACAATGTTTGAGTAATCGGCAATAAAACCTCTTTGTATGAGAAACTTGATTTTTCCTGAAATTCAATTTCCTCAACTTGTGTAATCGTTCCATAACGGACACGATCCGTATCAGAAAAGGTTCCTTCCCCCTTATACTTCTTCGGTGCGTAAATAACATACTTTTTGGCTAATTGATTTAATGTTTCATTAAACTTAGCTTTTGACATAATTAACCCCATTATAAAAGACCTCATTTCTTAAGTTCTTCACCATAATGAGGTCATTTTACTCTATTTTATTTTTTATTTCTGTGATAAAAATCACACATTTAATAAATTCGTGCATAAATACACAATAAATGTCGCATTTTGTCAAATGATATGCATTATCATTTGTTTTTATGATAATTCCCTAAAGCTTCAGGAGATTTAATCTTAATCTTCTTGCGCTCATATTGCACTAAATCGGCTTCTACTAATTTTTTTAAGGCACGAGAAACGGTCTCACGCTGAGCCCCGAGTAATTGAGAAAGATAGGACACGGTTAACGGAACATCAATAATATATTCGCCCTCCACTTCAACTCCATAATCATGATACAGTCGATAGAGTTTAGCGGCTAACTTTCGTTCCATCGCAATATTTGTTGGAGCATTTTTTAATTGTCTATAAGTTCTTCTTAACTTTGAACAAAACTGATCTAAAACGGCTTGAGCTAATTCAAAATCTTGTTCCATCATCGATAGAAATCGTTCTCTTGAGTAACTTAAAATCTCACATTTTTCAAAACAAATGCAATCAACGGCACTTGGTAATTGACTTTTTAAATGATCATTTAAAAGATGGCCCTGATCCAAAATAAAAATAACTCGCCCTTCACCCGACTCCCCTAATTTAGAAATCGATACCTTTCCATATAAAATAATATAGACTTGATCCACCATTTCTTTATCGCGAAAAATATAGCTCCCCTTTTTATATTGATTCACTTTCGCATACTTAACTAACTGTTGAACCGTCTCTTCTTTAACATTCGCAAATAAACTTAACTTTTGAATAGCTTCTCGACTCACAACTCCCATACTTAACACCTTCTTATTCATTAACTCTTCATTCAATTGTTTCTTTTCTATGATACAAAATTCTATCCTAATTTAAAATGTTTATTTTTATCAATTAGCGATTTAATAACACGTCTTTGTAACGAATTCAGATTTTTACTATGCTGTAAATATTATTTTATCCAAAATCATTAATAATAATATTTATAACTATCTTTCTAGTATAAAAACTTCCTCTTCACATATTAAAAATTTTATATAAAAAAGCGATTGTCGTCAGAAATCAACAATCGCTTTTTCAAGTTCCGTATCTTTATAAGATAATGAGAATTAAATAAATAAAAAATGAAATAGTGGAAATGATATGCCATCTAATATTTAATTTTTTATTTTTTATAGTTAGGCAACCTGTTCCTACAATGGCTAACATGATACACGAAAATCCGAAATACTTGAGAAAACTTTCCGTTCCGAATTTTACTACCGTCTCATATAACATTCCAACAGTTGCTAAACTCCCTAAAATAATGTGTAAGTTAACCGTTAATTTAGTCTTTTTCCCCAATGCTTTCGAAATATAATAAATGAGTAAAGCTGCAAAAAAACATCCGTGCGACAACAAAATAACACCTCCTTAACGTAATCCTTTTTCTTTTTTTATTACGGTTGTTACCGGTATGGTCTTAATTCTGAACATAAAATAATAAAATTTTATAATAACTAGCAGTACTAAAAAAATTCTCATATGTAAACTATTAACAAGAAAGAATGGAACGCAAAGCATCGCATCCGCTGTTAATAAGATGGTCCATTTTTGTTTTAACGTCATTTGACGGTTTTGCACAAAGTTTTCTAAATGCTTTTGATATAACTTCGTTGATTTAAACCAACAATCAAATCTCTCCGATCCTTTCACAAAACAAAATGAAGCTAATAACAAAAACGGAGTAGTGGGGAGTATTGGTAGAATGACTCCTACAATCCCAAATCCTAAGCAAATAAATCCACATATGACGAGTAACATCTTTGTTATTTTTTTCATTTTCTCACTCTTCCTTTCTTAATCAAACATGTGACGGAAAAACTCAAGAGGTGAATAAATTAAAATCCGTGGACCGGAAAATTTCATTACTTCTTTCACTTTATGCTTCATATCTTTTTTATAGCAATGGATAGGACATTTTTGACAGGTTGTTTTCTCATTTCCAAATTTACACAAGCTTAAACGTTTATGTGCATAATTTAATAGTTCCTGACATTCTTCACATAACCCTTCCGATTTATGTTGATGTTTTTTATGACAATATAACTCAATCATCAATTTAATAATCTTTTTTTCACGCTCAATTCTTTCTTTTGCCACCATATCCCTCCTATCAACGATAATCATTATCAATAAAAAGTTAAAATAAGGAGGATTAGAAGAATCTAATCCTCTCGTATTATTTTTTCAATACCAATTTTTGATTTTCTAATTTATAAATTTGATCACAGATAGCCGTTGTGGACTTACGATGCGAAATCATAACGATTGTCTTATTCTCATTGTAGTCTTTAATGGATTTCAAAATTGATCCTTCATTTAATGCATCTAAATTACTTGTTGGTTCGTCTAAAATTAAAACATCACCATTGTGTAAAAAAGCACGTGCTAATCCTAAACGTTGTTTTTCACCTGACGACACCATTCCACCTAATTCTCCTACTTTGGTTTCATAGCCATTCGGTAAGGTTTCAATGAAATCATGAATAGAGGCCTTTTTAGCTGCTTCAATGACTTCTTCTAACGTGGCATCAGATTTTCCAATTTTGATATTATTGTAAATCGTGTCATTAAATAAATAAGTTTCTTGACTGACTAATGTTTGCGTTGTACGAAGAGAACGCGTTGGAATCGTTGAAATATTAGTTCCATCAACTTCGATACGTCCTTTTTCAACATCAAAATAACGCATTAAAAGTTTGATAAATGTACTTTTTCCAATTCCACTCGGACCAATTAATGCTAACTTATCTCCTTTTTTTAGAGTTACAGAAGCTTGGTTAAAAATTGGGTTTTGTCCGTTTGGATAAGTAAACGTAACATCTGAGAATTTTAATTCATTCATTTCTAACAAACTCTCACCCGCTACTTCTAAGACTTGTGGTTCTTCATCTAATAGATTAAATAAACGCTGAGCACATGCAAAAGTGTGAGCTAACGTATTTGATAAATTACTTAACGCGACTACTGGTCCAAATGAGGAAGAAATAATAACTAGGGCAACTAAAACCAATGTTAAACTCAACTGTTTTGTTGTATAAAAATAAAATCCCATTCCAACAAAAACTAACATTGATGAAGTAATGATAACTCCTGTTAATCCTGTCACAAATCCCTCATGATCTTTAATTTTACGAACACTTTGATTCAGATGATTGGATTGTTCATTTAATGCTCTTAGACGATCTTCTCCTTGATTAAATAATAAAATTTCTTTTAGCCCACGTAATGAATCTAAAATATACTGATTGCTATTAGCAAAGGCTTCGCGATAACTGACACCGGCTGTTTTTACCAATATTGACGACAGGTATGGTACAACAACACCAACTAAAATAAAATATGCTGCTGAGACAATTCCATAAGCCGGATGAATTAGATATAAAATAATTGAAACAATACTATTAGTTAATAAAGCAATAGCAATCGGTGCAATCGTGTGCGCATAAAAGACTTCTAATAGTTCAATATCTGATGTAATTAACGAAATTAAGTTTCCTTTATCTTTTCCTTCTAACTTAGCTGGCGCTAATGTACGAAGTTTAGTAAAAATCTTATCACGTAAAAGATATAAAATTTTAAATGCAATATAATGTCCTGATAACTGCTCTCCATAGCGTAACAGTCCACGACTGACTGCACTTACAATCATGACGATAATTGCTGTTTGAAAGGTTACAAGGGTCGGCCCTTCAATCATTGTCCCAAGAGCAACAGCTGCAAAGCTTGCGATAGAAATAGCCGCTAAGAATCCCAAAACTCCCATGGTAATTGTAATAAACATAACTAAAATTAATGGCTTTAATTCCAAAATTAATCGCTTCATGATGCTAAATCCAGATTGACGTTGCATTATTCCACCTCCCTAATACGCTCTAATTGTTGTTGTTCTACTACCATATGGGCATAAGTTCCATTTAACTCCATTAATGTCTCATGTGATCCTGACTCAACTAACTCTCCTTGTTTAAACACATGAATCATTTTGGCACGTTTCACACTCGCTAAACGATGTGAAATCACCATAATAGTTTTTGTTTTTGATAAATCATAGATTGCTTCCCAAATGGCCTCTTCACTTTCAACATCAATGTTCGATGTCGCCTCATCAAATATAATGGCTTGGCGATTACCTAAAATGACACGAGCTAAAGCTAAACGTTGTTTTTGTCCACCTGAAAACGAACTTCCATTTTCAGATACTTCTGTATCTAATCCTCTTGGTAATGAAATAATGAAATCATATAATCGTGCTGTTTTTAAAGCAGCTTCTATTTCTTGATCCGTTGCATCTGATTTAGCCATTAATAAATTATCACGAATAGTTCCTTTAAAAATATGGCTATGTGCAGAAACTAATGACACGTGACGATAAAGCTCTTGTGGTTCAACCTCAGTTAAAGAAACACCATTTAGTGTAATTTCACCTTGACAAACTTTCTTTTGAGCTAATAATAACGATGCTAGTGTACTTTTTCCACTTCCACTCTCTCCAACAACTGCAGTTAATCCCCCTGGAGTTAAGTCAAATGAAATATTTTTTAACACTTCACGTTTACCATCGTAACTAAAATCGATATTTTTTATCTTAATCTCTAATTCATCTTTAGATGGAATCACTTTTAGATGATTAATCACATTTTCTTCTGTATCTAACAAAGCAAAAATACGATCAGAAGCAGCCATTCCATTCATCGCAATATGAAAATATGATCCTAATAAGCGCAAAGGAATAAAAAATTCTGACGATAGTAAGATAATAATAATTAAATCTCCCACTTGAAGATTTCCTGCTTTAAATTCATATAAAGCTACAATCGTTCCAATAGCTGATCCACCAAAAGCAATTAAGTCCATAATATTAATTGAATTTAGTTGCATACTCAACACTTTCATTGTAATACGACGAAAATTTTCTGCCTCTTCGTTCATTTCTATATGTTTTTGCTCATCTTGAGCGAATACTTTTAATGTTGTTAATCCTTGTAAATTTTCTAAAAACGTATCTCCTAAATTAGCATAGTTATTCCAGTATTCTTTTAAAATTCGCTTCGCTATTTTCATGATAGCAATGATTGATAGAGGAATTAAAGGAACACACAACATAAAAACTAAGGCGGCTTTCCATGAAATAAAAGAAATCACAACGAATAATGTTAAAGGTGCTAATAGCGAATAGAAAAACTGAGGAATGTACTTACCAAAATAAATCTCTAACTGTTCAATTCCTTCAATCGATAACTGCACCACTCCTGATGTTTTCTCAGTCTTTTGATACTCCATACCTAGGCGTAATAGTTTCTCATAAACGAATTGGCGTAATGTTGTACGTGCGTTTGCCGATGATTTATACGAAAAGACCCCATAATAATGGTGACTCACTAATTTAAAAATAAGTGTAAAAACTACAATCACGACACCTGTTGCTAGCGATAGATGCTGAGTTAACTGATAGGTTGACATGGCCTGCCATAACGATCCTGTTGTTAAATTTAAAATCTGCCCTGCTACCATTTGATTGATTAACTGCCCGATCAATAAAATAATGATAATGTTACAAACGATCCCGATCCAGCTACATAAGATTGTTAAACCCATATACTTTTTAGATTCATCACAAAGGTTGATGAGTCTTTTATTAATCATCATATTGACGTCAACTCCATTTCTTTTCAGTTTAAACTTGATAATCATTATCAACAACTATTTGTTAGTATAACATACCAATCATGATAATTTTTTAAGTATATTTGGATATTTTTATTTTCCTCTTCTTTTGACAACAAAAAAAAGTCTAATTCACGAATTAGACTTTAATCTAAACTTGCTTTAACAACATAACGTTCTTTCGTTGGACCAAAATAAATAAATGGATAACACGTCACCAGGGTTAATGTGGCTTTATTCTCTGATTCAAAAATATATGAATCATCAGGTTCTAAAATTGAAATATCCTCAACCGTATAATAAAAGACGCCTTTTGTTGTACGGACCATTAGTTTATCACCTAACTGAACCTCTTTTAATGACCATAAAAACTGTTCTCGGTGACCATAGATCAGACAATTCCCCATGTTTCCTGGTAAAGAGGACATCGGATCATGTCCTAACCCTTGTTCTAACTGCACCTCTTCAATTCCCTCAAGCAAAATAAGAGATTCGTTTAAAAACTCAATCCGACCGATGATTTCACCCGTTTCTACCAACGAAGACATGGATTGAGTGATGGAGTCATCCATCTTAAAAGCAACCCCGCCTTGAAGTAACTGAAAGTTTTTATAAGACTGTTGATTCATCTTCATCTCAAGCAATTTTAGTTGAGGAAAAGCAAAACAAACGAGTGAAATTAAAAAAATCAATCTTAATAAAATTAATCTATTTTTCTTCATGGCTCAATTGACGAACAACGACTACTCCAATACTCGATAACACTAATCCTAATCCTCCGATGAGATAAATCGGAGAAAAACCTGTGATTGGTAATGAATGCTTCTGTGTTGGTTCAATGGCTTGATGGGGAAAGCTAACCTCATACAAATCAATCGTCGTTGTATCAATTGTCACCACTTTATATTCATCGATCACATCAAAATTTTCTTGCGTCTTAAGAACTTTTAAGTTTAAAAGACCTGGAACGACTTCAATTAACACTTCTCCTTCAGCATTTGTGCGATAAATTCCAATCTGCTCTTCTTCACTATTATAAACGGCAACTTCTACATTCGCTAATCGTTCACTTGGATTAGCATCATTAAAAGCTATTACTTTAATGTAGCTAATCGCATCAGGATAACTTTGCGCGTAAGTTGACATGACTGATCCTTGTACTAATAACATTAAAAAACAAATCCATTTACTTAAGTGTTTCATTTCATCACCTTTTTATACGTAGATAAATATAGGTTTTACCATTTTCAAAAAATTATAACTGTTTAACGTTGGATTTTTTCTTTTTACTTTTTCCCCCGTTCTATTACTTTAAACATAATATGGTATAATAACCTCAAAGTCACGAAGGGGGAATTCAATCTATGCTTTCAGAAATCTTAATTAAAGATGTTTTAGATGAAGCTTTATCATTCGGTGCTGATTTTGCTGAAATCTATGTTGAACAAACACAATCGCAAGCCATTGATATGATCGGGGGAAAAGTTGATAAAGCCAATCGAGGAGAAGATTATGGAATTGGTATCCGCTTATTTCAAGGAACCAATTCAGTTTACGGTTATACAAATGATTCATCGCGTGAAAACTTATTAAAAACGGCACGTGAAATCGCCTCTGCACTTATGGGTGAAATGAGAACTCAACCGATTAATTTGACGCGTCAAAACATCATTACTCAACACCTTATTCAACAAGATTTAAATGATGTGCCAGCGTCACGACGAGTTGATAAGATGCGTCAAGTTAGTGAGATCATTAAAAATTATCATGAATCAATTACTCAAAGTTCTGTTGGTTTATCTGAAAAAAAACAACATGTCTTAATTGCCAATACTGAAGGAACGTTAGTGGAAGACACTCGTGTTTATACGCGTCTTTTCGTTCGAGCAGTAGCTTCAAACGGTCACGAAATGCAAACAGGTTCTCACGGACCAGGTGCACATCAAGGCTTTGAGTTTATTGAAGATTTAGATTTAAACTTCTATGCGAGTGACGCTGCTCGACAAGCGGTGACCATGCTAAACGCTGGTCTTTGTCCAAGTAAAAAAATGCCTGTCGTTATTGATAACGGATTTGGTGGAGTCATCTTTCACGAGGCCTGTGGCCATGGACTAGAAGCGAGTTCAGTCTCTAAAGGACTATCTGTTTTTTCTAATAAACTAGGTGAACAAATTGCTAATCCTTTAGTAACAGCTATTGATGATGGAACCATTCCAAACGCTTGGGGATCTCTGAATATTGATGATGAAGGAACACCAACACAGCGTAAAGTGTTAATTGAAAATGGAATTTTAAAAAGCTATATGATTGATAAATTAAATGGTCGTCGAATGAATATGCCATCAACGGGTTCTGGACGTCGTCAAAACTATCGTTTTGCACCCACTTCTCGAATGACGAATACTTTTATTGCAGAAGGGCCACATACTCGTGAAGAAATTATTGCTAATACCGAATATGGACTTTATGCTAAAAGTATGGGCGGGGGGTCAGTTAACCCAGGAACAGGCGATTTTAACTTTGCAGTGAATGAAGGATATATCATTCGAAATGGAAAAATTGCTGAACCCGTACGCGGCGCAACATTAATTGGAAACGGTCCAGCCATTTTACATCAAATTGATATGGTTGGAAAAAACTTAGCTCGTGCTCAAGGAATGTGTGGCGCTGCAAGTGGTTCGATTCCAACAGATGTTGGACAACCCATCTTACGTGTTAAAGAAATCACAGTCGGTGGAGCAAAGGGGGAATAAGGAATGATTAATTTTGATTTACTATTTGATGAAGGTAAAAAAGCTGGATTAACAGACATGGAAGTTTATGTCGTGAAAAACGATCAGTTTTCATGTAAAGTCTTTAAGCAAAATGTAGATGCCTATTCTGTTTCAAAAACACAGGGCTTATCATTTCGTGGAATCTATGATGGTAAGATGGGCTATACTTATACAGAAAAATGTGAAGATTCATCTATTCCATTTCTTATCTCAAGTGTTATAAATAATGCTTTACTAATTGAAAAAGAAGAAAATGAGACGCTTTACCCAGGTGATGAGCATTATGTTTCATTAAAGCTTTATAATGATTCATTTAATGAAGTGAGTGCTTTAGATAAAATTAACTTCTTAAAAGAAGTGGAAAAAGAATGTTTAGCTCTTGACCCTCGTGTTAAATCAGTGGATTACTGTTCATTTGCTAATGGAACAACGGAAGTTTCTCTTAAAAATACAAAAGGATTAGATCTTTTTGAACGCCAAAACTTCGCTTATAGCTATGTTAGTGTTTTAGTTTCTGAAAACGGAGAAAACAAAAATGATGGAGATTTTATCATCGGAACTGATTTCAGTCGATATACTCCAACATCTTTTGCAAAGAAAATCGTTAACAATGCTCTTTCACAACTAGGTTCAACGAAAGTAAAATCCGGAAGTTATCCGATTGTTTTAAAAAACTTAGTCGCTGGAGACATTTTACAAGCGATGAGTAACATTTTCTCAGCAGAAGCTGTTTTAAAAGATTTATCTCGTTTAAAAGATAAAATTGAAACAACGGTCGCTAGTTCTTTAGTTACTATTATTGATGATCCTCATTTAGAAGATGGAATGGGAAGTTCTTCATTTGACGGTGAAGGTGTCGCAACCGTTAAAAAAGAAGTCATTACAAATGGCGTTTTAAAAACTTACTTACATTCATTAACAACAGCTAGATCATTCAATGTCGCTCCAACTGGAAACGCCTCTCGTGCGAGTTTTAAAAGCTCTGTTAACATCTCCCCTAGCAACATGTACATCAAACCACAATCACTAAGTTTTAATGAGATCATTAAACAGGTCAATCATGGACTTTATATTACAGATGTTCAAGGATTACACGCTGGATTAAATGCTATCTCTGGTGACTTCTCGCTATCTGCTAATGGCTTTTTAATTGAAGATGGACAACTCACTAAACCTGTTCATGAAATGACCATCGCAGGGAACTTCTTTGATTTGTTACAATCGATTGTAGGAATTGGAAATGATCTTGATTTTGGTGCTTCTAATGTCGGTTCCCCAACGCTTTGGGTAAAATCTTTAACCGTAGCCGGGGAATAAATCCTCGTTTTTATAGCTAACTAACACTTTACTCTATCAACCATACCGTAGTTTGATTTAACTCATTAATCACAAAGATTCATCATAAAAAAGAAGGTCGTAACAGACAAGTTACGACCTTCTTTTTTAATCTCATATTAATTAACTATTATTTTGATTTTTCTTTTCGTTCATATCGCCAATATAAAAGAATAGCAACTAAACTAAAGAATGTTGGACCTGCAATCATCCATAAAGTTTTATCATAATCTCCAGTTGTAATCGGTTCGATAATTGAGAATGAGTTTGCAAAAGCAACGACAACTGTGACGATGATCGCAATCACAATTGCTAAACTTTTGTTCTTATAGATAACAAATGGTTTTTCAATTGAATCATTGCGCTTAAACGAAATGAATGCAATTGAGATAAATAAATATGGGATCGTCATCGCGACGTTTGTCATTAAAACTAATTTATCAAAGAATTTAGCCGCTGACTCTCCACCAAATGAAACAAGTAAAATTAAGACAATCGCAATAAACGCTTGTACTTTCATTGCATTAATAGGAAGACCATTTTTAGTTTCTGTTAATTTTTTTGGCCAAATCTTTTCAGGTGTTCCCTCAATTAATTGTTTTAATGGACTATATGATAACGTCATAAACGCTCCACTTAACGCTAAGAACATCGATAATCCAACAAAACGAGCCACCCAAGCTCCCATTTGAACAGCAACCACATCACTAAATCCAAGCGCATGTCCTAACTCATATCCTAGATTTTGCATAATGATATAAGCGACATTTCCATTATTAACGCCTGATGCTGATAAAACACTATCCCAATTTGTGAAAATTCCAATCATGAAAATTCCCACGACGTAACCTAAAGAAATAACTCCCGCTGCAATCAATAAACCTTTAGGGAATGTTTTAACTGGATTTTCTGTTTGATCAACTAATCCACCCACAACTTCCGTTCCACCAAACGCAAAGATTGCAAATGTTAAAAATGATAACATCGCTAGCATACTTTGATAATTAGCATTAGGAGACACTGTAAATGCTTCAGTCATACTTGAAATAGGTTGAGCTAATTGACCTTTATTTAAAATTAAAATGGTAATTCCACCAATTAGTAAAGCAACATTTAGTAAAGCAATAGCTGAACCACCAATTGATGTTACCTTTTTAATACTTTCTAATCCTTTTGAGATTAAGAAAAATACTAATAACAACCAAGCCACTCCTAGTAATCCAAGAACTTGTGTGCTAGATAAGCCTAAGATTCCCCATTGACTCGTTGTATCATGACCAAAAATCATATTTGATAATGGGATCCAGATTGTTGATGCGACATTAACCATCCAAATGATATATGACGCATACCACATAAAGATTCCTACAAAAGCGTAACGTGGTCCGACTGACTTCTCCATCCACGAGTAAATTCCACCTTTTTCATTTTTGTAAGCAGCTCCAAATTCTGCAATCATAAATGCAAAAGGAATGAAGAATGTAATAGCTGAGATGATATACCATGGAATTGCAGCATAACCCATCAAAAAGAATCCACGAGGCATGTTAGCAAATCCAAAGACAGATGTGAAAATCATCAAAATTAATGACACTAATGTTAATTTTCCTGTTGTACTTTTTGACATTCCTTTAACCTTCTCTCACTCTTGTAATAAGTTTTCTTTTAACCTCTGTCATGTTAATTTTTTTATCATAATTAACATTCCCAATAGGTATAATTTTATTCATACCAAAAATGAGCGAATTTTGTCAATAACAATGCTGTGTTTTTCGTCTTTTTTCATCCATTTTATTAAATTTGTTACGATAAACTATAATTGTAATCGTTAACATAAACGTTTCTAAGGAGATGAGAGGATGTTAGAACCGACCCCACTTTTTAAGCCTTATCAATTTGTTCAACAACTTGAGTTTAAAAACAAAGATATTCATCGATCAGATTTAGGGATTGATTACTTTGGATTCATTCAAACTAGCCGTGTTATTGAACGAACAACGATTGAATATGATGTTGTCTTTACTCAATCACCTGAACAACCGATTCTTGAATATTCACTACGCGCTTTACAAGAAGATGAAATTCGTGATTACTTAGCTCAAATTGCTAAATCACCAGATAAGTATTCTCAATTTATTCAATTACTAAATAGCGAACCTACATTAGAAAAATATCATCTTCATTAAAAATTCATCATCATTTAAATTAAATCGCTATAGATAAAAAGACAATGAAATTTTTTCATTGTCTTTTTATCGTTTAATGATATATTTCATCGCCATATGATCGATTCCGGCATCTTTAAAAACATCACCATATGCGATAAATCCTAACGTCTCATAAAATTTAATGGCTGTTAGCTGAGCATCTAACTGAATTTCAATCGCTTGAGTCTCTTCAGTAATATAATCCATGACCGCACTCATCATCTCTTTTCCAACGCCATGCCCTCGACATTCTTTTGTGACTGCCACACGGCCTATTTTTGCAACCTGATTGTCTTTTAAAATGATTCGCGCTGTTCCCATTGCCACCTCATTTTCATAAGCTACAAAAATAGGAACACAACCATCTAATTCATCTATCTCCTCATGAGCGGGTACGCCTTGTTCCCCCACAAACACATTGGTGCGAATTCTGAAGGCGTCTGCAAAATGTTTTTGATTTGTCGCTAAAATAACATTCATCGTTTCATTGCTATTACCTCTCCTTTGTAATAGCCTCTCCTTTCTCTTAGATTCATCATTTATGATCTCATGTATTTTTCATAATACGAAGTATAGCTACTATTAAAGTCTGCTAAACTTTCTTGATGAGTTAAATAATTCATTTGAGCGTTCTCAATAGCTGTATTCATCTTCGTCATCAACTCATCGAGCTTAGAAATCGTCGTCGTTTCATTTACTTCATTATAAAATAAAGCTTCTGCTTCATTTAAAGTGAGTAGGGACTCCACATACTCATTTAAACTCGCTTCATACTGCACATACTTTGTAACCAATTCCTCTGTGGCTTGTTTAATGGTTGGATCTTTGATTAAATTGATTTCTTCTGTTACCATCTGCTCATTTATCTGATTTTGCAAAATACACGTTTGATAGTCATTTAAGTACTTAGAACTTTCTTCAACGTTCTTTTTCCCTTCTTCAAGTAAAGGGGAAATATCCTCAAAAGAATCAAATCCTTTTTCGATGATTTCATTATAAATAGCCGTTTCCGTACTGATTAAATTCGTTAATGTTTCATTATTAATGTTACATGCATTCTGATTAGTAATTTGATGATTTAAATCACTAAAAAGTGCCTTTTGTTCTTGAGAACGACACCCACTTAACACAACAACCAACATGATAAATAGTATTTGAATCCATTGCTTCACCCTTGTCACTCCTTTAAATCATTTATCATCCATTAGTGTATCTTTGGGAGAATATTTCATACGTCATGCCGATTAAAACTGTAAATTTTTACTTAGTATAACTAAAAACATCATGATTAATGATCTAAATGACTTAAATTAAGATACCATTCTACTGAATTTATCATAACTTATAATAGGTCAATCACTATACTTAGTTTACGTATGATTTTAAAGGAGGGTTATTTATTATGCGCGAGGCTTTCGCTCCACCTCCTCCCTCTCCTACTGAACCTACTTCTAGCTTTATTCCAAATGAAAACGATATCGACCAAGGGTTAGGTCAAACTGAAGAAAAAGTAAATGCAAAAGATCGGGTTCCACCGGAATGTCCACCATTCTTACCTTTTTTACTTTCACTTGATCCTTATACTTTTGTGACACTCGGCTACCTTATCGCTATTTTTATCGCTATGGAAGCAAAACGTCCAGAAGAGCAAGAAGCCATTGGTAACTTTTTAGAGGTCATTGCAACTAATATCGAATATATTGCCGAGCAGGGATTTTATTTACAGGAGCTTGAGCAACGTCGTCAAGCAAAAATTGCGGAGATTGAAAAAAAAGAACTTCGCAATGAAATTAATGAGCTCAAACAAATAGTAGCCGAGCTTCAAGACCAAATTCTTTCTTCTTCAAGTGCGACAAGCTCATCACCTGAAACAAATGAAACAATCGTTGATAATACTGAATAAATAAAAGGCTCAAAGAACAACTACTCTTTAAGCCTTTTTTGTGATGAATGGGGAAATTTGATGAATAAGCATGATGAAGATCATAGCCAACAGACCACCACTCGTATCAATTAACACATCCATAAAGGTACAAGCACGACCTGGAACAAAGGATTGGTGAAATTCATCTGTACAAGCATATAAAAAAACAAACAAAATAGCGAGTGTCAATGCTTTTTTAAATGGTTGATAATCAATTAATACATTAAACATTAACCCATATAAAATAAAATATTCCGTAAAGTGAGCTCCTTTTCGAATGATTAACTGCAACTCTATTCCGAAAATTTCATGTGGAATAAAGGAAAAAATTGAAAGTAGCTGCTCAACTACTCCACTACTTTCAGACGATTGTTCTCCAGTCTGAGCAGAAAACAAAAAGATAATTATCGTCCAAGCCAATAAAGCAAACCATTTCAATCTTAATTTCATCTTTCATCCTCATAATGAGCCCCTCTAATTATCAAACTAGAGGGGCTATTTTTATTAATTGTAGTTTAAAATTGTTTCGCGAATGTCATCCCAGCGGAAGGCATCACGGATTCCATCTTCAATTGAATATTGAGCTTCCCAGTCAATTAACTGTTTAGCACGTTCACAGCTTGCATAAGCACCTGCTACATCTCCTGGACGTGGCTCAGTTTCAGTTTTGTTAACTTCACGACCTAATACTGATTCAAAAATTGATACTAACTCTTTTACTGTTACGCCGTTTCCTGTTCCTAAGTTAATAACTAAGTATGGATTCGCTGGATCTTCAGAGCGTTCAAATGCTTGATCAAAGTTCTCAATCGCTTTAACGTGTGCCATCGCTAAATCCCAAACGTGAATATAATCACGGATTCCTGAACCATCACGTGTTGGCCAATTAACTCCTGTAATATTAAAGATCGCTTCTTCACTTGAAGCTGCCTCTAATAATTTAGCTAATACGTGTGATGGGAACTGAACATGTGCCCCAGAACGTAATTTAGGATCTGCTCCAATTGGGTTGAAATAACGTAAAGCAATTCCATGCATTCCATAAGCTTGACAGAAGTCTTGTAAAATCATTTCCATCATATACTTTGTTCGAGCATATGGACTTGATGGTTTTAATGGTGCATCTTCCGTTACTTTAAATCCTGGAACCACATCGTATAATGAAGCCGATGATGAGAAGACAATATTTTTGCATCCTAAGTCATTTAAATTTTTAAATAATTCTAATGATTTAGCCACGTTTTCTGTGTAATAACCATATGGATTTTCCACTGAATCAGGAACGACAATTAAAGCTGCAAAGTGAATACAATGTTTAATCTCTGGATGATCCGTAAAGATTTGCTCTAAAACAGTTCGATCCGCAATATCTCCTTGATAAAAAATCTTTCCTTCTGTAAACTCTTTACGACCTGTTACTAATGAATCTAAGATAACTGGCGTATGTCCGTGATCTTCTAAAGCTGAAACAACTGTGCGTCCAATATATCCAGCTCCTCCGGTAACTAATACCTTCATATCCTTCATCCTTTCCTTTATTTCTAATTTCGTTCATTTAACATTCTACCCTAATTTCATGATTTAACCATTAAAGTAGTTACTATCACATAAATTTTAGCATAATTTGTCTATCAAAAAAACCGATTTTCGTCGTTTACATAAAAATTATTTCTTAATTCTTAAAAAATTTCCTTTTATTAGGTTAAGGCACGCCGCATTTAAACGTTTTTAGAATAAGATATCTTGTAACAAACAATAAGTGAGGTGATTACAAATGGCTACATACATCGACCAAGATCTTGGCGAACAATCTAATGATGCGAGTATAGATGTTTTACAATCACAGTATCAAGGTATTTTCGTTAAAGGATCAAACGGAATTACTATTAATCAGCAACAAGCACAAGCACTTCTCATCCTTCAAGTCTCTTTACAAGCTGCCTTAAGTGCACTTCTTATTGCATTTGATTTAGATGACGATGACGACGATGTTGTTGAGTTACAGTCTGTTATCCAATCAATTAAAGCAGCTCAAATACAAAATCAAAAAATTATTATTAAAGATAGTAATGGCATTAGCATTAATCAACAACAACTTCAAATTGATGCACTAATCCAATTAGCGCTTCAACTTCTTGCGCGTCTTGAAGCAAAATTTATTGAAATTTAATCATATCTTTAATCCCAATCGATCATAAGTGAGGTGAATCATTATGAGTTCTAGTTACTACCGCCCTGAATATCCTCATCAAAACCGTCCTCAACCAGATGGTCAACAAAATAATGAGGGTTCTATTACTAATTCCCAAACACAAACCCAAACACTTTTTATCAAAAAAAGTCATGGAATCACGCTCAATCAACAAGAAGCACAAGCCTTAATTGCCCTTCAAATTTCTTTACAAGCTGCTATTGAAGCAATTATTGCTGCTTTCGATGCTCAAGATAACGCCGATACAACTGACCTTCAACAACTGATTCAGCAATTAAAAGTGATACAATCTCAAAAAGAGATTATTGCTATTGAATGTTCGGGTGATCTTACCATCAATCAACAACAAATTCAAGTAGAATTGGTTGTCCAAGCGGTTATTCAGCTATTAGCAAAAATTTCTGCTAAAATCGTTGCTGCTTAATTAACGAACGATTTTTATCTAAAAACTTTCATTAGCGAATTAAAAAACACACGATTTTCTTTGGGTTAATAACTCCCATTCATCGTGTGTTTTCTTTTTCTATATTAGGATACATCTAGCCTTTAGTCATCATTAGCTTTGAGCTAACGGCATTTCAATCAAGATGAGATGACTATCTGTCTTTGCTTTTATTTCAATCAAATCTTCATAAATTTCTAACCCATCACGTGGGTTCATCTGTTCTTCATTTATTTGTGAGAGACCCTCTAATTGAATTAAGTAAGCTTGACGTCCCTCACAAACTTCAAAATGAAGCATTTTATCTGATTCTAAATGAGTCAACCAGACTTTAACCTCTTGATGAATTTTAAGAGGGGCATCATCTGTTGAAGCAGCTATTAAGTGCCACTTATTTTTATTGTTTTCTTGATTAAATGAAGCATACTTGATTGCTGGCATTAACGATTTTTGCTTTGGTGCCATCCAAATTTGAATCATGCGTACCGGTGTGTTTCCCCAGTTAAATTCACCATGTTCGATCAAGTTTCCTGCACACATATAATAAAAATCCCCTCGGTTGAGCGTTTTAATTTCAAACTGATGAGGCGTATGCGTCAAACTTCCCTCTAGAATATAAGTTAAAATTTCAACCTCTTTATGTTTATGTAAATCATGTCCACTCCCCGCATGTAAAATATCATCGTTAATGACGCGAAGAACACCAAATTTTTTTGAAGGCTGATGATAGTTTGCATTTGAAAAGTGAAATAAACTTTGAAGCCATGTATGATAAGCTGTTCCTAATTCTTTATGATCAACTTTTTTTATCATTGCTACTAACTCTCCTTCCCTTTTACTACCCGCTCCTTCCTATCCATGAATCAACCCTTTATTTATTCTATCATAGTTTAATTCTCATATTAGGTGTTAATTCAAGACAAATAAACCAAATATTTGGTACAAAAAAGTGATAGTTGAAACACTATCACTTTGGATATGACTTAATTAACTAAATATTCTTTATAGCGAATAAGTAATGTTCGTAACTTTCTCATCGCTTTAGCTTCAATTTGACGAATGCGTTCACGTGTTACGCCTTCAATTTCACCGATTTCTTCTAACGTTTTCTTTTCAGCTCCATTTAATCCAAATCGATGGGTAATGACAAATTGTTCACGTGGATTTAAACTTAAAATCATTTTATCCATATAAGCTTTTAAATCTTCATCCATCGCTTTCTTTTCTGGATTATCATACATTCTTGATCCACCTTGCGGTAATAACTCATTATCATTTGAAATTAAATCTTGCAATTCAGTATCTTCATCTTCTTTTGAAACGAATCCGTTTAACGATGTTGGTTTTAACATATACGTTTGAACGCGTTTAACTGCTTCATACTTTTCAACAGGAATATTTAATTCTCCGCATAAATCACTAACATCGATAGGCTCATCCCCTTGATCGGCTTTTTGTTCGTAGCGCATCACTTGATTAATCGATTCAAACATATGAACAGGAATGCGAATGGTAAATCCTTCATCCGCAATCGTTCTTGTCACCGCTTGCTTAATCCAATACGTCGCATACGTTGAAAAATTATTATCATAATTAAAATCAAATTTTTCGATGGCTTTCATTAATCCTTCTAATCCTACAGAAAATAAATCATCGTAGTCTAATTTGTGATGATAAAATTTAGTGTAACGACCAATAATTTTATGAACTAAATTTGTATTATTAAAAATTAACCATTCAAGCGCAGATTCATCGTTTTCAAGACGATATTTTTTTAAATACTCTAAGTTATATTGATAATCATTTGAATGCTTTCTCATTAAAAGGTTATGGGCACTACCGGATTCCGGGGTCATTGTTGATTTCTTACTTTTCGTATTCATTTTTCCATTACCCTCTCCCCTCTTTGAATCAGTCATCACAGTTTTTCTTTTTTTCTCACTGTTTTTTAGGTTAGCGACTTCTGTATGATTCATTCGATATCCCCTCTTTCTCATCGAACTGATTTTGCTCTTTAACGGTTGCTCATTTTCTTGATTTTTAGTTTCTTATTTATTTGCAATAACTCAAATATTAGAAACTGCTGTATGGTAAAAATTTTAGTTCGAATATTTGACTCATCTCATGATAAGATGTTCACCTTCTTTTACTAAACTTCCGACTACTGATAAGTAGATGATATCATTTGAATTTACTTTTTTTAAAGATTCTCTCTTGTTCGTCACTTCACTACCTCAAATTTAAAATGGCTGACCCATTCATGGCAAAAGATAGCTATTGCTTTTATCATTTCATCAGATTCTACCACTACTTTGCTATCATCTGATCACTAATAAAATTTCTTCATCTCATTTTATAAAAGCTTAAGTCCAAACCTCACTTTGATGCAAGTAACCAAACTTTCATCTACTATTAACCACTTGTTAAAATCATTCTATTTTTAATCAAACTGAAGGATTAACGTTAGGTTAACACTATTTCCATTTTGATTATATTAATTTTTCTTTATAATTATCACTTTTTCTCACATAATAATATCAAAATTCCAACTCAACATATGGAATTTTGAAAGGTGGAATGAACATGGGTAAAAATGAAATGGGTTCTCCTATGAACGCTTCAATGCAACAGGTAAAAAATAAATCAGATGTGGAATTTGGAACAGGTAATGTGGCCGATACACGTCTTGAAGTTAAAAAATCTTTACCAGAAGCTAAACGTTTCACTCAATCTTCAAAAGATCGCCGAAATAGTGAACAGTTATTAAAGCGATAATTAAGATCTTCCTATCCATCTTGGATAGGATTTTTTATTTCTTTGTATATTAGTACCATTTATAACCAATAATAAATTGAAAACTATATCTATATCCAATACGGGAGGAATTAATGATGCCATCAAACTCATTAAAATCTGCACGTCAACATATGACATTTTTCTTTTACTGCTCACTTTTGTTAGCTATCTTTTTTCTGTTTCAAATTCGATACACGTTAAATATTAGTTTTGCCAATTGGACGCTGTCACAATACGTTCTACTTTTTTTATTTTTTTCTTTTCTCACGATTTGCGGTTTAAAATATTATTCTTATTCTCGTGATTTAAAAATGGATCGTGTACGAATGGATTTAGAAGAGAAAAAGCTCAATCTTAAAAAAATGGCCATCCGTGAACAAGTCGCATCCATGAATCCTTATGATTTTGGTGAATTGGTTGCCGACTTATTTCGAATGAAAGGTTTTAAACGCATTTTTTTAACCCCACGTATGAATAAACATTTTTATGATATTGAAATGTATCTAGATGATCAAAAAATATTAGTCTCTTGTTTATTAAACGCGCTAGATTATCCCATTCCTCAGTCTTACTTAGATCGACTTCATTTAATGATGCGAAGTAATCAAATCGATCAAGGCGTTTTTGTGACACTTGGTCACTTTTCTAAGGAGTGTTATGAGTTTTCAGACGATAAACCCATTTATTTAATTAACGGAGACGAATTAATTGAAACATTAATTCACAGTTCAGACGATTAAGATTGTTTTTTCCTAAAATACTGCTGACAAAATAAAGACCACTGAATCTGATAATCTTCATGTGAGATGATAGGAAGATCGTTGATCGTAAGTTTTTGATTTCGTCGGCATAATTCGACGAAATCATCGATACAAGGTTCAAATTCATCAACATAAACAGATACCTCTTTAAATCCTAACAACTGTGCAACCTTTAACCGAGTATGACCATCAATGCAAACCCATTGTTTCCCCCTTTTAATAACTGAAACAATGACTTGTTCAGGTCGTTTAATCCACGTTAACAACTGGTTAAGCTTTTTTTCATTAATGTATAACTGACTCGGTTGAATACTTAAAAGATTTAATGATAAAATCTCTTTTTTAGGTTGATGATAAAGAACCTGCCTCTCTTTTGTTTCAATATGACTAATAAATCCACTATAAAATAAAAACTCTTCAATCACTACCTGCGGACAGTGGGCTGCTTTAGTATGTAAAATCGCCTGATGATGATTTATGATTTCAAACTCATATCTTAACGGCTGACTCTTCTCATCACTAAACAGCCAAAACGAAGTATTATGATTTTTTATTCCTTCATGTGTTTCAAGGCCATTATCTTCGCATCTTTCAACTCTCATTTCACTCCCCCTTAATGTACGTCATATACTAATGATATGAGTGATTCATCACTTTTTAATTTCTAATCATTAAAAAATATGTATTCTTTTTAAATGATTCCTTAAACAGAAATCACTTATTTGATTTTTTATCAATTTAATCTTATGCAAACTACTATGTTACCTATCTTCAAATTGGATTTAATCATTCCACCTCATTTTAAAGGAATGTACTAAATCCAGTTCATGACGAGTATTTTTGTGATTGAATACTGTTAGATTATCTTAGAAACTATTAAAAAATTGACTATTTTTGTGTGGATTAAAGCAAATTTTTACGAACGGATTATGTTTTTAGTAATGTCGCATAAACTATAATAGACTGATCATTTGTCGTAATAAAGGAGGGACAATGGATGTTCGAAGAATTAATTGAAAAAGCCACCCAAGTATTAAATCCTCGACAACTTTCTTCAACGGCTGAAGCAGGAAGTGTAGCTGCCGCCATTTTAACGAACAGTGGAAATATCTATACAGGTATTTGTATCGAAACCGCTTGTTCAATGGGATTTTGTGCTGAGCATGCCGCTGCCGCTGCGATGTTAACAGCAGGTGAAAGTCACATTGTGAAAATGGTAGCTATTAATAAACGTGGAAATATATTACCTCCTTGTGGTCGTTGTCGAGAATTCATTAGCCAATTAAATGATCACAATATTAAAGCGGAGGTCTTAATAAATCGTCAAAGAGCTGTCAAGCTCATCGATCTTCTTCCTTATGATTGGAGAGAAGCAAAATTTTCCGAAATTAAATAATTTTCATTGAGGCGCTCTTTATAAACAGGTGTGTGAGAGCATAAAAAAACTTGTAAGCCATAACTTACAAGTTTTTTTATGCCACTGATTTAATCAATGAGTTAAATTAGTTTTTTCATATCAAGAGGGAGTGGAACTTCAAATTTTAATGGTGCTTCCGTAATCGGATGAATCATTTCAATGCGTGAAGAGTGTAACGCCTGTCGTCTTAATGGTCCAACTTTAGCTGGTCCTCCATATAAGTGATCTCCTAACAGTGGATGCCCTAAATGACTCATGTGAACACGAATTTGATGCGTTCGTCCTGTTTTTAGTTCCAACTCAACAAGTGCGTACGTCTTAAATTGTTGTTTTAATTGATAATAAGTGAGCGCCGTGTCCCCATTTTTAGCCACACGTCGTCTAGCGCTATGATGACGATCTTTTCCAATCGGCGCATGAATCTTTCCTTTTTTTGTTGATAATCGTCCATTCACTAACCCTAAATACCAACGTTTAATCTTCTTTTCAGCTAACCAATGATCCATTAGACTATGTGCCAGATAATGCTTAGCAAAAATGATCCCACCGCTTGTATCCGTATCTAGTCGATGAATGTATCGAATGCGATGATGAATTTGATGTTCTTGATAATAATAAGCCACTCCATTTACTAGTGTGTTCATCCCCTCTTTTTGATCCGGATGTACCATTAATCCTGCGGGCTTATTAATAATGAGTAGATGATCATCTTCGTAAATAATATCTAATTTCATTTTTTGAGGCTTAAAATCGATTACTTCTTTTTCAAACACCGGGATGGCTAACTTATCCCCTATTTGTAAAACAGCGTTAAAATTAGCAATTTCTTTATTAAGTTTAACACGTTTATTCATATAAAGTTCATGAATTTTTTTTCGTGATAAGTGATAGTGTTGTAAAAATTCACGAACGGTTTGATTGGCTTGCTTTTGTTCAATCGTTATTATTAAATACTCGTCTTTACGAGTGACTTTCATAGGATCACCCTCATTACTTTTTAAATTGCTTAACGACTCCTACGACATCTTGTTTGAGATTAACTAATCCTAATCGTGATGAACGTGAGTCTAAACTATGATTTCGATTATCTCCCATGACAAAAAGAAATCCTTGATCAACCATAATATCAATTTTTTCATGATCATTCATAGGTTCTTTAAGATACGGCTCATGAATGCACACGCCATCAATAAAAAGCTTTCCTTTGTCAATGACCACATGTTCACCTGGTAGTCCAATCACACGTTTTAAAAAGAATTTATGTTGCTTTTTTTGATGAGCTTTAAAGGCGATTAAATCATGACGCCTTGGTTCACGCCGATGATACGTACGACAATCCAAAAGAATGGGTTGATTATTCGAAATCGTTGGGATCATCGATTCACCTCTTGCTAAAGCGATACGAACAAAACGGGAAATGAAATACCCGATCAATAAACTAGTTCCTAATTCAATGACATCATCTAATATCGTATTCTCTTCACTTGCCACACTCATTCAGCCTCCTTCATGAGTTCTTGTCTTATTATAACATACTCTTTCTCTCATGACCTTAAAACATTAAGCAACCTTACTTTGATGTAACCTTAAATCAAAATTTTTTATTGCTCAAATGATTCAAAAGATTGTATGAAACCACTAGTCCTTGTTTAATCTTCTTCATACACGTAAAATCTATTACCTCTGATCTATTTTAATCTCTCATTAAAACATAAACCGTTAGTTATATTTCTTAACGTTTTATGGTAAACTATACATAATTTCATCTAGCTTAAACATAATATATTGAATTGTTATTGGAGGATTGTCTTATGAAAACTGTTACGGATCGTTTCTTAAATTATGTGACTTATGATACTCAGTCTAACCCAAATTCACTAAGCACACCTTCTACTTCATCACAATTAGCATTTGGTGATGTATTAGTGGAAGAATTAAAAGAACTTGGATTAGAGGCAATTGAAAAAGATGAAAATGGTTATATCTATGCCACGCTTCCTGCAAATATCGATCAATCGATCCCAACGATTGCCTTTATTGCCCACATGGATACGAGTCCTGATTTTAGTGGTAAAGATGTTAAACCACAACTCGTTGATTATCAAGGTGGCGACATCATCTTAAACAAAGAGAAAAATATTATTTTATCTCCTACTGATTTTCCATCGTTAAATCAGTATGTTGGGCAAACATTAATTACAACGGATGGAACGACTTTACTTGGAGCAGATGATAAAGCAGGGATTGCTGAAATCATGACTGCCATTGATTACTTAACGAAACACCCTGAAATTCCACATGGTTGTCTTAAAGTGGCCTTTACACCTGATGAAGAAATCGGACGCGGAGCTGACAAATTCCAAGTTGAAAAATTTGGAGCAGATTTTGCTTATACGATGGACGGTGGCATTATTGGTGAGCTACAATATGAATCATTTAATGCAGCGGGAGCTAAAATCAAAGTCCATGGAAAAAGCGTACATCCTGGTGATGCTAAAGATAAAATGATTAATGCTGCTTTAATTGCCACTGAAATTGCAAGTATGTTCCCAAGACTTGAAACCCCACAACATACAGAAAATTACGAAGGATTTTATCACTTAACTGACATTAGTGGAAACTGTGAAGAGGCATTCTTAAACTTAATTATTCGTGACTTTGATACTGAACGCTTTGAGTCACGCAAACAATTTGTTGAAGATTTAATTAAAGAGTTTAATCAAAAATACCCATCAAACACAGTGGAGTTAGAACTGGTGGATCAATATTATAACATGCGTCTTCACATCGAAGATAAAATGCATATCGTTGATTTAGCAAAAAACGCCTTAATGGAAGTTGGTGTTACTCCTTTAATCGTACCTGTTCGCGGTGGAACAGATGGATCAAAACTATCTTTTATGGGATTACCAACACCAAATCTATTTACGGGTGGACATAATTTCCATGGAAAATTTGAATACATCCCTGTCCCATCTCTGGAAAAAGCAGTTGAAGTCATTGTTAAAATTGCTGAATTAGCTACTAAAAAAACTAGTCATTAAGACTAGTTTTTTCGTTTATCTGAAAATAGTAGCATAAGACTTTTAAACATAATTTTTATATCGAACCAGCATGTTTGATGTTCGATATAAAGAAGGTCAAATGCATATTTTTGATCCCACGTTAAAATCTGTTGATGATGTAATTGGCTCCAGTCCATCAGACCTGGTCGAACATCGTGTCGTTTCATCTCCAGCTCATTTGAGGTCGTTGATCGAATTAAAACAGGGCGTGGTCCAACTAAACTCATATCTCCTAATAAAACATTATAAAGTTCTGGTAAATGATCTAAATGATAAGTCGTTAAAAATCTCCCTAGTTTCGTTAAACGTTCATTAGGTAATAAAAATTGATGGCTGTGATCATGCGAATGCGCCATGGTTTTAAAGCGATATAGGGTAAACAACTTTTCATTCATTCCAGGGTATCGTTGTTTACTTAGGACAGGTGTACCGAGATTTAACCACACAAGGATGGCAATGATTAAATAAATAGGACTTAATAAGATGAGCATGATGCAAGAAATAACAATATCCATTAAACGTTTCATTTTTCTCCCTCCTTCATTGATAAAATTTTAACTCAAAACATTCTAAAAAGATGTTACAAACTTCCTTTTTATACTATTACTTTATGCGCAAGTCCCGTCTTTGTTCAAACGAAAAGGCAATCCAAACGGATTGCCTTTTTCATTAATTTCTAAATTGACTGTTATATAAATTAGCATAAAAACCATTGGCAGCTAGTAATGATTCATGATTTCCTTGCTCGATAATATCTCCTTGATTTAACACAAGAATTTGATCGGCACCTCGAATCGTACTTAAACGATGAGCAATGACAAACGTTGTTTTTCCTTCCATTAAACGTAGCATCGCCTTTTGAATTTCGGCTTCTGTTTTTGTATCAATGGAAGAAGTCGCTTCATCTAAAATTAAGATAGATGATTGAGATAAGACGGCTCGTGCAATCGCCAACAACTGACGCTGTCCTTGCGATAAATTACTTCCATTATCAGATAACACCGTGTCATATCCATCAGGTAATTGCATAATAAACTGATGAGCATTCGCCATTTTAGCAGCCTCAATAATTTCATCATTTGTTGCATCTAAACGTCCATAACGGATATTTTCACGGACCGTTTCTCCAAATAAATAAGTATCTTGAAGAACCATCGAAATATTACGTCGTAAACTACGGCGAGTCATCTGATTGATATTCACACCATCAATTAAAATCTCTCCTGAATCGATGTCATAAAACTTCGTTAATAAATTGATAATCGTTGTTTTCCCAGCTCCTGTTGGACCAACAATCGCAACCGTCTCTCCACGTCGTGCATGAATACAAGCGTCTTTTAAAATAGTTTTTCCTGTGTCATATGAGAATTTGACATGATTTAGAATGACATCTCCATCTAATTTCTCAATATCATACGCCCCTGCTTCATCTTGTTCAGGTGCTTCATCCATTACTTCAAAGACACGCTCAGCACCTGCTAAAGCTGATTGGATCGTATTAAAAATATTTAAGATTTCATTGATTGGACGAGTAAAGTTTCTCATATATAAAATAAACGTAAAGATCATTCCAACCGTAATACTTGATTGTAAAAGAGCTAAAACTCCTCCAACAACAGCGACCAATAAAAAGGTGAAGTTATTAATGAAGTTGTTAATAGGTCCCATGAAGCCCGATAAAGCTTGTGCCATAGTGGCACTTTTCGTTAAACGACGATTAATCGTTCCAAATTCTTTTTCTACAGCTTCTTCTTGTGAAAATAATAACACCGCTTTTTGACCTGACACGATTTCTTCAATATATCCATTTAACTTCCCTAAGTCTTGCTGCTGTTTAATGAAGAAAGGTTGTGTTTTTTTAACTAAAAAACGTGACGTTAAAAACATAAGCGGCATTGTGACTAATCCAACAAGTGTTAAGGTTGGGCTTAAAATAAACATGGCAATTAACATTCCAATAATGGTGATAATACCTGAAAACATTTGAGTAATGCTTTGTGAAAGTGTCATATTGATATTATCAACATCGTTCGTTAAACGACTCATTAAATCTCCACTAGAATGGGTATCAAAAAAGCGAAGTGGAAGTCCTTGCATCTTATCAAATAATTGACGACGAATTTCAGCCGTTGTTTCTTGCGCTAATTTAACCATGATCAAGTTTTGAGCATAAGTCGCTATCACACTAATGAGATAGACAGCTCCCATCAATAAACAAATCGCTTTTAAACCAGATAAGTTCCCCGGAATGATGTATTGATCAATCATCTCTCCATAATATTTCGTCGCTAACACACTCACTACTGTTGAAATAATGCAAAGAATAAAAACTAAGATGAGCGCATAAATACGATGATTTAAATAAGCAAGTAATCGCTTAATCGTTGATTTAGGATTTTTTAGCTTCTCTGCTTGATCAAAACGTCCATTTGGTCCTTTCCCCTGCGCTCCTGGACCTGGTCCCATTGGTTTATTCATGATCGATTGCCTCCTCTCCTAATTGTGAACTCGCAATACTACGATAGATTTCATTTGATTTTAATAACTCTTGATGCGTTCCAATTCCTGAAATTTCACCTTGATCCAGTACAATGATTTGATCGGCATCCATGACAGCTGAAATACGCTGAGCAATCATAATAACGGTGCTATCTTTCATTCGTGACTTAATGGCTTGCTGTAATTTACTTTCAGTGGCCATATCAAGAGCACTTGAAGAGTCGTCTAAAATTAAAATCTTAGGATTTCTAATTAACGTTCTTGCAATAGACACACGTTGTTTTTGACCACCTGATAAGTTTTTCCCACGTTGTTCAACAACCGTTTCATATTTATCTTCTTTAGCTTGAATAAACTCTAATGCCTGAGCATCACGAGCCGCCTCATCTAACTCAGTCTGACTCGCCTCATGATAACCAAATTTAAAGTTAGACGCAATGGTTCCAGAGAATAAAATACTCTCTTGTAAAACAACTCCAATCTGATCACGAAGTTCTGTTAGTGATAACTGTTTAACATTTTTTCCACCAATTAAAACTTCACCTTCACTAGCATCGTATAAACGTGGAATTAAACTAACAAGAGAACTTTTTCCTGATCCGGTTCCGCCAATGATTCCAACTTTTTGTCCTTGTTTAATATGAAATGAAATATCTTTTAGGACTTCTTCACTCTGCTCGTGATATTTAAATGACACGTGTTTAAACTCAATATCATAATTCGTTAAGTGATCCGGATTCATACACTCCTCAATACTTGAATGCGTATTAAAAACTTCATTAATACGATCAGCTGACGCTTTTGAACGTGAAAAGTTCATCGAAACCATAATTACCATCATGATTGACATCATAATTTGCGTTAAATAGTTAATAAACGCCATAATCTTTCCTGTTTCAAGTAATCCAGCTTGAGAAAGATGTCCTCCATACCAAAGCACTGCAATAATACTAAAGTTAACAACTAGCATCACGACAGGATTTAAAACAATCATCATTTTTTGAGCTAAAATACTTTGATTCATTAAGTCATCGTTGGCTTCATTGAAACGTTCTTTTTGTGTCTCTTCTATCGCAAACGCTTTGATCACACGAACACCTAATAAATTCTCACGCATGACGTTATTGACTTTATCAATTTTTTCTTGCATCGTCTTAAATAATGGAAATGATTTAGCCATGACAACTCCAACAAAGATTAAAATAATTGGGATGGCAACGACAAAGATAATCGATAATTGGTGACTCAACTGATACGCCATAAATAATCCACCCACACACAGTAATGGCGCACGCACTAAAAGACGAAGTGCCATCATCACCATCGTTTGAACTTGTGTAATATCATTTGTTAAACGAGTAATTAACGATGACGTTTTAAAATGATCTAACTCTAAAAACGACAACGATTGAATTTTTGCAAATAATCCATCTCTTAAACTTTGCCCAAGATTCACAGCGGCCATCGTTGAAAAGATCGAACACCCCACACCTCCAAGTAATCCTATAAAGGCATATAACATCATTTTAACTCCTGTCGCTAAGACGTAATGAATATCACCATTGGCAATTCCAATATCAACGATATTTGATAACATCGTCGGTAATGTTAAATCCATCGCAACCTCTAACATCATAAAAAGGGGGGCTAAAATCGCATATAAAATAGCTGATCCCTTTAAAAACTTTAATAATTTAAGCATCTGTTTGACTCTCCTTTCCTTTTAAGTTCTCAAAAATACGCTCTAAATACTGAATCAGATCTTCTTTTTCCTCTGAAGTAAATCCTTCTAGACATTGTTCATCAATCTCACTAAACACCATTTTTACTTTCTGCTTAGAGGCTCTTCCCGCTTCTGTCAAATACACATTCGTCATTCGTCGATCGTTTGAATTGATTTCACGATAAATGAGCCCACTCTTTTCTAAATGTCCTAATAAGCTGGTTGCCGTTGCCGGTTGAATATGACAATTTTTAGCTAAATCTTTTTGAGAACATCCATTATGATGATGTAAGTACTCTAACACTTTAGGCTGCCCTTCTGTTAACCCTAATTGTTGAAATCGTTGCTGACACGTTTTTTTATGCATTTTTGCCGTACGTATAAACACCCGATGTAATGATTTAGGACGTTTATCTTCCAACTCCTCCTTCATGCATAACCTCCTCCTCTTAAGCATTTAGATATCTAATTATTTAATATCTAAATATTTATCATACTTTAAAAATATTGTCAAATATCATCAAAAAAGAGGGTGACTCCTCTAGGTTATCACGCCTCTTGTTCTAAAATGACCCGTTACTCATTACGTTAGTTAAAAATTTAGCATGTTGCCATTCATATGGAAATAACGATAAATAGGTTGGTTCTATGTATCGATCATCAATCATAACAACAATTCCTTTATCTGTTTCTGTTCGAATGACGCGGCCAACTGCTTGCATCACTTTATTAAATCCTGGATAAACATAAGCAAATAAATAACCTTTATTAAACGTCTGTTCAAAATAAAGACGCCGTTGCTCTGTGAGCGGATTGATTTGTGGTAGCCCAACTCCTACAATAATAGAGCCAATGAGTCGATGGCCAACTAAGTCAATTCCTTCACTAAAAACACCACCTAAGACTGCAAAAGCAACCAGTGTTTGCTGTGGGTCCTCCTCAAAAGAAGACAAAAACAGATCACGTTCTGCTTCATTCATCTCTCGTTCTTGTTTTAACGTCACTTGTTGATCTCCAACTAATTGTTCATACGCTTCGTATACCATTTCAAGATAGTGATATGAAGGAAAGAAAACGAGATAGTTTCCTTTTTGTCTTTGAGTAACGTGATAAATGACTGAAATTAACGCTCCCACGGATTGATGTCGAAACTTAAATTTAGTAGAAATGCCGTGGTGAACATATAAACTCAAATGCTCACGTTCAAATGGAGAGGGAAGAAAAATTTGTTCGCATGATTCATCATGTAATAAAACGGTGTGATAATAACTCAACGGATGAAGCGTGGCTGAAAATAAAATACTTGAACGAACGCGTTCCATTCGTTCACTTAAATACAAGCTTGGATTTAAGCAAACAATGCTCACTTTAACATTTGCCCCATCACGTTCATATCGAAAACGAAAGCTATCATTATAAAAATCAGCAATACGTAAAAATTGATTTAGATCAAAATAAAGCGCCGTTAACTGAGGTTTATATTCTGTTTCAGGATAGTTGTATAAATACTTCTCTAGCACCTCTAATAGGCGTTTACTTTTATTTAACAATAACTGATCGATGTCTTTTTTAAACAAGTCATAACTGTTACTTTCTTCAAGCTCATGACCATACTCAATGAATTTTAATTTTAAAGCACCCAATGCCTTTCCTAGCGTTTGATTCCTTTTTTTAAATAGACGATGCATCTCCTCTATCACTGATTTGTTTAATGAGGCACTATACATCTCACACGCACGATCATATAAATTATGAGCCTCATCAATTAAAGCAATATGTGGGGACGGTTCATCAAAAAAGCGACGTAAATAAGCACGTGGATCAAACATATAATTATAATCTCCAATGACGGCATCACTAATCGATGCCATCGCCAGCGAATACTCAAATGGACAAACGCAATGCTTTTTAGCATAGTTTACGATTTGCTCTTTCGTATAAAGCATCTCCGATTCAAACAGATCTTTCGTTGCTACATTAATTCGATCAAAATATCCTTTTGCATAAGGACAGTAACTCGGGTCACATTTTACCTCATCCATTAGACAAATTTTTTCTTTTGCTGTTATGGTGGTTACTTTAGCATGCCATCCATTAGCTAAACATTTTTCAAAAGCTTTTTCAGCCACCCGGCGACCGATTGTCTTTGCCGTCAAGTAAAAAATCTTTTGTTCATGTTCATTCAACGCTTTAATACTTGGAAAAATCGTTCCCATTGTCTTTCCAATTCCAGTCGGAGCTCGCAAGAGCAGACGTTTTTTTTGTTTGACACACTGATACACTGCACCAGCCAACTCTCGTTGATAGGCTCGAAAATCTCCAAACGGAAACTGAAGTGTTTTCGCCGTTTTAAGTTTTAATTCCATGGAACGTAACAAAATAAAATACCATTCTAAGTAAACTTTCATGGTTTTATTGACAAATGGCTCAAGCATTTCTTTTGTATAAACTTGATCGAATGATCGTTGATTAATTCCGTCTAAATCACAATAAATGAGCCGAACGGTGATGTCTTCCCAATCTAAATGTTGGCACAGTAGTAAGTAAGCATAAAACTTTGCCTGTGCATAATGGGCGGGACGATCGTTTTCCTCAATCATTTCTAAACGACGCGTCGTTGATTTAATTTCTCCAACGATCCACCTTCCGTCTCGTTCAAGTAAAAGATCCATCCGTCCACTTAAATGAACCTCGTGTCCGTCTATGTTTAATACATGTTCTAAATAAACTTCACACTCTTCCTCTAAATAGTGCTCTTGAATGATTTGATGAGCTTTCGTCCCATACTGAGCACGATTAGCTTGAAAATATTCGAGATTTAAGTCGCCTTGTTGATAGACATAGCTCACCACTTCTTTGATCCCTTTACGAACCATCATCCTTTCACCCCATTTCCTATGTCATAAAATTGAATATAGCCATTCTTTTGCCAATAATAAAGACGAAGTTCGTCAGTCTGTTACCTCATTATAAAAGAAATTTTTTATTCTAGATAGATGATAATTCTTCCAATCATTTCAATATAAAAAAAGCGCCTCATAGGAAACTTTCTTCCTGTGAGGCGTCTCATTAACTAACGGCTTGAGTGACTCCAAACTGCTTCGCACGAGCTAACACACGATAAACATAATTTTGTTCCTCCGCTAGCTGTAACTTCATGCAAAGATTTTCATGTAATGAAGTAAACTCTTCAACAATTAAGTCTACAATTTCTTCAACGTTTTTATCTGATGTATGATGCTCCCACTGTTTAAGTTTTTCTTGTTGAGTGACACTTAATAACGAATCATTCCCCTCAAGATGTGCCCAATCAAGATAATGGTTTGGTTTATTTCCATTTTGAATCATCCACATCATCGCCACTAGCCAACGCATGACATCTAAACAGTGATCGACTTGATAAGCTTCATGACTTTGTAAACTTCGATAAAATTCATAGTACGTTGAGAAAAACTTCGTTCGCCAATCCTCTAAGTCTTCAAAACTAAAGTTATCTTTCATTTTTTCCGATTCCTTATTGATATATGCCATTAATCCATAGGTATCTTTTACAATCGTGACCTTCTTAAAATCTAGTGATGGTTGCAAAAACTTCGGATGATGAAAAGTGATAAATACTTTTAATAAATTTTCATAATGAACCGTCATGCTATTGGGTTGTTGTCGATTTTCTTCAAAAAAGAGGACCTTGCCAAACTTTGATGCTAACGCTCGTTTGTGCTTAATCATCTCCTGATAAAAAATCGGTTGAACCACAATATTTAGGTGAAGATTTAGATCATTACAGTAGTGATCCGTGTAAAAGATAGCCATCATATGTGATTGTTGTTTAAGTTCTTGTTTAATGACTTTTATCATATCTTCGCGTTCTAACTCTAGATGTAATTGATTTACAAAACATAAATCTCCCTGTCTCATCTCTTTCCCCTCCAGAACACCAACTTATGTCAATATTTGACATTATATCACATTTTCCTTAATTTGACTAGGCTACTGTCAGAACTTACGGCACAGAAAAGATGAATAATGAACTTCTCTTTTTAATGAACTGATCTCCTCAGTTTAAATGAAAATTACCCTGATGACTTTAACTCATCACTTCATCGCATGAATGATTTGATTCCTATTTATCACTAAAAAAAGATAGCCAATGGCTATCTCTTTTAATTAAACTAAGCGTGTCGTCCACTTTTCTCCATCCCAAATATCCGTGACAACATCACGATAGAATTCAGGCTCATGGGAAATTAGTAAAACACTTCCTTTATATTCTTTTAAAGCACGTTTTAATTCTTCTTTAGCGTCTACATCTAAGTGGTTGGTTGGCTCATCGAGAATTAAGACATTTGTTTCACGATTAATTAATTTAGCTAGACGAACTTTGGCTTGCTCTCCTCCACTTAAAACCATGACTTTACTTTCGATATGTTTTGTCGTTAATCCACATTTCGCTAAAGCCGCACGTGCTTCTCCTTGTGTTAAGTGAGGGAACTCATCCCAAAATTCTTGTAAACATGTTTTATCTTTTCCACCTTTGATTTCTTGCTCAAAGTATCCGATATGTAAATGTTCACCTAATTCAACACTTCCTGAAATTGCAGGAATTTCACCTAAGATACTACGTAATAACGTTGTTTTTCCGATTCCGTTCGCTCCACAAATCGCTATTTTTTGTCCACGCTCCATTGTTAAGTTAAGTGGCGCTGATAATGGTTCGTTGTACCCGATCACTAAATCTTTTGTTTCAAAAATGTAGCGACCTGACGTACGCGCTGTTTTAAAATTAAATTCTGGTTTTGGACGCTCAGCAGCTAACTCGATAATTTCCATTTTATCTAATTTCTTTTGACGTGACATCGCCATATTACGCGTTGACACACGCGCTTTATTACGTGCAACGAAATCTTTTAAATCAGCAATTTCTTGTTGTTGTTTTTTATAAGCTGACTCTAATTGAGCTTTCTTCGCTTCGTAAATACGAACAAAGTTATCGTAGTCACCTACATAACGATTTAACTCTTGATTCGCCATGTGATAAATTAAGTTAATAACACTATTTAAGAATGGAATATCATGTGAAATCAAGATAAAAGCATTTTCGTATTCTTGTAAGTAACGTGTTAGCCATGTAATATGAGCTTCATCTAAATGGTTGGTTGGCTCATCAAGTAATAAAATATCTGGTTTTTCAAGTAATAGTTTCGCTAATAAAACTTTTGAACGTTGTCCACCACTTAATTCAGTCACATCACGATCAAGTCCAATTTCTTGTAGCCCTAATCCTTTCGCTACCTCTTCAACTTTTGCATCAATCACGTAAAAATCATTATTTGATAAGATATCTTGAAGAACACCTACTTCTTCTAATAAAGCGTCCATTTCCTCCGGATCAACTTCTGCCATTTTCATATATAAATCATTGATTTTAGCTTCCATATCAAATAAATATTGAAACGCTGTTTTTAAAACGTCACGGATTGTCATTCCTTCTTGTAATGAAACGTGCTGATCTAAATAACCCACACGAACATTTCTTGACCATTCAACTTTTCCTTCATCTGGTACTAATTTACCCGTGATAATATTCATAAATGTTGACTTTCCTTCACCATTGGCTCCGATTAACCCAACATGTTCTCCTTTTAATAAACGGAACGATACATTTTCAAAAATCGCACGATCCCCAAACCCATGACTTAAGTTGGTTACGTTTAAAACACTCATTAATGGCTCTCCTTTCAAACATGAACAAGATTCATGTCGATTGAAATTTTTCTTCTTCGATTATATCTAACATTTGAATTAATGAAAAGAAAATTTTCATATTTTTCATCTGTTAATTTTCAACAGTGTGACCTTTTGATTTTAACTTTAACTGTTGTTCTCGAACAAAGAGCCATTTTTCATATTGTTGATCCCGCTGCTTCATCGTCACAATCTTATCACTTAACTGCATTCGCTTAAATTTCATCGGTGATAACCCATAGGGACTATAAGACTTTGTATACGGAATAATTCTTGAGATGGCATAACTTCCACCTGATGCATAAAGCGGAATAAAATACGCTTGGTCTAGCGCATAAGCCTCGGCATTAGCATAAAGTTGATAGCGCTTATCCATATTGCTTACTTCTAGGTTAGCCTGCTCTTTTAGTTCTTGATAAGTATACAGTCCAATTTCTTGTTTTAACTGTTTTTCTTCCTCACTTTGAACAACTCCTCGATTTAATCCGAAGCTTTTGAGTAAATCGCCTTGATCAGGATCTAAAATATCTAAGTAACTTTTAGGATCACCATAATCAGGAGACCATCCAACTGAAAAAACAAGATCTGTATTCATTAAGTCAGCCGTTTTTGAAGCCATCATATTTTCACGAGAACTCACAATCAAATTAACTAAGACTTCCCCTTCTAAATGTTGCTCAATACTTCCCTTTAAAGCTTGTGCACTTCGAAAGCTACTTTCACTTTCTCCATTGACAATGACATCTAAATAAATGGGAAACTGAACACCTTGTGCACTCAATGTATCTTTAGCCATTTTCAGTTGTTCTCTTGCCAGTTCAGGATTAAAAAATGCCATATGACCATCTTCAAGATTTAAGTCCTTAGAATATAAGGTTGGATTTAACTGTTGAAGTGCCGAGCTCACTAAATTTGCATAACTATTCCCTTCACTCGTTTGAACAAATGTTGGTTGCGTCAATGTATTTCGTAAAGAAATAGATTTTAACTCCTCACCCACCACCTGCATATTAATTGACTCGGTATCAATCGCTCGCATAATCGCACGACGAAATTCAGGATTTAAAATCGCTGCTTTTGTATCTTTTCTCTGTTGATTGTTTTTAGGTGAAACATCTTGATCCTCGTTGATTGGAGAATGATAAAGCTTTCGATTAAAAATAAATGTCGCGAAGGAAAGCGATCCGTTTGTATCCGTTACAAAGATGGAATCTCCATATTTTTGTTTTGCGATTTTAATAAGGGGCGGATTATTCACATCTAAAGGAGCAGAAATAATTTCTCCTCGATCAAACGCTAAAAATAACGTCGTAGGATCAGCTTGTTTCGAATAAATGAGTTTGACACGAGGAATATAGACCGACTCTTGATCCCAGTAATACGGATTAGCTTCGTATTCAATTATTGATTTTGACGTGAAGTTTTTTAAAAGATAAGCGCCATTATATAAGATTGAATCTGACTTAGCCACGCCAAATTGACACGTTGAATAATCAGGTTCTCCTAACCGACACCCAACACCTTTAGATTCTAAAAAGGCTTGATTAACAGGAAGTAAAATCGAATACGTCGTCATCGTCGGAAAGTAGGGAGTGGACTGATTTAACTCATATTCTAATGTATAGTCATCAATTGCCTTAACCCCGACTTCATCAAATGAAACCTCCCCATTAATGTACTCATCTAAGTTTTTAATAACCGATTGGACCAAATAAAGCGTTTGTGACTGAAAATCAGCGGCATGTTGAAGACCAGCTACAAAATCATGGGCCGTGACTTCTGCGTATTCTTCACCTTCATCCGTATACCACTTGACACCTTGTCGAAGGTGAAAGCGCCAAATCGTTGACTGCTCTCGCTCTTCCCAATCAGTTGCCATCGCACCGACGAGATTTCCATAACTATCATGTTCAATTAATCCGTCAATAAAGTTAGCAAAATGTTGCGAGTCAATCATTTTATACGTATAAAGATAATCAAATGTTTCAGGATCCATTCCATAAAAACCGATGTAATCATGTTTTTTAATCGTCTCCTCTTCAGCCTTCACTTGATTGACAACCATTCCTAAAAAAAGACTCATTACTAATAGACAACTCAATAACCAACGTTTCATTTCATCACCCTATCTTAAAAAAGTAAAAAGTAGCTCTTTGGCTACTCTTATTTTTCTACATTTTTTTTAAGACATACGGGCAATCACAATCTCTTTGCATTTTTATTAGTTATTTCATTTAAACTGATGCTTTTCTTCATCAAAAGTAATGACCCTCTACACGATAAGGGGTTCCATCCGTATGAGCAATCACATCAAAGATAACTTGTTCACTTAGCGTGAAATTTAAATCATCATCTTCTAGATAAACAGCTCCTCATGGCTAATGCATCTTGACTGCCTCTTTGTAATCTTTATAGAAACAGATAAGTTTTTCACATTTTTTCGCATAGTCTCTGGATCACTTCCGAAGGTCTCTCATTGATATGTTGAATAAATCCTTGAACAGCTTTTCTAATCTCATTTATATTTCTATAAAAGACGTTATGAATCACAGATTGTTTTAACCATTTCCATAATCCTTCAATTAAGTTTAATTCTGGACTATATGGTGGTAAAAAGATTAACCTTAATCTATTTTTGTGTTCGTTTAAAAAAGGTTGGATGAGTTTAGCGTGATGAATTCTTGCGTTATCTAAAATCATGACAATCTTTCCCGTTGGATATTGTTTGAGTACTTTTTTGAGGAATTCTAAAAAAATATCTGCTGTATAACGTTCTTCCTCCTGGACATAAACATGACCTGTCTCATAGTCAAGGATTCCTATTAATTTGACACTTTTATTATTTCCGTAAGTAGGAATAATCCGTTGTTTTCCTTTAGGAAACCAATTGTTGACTAATGATTGATAATCTCTGATAGAACTTTCATCTTGAAACAATAAATGATCAATCTCCCCACGAATCAAAATTTTTTAATTGTTCAAATTCCTGTTTAAATCCCTCTTGTTTTTCATGACTGGCTCTCGCTAAGGAGTAAGTCGGGCGTGTGTAGCTAAAACCTAAGCGTAACAACATGTCACGCATTCCACCTTTAGAGAATGAAATTCCAAAGGTTTGCTTCACCCAGATGCATAATAGCTTACAATCCCAAGTCATGTACGGTTCAATCCCAACATCAGCGGGCGTTTTATGGATGAGGGTATGGATTAACTCAGCTTCTTGCTCAGGTGAAAGTTTCTTCGGGCAGCCTGATTTTGGGCGTGGGTTTAATCCCTCAAGTCCATATTTTTTATAATTTCTAACATGTGTTCCGATGGTCTGAGCAGTAAAGGGAACTATCCTAGCGATTTCTACATTTTTATATCCTTGTAAGTGTAAATAGATGACTTGATAACGAGTATAAAGTTGTTTCGATGATGTTTCACGCATCGCTGTTTCAATTGATTTTAATTCTGTCTGATTCATAGTTGCCCCAATTTCTATCCTAAAATGTATGTTTAATATCTACTATTTTAACATACATTTTAACGAATTTTGACCTCAAGTATTTGAATTAAAAAACTATGAAATACATTTCTGTTTATATATTTATATGTTTGCGAAGAATGAGCCTTTTCCGAATCAATAATTAAATTGACCTCAGATTGCCCCATCACCTTAGATGAATATATGCTAATTCATTTGTATCTTTATCAAATACAAAAAGTGTGTGCTTTTCTATATTCACACAAGACAAATTTTGAAGATTTTGCTTGTGATTATTTCTTTTAGTTTGAATTCATTGTCTAAAAAAGATACCTACGACAAATAATAAAAGCAAGGATGTGATTAAATGAAGACTAAAAGAATGAATGTTCAGTGGATTAAATCAGTCACTATCTTGATAATGATCGTTACCATATATAAAATCATGAGCAATCTGGACGTGTATGGAATAGCTTGTTCTTTATTAGTCGTAGCGTTGATTTTATCGATTTCTTATGCGAGAAATCAAGCTCGAAAAGACATCGAAATGATGAAAAGCTCTAAGACTCGATCTTTACAGTTTGAATACATTCCACGAAAAACGAGAAGATTTAATGTTTTAAAATTGGAAGAATTAAGGGCAATGGATCCTTTCGCCTTTGAACGTTATGTAGCTAAAATTTTACAACTTCACGGCTTTTCTGGTGCTTATGCTACTCAAGAAGGTGGGGATGGGGGAAAAGATGTAATTTTCACGATTGACGGGAAGCTGTATTATTCTGAGTGTAAACGATTTGGAGCAAATAATTCGGTAGGAAGACCTATCGTACAAAAACTCGTCGGCTCCGCTTTGGCAGATAACGCTATTCCTTATGCAATATTTACGACGGGTCGCTTCACAAAAGAAGCTATTGAAGAGGCTAAGAAAACAGGAGTTAAATGTATCGGTCCTGTCCAACTTTTAGATATGATTGAGCGAGCAGAAAAGGCAGAAAGAGAGAAACAAGTAGAATCGACAGAATTAAATACAAGTGTTTCATCAAATTAAAAAGACACGCCCTTAAGGCATGTCTTTCAGTTTTGGAGTTGAAAAAGTAAATTTACATTGCTTTTTACAACTAAAAATGCAGAAGTTTTTGCAACACAAAAAGTAGGTAAAACCAATGGTTTAGCCTACTTTTTATTATTTTTACAATTAAGATTGTATTTGTTTTTACAGTTGTTAAACAATCGGTTATAAATCCTAAATTATTCACCATAAAAATGTAAAAAGCGTTGAGTCCTTAGTGGAATCAACGCTTTTTATCTATTTTTTATTTCACCTTTTAAGTGAAGCATTTTGCTATGAAAATAATCTCTCATTTGATATCGTTTTAATTGCTAAACCAAAACATATTTAAGGAGAGATTACTTTTTTATGATACATCAAGACCAACTTCATTTCAATAAAAAGATTAAATTTAATTTTAAAGGTGGAGATTTAACGTCGGATGCAGGACTTTTATTAATCCAAGAATTTATGCATCACGTGAAGTTTCCAGAACTATTGAAACAACATTTTCATTTAGAAACTGATCAAGCGATTCGAACTCATACGAATCATGAGCTTTGTCTTCAACAAATCTTTCAAACGATTGCCGGTTACCACTGCGCTGATGATGCGGATGAATTGCGAGTTGAACCTTTATTGACAACTTTGCTTGATAAGCCCTCGTTAGCTTCTCAACCAACTTTATCTCGTTTTACTCATCGATTGACGCAGGAAACAAGTAAGCAATTTGAACTCATCAATCAAAAACTCCTTTCGCAATTTTATCAAGTCGAAGCTCCTAATCATTTTATTTTTGATGTGGATTCCACTCATTTTCAGACCTATGGTCATCAATATGGGAATGCCTTTAATGCTCATTATCAAGCCCAAGGGTTTCATCCCCTCATGGTTTTTGATGGAATGACTGGAGACTGTTTAAAAGTTGAGCTTCGTGCGGGGAATGTCTATACTTCAAGGAATATCGTTTCTTTTATTGGTCCCTTATTATCACGCTATCAAAAGGAGTTTCCATCGAGCTATCGACTCGTTCGCGGAGATAGTGGATTTGCTCATAAAGAACTTTATAAGTTATGCGAAACGTTAAACACAAACTATGTGATCCGTTTAAAGGCAAATGCCACTCTCTATCGTTTAGCTAAAGAAGTAACGGATGTTTTTTTCGAAGAGTGTTCGCTTCAATATTCTCAACAATTCTATGGGGAGTTTGACTATCAGGCAAAGAGTTGGAATCACCCAAGACGTGTCATTGTTCAAGTGAGACGAAAAGCAGGTGAACTCATTCCCGATTATTTATTTTTAGTGACGAACATGGAAACAAGACCAGAGATGGTTGTTAGCCTATACGCTAAACGTGGGACGATGGAAAACTATATCAAAGAGTGTAAAAATGGATTTAGAATGGATAAAGTGAGTCATAAATACTGGATGACTAATGTCAACCGAATTCAACTCGTGGTGTTAGCCTACAATCTCATCAACGGATTCAGACGATTAACGTTACCTCATGAGTTTTCTAAGATGCAGATTGAAACCTTACGCACTAAACTCATTAAAATCGCTGCAAAACGAGTGAAACAATCACGAAGAATCGTGTTCAAACTCTGTAGTCACTATCCCTACAAAGAAATTTTTCATCACTGTTTAAAAACGATCCAGTTGATTCAGTTAGAGTAAGTGAGTGGATTCGTTCTTTGAAAACGAAATATTTTTTAGAGAAACACATCACCAAGGGGGGAGTCTACCCTTTTTTAGGGAGCTGGAGTATTAATTTACCCAAATTTAAGATCAAAACGATAAAAAGCTGTGGTTTAGGCTAAAATTTAGTCTACCCACAGCTTTGTTTGAATGATCATGAATAATTCAGGTAAATTTATTACCGTTTATTTTTTCTTGTAAAAGTTGATGTAAAACTGAATGTATTTTTAAACAAAAACCTAAATTATCATTGATACAACAATAAAAAATACGGCTACAAAATAGTCGTATTTTTTAATTACATTTAGTTGTGTAATTTTAAAACTTCCAATCCAAAACTGAAACTGTCGCCCTTAAGTACGTGTCTTTTTATCAATCTCATTTTCTCAATTCTCGTCTTTGTCCAAATATCCAACTAAGTAATATCCAATAGATCATCATATATTTTTTCACAGTAAGTTATGACAGTTTTAAAACATTGCTCATCTCATTTTGAATAACAACTATAAAAACTTCAAAGATAAAGTTTTTATAATCGCTTAGCTTTAGCTTGCTTCCAGCTAGGTAAAAGTTCCTCGACCAGTGCATAAAACTTAGCACTATGATTAGGTTGCAACAAATGACACAGTTCATGAACAACAACATACTCAACAAAAGCAGGTGATTGATGAATTAACTGCTTACTAAAGGTAATCGTTCCTCTAGTCGGTCGACAAACGCCCCACGTAGATGTCATTTGACGATATTTAGTTTCAATTGGTGCTATTCCTCTATCCTGAAAATAAGGCCAATAAGTCATCACATAGGTATGAATCATTTCTTGTAATTGAACAAACATCCAATTTTTAATCAAAAGTAATCTTTTTTCATCCGTGTATGATTGAGGGGCTGTTATCACTAACCCACCCTCTGTCCTTTCAATTAAAACTTTAGGTCCTACTTGATGTTTTATCTTTAAAGGATGACCGAAATATAAGATTTCATCTATTCCTAAATCAGTCGATGAATTTAAACTCGCTTCCACTTTTTTTAAAATCCACGACTTTTTTGCCTGAATAAACATTTCAATCGTTTGCAACTTTACATCAGGTGCCGCTGAAATTTCAATTTCTCCGTTTCGACGTACACGAAGATACATATTTTTAATGGGTTTACGAACGATTTTAATTTCTAAATCATCTAGCATTAACTTTTTTATACTCATCATTACTCTCCATCTCGTAGTGTTTTTTTGACATTATAACACAAAAAGAATAAATTAAAACATGCTCAACAGCGACTCTTAAAAGTAATCTGTCGATAAAGGGTTATTCTGTAAAATATTTGTTTTAAAATGGTGCGTTTATCTTAGCAGTTTTTAGTGAAACATGTTAAAATAAAAAAGTTATGTGAAAAATGTATAAAAAGAAGTCGGCTGTTATTTGAATACTGATCGACGACGATTTATTTAATGAAAGACAGGAGATTTACGATGTCAAAAAAAGCATTACTTACACTCTCACTTATTGGGACAACTCTTTACAGTCCCGATTTAATGAAGACAGTATTTGCAGAAACAGTTTCAGAAACAAATACACCGAGCGCTTTATTTGAGCGTTCATCAGTGAAAACTGCAACAACAACTGAAAATTTAAATTTGCGCGATAAGGCAAGCACGAGTGGAAAAGTTTTAGCAACGATTCCTAAAGGAAAGACTGTCACCTTACTATCTGATAGAAATGCGAATGGTTGGTATAAGGTAACCTATGATGGAAAAGTAGGCTATGCAAGCGGTGCTTATCTTCAAGAAAATCTATCGAATACAACCTCTCTTGGAAAAACAAAAGAAAATCTCAATTTACGACAACAAGCGAGCACAAATGGATCTATCTTAGCCATCATTCCAAAAGGAGAAACCATTAATCTTCTATCTGATAAAGATGTGAATGGTTGGTACAAAGTCAGCTATCTAGACAAAACAGGTTATGTTTATGGAGACTATATTACTAAATTAAATCAAGGATCTACTGGATCTAATAATCAAACGTCTTCATCTTCAACTCCAACAGAAGGTCAAACGACTGAAAACTTGAATCTACGCCTTCAAGCTAATACTAGCGGCTCAATTATCACAACCATTCCTAAAGGAACAACAGTTCAAGTATTAGCAGATAAAGATAGTAATGGCTGGTATAAAGTTAGCTACGCTGGAAAAACAGGTTATGTAAGTGGCTCTTATTTTAAAATTACCAAATATAGTTCAACAGAAGTAACTAAAAAAACAGGTTACGTTTATAACCTGAATGGCACTTTATTAAATGTTCGTCCGAAACCTTCAACTTCTGAGGCTCCAATTGGAACACTTGCTCAAGGAACCTCAGTTGTCATCGTTGGGGAAAGTGGAAATTGGTATCAAATCGAATTTAACAATAAAACAGCTTATGTTTCTAAAGATTATATTACCTTCACTGCTCCAACTCCTGAAGTCGTAAAGAAAACGGGTTATGTTTATAATCTTGATGGAACGTTATTAAATGTTCGTCCGAAACCTTCAACTTCTGAGGCTCCAATTGGAACACTTGCTCAAGGAACCTCAGTTGTCATCGTTGGGGAAAGTGGAAATTGGTATCAAATCGAATTTAACAATAAAACAGCTTATGTTTCTAAAGATTATATTACCTTCACTGCTCCAACTCCTGAAGTCGTAAAGAAAACGGGTTATGTTTATAATCTTGATGGAACGTTATTAAATGTTCGTCCAAAACCCTCAACATCTGAGGCTCCAATTGGGACACTGACTCAAGGAACTTCAGTTGTGATCGTTGGGGAAAGTGGAAATTGGTATCACATTGAATTCAATAATACAACGGCTTATGTCTCTAAAGATTATATTACCTTCACTGCCCCAACCCCTGAAGTCGTAAAGAAAACAGGTTATGTTTACAACCTTGACGGAGCTTTATTAAATGTTCGTCCGAAACCTTCAACGTCTGAAACTCCAATTGGAACACTGACTCAAGGAACTTCAGTTGTTATCACTGGAGAAACGGGTAATTGGTATCACATTGAATTCAATAATACAACGGCTTATGTCTCTAAAGATTATATTACCTTTACTGCTCCGACTCCTGAAGTCGTGAAGAAAACAGGTTACGTTTACAATCTTGATGGAGCTTTATTAAATGTTCGTCCAAAACCTTCAACTTCGGAAACTCCAATTGGAACACTAACTCAAGGAACTTCAGTTGTCATCGTGGGTGAAAGCGGGAATTGGTATCAAATCGAATTTAATAACACAACAGGGTATGTTTCTAAAGATTACATTACTTTCACTGCTCCGACTCCTGAAACAACAAAGCAAACAGGATATATTTACAATCTTAATGGAACGTTATTAAATGTTCGTCCAAAACCTTCAACTTCGGAAGCTGCTATTGGTAAATTATCTGAAGGAGAAACGGTTGTCATCATTGGAGAAACTGGGAATTGGTATGAGATCGAATATAACAATTCAACAGCTTATGTCTCTAAAGATTATGTAACCTTAACTGCTCCACAACTTCATCCAGATGCTAATATCGATTTCTCTAAAACGCCACGTACTGGAGTCGTTATTGATGGTATTTCCTCTTTAAATATCCGTCAAGCTCCGACGACGAATTCTTCAATTTTAGGAGCGTTAAAAAGTAAAGACGAAGTAACCGTGATCGGACGTGAAGGTAACTTCTACAAAATTAATTATCAAGGAACGGAAGCGTACGTTCATAAAGATTACGTAGGAATCAAAGCTTCTAGCACGACGATTAATGGACGTGTTAGCTATTTAACAACCCAATATAACTATACCTTATCGCAATTTGCACAAATTCAACAAAATCATACGTCTGGTACTCTTAGTACTATTATTAACTATTTAAATCCAAATCATACAATGCATTCAAACTATCTTCTTCAATTTTTAAGAATTGATCAATTTAGAAGTTTTAATGTCGATGGATTAAATAAGTTCCTTCAAAATAAAGGGGTGCTTCATAATCAAGCGCAAGCTATTTATGACGCTGCAAAATATTATAATATTGACCCGATCTTCTTAGTGTCTCAATCGATTCATGAAACGAACTGGGGAAGTAGTAATTTAGCAAAAGGAATTACGATTACGGATATTGCTGATGAAACAAAACCGATCAAAGATGCTAACGGAAAAGTGGTTGATTATGAACGTATTTTACTACCTGAACCAGTAACCGTTTATAACCTATTCGGAATTGGGGCTCAAGATCATGCGCCACGTTTACTTGGAACGACTTACGCTTATAAACGTGGATGGACAACACCAGAAAAAGCAATTTTTGGAGCAGCAGAATTTATTTCATTAAATTATATTAACTCTTCAAAATACGCTCAAAATACACCATTTAAAATTAAATATAATCATATCAGCGCTAATCAGTGGCATCAATATGCAACGACGCCTTGGTATGCTTACGAAATCGGTAAATATATGCATCAATTTGCCCATTTATATGACACTAATCAAGAATTTTTATTAGATATTCCAGTTTATAAATAGTTATAATAATCATTGATTAATGATGCCTAAAACAAAAAACCTCTAGCCGCTTATGTCGCTAGAGGTTTTTTAGTTATCCTATGATAAGTTGCTATCGTTTCGTCTCAACCGGTTGAATCCACACACCTGGATAATTGGCATGAGACAGTGTCTGCTGAACTTTTTTCGCTTCATTTAAGTCAGAATAAGATCCGCAAACCACTCGATAATATGTTTCCGTTTTTAAAGGCTCTGCTCGATCAACAACTTCATTTTTAGACTCACGTTCATAATTCATATTAAAAGCTTTACTTAAAGCAACAACAATCGCCTCAACATAAGCATCTTCCTGATTTAAGAACGTATATAAATCCCCTTCATTATCTAAATAAAACATTTCAATAATGTCACATGAAACGCCGCCTTTCCAGGCTTCTCGAATAATTCCATAATAGTCGGTATAGTTATAAGTTTGTCTAAATCTTAACGTGTTAGGATCGATATAACGTTCATAAAACTCACCTGTATAAGCTCTTGAAAAGATATTACGGAAATTATTTAATCGACTTAATTCTTCTTTTAAATAATATTCAAATCGTGCGCTATCTTCTCTTAATGGAACATAGATTTCTGATCCTTGATACTGCCCTGTTCCACCTGAACTATTAACATGAATACTGATAGCTAAATTGGGTTGTAATTCTGCAATTTGACGTCCTCTTGCAGAAGCGTTTCCGATATAAGTGTCATCTGTTCGTAACTGTGTGACTTTAAATCCAATTTGTCTTAAGCGTTGACTGACCTTGGTTGCTACTCGTAATGTTATATCTTTCTCATTATAGTAATTATAATGAGCACCTTTATCCCATCCACCATGACCTGCATCTACAACAATATACGGCATTTTTACCACTCCTCACTTCTAATTCAACTACCCTCTTATTGTATATGCCCCAATGGGCCAAACAGTATAGGCGCTATTCCTATTTAGAGGTGAAAGTAAAGTAATTTTAACCATCTTTTTCATTCAGAAATTAATAATCTGATAATGACTAGAACTCAACTCATTAGCACTTGTTTTACAATTCGTGAAAATAAAAAAAGCGGCAAATCTTTATCCGTGATTTGTCGCTTTTTGTTCTAATGTTGATGAAGAACGTGAACTAATCCTTGATCATATAACATTTTAATATGATCATCGTCTAATGAATAGTACACTACTTTTCCTTCTTTACGATAATTAACTAAGTGCGCTTGTCTTAAAACTCGTAACTGATGAGAAATAGCCGATTGTGTCATTTCAAGCAAACTAGCTAAGTCACAAACACACATCTCTGACTGAACGAGCGCCGAAAGAATACGAATTCGGGTTAAATCTCCCATCGCTTTATATAAATCTGATAATTTCAATAAATCATCATCACTTGGCATCTTCGCTTTAACTTTTTGAACGACATTTTCGTGAATGGCTTCTACGCTACACGCTTCCATTTTCTCACCTCGTTTAACCATTATGTGATGATTATATGCCTAACTAGACTAAAGTTCAAGAGTTAGAACTAAAATCGTCAATTTCTATCAAAGATTATAACGATTCTCGATCAAAAAGCCAGGACTTGACGATGGCTAAGTGTTCTCTTAATTCCCATTTGTAACGTTTATGAGAGGGCGATCTTGCTCCAATCATAATATGTTTAATCCCTATTCGCTTGGCTAAAAAAGATGTTCTAATACTATGAAAATCATTTGTAATAATTGCAATTTTTTCATCTGGTAATAACGGTTTAGACAAAAGTAAGTTTTCAAATGTATTATGAGCTTGATCCTCAAGGATAATTCGTTCGCTATCGATTCCATATTCTTCAATAAACACTTTTTGCATTAATTGAGCCTCAGCTAATAAAAATTCGCTTCCTTTTCCACCCGTCACCACTACCTTTAAATGTGGGTGTTTTTTTAGTAATTCTGCTCCTTTTTCTAATCGAGATCGAAGAGTTTGTGTCATTTCATTGGTTTTTAAGGTTGAACCTAAAATTAAAAGATAATTAATATCTGAAGGCAGTTGTTGTTTTAATGACTGATTCATTTTCACGTGCATTCCAACTAAATAAACAACTAATGTAGCAACTAATTCTACCATTCCTATCCCTCCCTCTTCACCTTCCTATTTCATCCTATGAGCTTTAGCCCAAAAATGTGTGAATTTCATCAGAGAAATTAGGACAATCGTCTATCTTTTGAAGATACTGCAGAGATAAATTCTTTTATAGATAAACGTCAGTATAAGAAGTTAATGACTAGTTCTCTTAGTCATAAAATCATGCTTAAAAAAACTTTTTTTCAAACTTAACGTAAAAATGATGACCAAATCAGAAAGCAAATCCAATTAAATACAAGTTCTTATCCAATAAAAAAACTCATAACAAGTTCCCAAGAAGGATCTAGTTATGAGTTATGTTTTAATGATCTAAAAAACGATAGTGGCAACAAGTTAATTTCTAATGCCTATCAACTTCATCTGATTGAACAAATGATTTTAAAATTCATAATGTGACTAAACACTATTCGCCCATTTTTTGATACTGTCTAACTAATGCTTCGGCACATTTAATTCCATCAATCCCAGCTGAAACAATTCCACCTGCAAATCCGGCTCCTTCACCTGATGGATACAATCCTTTGACAGTTAACGATTGTAACGTTTCGCTATCACGATCAATACGAACTGGTGATGATGAACGTGACTCAACTCCTGTCATCACAGCATCATTCATCGCAAATCCTTTTAACTTTCGATCAAAAGCTTTTAATCCATCTGCCATTGCTTCTGTAATATAATCAGGTAATAAGCGATTTAAGTTTGTTAACTTTACTCCTAATGCGTAAGATGGCTCTACCGATCCTAATTGTTTAGAAGCTTGTCCTTTTAAGAAATCACCGACTAATTGAGCAGGAGCTTTATAGTTACTTCCACCTAATCCAAACGCTTTTTCTTCTAAACGGCGTTGAAACTCCACACCTGCTAATGGATGATCCGAACCAAAATCTTCTGGGAACACTTGAACAAGAAGTGCACTATTTGCATTTTCTTGATCACGGGCATGTTCACTCATTCCATTCGTCACTAAGCGCCCTTTTTCAGAACTTGATGGAACAACAAGTCCTCCAGGACACATACAAAACGTATACACGCCACGACCATTTGAAGCTGTATGTGTTAAACGATATTCTGCCGCTCCTAATTTTTCATGTCCTGCAAACTCTTTATACTGTGCGACGTCAATTAATGATTGTGGATGCTCGACACGTACTCCAACCGCAAATGGTTTTGCTGTGAAATGAACCCCACTGTCATATAAATCATAAAACGTATCGCGAGCACTATGCCCAATAGCCACAATCACATGTTCTGTTTCAATGACTTCTTTCCCTTTAACTTTAACCCCTTTAATTTGACCGTTATCAATTAAAAAACCATTCGCTTGAGTATTAAAACGAACTTCTCCGCCTAATGAAATAATTTTTTCACGAATATTTTTAACGACTCCACGTAATAAGTCCGTTCCAACATGCGGATGTGCCATGTATAAAATATCTTCAGGTGCTCCCGCTTCCACCAATGCTTCTAATACTTTGCGACCTCGTAAATCTTTTACACGCGTCGTTAGCTTTCCATCTGAGAACGTTCCGGCCCCTCCTTCACCAAACTGAACGTTTGAGTTTGGATTAAGCTCTCCTTCAGTCCAAAACTTTTCAATCGAACGAACACGATCATCAACCGATTCTCCACGCTCTAAAACAATCGGACGATATCCCATTTCCGCTAAAATTAAAGCAGCAAACATTCCTGCTGGACCAAATCCAATGACAACCGGACGATGTTTCATTTTCTCAGAACCCATTTCTGGATATTGATAATCGATGGCTGGTGTCATCGAAACATTCGGTAATTTTTTAGCTAAAATTTTAGCTTCATCTTTAACGGAAATATCAACCGTATAGACAAAATCTAATTTTCCACGACGACGAGCATCGATTGATTGTTTGTAAATTCTATATTCTAATAAGTCACTTTCTTTTAACTTTAATTGTTTTAGTAATAATTCTTTTACTTTTTCAATTGGATCATCAATTGAAATCTTGATTTGAGATACTCGAATCATAACATCACTCACTTTCGTCTTATATTATAGCACAAAGCGACGCAAAATATCGTTTTGATGTTTGTTAATCAAAAAAAGTACGATTTCTAGTAAAAATCGTACTTCATTTTTCAATCTAACATTTAGTAAACGTTATAGATATTATCATATTGACTTGATTTTAAATAACCATTTTTAACATATTCATAAAAAACAAACATAGACATCGCATAAAGTGGAATGATATACACGATTAAAATTCCAAACGTTAACGATCCTAAAATAATCCATCCAATAAAACTTGATTGTAAAATAACTAATTCCCATTTATGGCCATTCATCATCTCACGACTACGTGTAATAGCCTCATCAATTCCAATCCCAGGATGATCATTCATAATAAACATGGCTTGCGAATAAGAATAAGCCTTAACAATCCCAGGAACAATGAACAGTAATGACCATAAAAAGAGATAAATATTTTTAACAAACACTAAACCAATAACAGCTCCTAGCTGATCAGTTGGAAAGAAGTCTTTTAAACTAAATTCTTGGCCACGACGAATTCGACGCATCACATCAATACTTCCATAAGAGACAATTGCCGTAATGGCTACTGGAAGCAACAATATTAAAAAGGGAATAAAACTTAAGACACTCGTCACGATCATACTTCCAATCATAATGATAACTGAACATAACGCAAATTTTAACCAAGCGCCTTTTTGCTGAAATTGCTCACGTGCCTGTAATTTAATCGTTCGACGCCACTCTATCTTTTGAAATAAGGCAATTATCACGACAATCAGTGGAATACTTCCACTAAAAAATAATCTCATATCATCACTCCGTTTTTCCTAAACTCTTATCTTCTATTCTACTTTCCTTTATCAAAAGTTTCAATACTTTTGTCGATAGATAGGTAGGTTTTAAATCCTTCATAGCGGAGTTAATAACTCTATTAAAACATTAGGATTACAATTTAGGAATCAATACTCAACTATTAGATAGCCGTATTCTTAAAACCATTATTTTTATACGAAAGAATTGATCGTAATTATCTAAAAAAACAACCCGTAGGTTGCTTTAAAGAGTGAATGTTTAATTATTTATCAAATAAGGACATAACCTCTTTTTGATTAGAAAGCGTCGTTTCATTAGTTGAAACACTAAACATGATACAATTATCCGCCATCATTGTATCATGTAATAAACCCATGACATTGTTTTGATAAACGATTTGGTGAACCGTTTCAGAGTTAGCTGTTACATAGGTACCTAATAGATCCCCTGAATCTGCCTCTTTGAACGAATAGTAATTATCATCTGAAGCGATTTCTTGGAGTGTGAGCTCTAAATTAATGGATTTCTGTACTTCGGTTAAAGTTAATGAGTGATCTTCTGCCATCTTCTCGCTAAGATTTAGGTAAGCGTTATAAAGATTAGATGATTCCTCACTTAACTTAGAAGTAATTGTTTTAAATTTATCCATATCAACGGTATTCAAAACGAGAGATGATGCCCCATTAGAAGATAAACTATGAGCTATCGCTAACGAGTCAGAGCTCTGGCTATTGGTGTACATAACGTCCGTTATTCCCTCTTGATCTTTTGGTTCTGAAACCATTAATTCTTCATTCTCATTGTGGAAGGTATAGATTTTTTGATTCCCATCAACTACTTCTTCGTGTGCATAATTTGATAACATTTCCGTCAACTCAGAACCTTTTAAGGATTGGGCTTCTGTCTTTTGTGCAATTTCGAAATAGGCATCTTTCAAAGATTCAATTTGAGCTGTTTCTTGTTTTGAACATCCCAACGTCATTAAGCAAATAAAGCTACTCAGAAAAAAAGATATTTTTTTCATTCATAATCCCCCCAATTATTGTTTTTGTCATATCATACCATAAAATACCTTTTATTAAATTTATGACTTAATCAAGTAATCATCCTTTATGTAACACATTGCCCGAATTTAAATCGTTATTCTTTAATTAATTTCAAATCCATTGAGAGAAGTTACTTAATCCTCACTGATTATGCCTTACTGATAGCGTGAAAATTCATTCTCCATCCACTCGCGATAATCATCTAAACGCCAATCATGACCGGTTTGTTTGGAACGAGTGAAACGCAAACGATAATTACGATGATGTGTTTTCCCTTTTTCTCCTTCAACGACCAATCCCTCCCGATTTAAGGTGTAATCGACTACACGAGCCGACAAACACACCACTACGGAAACTTCATTCATCGTGTCCAAAACAGACACTAAGCGAACCTCTGTAATGCGTTTTGTCTCAACATGAGGTGTCCAATTTTTTTGATCATACATTTCTAATTGAGATTGATGAAGCCTAAAGGGTTCAGGCGTTTCAACGTCTTTAACCGAGCGCATATCTCTTGAAGACCAAGCCTGTTGTACATTTAAGAAGATATCCTGTAATTTATTTAAAAAGTCATCTTCGTCAAAGTTTGGATCTATATCATATAGCCGCGCTAAGGCGATTCGAGTCTCATTTTTTTGTTGTTGATATTGGTTGAAACGTTTCAACAATCCCCGTCCTACTAAACCTCCTATCATTATTAATACGATAGGCGAATTTTGCGAACCATATCGTCTGCTATAGGGTCCCCGAGAATTTGGAAGATAAATAGTTCCCCCTCCACTACTACTGCTTCCTCCTCTGCTTGAACTACCGCCTGAAAATGTTCCTCCCACATCCGCTTGTGCAACCACTTGGCAGTATCCCATAACCAATGAAACAAGAATACCTAATACCATCCACCTTTTTTTCATATGACTTCCTCCTATTTCCTAACCCCAAAAATAACAGTAAGCTCTAAAGGAGACCATTTAATAGATCTTTGAATCTTTTTAGTTATTTTAATACCCGATTCTTAACTCATTTAAAATCTCTTTAGCCATCACTGTTATCATATATTCGCATTTAACGACTTTTAAATCCGTCCTGTTTACGTCTAAGCACAATTATATCACACGCTCACCGATTGAACTAGTGCTCGGGCATTATGCTGAATACTAAAACTAAAATTATCCCTCCCCCTTAATCGGAGAAATATATTATCACAAAGAGACACCATCTATTCCCAAAAGAATAGAAGAAGATGATTACCTAAGTTTTTAAAAATTTTCGTTAAATTTTAAGGTTACATTAAAAACTAAACTTTAACCTTACTATTATTGATATTAAAGAGCATTGTAAATTTAAATGAAGCTGTTGAATCTTAATTTTTCCTATAACAACAACTCTAACAGAACTTTAATTTTTTCATTTTAAAAAAAGAAATTCTCACCTTTAAGCGTATAGCATGTCAGGAGGTGAAAATCGTGCCAATCAAAACAAAACTCGTCTCGATTATTGAACGTGCTCAAGTATTAAAAGCTAGTGATATTCATTTCATTTTAAAAGATGATCAAATGCTTGTGCAATTTCGAACCGGCGTTTTAATGATTCCTCACGAAACAATATCCATATCTTTGTATCATCAATTACTGGCCTATATTAAATTTCAAGCAGCCCTAACGCTTACACATCCACGTCAACCACAATCAGGTCTTTTAAGACTTGAAACAACAGAGACGACTCATTTTGCCAGAGTCTCTATTTTACCAACGTCTCATTATCAAAGTCTTGTGTTACGTTTAATTAATCATCAACAAAAAAAGACACTCGATGAAATCCCTTATTTCATTCAAAATGCGGATGTCTTAAAAGATATGGCCGCCATGCAAGCCGGATTAATTTTAATTAGCGGCCCCACAGGAAGTGGAAAAACCACTACGACTTATGCTTTCATTGATTATCTAAAGCAACATCTAGGAAAAAGTATCGTCACCATTGAAGATCCGGTTGAATATCAACAACCTGATATTGTTCAAATGCAAGTAAATGAAAGTGTGGGCATGACATATGACGTTGGTATCAAGGAAATATTACGGCACGATCCGGATGTCATTATTATTGGTGAAATTCGCGATGTTCAAACTGCCCACCAAGCCTTACGGGCTGCTTTTACTGGACATCTAGTGATTTCAACCGTCCACGCTAAAAACGTCGTTGGAACCATCCATCGACTTCGTGATTTAGGACTTTCCGTTCAAGAACTTGAACAAGCGATTGTCGGAATTGTCAATCAACGTCTCATTCAAAAGGAAGATGAGCGCAAAGCGGTCTTTGAAATTTGCTTCGGTGAGCAGCTTGATGATTTATTTTCAAATCTTCATCAAGGGCATCTTGATTCACTACCCTATAAAACCATTGATGAGGAGTTATATCAATGTCATCACGTCAATTAAAAAGATATTGGACGTTAAGTGTTCAACACAAATTTCTATCCCGCTTCAGTCAACTCCTTGAACAAGGCTTTTCACTGGCTCAGGCTCTTGAAGTCATGGCTACACTTTTCAAACCAGAGGTAATTCAAGAGATGATTTTATGTTGTGCCCGCGGAATATCCTTTGCTAGCACACTTGAGAGTTGTCAGTTTGAAAAAAGAATCATTTATATCATCCGCTCTAGTGAAGAAGCAGGTTCTTTACTTCAAGGATTGAAAAAAGCTTCTGATTACAGTGAATACCAACTTAAAAGTAAACATGAATTAAATAAAAAACTACGTTATCCTTGCTTTTTATTCATCTTAATTATGATTATTTTGGCAGGCGTTTATTTCTTTTTCTTTCCTCAACTCGATCAATTTTATCAAAGCTTTAATCTTGAAGGAGATAAAAGCTTACTCAACCTCATTCTTTCTATGATTGGAGCCACACTTTTTCTCTTTTTAAGCATCTTTTTATTCATCTTTGTCGTTTTGAAATGGAATCACCCGATATTTCAAGCAAAAGTTAAGACGTTTTTATTTCACTGTCCACTTTTAAAATCATTACTTCAACGAATTTTCTCTTATTACTTTAGTAGTCAGTGGCTTGTCTTTTTAAATTGTGGGCTTCCGTTGAAAAAAAGTCTTTCACTCATGCAAGAATTTGAAGACATTTATCTTATCCAAACAATAATTGATGAATTTCAAAAACAATTAGAATTAGGTATTTCACTTGAAACTGTCATTGAAAAGAGTCCTTACTTTACACCCTATTTTAAGTTAATCATGAAGCATTCATTAGAAATTGGTCAAGTACCCGCTGAACTTAATCACTATACAAAAAACGAAATTATTAACCTTTCAAATGGACTTAATCAAGCCTTTAAAATCATTCAAACGACTTTTTTAATTCTCATCGGGATCATTATTTGTTTAATTTATCTCAGCCTATTACAACCCGTCTTTCAAATGACTGAACTTATTTAAATTTAGGAGGAATTCATTCATGAAAAAATTGACTAAAATGAACTCTAAAGGATTTACCTTAATTGAGATGATGATTGTTATGATCATTATTAGTATTTTAGTGTTACTTGTCATTCCAAACGCATCCAATATCTTAACAACAGCAAATACCGAAGGGTGTGAAGCGTTTAAAAAATCAGTGACAGCGACACAAACAGCAAATAAATTAATGGGTAAAGGTATTAATGAGGGGATATCTGTTGAAGATGGAAAGAAAGTTTGTGGAAATGATTATACCATTCCTAATTTTGAATGATGCGAATTAATGAAAAGGGCTTCACACTAATTGAGGCTTTAATTTCCTTGATTATTACAAGCATGATTTATTTAATTTTTGCCCCTTCGTTTATTAAATTATACGATTACATCAAACTCAACCAAGCGATTTCTGTTTTACAGTCAGACTTACATTATGTCAGGGAACACAATATGCTTCCACTTCAAAATCAAACCTTCTCTCTTCGAATTTATCATAACCAAAACTACTATGTCATTTTACAAAATGGTTCACAAATCAAAATAAAACGCGAACTACCTTCAGGAATTAAAATGCCTGCAAACATTACTTTAACAGATATTACCTTTAATGCTTTAGGTCATGTTGGGAGTGGAAAAACATTAGTCATCCAAAGTGAATACTTTAAAAAGAATCTTGTCTTTTCCATTGGAACAGGAGGAATTGATATTCGTAATGCAAAGTAATCAAAAAGGCTATATTTTAATCGAATGCTTAATAGGTATCATCCTTTTAACGACTGTCGGAATTAGTTTAATCCAAACGCTTCCTAAACTATTATCATTTGAACAACAACTTCACGTTGAACAAACCATTTATAATAAACTCTTTGAGCTCAAAGATCAAACACTTTTTTATGATCGTCGTTTTGAATTCCCCCTCACCTTTTATGAGCCTATTCATTATCAAGTCTTTGAAAAAAATCATCAATTATGTGCGACGTACCAAAGGGGGGATTCCTCTGTTCAAACACTTTGCTTTTAGTCTATCAAATCATGGATTTCTTCTCGTTGAACATCTTATCGCTATCTGCGTTATTTCAATCCTCATGATCACACTTACTCAGTTCATTCCCATGATTGATAACTTCCAAACTGACTTGGATCAGGCCACTTCTCAAGAACTAACTGCTCTAAGCACCCAACTACAAAAGGAAGCTAAATCTGCTACACATTTTTCAACAAATCAATCGACCCTTCAAGTTCATTTAGCAAATGGAACCGTTACTTCTTACAACGTTTCTAACCATCGCTTAATGAGACAAGTCGATGAAAAAGGTGGTGAAGTCGCTTTATATCACTGTGAAAAAATCGATATTCTCTTACATCAACCTCAGTGTGTTACTTTGAAACTTTATACCTCTAAAGATGAAACTTACGACATTTATCTTTCCTCTAGTTTATTTCCTTTAGAGGGGGAGGCATTAGATGAACAATGAAAAAGGCGTTATCATTCCACTAACCTTAGTTATTAGCTTAATGACCGCTACACTGTTACTTCACTTCGCAACTCGACTTGAAAATCAGGCCAAAACCTATGAACTAAAGCAACACTATTTACTTCTTACTCTTCTTGAAAAAGAATGTATCTCATTTATCGTCAATGAACTCAAAGACCCTAACTTTACTTCTAATCATGATTTTTCACCTAAAACAATCACTTTACATAATGGAACGACAGCGACCATTACTTACAAAAATGGCTATCAGAATCTTGATGTTACCTACAAATTTCTTTATAATGAATATCTAGGACAAGGAACTATTGACTATCATAAAAAACATCAAACATATTCTTTAAAGTAGAGGTGATCACCATGAAACCAATCGTCTTAATTGGGATGATGGGAAGTGGTAAAACAACCGTTGGAAAAACATTAGCGACTGAATTAAATTTACCTTGGGTTGATACAGATATTTATATTGAAGAAATGACTCATCAGACGATTTCATCTATTTTTGAACAACAAGGAGAAGCTTATTTTCGTGAGTGCGAAACAAAAGCTTTAAAGCAACTCATGGATCAATCAGGTGTGATTTCCACTGGAGGTGGAATCATTGTCCGTGAAGATAATCGCAAGCTACTTCACGAACAAACGCTTGTCATTTACTTAAAAACAACGATTCCGACTTTAATTCAAAGACTTGAAACCACTAATCGCCCGTTATTAAAAGGAGGAAATGTTGAACAAAAGTTAACCGATTTATTTGAAGCACGTGCAACTTTTTATGAAAACTGCGCTCACCTAACGGTTCAAACCGATGACTTAACTGTTCACGAAGTCGTTCATCAAATCAAACAGATGATAAAATAAAAAGAAGGGTTAAACCCTTCTTTTTATTTTAGTTATGAATCTATAACACTAAAAACGGATTACCTTTTGATTCTTCCTCAATCGTTGTACACTCTCCATGCCCTGGATAAACTAACGTATGGGGTGGTAAAGATAATAATTTTGTTCGAATACCTCTTACCAATTGATCATGATTTCCATAAATAAAATCTGTTCGCCCAATTGATCGTCTAAATAACGTATCTCCTGTAAATACAACCGCATCTGACTCAAAATAATAACACAGACTTCCCGGTGTATGACCTGGAACATGAAAAGCTTTAATCGTCGTATCTAAACACTCTATCACTTGTTCATCTGAAATAAAACGATAATCAAACGTATCATTTAAAACTAGACGTTCATAAATCATCGGTGATAAGTTAATCTCTGGATTTTCAAAGTATTCTTTTTCTTTTTTATGAGTATAAATAGGAACTTGATATTTCGTCACTAACTCATTAACTGCCCCAATATGATCAAAATGACCATGCGTTAATAAAACAGCTTCTAATTCTAATTTTTTTGTTCTTAAATACTGAATAATTTGATTAGCATTCGCCGCTGGATCGATGACGATTGCCTTCTTTTCATTTGAAACAATATAGCAAGTTGTTTGAACAGGACCTAATACTAACGGATAAACTTTCATCTTCATCACCTCTAACACGACTTAAAGCACCCTAAATAGGGTGCTTTGTTATTTAAACTGTTTTTGCTAAATAAGCTGAACCAACGATTCCAGCATCATTTCCTAATTCCGCTAAAACGAACTCTGTGTCACGAACGGCACTAAATGCAAATGATTGATAGTGTTTAACAATTGTATCGATTAAGATAGCTCCTGCTTTAGAAACTCCTCCACCAATAATGATTTTTTGTGGGTCAGTTGTTGCTGCTAAGTTAGCAGCTGCTAAACCGATATAGCGTCCTAATTGATCCACCATTTTTAATCCTACTGCATCTCCTGCTTTAGCTGCATCAAAAACATCTTTTGCTTCAATTTTTTCTAAGCTACGTAATGAAGAAGCTTCGTCATTTGCTGCTAAGTATTTTTCTGTTTCACGAACGATTCCTGTAGCTGATGCAACTGTTTCTAAGCATCCTTTTTTCCCACAGTTACATTGATTTCCATCTTCTAACACAACTGCTAAATGTCCAATTTCTCCACCAGCACCGTGAACACCAGCAACAACTTTACCGTCGACGATAACTCCGCCACCAACACCAGTTCCTAATGTAAACATAATCGCATCTTTTGAACCTGCAGCTGCTCCTAACCATAATTCACCTAATGCCGCAACGTTAGCGTCATTTCCAACCGCTACTGGAACTTGAACTAATGCTTCTAACTCTGATTTTACGTCACGAGTCCCCCATCCTAAGTTAACAGCTACTTGAACAACTCCGTTGTTATCAACTGGACCAGGAACCCCCACTCCAACACCTTCAATTTCATTCACTTGAATTCCTTTTTCTTCACATTTTGATTGAATTGTTGCAGCAATATCAGAAATAATATGATTTCCTTGATCCGCTTTATTTGTGACAATTTCCCATGACTCTAAAACTTCACCTTTCGATGAGAATAAACCACATTTAATTGTTGTACCCCCAACATCAATTCCAAATACATACTTTTTCATGTAAAACAATCCTCCTTATAACACTCTATCTAAATCGGGCAAATGAAATGATTCATTATTCCTCATCTTCGTTAATTATCTTTTTTATTTTATCATAATCTTTTTCTAATAAAAAGATGTAACCCCTTTAAATCTTAAATAGTCTAATACATTTTCCTTTTTAAAAAGGGCAAAAGACACTGTCAAACTGACAGTGTCTTTTATAAAAAATAAATTATTTAACAGTTGCTAAAGTTTCTTTTAAAACGTTAACAGATTTTGTTAATTTTTCGCGTTCAGATCCCGTAATATTTAATTCAAAGACTTCACGAACTCCATTACGGTTAATAATAGCAGGTACTCCTACGAATACGTCATTTTGACCATATTGACCATTTAAGTAAACAGAAACAGATAAGCTACTGTTCTCATCACTTAAGATTGCTTTAACGATACGAGCTAATGCCATCCCAATTCCGTAATATGTTGCGCGCTTACGCTCGATAATATGGTAAGCAGCATCACGTACATTAACATAAATTTGCTCTAAGTCTTCAAATTTGTATTGAGGATTATCTTTAATAATATCTAATAAAGGCATTACCCCAACTGTTGTATGAGACCATAATGGGAATTCAGTATCTCCGTGTTCTCCAACAATGTAACCGTGAACGTTACGTGGATCCACATTTAAGTATTTTCCGATTTCATAACGTAAACGTGCTGTATCTAATGTTGTCCCTGATCCAATAACACGATGACGTGGTAATCCTGATTCTTGCCAAGCAACGTAAGTTAAAACATCGACTGGGTTACTTGCTACAACAAGAATTCCGTTAAATCCAGATTTCATGATGTCACGTACAATTCCACGCATGATTTTTGCGTTTTTCTCAACTAGATCTAAACGAGTTTCCCCTGGTTGTTGATTAGCTCCAGCTGTGATAACAACGATATCAGCTGTTTTACAATCTTCATATGTTCCAGCCCAGATATCCATTTTATGTGGTGCGAATGGTAAACCATGACTTAAGTCCATTGCTTCCCCTTCAGCTTTTTCTTTGTTAACGTCGATTAAAACAAATTCCTCTAATCCACCTTGATTTAACATTGAATAAGCGAAACTCATTCCAACGAATCCAGTTCCTACTAAAACGACACGTCTAACTCCTGTTTGCATAATGGTCACCTCTAGTTTATAAATATATGTTTTTTTGACACATCTCCATAGTCTTCATCTTGATTTATTCAATCATTGAATCGTGATCAGATGGCTATGTGTCCTTATTTCAATTTCAATTATATACCATAATAAAATTTTTCACAAACAATATGACTCGAAAAATGTAAAAAAACACTTTCATAACCTTGAAAGTGTAATCATTGTAATTTAAATACTAAAAGTCAGTATTTTAAAAAGGTATTTAGCCTTTAAATGATAAATTTATAGTCAATTTTGATTAGGTGACTCCTTTAATCGTTAAAACTTTTCGATCACTGATCTTTATCGATTAACTTTTTATTGATGTTATTTGATAAACACTGCATTTCTTTTTTTGAACCAAATTGATCTTTGTTATTTGAGCAAGTTGAAAATAGATAGAAAGGTATAAAAAAAATCCTGTTGGATAACAGGATTTATAAAAAGGAAGTATTCCTTATTTTTTCTCGCGATGAGCAGTTGATTTACGGCAACGTGGGCAGTATTTATTCATCTCAAGACGTTCTGGGTTATTACGTTTATTTTTTTTAGAAATGTAGTTTTCTTCACCGCAAACTGTACATTTTAATGTAAGATTTACTCGCACTAAAATCCCTCCAATCTAATAACAACTTCTACATTATAGCATGAGAGAGTATAAAAAACAAAGTTTTTTTTATCATTTTGTACTATAAAGTAATTCTTTGTTGTTTAATATGATGTGTAAAAATTATAACAAATGCTGCTGCGTAGCTCAAGTGTTATTTTTAACTAAACGACACTCTTATTGCTAAAAATAAGAGTAAGATCGTGATTCCTTTTAATAGGATAACTATTTTTACCTTTATTATGCATAAAATCTAATTTTTTCTTATTCTATTCTTCCTGACTGACTGGAATTGTCGAATCAGCATTTTCTGTTTCTGTTTTTTCAGCTTCTGCTCGTTCCTTTTTCAAGTCAAAATAAGCTTGCATTGAACGTTGACCAATATTTAATGAAATTGGATGTGATTGAGTCGTTAATTCACCTTGAGGAACAACAACGGAAATTGCAATCTCTGGGCTATCTGCTGGAGCATAGGCAATAAGGGTACGATTATGCACTTCTATTAACTCACCATTACTATCTCTCATGTACTTTCCTTCTTCATCACGTGCATACTCTTCTGCCGTTCCTGTTTTTCCAGCTGGATTATAGGTTGCTTTTGCAAACACCGAATACCCGGTTCCGTTACTTGATTGTAGGGCGCCTACAAAACCTTTTTTCACCTGTTCTAAGTGTTTTTCATTAAGATCGACAACATTTAATAGTCTTGGTGTAAACCCTTCGAGCAATTGTTTTCCATCGACCTCCTCATTAGAAGGTAAGTAAATTTCTTTCACTAATGTCGGGGCAAAACGTTTACCATTTGTTGCAATGGTTGAGCCATATTGAACAAGTTGCATCGTGGTGTAAATATCAGCTTGACCGATCGAAAAGTCAAGTAATTTTCCTGAGGTGCGTTGAGATTCAATCAGTCCTGTTGATTCATTTGGTAAATCGATTCCTGTTGCAACCCCTAAACCAAACTGGTTAAAGAACGAACGATAATAATCAAAGACATCTAAATCTAAAACGAGTGGCATTCCAGCGTAATAATTAACGCCTCCTGCTAATGACATCGTTTGCTTAAAAAAGTAGACGTTACTTGATTGCGTTAACGCTGTAATATCATTAATGTTCCCCATAACCTTCCAAGAACCTTTGATTAATCCACCTTTAAATGACATTTTTTCATCCAAACGAACTTGCCCAAGCGTTGTTGCATTTGCATTATATCCAGCAAGGAGGGTAGCACCTTTTACAACCGATCCCATCGTAAAAGAGTTTTGGAATGTTCCTAATGAATTATCAGTAAAGACATACTCTTTCTTCTCGTCATCCCATTCAATAATACGTCCAGTCATTGCTAAGATTTCTCCTGTATTAGGATTAGTCATAACAATATACGCTTCACGTAAATACTTAGTCGTAGATGAATTCTTTTTAGCACTGAGCATTTCTTCTTCTACAATTTGATTGACAGCTGCTTGTAAATCAGCATCAATCGTTAGTACCATCTCATATCCACGTTGTCCTTCATAGATTTCATCATAGCTTGAAACCTCATTTTCCTTTGTTAAAACGTATTGAGACTTATATCCTCGAAGTAAATCTTCATAATAATATTCTAACTGAGATAGCCCTACACGATCATTGGATTGATAATCATGCGCAAGATAATATCCTGATGATGTTGCAGGAAGTCCTTGTTCATAAGTTGAGACCCTCCCGTAGATAGGATGCCACTGGGCAACACTTGGATACGTTCGGTTCCAGTCAACATCTGTATTAACACCTGGCATCTCTTCAAGGTGCTCATTAACAACGGCAATTTCTTCTTCAGTTGCCCCTTGTTTAACAATATTTGAGGTTAAATTGGTTCCTTTATTCATTTTAATAAAGATAGCGTGTGTTTCTTTGTCATGATCTGTTAACTGATTTAAGTGTTCTTCCGTAATTCGGCTAAGTTGAAGTTGATAATAGGCATCATTGTCCGAAGCTAATTCTTTTTGTTCCTGCTCCGTTAATAAGGCTTTTGCGTCTTCGGGAAATATTTCAATGTAAAGGTCCTTTAAATCTCGGGACGTTAATTTATCAAATTCTACCTCAATTAAATCGGCTAATTTTCCAGCGATTTCTTTCATCTCTGATGAACTAACTCCTGAATATAATTGATAGGTAATCGTATTAACCGCCTGATTATCCACTAAGACCGCACGATTTCGATCATAAATCACCCCTCGAGGCACATTTTTTTGTAACGCAATGGTTGAGGTCCGATCGATGAATGCTTGATAATCCGACGAATAGGTCACTTGAATCGCATATAGTCGAAAAATAACCACTAAAAATAAAATGAGGCAAACTGCCTTTAATACATTTATTCTAAAAACTAATGATTTAATTAGCTTTAATAACTTATCTAGCATGATTCTACACCTTTCCACTCTAACTTCTCACCTATTATATCACACTTCAAAAGGAGCAAATTGAATTTTTTATGTAAAAACTACTCTTATTATGTCAATTTTATAACAAGATGTTGCGTTAAAATGAATTTATTTCATCACGCTTCATTTGATTACTACTTATTTTAAACTTCTTCCAAAATTTAAGCCTAAAGTTAGCTATTCCATTTATGAACGCTTCCTTGTCTTTTCTTTGCAGAAAAGACAAAAAAAGCTGGCTTAAAATAATAAACCAGCTTTTTGTTTATTTATTTAGTGCTTCTTCATAACGATGTTCAACTTCATCCCAGTTAATCACATCAAAAATGGCACTTACATACTCAGGGCGACGATTTTGATATTTTAAGTAGTAAGCATGTTCCCAAACATCAATATTTAATAATGGTTGATAACCTGTGCTTAAAGGTGATTCTTGATTTGGAGCTTTAATGATTTGTAATTCTTTTTTATCATTTAAAACTAACCAACCGTAACCTGAACCAAATTGTCCAACAGCTGCTTCACTTAATAATTGCTTCATTCGATCAAAGCTACCAAAGGCTTTATTGATCTCTTCTGCTAATTTTCCGTGTGGTGCCCCACCACCATTTGGAGAAAGGCTACAGAAGTATAAATTATGGTTAACATACCCTCCCCCTTGATTAATAACATCTTGACGGATGTCTGCTGGAATCGTTTCTGGTTGACTTAAAATCTCTTCAATACTTTTCCCCTCGAAAAACGATGGATATCGTTTAACTAAATCATTTAATTTATCAAGATATGCTTTATGATGCTTTGTATGATGAATTTCTACCGTTTGTGTATCGATAATTGGCTCAAGTGCATTATAAGCATAAGGTAATGATGGTAAAGTGTAACCTGTCATAGTAATCCGCTCCTTTAATTCGGGTATTATAGTTGAAACCCCTCAAAATTATTATATAATTAAAGACGGGTATATATGCCCTTGTCGCATTTTATTACAAAATAAGCTAAATTGTGGGGTGAAAGATCGATGTCAAACATAACACATCGTACCAATACAAAACGTGTTAAAGTTGGGAATTTATATATTGGTGGTGCTAACGAAGTCATTATTCAAAGTATGACCACAACAAAAACACATGATATTGAAGGAACAGTCGAACAAATTAATCGTCTAGCTGAAGCTGGATGTCAACTCGTTCGTGTCGCTTGTTTAGATGAAACGGATGCAGCAGCTTTAAAGGAAATTAAATCAAAAATTTCGATTCCTTTAGTCGTTGATATTCATTTTGATTATCGCTTAGCACTAAAGGCTATTGAAGCAGGTGTTGATAAAATCCGTATCAATCCAGGAAATATTGGTAATGTTGAAAAAGTTCGTCAAGTCGTGGAGGCAGCTAAGGCTAACCAAGTCGCTATTCGTATTGGAGTGAACGCTGGTTCACTTGAAAAACATATTTTACAAAAATACAAAAAACCAACACCTGAAGGAATGGTTGAAAGTGCAAAATTCCATGTGCAAATTTTAGAAGAGCTTGGATTTGAAGACATCATTATTTCTTTAAAAGCGTCAGATACTGAGTTAGCGATTAAAGCTTACGAATTAGCTGCTCAAACATTTAAATATCCACTACACTTAGGAATTACAGAAGCGGGAACTGTGTTCTCAGGAACGATTAAAAGTGCAATTGGTCTTGGAATTTTATTAAATCAAGGCATTGGAAATACGATGCGCGTCTCATTAAGTGCCGATCCGGTAGAAGAAATTAAAGTCGCTCGTGAAATTTTAAAAAACTTTGGTTTAATTAAAAATGCTGCAACCTTAATTTCATGTCCAACATGCGGACGTATTCAATATAACCTGATTCCATTAGCACAACGTGTAGAAGATTATTTAACAACTATTCCACACGATATTCATGTCGCAGTCATGGGATGTGCAGTCAACGGTCCAGGAGAAGCTAAAAATGCTGATATTGGAATTGCTGGTGGTCGTGGTGAAGGATTACTAATTAAAAACGGAGAAATCATTCGTAAAGTACCTGAAGATCAAATGTTTGATACACTGGTTGAAGAAATTCAATTACTAATTAAAGAACGCGAGTCAAAAGAAAAACGAGAAGATTAATGTTCTCGTTTTTTATATTATGTACCATCAAATTGCTAACTTAACAACATGAACTTTTTTCAGAAAGCTTATTGCACATTTTTTCAATCATCACTTACTTCATTCATGACCATAACTCCCATAAAATCCTCTTTTTTTCTATCCGTAACCGGTGTATTTGAAAAAGTTACTCATTTTTTAGAACGTTTTACCATAGAATTCATAGTATAAGTGAGTACCGCTCATGATTGCAAAAGGGGGAATCGCTATGTATGAGCTACTGAAAGCAACCTTAATGCAACTTACCATTGAAGAGCTAAACTTATTAAATGTTAAAAATGACTTACGAATCGATTCTAACGATTTAGAGTGCTTTCATCATCTTTTAAGTCATCACTGGGATGAAGTGATGGACGAAAGTTCTTTATCTTTAAAACCCGACCAATTATGCACACACCTTAATTCATCTAATATATCTAAGTACAACGAACTCATTACGTCGATTAAACGTAATGTCATTTTTAATAAAAAATAACCATCTTAATAGATGGTTATTTTTATTATAGACGACCTAAAATACGCTCTAAATTTTGAGGATTAAACTCCCCTTTTTTAAACATTTCAATTTCTTGTTTATAAGGTGGGACCTTATCTTTTGAATCTTCTCCTACACTAACATAAGGGGTTTCTAAAATCTTAGGAACGTCTTTAAAATCTTCATGATACATAATGTATTTTAAAGCTTCGAACCCGATTTCCCCAAAACCGATATTTTCATGACGATCTTTTTTAGCACCACTTATATTTTTACTGTCGTTAATATGAAACGCAGATATTTGTTTTTTTCCAATTAAACGATCAAAAGACTCTAAAATGCCACCAAAATCATTCACAATGTCGTACCCTGCATCATGAACGTGACAAGTATCAAAACAAACGCGTAGCTTATCGTTATGAGTAACGTGATCAAAAATATAGGCTAACTCTTCGAAGCTACGTCCAACTTCCGTTCCTTTTCCGGCCATTGTTTCTAAAGCAACCGTGATGTTTGTATCTTTAGTTAAGACGGTGTTTAATCCTTCTACAATCTTTTGAAGTCCCGCTTCTGCTCCAGCACCAACATGAGCCCCTGGATGAAGTACTAAAGTATAGGCACGAAGTGCTTCTGAACGTTCGATTTCTTTTGCTAAAAACTCAACAGCTAACTCAAATGTTTCTGGCTTAACCGTATTAGCTAAGTTAATAATGTATGGCGCATGAACAACAATATCTGAAAGTCCATGTTCATTCATATACTTCCAACCTGCTTCAATATTTAACTCCTCAATCGGTTTTCGACGCGTGTTTTGTGGCGCACCTGTATAAATCATAAATGTATTTGCTCCATAAGAAGCCGCTTCTTTCGCAGCTCCTAGTAGCATCTCTTTTCCTGCCATTCCAACATGAGACCCAATCTTTAACATCACTTCTCACCTAGCTTTCAATTATTTACGTTTACGACGCTCTTGACGCTTCACTTGCTCCATTTGAGCTTTCATTTTCTTTTTATAACCTGGTGTTACTTTTTTCGGTTTACGAACTTTTGATTTAGCAATTTGATCAATTTCATTTTCTTTTTTCACACGTTTTTGACGTGAATTACGTGCATTAACTGATACTAACTCACCATTTTTAACTTCACGATAGTTAAAAGTAATTCCACGTTCTTCTAATTGTTGTAAGATTTCTTCATCTGATGAATCGTATAAAGTAATCGCGATTCCATCATAATTTCCACGTGCGGTACGCCCAACACGATGAATGTAAAACTCTAGATCTTGAGGAAGTTCGTAGTTAATAACATGACTAACCCCTTCAATATCAATTCCGCGTGCCGCAATATCCGTTGCTACAATGTATTGGAATTCTAAGTTACGAATACGTTGCATCATTTGACGACGTTGACGTGGTGTTAAATCCCCATGAATTTGTCCCACACGGAATCCTTGTGAAAGTAAGGCATTTGAAACTTCTGTCGCATGTTGTTTTGTATTAACAAAGATAATTGCTAAATATGGATTTAAGGCTTTTAAAATGTTAGCCACAATATTCACACGACTACGGTGCTTCGTTGGATATAAAATATGTTCAATCTTCACCGCTGTTTGTTGACGAGGTTGAATATGAACATGTGTTGGAGCTGCCATATATTTTTTCAAAAATGGCTTTAATGCTTGAGGAATTGTTGCAGAGAACACCATCATTTGTAGGTCACGCCCCATTGTTCCTGCAATTTGATCGATATCTGTTAAGAATCCTGTTTCAAGCGTCATATCAGCTTCATCCACCACAAACATTTTAGCTGTGTGAACTAATAAAACACGTTCATTAATCGCTAAGTCTTTAATTCGCCCTGGTGTTCCAATAACAATTTGTGGTTGTGTTCCTAATTTCTCAATTGTTTTATGTTTATCCGTTCCACCTACGTAACGGCCAATTTTAATTGGTTTATCACAAAATGATGCTAATTGCATCGCTACATTATAAATTTGTTCAGCTAACTCACGAGTTGGCGTTGTAATGACCGCTTGAACTTGATGTAACTCTTCATCTAATCCCTCAAAAATAGGAATTAAGAAAGCATGCGTTTTCCCGCTTCCTGTTTGAGATTGTCCAATAATATCTTTTCTCTTTAATGCTAAAGGCATAACCTCTTCTTGGATTTGTGTTAAAGTTTCAAAATGTAAATCAGCAACTGCTGCTTTTAAATATGGTTTTATATTTAAATCTTGAAAACGTACAGACATGAATACCACTCCTTCAATGGTTAGTATAACTAACTTTATCAAACTTAACGACATCATTCTCGTTATTTTTGCAAATTCCTTTTGACGCACAAATTCTATCTTACCAAATATCAGTGACCAAATTCAACCTCTATTCTTTATTATTAGGAGATAATCGCCGAAATATGATATAATAGTTCCAAAATAGAAACAGAGGTGAGTTCATTGAAAGTTATTAAAATCGCTCCTCGTGGGTACTGCCAAGGTGTCATCAGTGCCTTAAATATTGTGCAAGATGCCGCACTTGATCCCTCATTACCTCGTCCCATTTATGTGTTAGGGATGATTGTTCATAACGAACATATTACTAAAGCCATTGATCAGTTAGGAGTTATTACTCTTGATAATAAATCAAAAACACGTGATGAATTACTCGATCAAATCGAGAGTGGAACGGTTATTTTTACCGCTCACGGTATTTCACCAAAGGTTAAACAAAAAGCGATGAACAAAGGATTAACCATTATCGATGCCAGCTGTAAAGATGTCATTAAAACGCATACGTTAATGAAAGAACATATCGATGCCGGTTATGATGTGATTTACATCGGTAAAAAAGGTCATCCCGAAACAGAAGGTTCTCTTGGTGTTGATGCTCATCATATTCACTTAATCTCTAAAATAGATGATTTAGAACACTTACATCTGACGAATGATAAAATTATTATTACTAATCAAACCACCATGAGTTTATGGGATGTATATTCATTATCGCAAAAAATCCAAGAAAAATTCCCAAAAGCGCAATTTATTAAAGAAATTTGTAATGCAACTCAAGTTCGTCAAGAAGCAGTCGCTAGCCAAGCAGGTGAAGCTGATTTAACGCTTGTAGTTGGAGATCCACATAGTAATAATACCGCACGTTTATCACAAATCTCATTAGAACGTGCCAATACCCCATCATATCGTATTGCATCAGTGGAAGATATTAACCTTGAGTGGTTAAACGGTATTGAAACAGTTGCAGTTACAGCAGGGGCTTCTACCCCAACTCCAATTACGAAAGAAGTCATTGACTTTTTAGAAGCCTATGATAAAAATGATCCAAGTACTTGGGATCAAACATCTCGTATTACTTCTGATAAAGTTTTATTTAAACGCAAATAAAATCCAGGAATCCTGGATTTTTTTTATAATGAATGACTTGCAAACGTAACCCAATCATTTTTATAAAAACATAAACTCATAAATAAATCTCCTTGTTAAGAATTTGATGTGATAACGTCACTGTTTAACAAAGATTTTATTTATGAGCTTTTTTATGTGTCACACTTAAGATTCAAAAACAACAAACAGTGATTAAAACTAACTTATTTTTAGATCATTACAACTTTTTTTCTTGGTGAAAATAAGGCATTAAAAAATCCAGATTCATTCTGGATTTTTTATAACGGCTTTTCAAAATGTTGATAATCTTTTAAGCTCGTCCAATCTCCTCCCCACGTCCAACCATAACGTTTAAACAACTGATATACTGCATCATTTTTTTTTATGAGACCAAGTACACATTGATCACGATCAACATAGTCTTTCCCGTTTACCGGTAAAACTAACTCTTCTTTTACATAGGGATTTACTTTAGGATTTAAGTCAATCGCAAGTCCATACGCATGGTATGATAATTTCTTACCATCTGTCATATAGCGAAAATTAAAGGCACTACTATTGTTATCTTCCATTGATAACGTATCCGAACCGTCATAACAACTCATCACTTTCATCTTCTCGATAGGATATCCCATTAAGTAAAGTTCTTTAAAAATTTCAAGCACTTCATCTGCTAGACTCGCATTGACAATTAACTCTCCTACATGAACGAATCCATCATATCCATGATGTAAAACCGTCAAATATTTTAACTCCTCATATGAAATAATCGTTGAATCGAGTGGAACTTGTTGCTCAAGTTGATCCCCATATTTCTCAACTAATGAAATAGCTCGAAAACACCCCATTTCAATTCCCTCCTTCTCTTGTATACTAACGAAAGGATCAACTAAACACATGAGATTTGACTTGTCATTCAACTGATAAACTGTCTGTAAGCTAAGCATGACCTCAATCATCATCTAGATCCCACCTTCCTACTTACAGTTTACAACAAATGCTTTGAAATTATGTCAACTGCGTCAGATAATCCGTTTAAATAAGTGGACTAAACCTCTTACGACTCATGTTATTGTCACTAAATCGGTTGATTTCTATATTAAACCTTCCTTGTGACACTCAGTTTCTTCGTGATGAGTTAGTAACCGAAAAACTATTAAATGATTATTTTTTGAGGTGTTTTTATATAAAAACCACAACTCCTATCAAAGAGTTGTGGTTTTTTAATGACGCTACTATTGACGATTCACTTACTGAATAGCTGGAATGATTATCGTGACTTCTTGCTGATTGCTTAACCCATTAAATTGATAAACAGGTTGATAATATCCTTTTGAGTCTTTTTCATATTGTAAAGTGATCTCCTTAATCTCAATTGGATCGTCAAGACTTAAATTTTTAATATAACGATGATGAATCTTTCCTTCTATTAACTGTAAATATGCTTCTTGTTCAGATAAAAGGTTCACCTTTTTGAATTGATAAAACGGCGTCATCTCGTGATGAATCGATTCAATTTTCTTATCTTTCGTTAACGTACAGCGAATGATCCCATCCATGTACACACCGTCTAATTCACTTAAGTTCGCCTCTATGAGATAATCCCCATCTCCTGCATCTACAAAGGTCGTCTCTTTAGGCAACTGAACGCCATAGGACTCTAAAATTTCGGCTACTTCTTCTAGTGAAAATCCACTTTGCACTGGATGTTCCGACTGAGTCCAGTCATGAAACCAAATCTCTAACCCTGAAAAATATACCCAAATAGAATGACTTTGATCGGATGAATAATAAATGATAGCTTCATCATATGGATTTGTTTGACTTTCATCAACGGTTGCCCCAACATAAGAAAACCATTCATTAGCAACCTGTAATGTTTCTTCTTTTGTTCCAACTTTTGATGCATATACCATTACTTCATCGCGATCAGTCGATAAGGTTATCTCATCATTTAACATAATCGTTGGCATTTTCACCTGGTAAACAGGAGTACTACTTAAATTTCCAAACTCTTGTTTATGATACGTATAAAAAATAAAACTAAACAAAGTCACCGTCATAACTAATGGAAGCTGTCGCACTATAGTTCGAATCAGCGATGGCTTATGACCTTTAAACCACTGATAACCAAATGAGCATAAACTAAACATCCCATAACCAATCATACATCCGACGGTGTTATTAATTAAATCATCTATTTCAAAAATCCCTCTTTGAGTTAAAAACTGAACACTTTCAATGAGTAAAGTAAAAAGAAAACCAATTAAATAAGTAACCCACGCTTTTCGAAAAAATCCTCCGAAAAACGGAAGTAAAAAACCAAGCGGAATAAACATGAAGATATTTAAAATAATGTTTCGCCACTCAATAATGGAAAAATTATTCCACGCCTCTTTGTAAGAGCTAAATGGATGCCAATGAATTTGAGCTTCATAGTAAGCCCCTCTTCCTAAAGTAGCTCCTAGCACGACAAACAAATAGCAAGTAAAGATAACAGCTAATAATAACATTTTTTTAGATAAGCGTTTATCTCCCTTCATTGCTTTTTTATAGATAAAGACGTATGCTAAAAGAAAACATAGTCCGATTCCTCCAACTAAAATGAGCGCTTGAAATAAATATGCCTGTCCCATGCCAATAATTTCTGAAAGCCTCATCCTTTCACCCCTAATGTTACAATTTCAACTTTTTTCCATTATAACATAACAAAATTTTCATTTAAATAAAAAAAAACAAAATTCCAAATACCTAAAACGCTATATATCAGAAAACATAAAAGAGCTTAGAACAATGTCTAAGCTCTTTTTCATTGATTATTTGAATTGATCCGCCTGTGTTAAAAACTGCTCTGCCTTAGTTAAATAAGCAGATGCAATCAGTTTAAAATCTAACTGTAAGTCTTGACTTAAGCCAATTAAATCTTTATATAAAGCGACATTATGCCACTGTAAGCATTGGAAAGCACGCCATAAGTATAAACGTCTAAATTCTTGGACTTCAGGTTCACGCCCTAAGTAAATCGGTAAGAATTTTAAAGCTAACTCGAATTCTTTATTTCCGACACATGCTACATCATACATCGGATCATTATTCCCTGTAAACTCCCAATCTAATAAATAGGTTTGGTCTCCTTCCACTACCATATTTGAAATTTGGCTATCATTATGACAAATAACTTTTGGAAATTGATCTAAAAATTCACGCTGGCTTAAAAATAATTCTTTTAAAGTAAAATATTTTTTTTCATGTTGATACGAGAAATCAGTCACTAATTTTTCATAGGCAGTTAATCGATCATATGGTCGATAATCATCGTGGGCATTTAATCCTGACTCGTGTAAAACATGCAATACTTTAGCAACTTCTTCTAAATAAGGCTCCGGATTTTCAACCTCACTTAAAGGAGTTCCCTCTACAAATTTTGAAATTTTATATCCCGTTTGGGTATCAAAATAAATCATTTCATTATTCAGTTTTAGCTCGTCAACAATCTCAATGTTTGCTAACTCTTCCTCACGATTAACGAACATTTCTGCATTCTTTCCTGGAATACGAAAGGTATACTTTTCAGCACGGATCTCAATAACATACATTAGATTTGACATTCCCCCCATTAATCGGTAATCAATCTTTACCTCGTCTTCATAAACCCCTAATGCTTGAGCTGTAACAGATTTTATAATATTTTCCATAACTCTCACTCCTAAACGTAATAATTTGCTCTTATTATATCATAAAATTTCATAAAATAAACCACTCAATCAATACAGTTTTTAAAAATTGTATGGTTGTTTCGAATTGTATCGATACAATATAAATTAATATTTCAATAGGATACATAGTAATTTCTTATCGATAAACTAAAGTATTGGAGATTTTTAAAAGCCAACTTCTTTTTGACTCTCATGGCTAATTTAATACATAGTTGATAAAAAAAACGATATTGATCGCTCTTTTCATTACCTCTCTTTTAAATGTTTGATTTAGTTGAGATTGCATCTTTTTACAGCATTAGCACGAGACTTCTTTTAAAGGAATAGTTCAATTTAAGTAATGAAAACTAAAAAAGCCAGAGCAAAATGCTCTGGCTAGCTAACCTTTATTAATGGGCCCATTAACAAAGTATTATTCTTCAGTTTTAACTACTTCGCGTCCTTTGTAAGTTCCGCAAGTTCCGCATACACGGTGAGATAATTTCATTTCTCCACATTGTGGGCAAGCTACCATACCTGGTACTTCTAATTTGAAGTGAGTACGACGTTTACGCTTTGCAGTTTTAGATGTTCTTCTTTGTGGTACAGCCATTTTGACACCTCCTAGTTATCTTGAGTATCATTTAGCAATTTTGATAAAACTGCTAATCGTGGATCGACTTTTGGAGCAGCTTCTGATTCCTCAAAATCTTCTTCCGTTTCAAATTCGATTCCTTTTTTCTTCATTTCTTCGTAAGCACCTTCTTTTACAACACGTAAAGGTTTTTGTAGCAAAATATTTTGCCAAATAACCGGTGCAAGTTCAACAGTTGTTCCAGTTACAAGATATTCATCTTCTGCTTCATCATATAAATCCGCATCTAAAACAAACACTTCAACAGAGTCATATTCAAATGGGTATTCTACATCATCAAGCGTTAAGGCACAAGCTAATGTCATTGTTCCTTCCATATGAAGGTTAAACATAACTTTTTTACCTTGAAGTTGTCCTGTTCCTGTCACTTTAACTTTTGACAATTTACGAATTTCATCATGTGCGTTCACAATGTCTGAAAAATCAACTAATTCGTCAATTTCAAACACTTTTGAACCTTGTTTTATCAGTTGAGCAATCGCCCATTTCATCACAATCACCTCTAATTGCAACAGACTACATTATACATACTTTTTATTACATTGTCAACAAGTCAGTTGATAATATTCAACAAAAAGACGTGTAATCTTATTTATTTTTTTATCTTTCAGTTCACAACTGACTCTTTCTTTAATATAACCAACACGGATATTAATATCGATGCATCTTTGATATAATAATAAATAGGAAGGTGATACGATGAAAGCAACAGGTTTAATTGTCGAGTATAATCCATTTCATAACGGTCATTTATATCATCTAACTCAAAGCGTAAAGCAATCAAATGCAGATGTTTTAATTGTTGTTATGAGCGGACACTTTACTCAACGTGGTGAACCAACGATCCTTAACAAATGGGATCGCACTAAAATGGCACTCGCTAACGGTGCTGACCTTGTGGTCGAACTTCCTTATGCTTATAGTTGCCAACATGCTGACCTCTTTGCTAAAGGAGCCGTCTCTATTTTAACACATTTACACGTAAATGAATTAATTTTTGGTAGTGAAAGTGGAAATATTGACGAATTAATAGAGCTTGAAGCCATAACAAGTGAAAATAACTTTCAAAAAACGATTCATAAATGGGTTCAAACAGGACTTAGTTTACCGATGGCGCATGCCAAAGCATTAGAAGAATTCAACTTAAAACCTGAACTTGGAACAAGTCCTAATAATACACTTGGTCTTTATTATCTTCGTGCCATTCGTGAATTAAACAGTTCTATTCGACCAGATACATTAATACGAATTCATAGTGATTATCGAGACGTCATTCCTACACATGATCAAATTTCAAGTGCTACCTCAATTCGTAATCTTCGTGAACAAGGTGAAGATTTTACAGCGTTTGTTCCTAAAAATGTGCAAGAAATATTAATGAATCATTACAATCAGACAAAGACTTATCATTCTTGGGAAACTTACTTTCCTTTCCTCAAACAAAAAATTTTGACCATGACACCTAAACATTTGGCTCAGTTTCACGATGTTGAAGAAGGAATTGAAAATCGTCTATATTCGGCAATGATCAAAAGTACATCCTTTGAAGCGTTTATTGAAGCTGTAAAAACAAAACGCTACACTCGAACTCGTATTCAACGAATTTGTGCTAATATTTTAACGCACACGACTAAAGAATTCATTCAAGAATTACAACTTTCAACTGGTGCACCGTATATTCGATTACTTGGAGCGACTTCTACTGGTAAAAAGTATTTAAAACATATTAAAAAAGAAGTATGCGTTCCTATTTACAGTAAATTCGATGCAAAAGGACATCCGATGCTAAAACATGAACAAGGCGTGACAGGCGCTTATAGTTGTATTTTACCCGAACCACATTGTACGCATTTAAATATTTCAGAGTTTTCAAATTTCCCATTACATTTTGAGCGTTAACGACCCCCTTACTCTTATTTTTGGTGTATAATGAGCACATAGTAATCCGTTATGATAAAGGAGATTAGTAGTATGACTTTAAAAGATCAAATTAAACGAGAGATCGAACAATTAGTCGATCCAAGTACAAATAAAACATTAGGTGAACAAAACAGTATTCGTCACTTAGTCGTCGATGAAGAAGAGTCGGTGGTGACTGCTATTCTTGCCATCGGTTTAACAAAAGGACCTGAAGAAAAAACATTATCTCGTCAATTAGCTAAATTAATTAAAATTGACCATAAATTCCGTGGCATTAAAATTCAATTCGAGGAACTTCCTCATGAAGTAGATGAGTCAGATAATCAAAAGAAACCTATTTACATCGCGGTTACCTCTGGTAAAGGTGGTGTTGGAAAATCGACTGTTACGGCTAACTTAGCCGTGTCATTAACACGTCTTGGTAAAAAAGTAGGAATTATTGATGCCGATATTTATGGTCCAAGTATTCCTCATCTTTTTGAAATGAAAAAAGAAGGGTTCCAAATGGCTGAAAACAATAAAATTTATCCACCAGTTGCCTTTAATATTCCTATCATTTCAACCGAATTTTTCTTAGAAGATGATCAACCCTTAATGTGGCGTGGACCGATGTTAAATCGTATGTTAAATCATTTCTTTAACGACGTAGAGTGGGATTCAGATATCGAGTTCATGTTAATTGACTTACCACCTGGAACAGGTGATGTGGCCATCGATATTCAAAAACTAATTCCTGAAGCTCATGTTATTGTTGTGACAACACCTCATCCAACCGCTTCTCATATTGCTGTTAAATCAGGATATATGGCTAAAACATTAAAACATAACATCTTAGGTGTTGTTGAAAACATGTCTTATTACACAAATCCTGTTAGCGGTGCTCATGAGGCGATCTTCGGTTCTGGTGGCGGTGACTTAGTTGCTTCTCAACTAGGTGTCGATTTATTAACTGCTTTACCAATTGGACAACCTCAAAATTCGCATTCCATTTTCTCATTAGAAGAGGAAATTGGATTAGCTTACTTAGGATTAGCAAATAAAGTATTAAAAGCACTTAAATAAATGAAAAAGAAGCAAAATCACAGATTTTGCTTCTTTTTTTACTTTTTATCTATATAAAAATCAAAATTTTCTATATGGTGAAAAATAATTCACATGATAGAATGAAGCATACATGACAAAAACTTTAAGAGGTGTTTTATGAAGAACTATCAATCTGCTAAAAAATTAACACAATTGCGGCTTTCTTCTGCATTTCACTTACATCCTGGCATCATCATCCGTGATAAACGACTTCATCTTAACCTAACTTTAAATGAAGTTTCAGCAACGATTTGCGACCCCTCAACTTTATCTAAAATCGAAAAGGGAGAATATAAAGTAAATGCTTCTCTTTTATCAAAACTATTTAAAAAATTAGATCTTAAAGTAGTTGATACTTGGGATGTGACTGATTGGTTGGAACCCTTTCGCATCCGATTTTATCAGTATGACTTTTCATGCTTTCATGAATTAAAAGATAAACTCCCTCTTTATTATCAACAAAACTTAATTCAACTAGGTTTTCTAAGTTTTCACGAAAACTTTCAATCGTTTAAAGAACAGTCCGACGTCTTACAAAAGATGTGTGAATTTATGTCACTTCATGAGTTGCAGTTTTATTTTTATCTACTTGGTCGTTACTATGAAAAAATTTATGAAGGAGAATTAAGTCAAAATTACTATCAACTGTCTTACACGATTGCAAAAGAACTCCAACTCTGTGATCCGCTACTTTATCTTTCATTAGCTAGTTACTACTCGATGAAAAACAATTCCTTTAAAGCTTGTCATTTTACCAATTTAGCATTAGCACAATTTAAATCTTATTATGCGATTAAATATATGATTGACTGTGAGTTACTTCTTTGCCACGAATACATTAAAAAAGATTTACTCTCTCAAGCTCATCCTTTATTAAAAAAACTAAAAACACGATTAAACTATTCAGATCCTTATCACCAATCTCCAAAACTTTATACCATTTACGGACATTACTATGTGTCTTTACACGAGTATGAGAAAGCTGAAAACACGTACTTAAAGGCGATAAAAGAACACGCTATTCCATCACAACCTCTCTTATCCCTGATTCAACTTTATGAAACTTCCAATCAAATGATTAAGCTTAAAAAATTATTATATCAACTAAAGCAGCACAATTTTGATTTTAATCATCCCAAACACTTAAAATATCAATACTATTATCATTTAACTCATCATCCCAATTCGGATATCTTTCGAATTTTTCTACTTAAAAAGGCGCTCCCCTTAGCAAAAAAACAACATGATACAGAAAGTATTCATTTATTTTCTAAACAACTAGTTAAATTTTATCAACAGAATCGAAAATATAAAGAAGCTTTAAATGTCTTTTTACAACTTTATGAGACATCATAAACTTTTTTATTCTGGGGCAAAAACGACAAAATAAACTTTGTAAGCATTATATAATTAGTTTACCTCCATCGTAATAGATTGGCTTGAAAGTGAGGGATATAATGAAAGAATTATACATTCAGTACAGTTATTCTTATGAGCAATGGGGAGTGTATGATCCAGACATCGAAGAGTTTATTCATTATCATCCATCAATCAAGGAAGTTGTAACATATGCCTATGAATTAGCATCACTAATTAAACCGTGTCAAGTTAATTTGATTCCTCAATATCTATTAACGAGTTACACTATTTGCTGTTGTTACTAACTACATCGTCTGGATAAATAAAAGAGCTGTTTCGCTTTCGAAACAGCTCTTTTTATTGATAATTAGACTTTAATTTGACCTTTCACTTGATCAAGCAATCTATCAACTCTCGCTAAACTAAACAAGCTAAAAGTATACCTATGCCATCTAGCTTATCAAATGAATAAATTTTCTACTAAGAGGAATGTTAAATCGTATTTCAGTAATATATAAAAAAGATTGTATCCAAATGATCAATGATCACTTGAAATACAATCTTTTGTTTCTATTATTTTGTTTGATTTTGTTCTGATTGGCTATCATCTTGTTCTTTAGTTGTCGCAATCTCAACCATATCAGAAGCCATACTTTTCATTTCATCAGCTACATCTGATGCAACAAATTTAGCGTCATCTCCTAAACTTGCAACTGCTGTTTTGACTTCTTTGAAAACTTCTTTTGTGTTTTCTTTAACGGCATCAATAACAATAGTGAAGTTTTCTTCTAAATCTTCTTGTACTAATTGAGCTTCATCTTTGAAGTTTTCTTTTGCTTCCTCTAATCTTACAGCCATTTCATTTAACTTCGCCTTAATTTCATTGACCTTTGTTTCTAAATCAGCTTTTGAAGATTCTAGATCAAAATTATTAATGGCATCTTTAATTTCATCTAACTTATTTACAAAAGCTTCTTTAACGTCTTCAACTTCAACGTCTTTTAGTTTTGTTTGAATGTCATCTGCTTTTTTTAATAACTCTTTTTGCATCTCTTTACCTGATTTAGGTGTTAATAATGCAACCGCAGCAGCTCCTAAAGCAGCTCCTAAAACAAATACATTTCTCTTCTTCATAAAAAAACCACCTTTCATTCTAATATATTATATCTTACCCATTTTAATGCATCCTATAAGTCATTGAAAATGGTTATCTCACTTTTATCGACGTACTCGATTCACTAAAGAAAGAGCCTTAAAAATTCCTTGTCCATTTGAAACAGCTTCTGTGACATATTCTTCAACAACCTTTGTTTTTTCCTGAACATTTTCAACGATCTTTGAGCTTTCATTAACTAATGTTGTTGATTCATTTAATAAACGAATAAATGATTTTAACGTAAAAACCAGATAAATGGTCAGGACAATTAAACAAGCAATTGCTGTTAAAATTAATAAGTCTGATAATGTGAATGTTAAAGTTATACCATTTGCTAATACAAGCATCTTTCCCCTATCCTTTCGCTATTCTCCTAAGCTTCTGAGCGCCAAGGTAATCGTGTGTATGCATCTTCATATTTTTTAATATCTCCTGCTCCCATAAAGACCACAACAGCGGTTGGATATTGATGCAATTGATCCACTGTCTCTTTTGTAATAAAGTGACCACTATGGCATTTATCAATTAATGTTTGAATATTAACCGTTCCAGCACTTTCGCGTGCAGATCCAAAGATTTCTGTTAAATAAATATGATCTGCTAAATTTAAGCTTTCAGCAAACTCATTAATAAAAGCAGCAGTACGTGTAAACGTGTGTGGTTGGAATACAGCAACCAATTCACGATCCGGATATTTTTGACGAACTGCTTTTAATGTGACAGCAATTTCAGTTGGATGATGCGCATAATCATCAATAATAACTTGTTCGTGGTAATTTTTTTGTGCAAAGCGACGCTTAACACCTTCAAATAGTTTTAAATCTTTTTCTACGATTGATGGTTCTAATCCTTCTAAATAACAAACGGCAATCACAGCTAAACTATTTAAAATCATATGATCCCCGAAGAATGGTGTGACAAAGGTATGATAGAATTTCCCATTAATTAAAACATCAAATGTTGTTCCTTCAGACGTTTTTAACACATTAGTAGCAACCACATGATTTGATGGTTCAAATCCATAAGTCATAATTTTAGACGAGGCTTTTAATTTCTTAACTTCTTTATCGTCTCCACAAGCAATAACCATTTTTTTACACTGACTAACAAACGTATCAAAAGCATCTAATACATCATCAATATCTTTAAAGTAGTCTGGATGATCATGTTCAATATTCGTAATAATAGAATAATCTGGATGATAAGCTAAGAAGTGACGTTGATATTCACACGCCTCAAAAACAAAATATTCACTATCTTCTACACCCTTACCTGTTCCATCACCAATTAAATAAGAAGTTGGACGGTTTAATCGTAAAACATGTGATAATAAACCAGTTGTTGTCGTTTTCCCATGCGTTCCCGAGATAGCGATTGAAGTGAATCCTCCTGCTAAACTTCCTAAAAAATCATGATATCGAACACATTTTGCACCGATTTCTTTTGCTTGAATGACCTCAATATGATCATCTTTAAAGGCATTTCCGATAATAACTGTCATATCTGAATCCATTTTAGATTTTCCAAATGGATATAATGTCATCCCTTTAGCTTCTAGTCCAATTTGAGTAAACAATGTTTCCTCAATATCTGATCCTTGAACCTCATGTCCCATATCGTATAAAATATGTGCTAATGCACTCATCCCTGAACCTTTTATTCCAATGAGATGATATTTTTCACTCATTCTGAATCGTCTCCTATCTCGTACTATTATTTCTATAATATTATATCATTTATCGCCTATTTGGAAACCGCCTTTTGGTCATTATCAGACTCAAAAGGCGGTTTCATTAATTAATATGTAATTTTTAAAATCGAGTTAGATCTTTTAAAGCTTCAAACTCTTCTCGTGAAATTAAAATTTCTCGTTGTTTTTGAGCACCTTGTGGCTCTCCAATCCATCCATTCATTTCAAGAGTATCAATGATGCGCGCTGCACGATTAAAACCAATTCGCAATCTCGTTTGAAGCGAGGAAACAGTTGCATGACCACGTTCAAAAATAAAATTCATCGCATCATTTAATAACGGATCAGTATCTGTTTGAATGGATGAAGTTCCTCTTTGAAAAACTTCATCAGAAATTAAATATTTTGGTTTTCCTTGTTTTTTGACAAAGTCAACTACAGCATCAATCTCTTCACTTGAAATATAGGCTCCTTGAACCCGCTTAACTTTAGCGCCACTTGAAGACCATAACATATCACCTTGACCTAGCAAGTTTTGTGCACCTGTTTCATCTAAAATGACACGTGAATCATTAGCCTGGGCGACAGCAAAAGCGATTCGGCTTGGAATATTAGACTTAATCGTTCCTGTAATGACATCAACCGTTGGTCGTTGAGTCGCCACAATTAAGTGAATTCCCGCTGCACGCGCTTTTTGAGTAATACGCATAATACAGTCTTCAACTTCTTGAGCAGAAACCATCATTAAATCCGCTAACTCATCGATAACAATTAAAATATACGGTAACTTCTCATAGCTCATTTCAAACTCATGACGTCGGTCATTGAATGATTTAATGTCTCGAACCCCGTTTGCAGCAAATAATTCATAGCGGCGTTCCATCTCATCAACTGCCCATTTTAATCCTTGAGCAGCTTTTCGTTCATCACAAATAACTGGCGTAATTAAATGAGGAATATTGTTATATGGTGCTAACTCAACGCGTTTTGGATCAACAAGCATTAAACGAACATCCTCAGGACTTGATTTACATAATAAACTAACAAGTAGTGTATTAATACAAACACTTTTTCCTGATCCTGTTTGCCCTGCAATTAAACCATGTGGCATGGTCGCAATATCGGCATAAACAGGTTGCCCTGAAACATCTTGTCCAAGTCCAATACATAAAGGACTATCGTGCATTCTAAACTCAGCCTTTGATAAAATTTCCTTTAAATAAACCATTCGACGCGTTGGATTCGGGATTTCTACACCAATCGTATTTTTTCCTGGAATGGGCTCAATTCTCAATTCTTCCACTGATAAACTCAGTTTTAAATCATCTGATAAGCCAATAATTTTATTTAATTTCGTACCTGATTCAGGTTGAATTTCAATCTGTGTTACCGTTGGTCCTTGAGTATAATCTCCTGTTAATCGAACTTTAACTCCAAAATCGGCAAAAGTCTGTTCTAAGATTTCCATTTTACTCACGATCCACTCTTCATTATTCACTTCAGAATGTTGTGGTTCTTTTAATAAATCAACATTAGCTGTTTCATAATAGGTAACGACTTCTTCCTCTTCTTCCACTTGAATTTGCTCTAGTACTTCATCACAAAAATTTTCATCATCAGCTATATCAAATGAGAGATCAAACGCTTCATCTAAATCATCATCTTCAATCTGACTTGCATTGTCTTGAGTTATTGTGCTTTCCTCTTGATGTTCAGATATTAATTGATCAAATAAAGATGGCTTAGTCTCCTCTTCTTGTAATAAGCTTAACACATCATCAAGTTCTAACGATTGATGATTTTGTTCTTCATTGTCTCTTAAAATGGTATCAAAAACTGAAGAGACTTTCTCTTCTTCATCAAGTAACGCTAACACATCGTCAACTTCTAATTCATTTGTTTGTGCCTTGATTTGCTCGTTTTCAAAGCATTCTTTCTGATGATTGATATTTTTTTCATCAGACTTTGATTCATTCATTGAATCTTGGACTGATTCCTCGTCGTTTGTTATCACTGGATTTTGTGTTGAATCTTCTTCCGATTCTTCTTGTGACTTATTAATTGTCTCAACAATTGTCACTGCTAGTTCCTTTACTTCACTAACAATCTCGCTTAATCGATCTTCTCTTTTTTCTACCTCTAATTCATTTGAAGCGGCTAAAGTATCAGATGAATGAGTAATCTCTTCCTCATGTTTTACGATGAAATTTTGCGTTTGATTTGATACTGATGAATCAACTGTTGTTTCATTGACTTCCAATTCATTAACATCATTCTCAATTGTAGAACTGGGACAGATTGATGGTTCATTCTCCTTAGCCTCTAACATTTGATCAAATACCTCATTTAAATCTGACGCCATTTGATTTTCTTGATTGCTAAGTGACGTTTGAATTTGAGCAGTTTCTTGTACGTTTTCATCACTTAACTCATCTACTAGCGAGGCTGTTGAAAGTTCATATTGTCCATGAGCTAAGTGTACCCTTTTAGGTTGAGTCACTCGACGCCCACTAATCGGTGATACAAACTCGACCGGTCGATACCCCGTTAAATTTAAAGATGAATTCGAACGAGATGTGTTTGTTTTAGAAACAGTAACACTTTGACGTTCTTTTTTTACATTTACCTCTGGGCTTAAAACGGCCTGAGGAGGATTCACACTCGGTTTAGCAATTGAAGGTTCCACCGGTTGAATCACGACTGGTATTTCTTTTTTTGAGACGGGTTTAGGTGTCGGTGAAACTTCTACTTCATCCCCAAACCCCACTTTCTCAATATCAAAAATTTTACGTTTTTTCATATTGTCACACCCTAAATTACCCAAATGTTTACTCTTAATTATACATGAAAAAGTTCTTTTTTCACAAGAAGGTAAAAAAAAATCGTCATGAAAATATGACGATTCTTTAAAAATGAATAATTAAGCTAATGATTCGATAAAAGATTCAATTTGTTGACGTGTTTTACGTTCTTTATTAACAAAACGTCCCACTTCTTTTCCACCTTTAAAGGCAACAAAGCTTGGAATTCCAAAAATCTCTAACTCTACACATAAATCCATTAAGTGATCACGATTAATTGAATAAAACTTATAGTCACTATATTTTTCGATAATACTTGGCATAAATGGTTTAATGACCATACAATCTGGACACCAGTTAGCTGTAAATAAAATGATTACATCTTCATTTTCAATAATCTCGCGGTATTGCTCTACACTTGTAATGTCTTTCATCATTGTTCCTCCTTAGTTGGCTTCAGATTCGCCATCAGAAGCCATTTCATTTCGTTTTTCACTACTAAAATCAAACTCTATGATTTCTTTACTTTCCTCTGATGACAGCTGCCCCTCTAATGTTGTCTCCTCATCAGACTGGTCTTCACTCTCTGTTGAAGATGAATTTTCATTAATAGATATGATTTTTGAGTGATCAGATGAATCTAATGTTTCATCTGTCGTCATAGCCGATGATGTTTCTACACCGACTTCTTTTTTCGTCAATTCAGTTCCAACTGAATGTGACTCATAAACTTCAACCGTACGACCAACCATTAACATATTATATGCTAAATAAGGCGCTTCTTCATAATCAATAATAGCTGATAACTTAGTTCCATCAACAAAAACAGTGAGTAAATACTTTTCTGTCATTTTAACTAATTGAACAAAACCATTTTGTCCATCTTGATTAAAGTTTTGATAGAAAACCTCTTCACCAGCAGCTTTGTTCTCATCACGTAGTAAATAATAAGTCTCAGGATCTTGTCCTACAACATTATATTGATTATTATAATGCATAATAACTTCATTATCCTTATACTTAATGATATCGTTCACACCAATTGACCAACGATATTGGAATTGTCTTGGAATATGATATGCAATGGTTCCATTTTTAGTATTTACTTCTTGCCCCTCATAAGTAAATGCGGCATTAATACTCTCTTGCATTTTATTAGCGAATGTAGCTTCTGTAATTTTGGGTTGAGCCATCCAGATTAATCCTGCACTTAACCCTACAATAACAACCCCACTAAAAAGAGTTGTAACACGATTCATTAAACGTAAATCACTAGCATTTGCTTTCTTGATTAATAGTGACTCATCCGTCACAGAATTATATTTCGTCTTTTTAATTTGATGATTAATTTGATTTAGTTTTAATTTATTTTTAATATTTAATGCGTGTAATTTACGCTTAGATGACTTTGTCAAGTTGATGAAATGTTGTTTCATACTGTTTGATGCCGGTTTCATTTCTTCTGAGAGTTTCGATATATCTCGTGTTTTTTTCGACAAAAAATCGCCTCCTTATAGTATAAATCTACTCTATTATACCACAGGAAGCGATTGTAACCAAATTTTTTATTTTCGACACGATTGCTTGGCATACTGATATTGTCCCCATAACAGGCGAACAATGTGACTGAAATTCTCTTGACGATTAAAAAAGTCAGCCGTTAAAATGCCGATGGCTCCTTCGTTTGATCGAACATTTTGTCGCTTAGAATATGCATCAATGACATCCCCTAATTCCTGACCTGCTTCAAGAGGAGCAATCAACTCAATGGGTAGTGGTAGCCTAGTTCCACCTGCATAAAAACATTGATGATCACTAGTTTTTAAAACACCCCAATTGACTAAATATAGCTGATTATTTAAATATTCAACACCCGCTTCTAAACCAATTCCTATTTCTCCAAATGCTAAACAAGCCTCGGCACGATGACTAGCACCCGCTACTGTTTCAGCATCACTAAAGGGTTGGTTAGAAACGCCACTCGGGGCGTCTACACCAATGACCTCACACCCTATTTCACTTAAAACATCCTTAACCGCATTAATTTTTACTCGATTAGTTGAACCTACAATAACTTTCATCCATTTACCCCTTATATCCTTTTACTCTTGCGTCTGAAATTGTGCTTCTAATCGATAAATTGGTTGTCCTTTTGCACTAAATTTTTGTTCGTACTCTGTCATGACATTCCATTCTAAGTCTTCTCGTTGATGTAAATCAAGAGCAACATCACGTAATGCCATTCCATATTCAGTGACACTCACTAATGAATATTCAAATAATAAACGATTATCTGTTTTAAAACAAACATATCCATTTGGAATGGTAATATGTTCATATAACTTTAAGAAGTTTTCGTGTGTTAAACGACGCTTCGCATGACGTGGTTTTGGCCATGGATCTGAGAAGTTTAAATAAACACCTTCCACTTCATTTTCAGCAAAAATGTCTGTTAACTCTTGAGCATCGATTTTTAATAATTTTAAGTTTGGTAACTCTCCTGCTTCTAACACTTTTTCAAGCGCGCGTACCATGACTGAATCGAATTTTTCAATTCCAATAAAGTTTAGATGGGGATTTTTCTGCGCCATTCCAATAATAAATTGACCTTTTCCCATTCCAACTTCAATATATAAAGGTTGTTCCTTTTCAAATACCGATTGCCATTTTCCTTTTAATGCTTGTGCATCAGGAATAACAATCTCAGGGTGAGCTGCAATTGTTTCCGCTGCACCTTTTACTTTTCTTAAACGCATATGATCACCGCTGCCTTTCTCCTATGTCTAAACTAAAACCTTTTCTGCAGATTTTATGATTTTATGATCTTTTTTTACACGACTGTTATTGTATCATAACTTTAATAAATTGTGAATGAGAGCCCAAGTCCTCATTTCTTGATAAAAAAATCCTCTTTTTCAGAGGATTTCTTATTATTTAAAGGGTAGTGATGTCATGAAAAGTGTCCCAAATGGACGATTAGGACCATACTCATGATGAAAATCTGATCCTGTCGTTGCTATTAAGTGATACTTTGCCACTAACCCATCGATTAATTGATAATCTTCTTCTTTGTGATCGGGATGATACTTTTCGATTCCATCTAAACCAACAGCCACAAGTTGAGGGATTAAGTCATACGTTTTAGATTGTCCAGGATGAGCCATCACCGCTATTCCATGATCGGCCTTAATGGCTTTAACCGCATCCTCTGCACTCACATACGTAATCACACGATCACAAAGTCCACCCTTTTTAAATAACGGTTTAAGTTCTTCCCTTTGATAACCTTTACTTGTTAAGACATCAAAAATATGTTGTTTATACCACGCGGTTGAATCTTTTGCTTTTTTAGCTACCTCATTCATTGTGAGAGGATAGCCAGCTTCAATTAGTTGTTGTACTTGCCATTTTGTATTCGCATCTCGACGCTTATTAACTGGGTCTACTAATGCCTTAATGTGCGTTCCCTCTAAATCAAAGTTATATCCAAGAATATGAGTTTTCTTTTGATGTTTAAAGTCATAGGCACTAATCTCAATTCCCGGAATCACGTGAACGCCTATTTGTTTACCAAGCTCAATTGCCTCTTTTAATCCAACTAACGTATCATGATTCGTGATTGCTACATGAGTTAATCCCCGTTGTTTAGCTAATAATAAAGTCTCTTTAGTACTTAACGAACTATCTGAAATAGATGTATGAACATGTAAATCAACTCTCATTTTAAATACACCTCACTTTCTTATCAATTGTTTTTAATTTAATGTGTTGTCTCTTCTTTTAAACAAGCTAATTCTTCTTCTGTCAATTCACGATATTCACCTAATGCCAGTGTTTCGTCTAATTGTAAAGAACCAATGGCTAAACGTTTTAAATAAACCACCTTGCATCCTACACTAGCAAACATTCGCTTAACCTGATGAAACTTACCTTCGGTAATACAAATTTCTACTGCTGTTAAATCATTAACTGGGCCTATCACGTTTAACTTTGCTGGTTTCGTGATAAATGACTCATTATTTCCATCTAAAATTTCTACACCTACTTCTAATTGTTTGATTGAAGAAGCGGTTAATTCACCACTAATATGTGCCACATAACGTTTGAATACATCTTTTTTAGGTGAAATAATCTCGTGAGCCAGTTTTCCATCATTCGTTAAAAGAACTAGACCTTCTGTGTCACGATCCAAACGTCCCGCAGGTGCAACATCAAACATTAAGTAATCCTCATCTAACAAATCGATAACGGTGCGATAATCACGATCACGTGTTGCACTTAAACAGTTTTGAGGTTTGTTCATCATTAAGTAAACAAACTCACGATATTCAACTTGTTCATCAAAAACGGTCACCACTTGTTGACTCAAATCTACTTTTTGCTTAGCATCTTTGACGATCACGCCATCGACTTTAACCACTTTCGATTTTAATAATTTTTTTACTTCTGTTCGTGTTCCATATCCCGTATGAGCTAATAATTTATCTAAACGCAACGTTTGTTCCTCCAATTTTCTTTAAAACTTTTTAAACAAAAATATCATAACATAATCAGGGCACCTTTCATAGTATATAGTAGCAATAGAAAGGAGGGCTTCGCCCATGTTTAGCAAACTAAAAAAACAAAAGTCGAAAACGCCTATTGATGAGATGGAGCAATTTTATTTAAATCAATTTTTAAATAATACCAAAAACCCTCCCCAAGGCCATAATGGTATGTCTCCACTTGGACCAAGCGTTAATCAAATGATGGGACCTAATACAAGTGCGGGTCCTCAATTTCAAGGTCGAAATGGTGCAATGCCGTCAATAGGAGGACTTAATCCCATGATGAATAATAATTTCAATCCTGCTCAAATGCCTATGGTAAATCATAATATGAATACCAATCCCCCCTCAATGATGAATCAGCCTTATCCTGCAATGAATCAAAACCCTAATTTCAATCCGTCGATGAACAATTATCCAAACCCTAACTACGGTCCAATGACAGACTTTAACTTTCCGCAACCTCAACCTATGAATAACGCAAACACTCCATATCCGATGATGAACAATAATTCGAATTATAATCAAGCACCTATGATGAATAATGGTGGAAACCCTTATCCGAATGCATTAGGAAATCAAGCGTTCAATCCAAATGCTATGGCTCCTTATCCTTCTTCCATGCCATCTAATAACTATCCACAAAACCAGACTCCAGCCTATGGACCTAATTCTAGTTCTTATCCGATGACAACGGATCATTATCATTCGTCTCAATATCCCTCTTTAATTAATGAAAACTTAAGTGGAAGCATTGGTGAAGAACCAGCTAGTAACGAACTATTTCCTGGGCAATTTTCGTTTAATGATTTTTCGCGTATCACTCAACCTCAAGATCAACTTCCAAACTTAACACCATCTTTTAACGATTTAGCAACTACTCATGCATTATCAAATCAAGATTTACGCCCTAATCCTACCAATCCTTATTCAGCGGGCAGTGATGTTCAAAAAAACATTCAACAAAACACGTCTAGCACTCCATATAATCTTCCCTCTTTAACACCAACTAATACTGTGGGAACAACTAATCCAAGTATTCCAACTTATTCAGTCGATCCAGCTCTTTCTTCTGGAGCTTCCCTAGTTCCATCTCCACAGGGATATAATATCAATCCAACCAATTCTCCTGCTAACTATCCGATGATAAATGATAACGCTAATGATCCAGTGGATATGAAAAACAAGGTCGCTAATATTAATATTCGCTTACGTAAAGTTGAAAGTTATCTTGGATTTAGACCTGAAACAACCATTTAAAAAAGTCGCCATTTGGCGACTTTTTTATTCGTAAAACTGTGGACCGACTTCATTTTTATACTGTTTTAAAATGCTTTGTTTGTAGAGTTCATTAACTTCTTTTTCAATCGCTTCTTTTTGATCGAGTGTCAATAAATGCTCAATATCACCAATCATCTCGTATACAATTTCTAAAGCAGCGTCATAATCAATCAAACCTTCTTTTTGAGCAAGAACATCCACTGTGCTGATGACTGCTTCGTCTTCTTCGACATAATCAGATAACCATAGCTTCACATGGTCGGTTAACTTCATGGCTTGAGGGACAAGCACTGAAAGATTTTGTTGTGCTTGAGAGGTTAACTGAACATTCGTTCTGAGACCTCCAATAAATAAAAAGCAGATCACACTAATTCCTAATAGACAACGAGTTAATGCACGCTTCATCCCATCACCTTCAACTCATCTAGTTATATAGGGATAGTATGAACTTAGCGACGACGAAGTATGCGTTCTTTTAGTTGTTTAGGAGAAAATTTCACCCCGAATAAAGCATGAATTAAATCAAAATACCAAGCTAAACCAAAGTACACGACAATTCCAACAAATCCAGAAATGGCAACATAAACATAAGATAATAAATGATGTTTATCATAGTCGATCACTAGGTTTAAGCCTGATTTTACAATCATAACAACTAGTGCCATCATTCCTGTAAAAACAAAAATTGCAACTAAACGACGAAGCAACTGTGACAATTTAAATCCTGTTTGACGTTTAATAATGATTAAACTCATCGTCATACAGAATGTATAAGCAATCATCGTCGCTAATGTCGCTCCATCTGTTTTAAAAATAGGAATTAACAACACATTCCCAATATATTTAATCACTAATGATGTTGCTAAGAAGATAATACCGTACCACTGCTTACCAATTCCTTGTAAAATAGCCGTAATAATACTATAAAGTGCCATGAATAGTCCAAGTAGTGAACCTAATCTAAAAATCTCACCACCCATTTGATTATATCCAGGGATGTTTGAATTAAAGAACATAATATAAATAGGTTCTGATAATAAAGCCATTCCAACAACAGCAGGAACCGTAATAAAACATGTTAATTGAATCGCTAGAACTAAGTTTTTACGAACTGCTTTTAAATTTCCAGACGTTAAATGATGTGTTAGTTCTGGAATTAATGGTTGTCCAAAAGAGATTGCAAATGAAACAGGAATCATAATGATTTTATACAATGATCCTGCATACATTCCATATGAATCCTCAACCAAGACTCCGTCCATTCCACTTAAAAGCATATAATGGTTATATGTTGTTTGATCGACAATTTGAAATAAATTAGTCGCTAACCCTAAGATGGCAAAAGGAATAGCATAAGAAATTAACTCAGCAAAAAGATTTCCGTAATTTCTTGGTTCATGAGGAACCGACTGCTTTAACAATTCGTTATATTGTTTAACGTTTTTAATCCAGAAATAATATAAAATTAAAAATGCAGTAATTCCCGCTAAAAAGGCTGAAAACACTGAAAATCCAACCGCCTGTTTTGTCGTTCCACCTTGAAAATTAATAATATAGTAAGATCCAGCTAAAATAAAAATAATACGTACAACTTGCTCCACAAACTGCGACACAGAGGTAGGAACCATGTTTTGATTTCCTTGAAAGAATCCCCTGAAAATAGCCATAACTGGAATAATTAATAAAGCAAAACTAATCGTTTGAATCGCCATCGTGACATCTTCGACCGTATTAGCCAGTGCCTCTTCTCCACCTAAAACGACTTGAGCATACCACGGTGCTAAATTATACATCGTTAAAAATCCGATGAATCCCAAAGCTATCATGAACCAAATAGCATATCTAAACATTTTTCTTGCCGTATCGTATTCTCCCGCTGCATTATATTTTGAGACGAATTTTGCAATTCCAACGGGAATTCCAAGTGTTGATAAACTAATAAATAGTGCATATGGCGTATATGCGTAATTATAAAGCGCCATTCCTGATGTTCCAACTAGTTGTTGAAACGGGATCACATAGAGAATTCCAAGAAACTTGGTGGCAAACATACTAATACTTAAAATCATTGCCCCCTTTAAGAAACGATTCCCCATATCTTCAACCTACTTTCTTTTCTTAACACCGCTTCTTCATGCGGTTTCATCTTACTATTTTACTATAAGTGAACAAACTTTCCAAATAAATTTCAAAATTGACAAGAGATGTCTATTGATCTTTTAAATGAAAAGAACTTTGATTCTTATTTTAATTTACATCTAATTTAATAAAAATCTTTAGAATGATATAACGTTTTTAGTATATGTGGTTCGTTTAAAAAATATCAATCAATAAAAGAATGCATAACTTTAGCTAATGGTGAGAAACTATAACGAAAGAAAATTTATGAGGTGATACTGATGAACTTTGATTTAAGAAAAGCAGTTATGGCAAATCTTGATGATTCAAACTACGATGAAATTCGTGAAACAATTATTGACGCAATCGAATCAGGTGAGGAAAAAACGCTTCCTGGACTTGGAGTCATTTTTGAAATTCTTTGGAATGGAAGTAACGATTCTGAAAAAGAAACGATTGTCTCACGTGTCACTGAGTGCTTAAAACCTAAAGCGTCATAACAAAAAAGTAGAGATCCTTCTCTACTTTTTTTATTGCCGATTATCTTGTTATGAAGTCATTTTTTAATATTATATATTATAGAAAGATTTTTATTATTCATTGGATAAAAAACTATACGCTAAATGTTATCTTTTTACATTATGTTTTAACGACTACTTTATTCTCTCTATCCATAACTAACCCTTTATCTCAATTCATGATGATTGAAGTATAAATACTCTTTCATCACCTCATTAACAAATACCGACATTCTAACGTTTAAAATATAATAAAAGCGTTTATATTAATCAATTATTAACCGTAATGATTAAGGATTTTAACGATTTAATGAAAACCTTTAAATAGAAGGTGAATTTTTACTTTGAATCTGTATAATAATTATTTGTAGCTACCTCTACTAATTTTTTCTAATTGATTTTATACAGTATCATTGCTACAATGACAAGTGGACTATTTTTAGATTCACATTATGGTAATAATTGTAAATCAAACTCTTTGAGTCCACTCAAACTCATAGAGCATTTATTTATGGGGGTTAGACATGAAAGAATTTTCGAAAAAGTATTTATATAATTATTATTTTCTATGTGTGGCAGCTGCTTTCCTGATCAATTTTTTAATTGAATGTTTTAGCCGTCACTCTATCCTGGCTGCATTTCAATATTTGATGGAGTCACCGATTGTATTTATCTACAATGTATTACTCATCCTAGTTACCTTATCGATTGTTTTCTTAGTTAGACGTAAAGTTTTTGTCTTTACAACCATTTCAATCATTTGGTTAGCTGGTGGAATTACAAACGGAATTGTATTAAATAATCGTGTTACACCATTTACAGCTAACGAATTAAAATTAATTTCATCAACATTTGATATTTTAGAAAAGTATTTCACTAAATTTGAAATGGGTTTAATTATTGTTGGAATTTTAATTGCAATCGTTGGTGTGATCATTTCATTCTTTAAAGCACCTAAATCAAGAAATAAGGTCAACTATAAAAAGTCCGTTCCTTTATTTGGAGCAATTGTCCTAAGCTTCATTCTTTTAACGCAAGGGGCATTAAAAGCAAACATTATTTCTGACTACTTTGGAAATGTTGCCTTTGCCTACTTAGATTATGGTTTCCCTTATTGCTTTACTAATACATTATTAAATACAGGAATTAAACGTCCAATTAATTACACAGAAGCAACGATGAATGACTTAGCACAAACTTTAGTTCAAAATAATGAATCTTCTGAATTGGATAATTCAAACTTAGTTGCAAGTAATGACAATACGTTAGTTCCTCAAAAACAAGCACCAAACATTATCATGCTTCAATTAGAATCATTCTTTGATCCAACTTATATGAAAGACTTAGAATTCTCAGCCGATCCAATTCCTAACTTTAGAAAGTTAAAAGAAGAGTTTTCGTCTGGATTTTTACGTGTTCCTTCCGTAGGAGCCGGAACAGCTAATACAGAATTTGAAATCATTACCGGAATGAATCTTGAGTTCTTCGGTGCGGGTGAGTATCCGTACAAAACAATCTTACGAAAAACAACAGCTGAAAGTCTTAACTTCAACTTAAAAGATTTAGGTTATTCGACACATGCCATTCATAATAATAAAGGGACATTCTATACTCGCCAAAAAGTATTTAAAATGTTAGGGTTTGATACGTTCACATCAATTGAATATATGAATGTTGAAGAAACAACGCCTCTAGGTTGGGCAAAAGATAAATACTTAACTAAATCAATATTAGATGCATTAAATTCAACAGAAACTCAAGACTTTATTTACACGATTTCTGTTCAAGGACACGGTGACTATCCATCAACTCCTGTTGAAAATCACTCAAAGATTACGCTGTCTGGGTTAGAAGACGCAGAAAGATTAACTTCATTTGAGTATTATGTCAATGAAATTCATGAAATGGATCAATTCATTGGTGAATTAACTCATGCTCTATCATTAATGAATGAAGATATTGTCCTTGTGATGTATGGCGATCATCTACCAACGCTTGGAATTGAAGATGCAGAGCTTTCAAATGGAGATATTTTCCAAACAGAATACATCGTTTGGAACAACTTTGGCTTAGAAAAACAAGACACAGATGTTGAAGCTTATCAATTAGGAGCTCATGTGTTAAACCAATTAGATATTCACCATGGAACGTTAGTTAACTATCATCAACAATATCAAGAATCATCGGATTATTTAGATAACTTAAAACTATTACAGTACGATATGCTTTATGGTGAACAGTATATTTACGATGGAATCAATCCATACGAACCAACTAAACTACAAATGGGAGTTAATGAAATTCTAATTTCTGAGGTCTTTAATGATGAGGAAGGCAACTTAATTATTAAAGGCCAAAACTTCACAAACTATAGTCGCGTTAAAATTAATGATTCAGCTTACGAGACGACTTATATCGATTCTAATACACTAAAAGTCTCTGATTATGTTTTAGAAGAAACAGATACTTTTGCCATTCAACAAGTCACAGTTACGAATCATGTTTTAAGTACTTCAGCTAAATTTAGCTTAATTCAAGAAGAAGATCCAATGTATGATAAAGGATTTGAAGAAGGCTACATGGCAGGTTATCAAGCAGCTATCGAAGCACTTAAACAACAAACAGGTGAAATCATCGAATAATTAATTGACAGTCCCCCACCATCAATCGATGGTGGGGTTTTTATTATTATGTAATATCTTAAACAAAGATAACACAAGCAGAAAGCTAATGTCTTTTCAATGTTAACTCCCACAATGAATAACAACTGGACCCTTACGTCAGTCTTATATGAACCATTAACGTCTAACAGCTTGATTTAGGAAGTCAATAAAACATGACTTCACTATTATCCTCTCTCCTTAGAGCGGGGTACAGATTAGACAGGAAATGAAGCTCCCCCCTCCTTCACCTCAAGGATTAAAAGTTGAAAAATAAAAAAGGACGATGTCTAATTCATCGTCCTTTTTAGCTATTTATAACATTTTAAATTTATAGAATAATGCCCCAAAGAATGGTTGTCGTAATGGTAATTGCTAAACCTATTAATGATTCATATGGGATTAATTTTAAACGTTCATTAATAGATACGTTTGTAGCTCCTGCTGTTGAATGGAAGAATGATCCATGAGGTAGATGATCCAGAACTGTTGCCCCAGCATGTACCATTGCGGCTCCACCTAGTGCAGAAACGCCAGCTGCCATAATTGCAGGTCCAAATGTTGCAGAAGCAATTGTTGTTCCTGCTGTCGTTGAGGCTGTTGCTGCCCCCATTAAAATTCCAGCGATTGGTGCTAATAAAAATTCAGGAATACTTAAGCTACTTAAAAGAGCAATTGTATCAACTTGTACTGTTGAGGCTTTTATAATTCCGGCAACCGCACCTGTTCCGACTAATAAAACAGCTACAGGCATCATTTTAGCCAATCCAAATGTCATATATTCATTAATCTGTTTAACTTTACCACAAGCAATCACACCAATTAATCCTCCAACTGGTAGTGCAATTAATGGATCAACTGTTATTCCAGCTAAAGGGCGTAAGGCTAATAAAATAATCGCTACAAGCGGTCCTAAAATAGCTGCAAAAAAGCTTGGTAAATCTTCTTGCTTATGTTGTTCTACAACTTCTTTGACTTTCTCACCTTTGTTAACTAGTAATTTAACAAGAAATACTGTAACAACTAGCCCAACTAGTGCTCCCACAACGTTAGCTCCCATTAAGCTTGATAATTCAACTCCAAAGTTCTCAGAAGCTGCAATCGTATTTGGGTTAGGTGATACGACATTTCCGCATTTTCCTCCACCAATCATAGCAAGTAAGACAGCAATTTTTGAATAATTTAGTTTTTTACCTAAAGCTAATGCAATCGGAGCAACAGTAATAACAGAAATATCGACAAATACCCCTGATGCAGTTAAAATCATTGTCGCTAAAGCTAATGCAAATAACGCATGCTTTTCCCCTAATAGTTTGACAATTTGATCGGCAATCTTAGCAGCAGAACCCGTTTGAATTAACACTCCAGCTAAAACCCCTGATGTAATAATTCGAATAATTGATGGCATCATTTCCTTTGATCCATTAATCATGATGTTAACCGTCTCAGTTAACCCTGCCCCACCAACTATTCCACCGATTAAAGCACCTAAAATTAAACTATAAGCGGGATGAATTTTTTTAATAATTAGAAATATTGAAACGCCTAGTCCTAATAAGGCACCGAATGTTGTAATTTGTAAATCCATCTTATCTCTCCTACTTCTTTATTTGTTCACAACTTGAATTAAATTAAAGATTTGTTGCGTCGTTTGTTTCATATTCTCAGCTGCAACTTCTTTATTCATCGCTTCCTCTAATGACATTGCTCCATTTACAATTGAAAAATAAGCATCGATTCCTTCTGCATGACAAGCTGTTGCTTCTTTTGTTACCGATCCAGCGACACCAATAACTTTACACCCATGTTTTTTAGCTAATTTAGCAACACCAATTGGAGCCTTCCCCATTGCTGTTTGATGATCTAAACGCCCTTCACCTGTTAACACAAAATCTGCTCCTTTAAGAGCTTCTTCTAACTTTGTTTCCTCTAAAATAATTTGAACCCCTGATTGTAACGTTCCGTTTAAAAAGGCAGTGAATGCAAATCCTAATCCACCTGCAGCTCCCGCTCCAGGTAAAGTAGCAAAGTCTTTTCCTTTATAATTTTCTACCACGTGAGCAAAATGGCGTAGTCCTTCATCAAGTTGTTCAACCATCTGTGGAGTGGCTCCTTTTTGTGGACCGTAAACATGTGCAGCACCCTCTGATCCATATAAAGGATTGTTCACATCACATGCGATTTTAAATTCGCATGACTTTAACTCTGATAATACATTTGAATCATCAATTGAGACAATTTGACTCAATCCTTGTCCACCTTGCTCGACCTCTTCACCTTTTTGATTTAAAAATTTATATCCTAATGCCATGAGCATTCCAATTCCAGCATCATTAGTTGCCGATCCACCAATTCCGATAATGAATTTTTTACATCCTGCTTCCACACACGCTTTAATCATTTCTCCTACTCCATAAGTAGTCGTGACTAATGGATTACGCTTATCAGCGGGTACTTGAGGAAGTCCTGCTGCTTGTGCCATTTCAATCACAGCCACTTCGTCAATCATCCCGTACTGAGCTTCGACAGGTTCATAAATAGGTCCTGTTACTGTTAATGAATTCATCGTTCCATTCATTCCACAAACTAACGCTTCAGTCGTTCCTTCTCCTCCATCTGCTAACGGTTTGACAATAACCGTTGCCTCTTTGTTTGCTGCTAAAATTCCTGCCTTAGCAGCTTCTCCAGCTTCAATTGAACTTAAACTTCCTTTTAATGAGTCAATGACAACAACGACTTTCATTTAATATACTCCTTTACTTAACCCTTACTAGAATTTTTTTTCAATAAACCTTCTTTTAAATTCATTCAAAAAACACTCTAATAAACCTCAACATTTGATAGGGATTTCTTTAGTGCGAGCGTTATTATAACATCTTAACTTTTATTTGTATACCTCTTTTTAATCAGATTTAAGATTAAATGAATAACGATTTCAATATGTTTGGTAATATTTATTTTTATATCTATATTTTGTTACTTATTATTAATTTTATGCCTTAAAAAGTAAAAAGCGGTCAATTGACCGCTTAAATTTAAGTTTTTGAAATTGTAATCATTAACTCTCCACTAAATGGAAAATCTTGATTTTGATTATGAAAAAGAATTTTAATCTCATCTTTTAAAAACTCTGTGAGCTCTAATTCGTTGGTTTTTGCATCATAATCAATCGACTTTGGAATTAAGGTGACAATTGAAGGAACAGTTCCGTCAATATCAACTAATTGATCTTTTAGTCTAAAACGATTTGCTTTAAAATTCATTGGAGTCGTCCACTCAATGAATTGATTTTCAACACTAATGATGGGAATTTTTTTTAGTCCATAAATCGAACTAATTTGATTTCCTTGTGCTAATAACGCAAGTAAGTGAGGAAGCTGCATCACGGGCGCTAATGTTTTAACGTGATTATTCATAATGCTTAAGGCTTCTAATCCTGTTAAATTAATTAGCGGTTTTAAGTCCTCAATTTGATTATCATTCAAGTCTAAAAACTGAAGATGCTTCATTTTACTTAACGGCTCAATACTGTGTATTTGATTTCGATTGGCAAATAGCATACATAAATGCTTAAGTCCAACAAGTGGTGTCAAATCTTTGATCTGATTGTCATTAATATTAAGTTGATATAATAGCGATAAGTGCTTTAGGGGTTGGAGCGATTGAATTCGATTTTCATCTAAATATAATACTTCAAGATTAATGAGTGATTTTATAATATTTAGATTGGAAATGCCTACTCGCATCATTGAGAGTAAAGATAATTGTTTCATAAAACGTAATTCTTCAAAACTTTGAAGCGGGTTATTATCTAAAAACAAAGTAACTAACTTTTTTAACTTTGTTAACGGCCACAAGCTTTCAATTTTATTATGACTAATATTTAAACTTTGAAGATTTTTAAGTGAACTAAGTGCTTTTAAATCTTGAATCTGATTATTCATGACACTGAGTTGCTCTAAGTTTTGTAACTCTCGCAACGGCCTTAAATCAGCAATTTGATTTTCATTTAGATATAATCCTGTTAGATTGATTGCATAATTGATCCCAGTCAAATCTTTAATTTCTTTTTGTTCTAAGTATACGGCTCCCTTTAAACTAGTAAGCTGAGCTTCTGTAATATCTTGATCAGCTGGTTGCTTAAAATATATTTCATTTAAAGCTGCTTTTAATTTTTCATCTCTTATAACATTGGTCAACAGTATCACGTCTTTCTTTTTTGAAACAAGTTTATTTTTTGCTGTTAATATGACCAGGATACTATATAAGATATTCTCTATTTATTTAACTGACACGTGAAACAACACGAAAAAAGCTTTACCTCTTAAGAAGTAAAGCTTTTGTTCTTATTTATAGGTACTTGTATCAATGTATTCGTTATAAACGACATTTCCATTAACATCATAACCAACTAAATACGTTTGATATTTTTTACCTGATTCAATTGTTTTAACACTTGGTTTGTAATTAATGCCTTTTAATGCATCTTCATTAGACCAAAACTCAATCGTTAGCGTACCATTTTGTGTATAGGCATTAATGTAAATAGGATAATCTAATGTATTAACGAATTTAAAATCAATTAAATCTTCTGCCATAGTCGCATCTAATCCAGCAGGAACATACCCCACTTGTAGACTATGATTTCTTCGTTCTGTTGGCATAATTCCAGCATGTAACACAGTATTATACAACGTCGAAGAAACCTGGCATATTCCTCCTCCTATTCCATCAACAGGTTGAGAATTAACAAAGATTGTGGCATTTAAATAACCATTTGATGCAACGACTGGCGAAACTTTTTTAGTATATGAAAACTCCTCACCTGGCATCAATAACGTTCGATTAATTTTTGACGTTGCTAATTCTACATTTTTAGATCGCGCAATACCAGTTGGAAATGACGAACTATACGTAGAAATTTTAGAATTAACCGATTTTAATAGCTCTGGATCTTTTGATCGCTTGTCAATGATTCCTTCAGCTGTAACAGTTATCGTTTCTTTTGACTGTTCATCTAATGCTGTTTTGATTTCATTAATAATTGCTTTAGTATCAATTGAGTAACCATCTCGACCTTCTCCTACTTCGAAATTCCCACTCGATACCATCTTAAACGTCGCTTCTTCTTTTTCGACATAAACTTCATCAGCAATTGACTGAATCCACTCTTCAACTAATGCTTCATCATAACTATATGTAATGGTATATTCGACTAAAGGCGCTTCTTTAATTCGCTCAGCTTGTTCAAAAATGTTTAAATCTTTTCCGATTGAAAAAATTTCATTTGCTAGTTCATTAATATCTTCACTAATAGAAATCCCTAAATCTTTTAGTGTCTTAGAAAAAGTTTGATCATTAACAACGACTTCAATCGCTTGATTTTCGAAACCATCGATTTCTTCTTTTAAGCGCTCAGTTAACTGACCTTTTGAAATTTCTGATACGTCTTGATCATTGACCTTAATATTAGGAAGTGTCATCTCTTGATAGGATAAAACCAACTCTTTTGCTTGATAGTACTTATATGTTTGTACCCCACCAAATACTAATCCGGCTACTGCAATGACAATAGCTCCTCCAATTAATACTTTTTTCTTTGTACTCATAACATGTCCCCTTTAAATAAAAATCAAAGTCTCTCTTACCAACCTTTTTTATCCCATGTTAATCATACCATAATGTTATATATTTTAAATAATATTTAGTTTTTTGGATTAATTTTCTTAAAATTCGACATCTCTTTCTTCTTTTACTTGAACCAAGTAATTAACATGTTCACCGGAAGCTGTTTCAAAGCTGATCAGATAGTCTCCTTCACCAGCATAGCTATAATAACTAAAACAATTTTGTTCACTATTTGGCTTCAAATAAACTAACTGACAAATCATTTCGTTATTAACAACTGGCTCGTAAAGAATATGAGGACTATTTGCATAATTTCCTAAGTTATATGCAATAGTTGCCTCTGCTAAACTCTGTTGCTTTAAAGCTGTTTCGTGATAAAAAACCGTTGGAGAAATTAGCGGGTTTAAGGTTTGCATCATTAAAAATTCCTGCATTAAATAACGATAATTAAAATGAAGAACTAATGCTTTTTTTACTTTTTCATAACGATCTTCAACGACCTCATACCCTGTTAATGTCACTTGCCAGAGTAAATCATTATTACTCCCCGCTAGAAATACTAATGGATCTCCTAGCGCATAAACTTCACTTGTTTCATAATCCTCTCGATTTACTTCGTCTAAAATTAATAATCGTTGAGAATTAATGTCTGTTTCATGAACAATTACTGTTGACTTTTTATTACATCCGCACAAACATATGACTACCACAAAAATCATCACAAACCGCTTCATCTATCCCATCCTTTTTCCCTTTATCACTAATTTTTTATCACGTTACTTTTTCGCCTCGTTATCCACTTCATTAAAAACAATACATAACTCTTATTTCTATCCATTTAACGGTTAGCATTAAGTTTAAACTAACACCACGGTAGCCAAACATAAAACTGCATTTTTCGGGCTATCTATTCCTCCCAGATGCATGATGATCACTGACCAAAACAAGTCTAGGTGGATATACATTAAAGGCATTTTTTAATGACAAGCTAAACAAATGATTTTACATTAAGACTACCATTAAACTCCTTCATCTGACAATAAAAAAGTATGGCTTTTCTTTATTTTAGTTAAAGAATCATCATTTTAAACAGCACTACTTTAAAATCGTCTCCTACAAACCAAAAAGTGGTCCTTTTAACATTTTACTCGTCATCATACTCTTTCTCTTTTATTTGTATCTAGCTAAATCTTCAAGACAGGGTTCTGGATTAAAAGTCGTTTAGCTTCACTTTAATAAGAAAGCAAAAAAAATGGCCTTTCGGCCATTTCTTAATATCCTTGTTCCATTAATGCTTGTACTTTTTCATCTTTTACCGTGACACCATTTGCTTTTAATTCTTGAATTTTTTCTTTAAATTGTGGTAAGTATCTTTCATGAGCAACAAGCATTTCATCTAATAACTCTTGCGCTACTTTTCCACCAATGATTTGTGGGTTTAATAAGAAGGCTTGTAGTGCTAAGCCATAATCTCCAGTAATGGCAGCTTTAATTGTACATTCTTCCATTGCTTTCATGACTTGAAGCCATCCTTTTTCAGCACTATCAAGTGGTCCCCAAGCAACTGGCATTGCACCTTTACCGGTAATATAGCTCGTCACTTCTACAACACTATCCGAAGGTAAATCAGGTAATGATCCGTTATTTTGTGTAGAAACAACCATTGGAAGTCCTTTGTCATTATAAATAGCGTTAATGCATTCACAAGCGGCATCACTATAATAAGTTCCTCCACGTTGAGTTAATTGCTCTGGTTTATAATTTAAATCTTTATCTTTGTATAATTCGAACAATTCGGCTTCTGTCTTTTTAACTTGCTCACCTCTTGTTCCAATGCCATGATACTCTTCTAATCCATGTTTTAACATTTCATCTTGTAAATAATAATAGCGATGATATCCACATGGAATTAACTTCATTTGTTCAAGTTGTTCTTTTAAGAAATTAACTTTAAAGATATTAGCTGGTGTTCCATCATCTTTTGTATACATGGCATCAATAATATCCATTGTCACATCTTTTCCAGATCGATCAGTTACTTTATGCCAGTGGAAGTGATTTAATCCAGCAAATTGATAAATTAAATCTTCTTCTTTAACCTCTAACATTTCAGGTTCTTTCATCATGGAATTGATAGGAACATTACATAGTCCGATACATTTTTTCCATCCTCCATGCTTGATAATTGCCTCTGTCACCATTCCACTTGGATTAGTGAAGTTAATTAACCATGCATTTGGACATAACTCTTTCATATCTTCCACAATATCTAAAATCACTGGAATAGTACGTAAGGCTTTAAAGATTCCCCCAGCACCATTTGTTTCTTGTCCTAACATACCATGAGAAAATGGAATGCGTTCGTCTTTAATACGTGCATTTAACAAACCAACGCGAAATTGTGTCGTAACAAAATCAGCATCTTTTAATGCTTCTTTACGATCAAGTGTTAAATGAACTTTAACGTCATAAGGAGAAGCATCCCACATACGTTGTGCCATTTCTCCGACAATCGCTAACTTCTCTTTTCCTTCTTCAATATCTACTAACCAAAACTCGCGAATTGGTAACTCTTCATAACGTTTAATAAATCCTTCCATTAATTCTGGAGTATAACTACTTCCCCCACCAATGGTTACAATTTTAATCCCCTCTTTTTGCATTAAGCATCTCTCCTTCAATCGTTGATTACATAGCTAATATAACCTATCTCCTATGAAAATGAAAGAGCTTTAATTATTTTTAAAATACTGTTTCAAACTTTTTTTGAAATCGGTATTATTTTTTAAAACAATATTTCATTTCACTTATGTTATAATTTTTTTAGGTGATGAAAATGTTGATTGAAGAGAAGATGGAGACCATTAAATTATCCAATAATGAAGAACTTGTTAAAACATATATTAAAACATATCCCGAAACGCTTAAAGCCTTAACCACACGAGAACTTGCTGAGTTAATCTATACATCCCCAAGTACTCTGGTCCGCTTTTCAAAAAAACTAGGCTTTACGGGGTGGAATGAATTTAGAGATGCTTACTTAAAAGAATACGATTATTTAACTAGTCATTTTACTAAAATCAATGCCAATATGCCGTTTACTGCTCATGATACAATGGTTTCCATTGCGAATAAAATTATTTCATTAAAACAAGAAACGTTAGAAGATACGAAGCAATTAATTAATACAGAGGCATTAAAAAAAGCGACTGAGCTTATCATCAATAGTAATAGCATTAAAATGTTTGGATCGAATAATATCATTTATGAACTTTCTGAATTTCAATTTAAGATGTCTCGAATTAATCGTGATGTTTTTTTTACAGGCTTGCAGGGGGAACAGCATCATTTTGCTAATCGATGTAAGCCCACCGATGTGGCGATCATTGTTTCTTACACAGGCGAATCGTCGTATCTATTAAAAATCGTTCAACAACTACGCTCACAAAACATTCCTATTATCGCGGTTACGAGTGTCGGTAATAATCGCTTATCACACTTGGCATCGATTACATTACATGTCACGACACGAGAAAAAGCTTATGGTAAAATCGGAGCGTTCTCATCTTTAGAATCGATTCGTTGTGTGCTTGATATTTTATATTCCTGTGTCTTTGCCAAGGACTATCAAAAGAACTTAACTTATAAAAAAAGCGTTGCCAAAAAACTTGAAACGGCTCGAAAATCATCTAATCAAATTATTAAAGATGAATAAAACCACCCATTTTAAAAAGGGTGGTTTTTGATTTTTATTCGGCTACTTCTTCATCATTTGACACTTCTGAATCATTATCGGTCACTGTCTCTTGTGTTTGATCATCAACTAATTCTTCATTTTCGATGTCTTGTTCAACCAGTTCTTCATTTGTTTGTTCTTCAGTTGATGCTTCTTCATCTAATGATGGTTCATTTGACATCGTTTCATCTTCTAATGACGTTGCCTCTTCAGATGGATTAATTACATTCTCGGTTTGAGATAATTCATTTTCAGGTAAAACAGCTTCTGATGAATTCACTTCGTTTGCTGATGTGAATAAACCTTTGATCCAGTCAAATAAGTGACTAAAGAAGTCGCTCATCCAATCTCCGATTTTTTCTAAAAGCCCAGATTCCTGTAGCTTAATTCCCGCTTCTTTTAAACTTTCAGAGATGCTATTTCCGATGTTTTGCATCGTATCTTTAATATCATTATATTCGATGTCTAAGTCATTTACATCTTCCATTAAACTTTGAACACGCGCTTGGGTTTCTTCACTTAATTCCACTCCGTAATTATTCGTGACATTAATAATGATTTGCCCAATTTGAGTTGAATTTGGTGAATCTTTAATGACTTGTTCTTTGATATCATTGATAATTCCTGACGCAATCGTTGATGAGTCACCTTTATCCGTGATTTCATTTTCTTCATCGTTTAAGATTTCATCAGCAATTTCTAATGTTGTATCGATTTCTTCTTGTGCCACAACTTTATTTTCTTCTGATAAGCTTTCTCCCATAATTTCTTCAGCACCTGCTAAAATTCCAGCTAACGCTGATTCCCCTGTTACCATGAAAGGAGCCGATACAATGACTTCACAGTTTAAAATTCCTGAAGTGATCAATGCATTCGTAAACATTTCATTTGTCACTAAACTTACATTTTTAGAGTTAACTTGAACGCCACCTTCACTCGTTAACTTGACATAAGCAGATGAATACCAACCACCTGTGTAGTTGTCTAACGCATTTGGAGCTAAACCTAGTTGCTTAATCGCTGTTTCATTATCGACATAAATAGCTTTCATATCATCTGAAACTCCGAAATACTCTCTTAAATTAGCTTCCTCATTTTTAGTTAAACTTGAACCAAATGATAAAATTTCTCCTTGGCGATATTCTCCACTAAATGATCGCTTAGCAAAAGCAGTCGTTGGCATGGTTAATCCCACAACAATCGCTAAAGCTAAGACAACTTTTTTTATCCAATTTCTTTGTAACATCTTAGATTTCCTCCTACTTCTCCTATTTTAGAAATCATATGACCGCTTTGTCTTTTACCAAAGCTAATGGTATTTTACCATGTTTTCATGGATTAGAATACATAAAATTATTCGACCCAATCTTGCCGACTCACCTATAAGTACTCATTAAATGTCACGATAAAAGCCTCTCATGACTGAGAGGCTTTTTACTTATGCTAAATCTTCACCATTCGTTTCAATAACTTTTTTATACCAATCGTAAGATTTCTTTTTCGAACGTTTTAATGTTCCATTTCCGTCATTATCTTTATCTACATAGATAAATCCATAACGTTTTTTCATTTCTCCAGTTCCTGCACTCACTAAATCAATGCATCCCCAAGTGGTGTAACCAAGTAAGTCAACGCCATCTAACTCAACCGCATCTTTCATCGTTTTAATATGTTGGCGAAGATAGTCGATACGATAATCATCTTCTACGTAACCAGACTCATCTGGAATATCAACAGCCCCTAATCCATTCTCAACAATAAATAATGGTTTTTGATAGCGATCATATAAGGCATTCATCGTAATACGTAATCCAAGTGGATCAATTTGCCATCCCCATTCACTTGCGTCTAAATAAGGATTTTTCAACGTTGCAAAGACATTACCTTCTGTTGTTTTATTAACTTCAGGATCAGCACTTGTTAAGCGTGAAGAATAATATGAGAATGAGATAAAATCAACCGTATGATTTTTTAATATTTCCACATCACCTTCAACAAATGGGATTTGAACCCCTTCACGCTCTAATTGTTTTAAAGCATACGCCGGATACTCACCGCGTGATTGAACATCAATGAAGAAATAATTTTCGCGATCTTTTTCAATTGATTTCCAAACATCAGCAGGATGACAAGTGTTGGCATACGTATTTCCTGCCGCTAACATACATCCAATTTTAAACTCTGGATTGATTTCATGACCAACTTTTGTTGCTAATGCACTCGCTACTAATTCATGATGAGCAGCTGTGTATTTAATTTGCTGTTTATTTTCTCCCTCTTCAAAGTATAATCCCGCTCCCATGAATGGGAAATGTAACAGCATATTAATCTCATTAAAAGTAAGCCAATATTTTACTTTATGTTGATATCGTTTAAAAATCGCTTCACAATATCTCACATAATGATCGACCATTTCACGACTTCTCCATCCCCCAATGGTTTCAATTAAGTGCATTGGTACATCAAAATGGCAAATCGTTACGAGTGGTTCAATGCCATACTTTAGACATTCATCAAATAAGTCTTCATAAAATTTTAATCCCTCTTCATTTGGTTCTAATTCATCCCCTTTTGGAAAGATGCGTGTCCATGCGATTGATAAACGATAACATTTAAATCCCATTCCAGCAAGTAATGCAATATCCTCTTTGTAGTGATGATACATATCAATTGCCTCATGACTTGGATAGTAATGATCGTCATCGCATGCAAACATTTTCATCTCACCTGAACCAACCGCAAAACGATCACGTCCAGCCGGAACAACATCCACGTTTGCTAATCCACGTCCTCCTTCTAAATAAGCTCCTTCACATTGGTTAGCAGCTGTTGCTCCTCCCCATAAAAAATCGTCTCTAAATGCCATAACTATTTCCCCCCTATTAGCTTTTCATTCTAAATTTTACCATGTATTAATTTTCAGTCATAGTGAAAGCAGTAGAAGACCACAAAATGAGGATCTATAAACGATGAGTTATAGATCCTTATAAAGTTACATCATTACTTTTTCTTACAGCAAAGATGAATCTATGTTTGTTTCATTTACATGATTATTTTCCTGCTTTTTCAGCCTCAAGATTCATTTTATCAATTTTTCTAATGAATGGAAGATAAGCAAAGAATGATAGAATTAAGATGACAGCTTGTAATACAGCAGCTCTCCATCCTCCGATGATGAATCCTGAAACGATTGGTGGTGTTGTCCAAGGAACAGAGATGGCCGAGAATAAAGGAACTAATCCTGTTGCTAGAGCAAAATATGTGATAATTCCTGAAAGAACAGGCATTCCGATAAATGGGATAGCTAAGAAAGGATTCATAACAATTGGTGTACCGAATAAAATAGGTTCATTAATGTTAAAGAGTCCCGGTACTCCTCCTAATTTTCCTAATTCTTTACATTGCTGAGACTTAGCAAAGAAAATCATATATGTTACTAATCCAAGAGTTAATCCAGATCCTGTAACTGTGATGAATTGATCGATAAATTGTCCTGTTACAATATGTCCACCATTTTCAATAGTTAAAGCCATTCCTGAGTCTAAAATCGCTTGATTTGCCAATGCATTAGCTTGAAGAAGAGATCCCATAATTCCACCGACAATCGTTGCACCATGAACACCAAACCACCATAAGAAAGGAGTTAAGAATGTCATCATAATAACTCCACCTAAAGAATCTGTCATTCCTTGTAGTGGTGATTGAATAACGGAATAAATAGCTTCAATAAATGTTGTATCTAAAACAAACTTGAAGAAAGCATAAACAAGTGTTGCCCCTGTAATAATAGCAAAACCAGGAATTAACGCCGTAAATGAGTTCGCTACCCCTTCAGGTACTCCAGCTGGCATCTTAATGCGAATATCATGTTTCATAAACCATGAATAAACCCATCCAACAATTAAGCCAATTAGAATAGCTGTAATCATCCCTTGACCAGCTGTCCATGTTTTATCAATGATGTTACTTACAATTTCTCCACTTTCAGAAACCACAAAAGAGTTTGTTGTGATAAGAAATACGACAACCCCTAATACTCCAGCATTTAACCCTTGATATCCTTCTTTTTTAACATACTCATAGGCAATTCCCATAACCCCGATTAGTGCGACAATATTGAATGTCGCTCCATTTACTTGATTTAATGGATCCATCCATCCCATTGAAGTCAACCAATCAACTACCGCTTTAATCGGAAAGTTGGCAAGTAATAAAAAGATAGAACCAATGATTGTTAACGGCATGGTATACAATAATCCATCCTTTAACGCAACAACACCTTTTAAACTAACGAACTTCATAATAATAGGTACCACTTTGTTACTGAAAAACTCTTGCATGACAATTCCCCCTCTCAGGTTTTACTTTAAATTTAAAGCAAACTCTAATACTTTCTCACCATTCATCATTCCATAGTCAACCATTGGAATAACTGCAACTGGAATATTTTTAGGCTTGCAAATTTGCTCTGCTGCTTTTAATCGATATCCCACTTGTGGTCCTAATAAAGCAATATCGCAATCCTCTGTTTCTTTATCCATTTGTGATTCTGGATAAGCGACAATTTGTACGTCAAGTCCTTTTTTATCTGCTGCTTCTAACATTTTTTTTACTAACATACTTGTTGACATCCCCGCTGCACAAAATAATTTAATTTTTAACATGTTCATTTCCTCCTCATTAATTATTAAATTTATCATGATAAAGTTCGATAAATTCCTCTGCTACAATTTTCAAAGTCTCCGTTGTCATCAGCTGATCTTCAGCATGCATTAGTAATAAGCTAAATTCTGATTTTTCACCCGCTGCCTCTTTTTGAATCAGTGATGCATGAGCATGGTGACCTTCAACAAATACTTTAGCACCTTCTACCATTAATTCATTGGCTACTTCAATATTTCCTTTTTTCGCTTCCTGAATCGCTTCTACATATAAACTGCGAGCGGTTCCGACTGCTGAGATAATTTGAAAGCTAATTAATTCATTACCATTCATTCTCTTTTGCCCCCTTTTTCTTATCGTTGTTTCGTTCTTACATGATTATTATAGCAAACGCTTACATTTTTGACTATACTTAAGCCTCCTTAAGAAACAGATAACGATTTCTGTGATTTGTTACATAAAAAAAACAACTAGATAAATGGCTCATAAACATAAAAAAAGCCCATGATTTCATGGGCTTTTTCACATAATATCTTATTGACTTAAAAGGAATTGAACCTTCTTTCCTAGTTTTTCTAAAATATAAAGCACGGGTACTTGTGTCGTTAAGTCTACCTCAAGATTTTCCCGATCAACTGGCACATAATAACTTAACGTCACATCTGACATTTTAGCAATGGTACTCGTTTCACTATTAGTAATAGCGACAATAGCACAGTTAAAACTAGTAAATCGTTTTAATTGTTCAATGGTTTGAGTTGTTTCTCCAGAAACTGAAAGCGCAATAATTACAGATGCATCATAGTATCCTGACGGAACGGGATAATACGGATCATCGATATGTTGAGCTAGTTTCCCAACACTTGAAAAATACCTCGCACCATATTTAGCTAGCACGCCTGAATTACCGATACCGGTTAGAATAATTTTTTGAGAATAATATAATAAGCTGGCGACTTCATCAAGTTTTTTATTAAACTCATCCGACTCGGTTCGTTTGAAAAAATCTAGTAAAATTCCTAAGTCTCCTATTTTAACTTGACTTGGTTTTTGATTCAAATACATTTTATACTTCAATTTAAATTCTGAATAACCATTACAGCCAACTTTTTTGCAAAAACGTAAAACAGTGGTTGTTGAAACATGTGCAGCTTCGGCTAAATCTCTGATTTTCATCTCAATCACATGATCTTGATGCCTAATAATATAGTTATAAACTTCTAATTCTAATTCATTTAATGACTTAATCTCCTGATAGCTAAACATCTTTCCCCCTCCACACCTGATAAACAAGTGGTTCATATGATTTCCAATCATCACTATCGGCTATTTATAACTTTCTTTTAATTATATCAGTAAAGTGCTTTCATTTGAACTTTAATTGTTAAGTCTGATAAAAAACTACATGAGTATTTCTTCTACTTAAAATATTTTTTTATTCATTCCCTCGTATATCGTTACATTCTATCGAAATTCAAAAGAAAAAGCCTCTTAAATTAAGAGGCTTTTGAATGAATTATAATTTTAAATGAGCTAAGGCATCAGCAAGTGCTGAATTCATCGGTTCGGCACTTTTTTCTTGTTCACGTAGATATTTTTGAACATCACGCTTACTTCCTTGCTTTTTCTGTTCCTGTTTACGTTTATTATACGTACTCAGCTTTTCTCGATGTCCACATACACAGGCAAACATTCGATTCTCCCCTTCACCGCGAAGCTCTAGTTTTTTATGACATTTTGGACAACGTGAATTCGTGACTTGAGAGATTTTTTTTCGTGTTCCACATTCACGATCTTGGCAAACAAGCATTTTTCCACGCTTTCCATTCACAGCTAACATCGGCTTTCCGCATTCTGGACACTTGGTTGTCGTGAGATTATCATGCTTGTAGCTCGCTTCACTATTTTTTATTTCTGCCACAACCACTTCAGCATATTGACGCATTTGATTGACAAACGTCTGACGATTTAATTTTCCACTAGCAATGTCACTTAACTTTTGTTCCCACTCACCCGTCAATTCTGGTGATTTTAAATCAGCTGGTGCAAGTTCTAATAATTGCCTTCCCTTTGACGTTAAGTGAATCTCTTGTCCTCGCTTTTCAATCATAAAACTATTAAATAATTTCTCAATAATATCCGCTCTTGTTGCCACGGTTCCAAGTCCACCAGTCTCGTTTAACGTTTTTACCAATTCTTTTGAAGCCCCATTCATAAATCGAACTGGATTTTCCATCGCAGATAATAATGTTCCTTCATTAAAATAGGCTGGAGGTTGTGTTTTTCCTGTCGTTTGAACGATTGTTGTGATTGGCAAGACTGCTCCTTCATCAAGAGAAGGTAATAGTTGATGATCATCAGACGCTTCATCATCATTTGTATAAATAGCTTTAAATCCAAGCGAGATGACTCGTTTTCCTTTCGCTACAAAGGTCTCGTTTCCTATTTTACCCGTTAAATTTGTTTGCTCATAAACAAATGGTTTAGATAAAACTGCTAAGAAACGTTTGACCACTAAGTCAAAAATCTTACGCTCTTTATCACTTAAATCACTTAATAGTACCGTTTGTTCCGTTGAAATAATCGCATGATGATCACTCACCTTTTTATCATCTACAAAGGATTTATTCGTAACAATCTTTGATTTTAATAATTGATTAGCTACTCCTCGATAAGGTCCAATAGCGATTGCTTTCAAACGCTCAGGTAACGTCTCTACAAGATCGGATGAAAGATAACGTGAATCGGTACGCGGATAAGTTAAAACTTTATGATGCTCATATAACTTTTGCATAATAGATAATGTTTCTTTAGCTGAAAAGCCATACCTTTTATTGGCATCACGTTGTAATTCTGTTAAATCATAAAGTCCTGGTGCATACATTTTTTTCTCGGTTTTCACCACTTTTTTAACGTGTAGCGTTTCTCCTTGCAATGATTTCATTAATTGCTCGATATAAGTTTGATTAAATGTTTTTATATCTTTTGACTTTTGATCTTGCCAGGTCCATTTAATCCCTTCTGTTATAGCAGTTAATCCATAATAAGATTTAGGTTTAAACTGTTTAATTTCTTCTTCGCGTTTCGCAATCATAGCAAGTGTTGGTGTTTGCACCCGTCCACAAGAAAGTTGCGCATTGTGTTTGGTCGTTAAAGCACGTGTCGCATTCATTCCTACAATCCAATCAGCTTCTGATCGCGCAATCGCTGATGAATAAAGCGCCTCGTATTTTCGTCCATCCTTTAAGTTCTTAAATCCTTCTTGAATGGCTTTATCTGTCACAGATGAAATCCATAAACGTTTAATTGGCTTTTTGACGGAAACTTTATCAATAATCCAGCGTGCGACTAATTCTCCCTCACGACCTGCATCAGTGGCAATAATGATTTCAGTTACATCTTGACGTAACATCTGTGATTTAACGACTTTAAATTGTTTCGCTGTCTTTGGAATGACGACTAACTTAAACTCATTAGGAAGCATCGGTAAATCTGAAAGCTCCCATGATTTATATTTTGAATCATAAGCCTCCGGGTCAGCCAGTGTCACTAAATGACCAAGCGCCCAAGTGACGATATAATCTTTTCCTTCTAAATAACCGTTACCTTGTTTTGTACAATTTAAGACGCGTGCAATATCACGTCCAACGGATGGTTTTTCAGCTAACACTAATCGTTTGCTCATTTTTAACATCCTTCCTTTATCTAAATTCTTATTCATTGTATCACTTCCAACTAAAAAAGACTATGCTCTGTCATTTTTTTCAAAATCACTTATTTATGATATAATGATAGAAAAATAAGGGAGGATTTATTATGAAACGATATTTACTAGGGGGACTATTTTTACTATTAGCCATTTTAATGTTTTGCTTTTATTGTATTACACCATTTCCAATGACTGACCAGATCACGATAAACTATCCAGATTCATTCATGATTACAAAAGAAAATAGCTATGAAACGCAAGTTAAAAATGAATGTTCTGCCTTTTCTAGTGCCTATGTTCTTCGTCACTTTGGAGAGAATCAAAACGGTCTCTCTCTTTATGAGAAATTTAACTATAAATTACCCTTTTCAGGCTATGTCTTACCTAAAGGGATCTTAGATTATTTTAACTCGACGTCTTATCAAGTCACGATGTATACCGGGACTTTTGAAACGTTAAAAACTCAACTGACAAAAGGAACACCTATCATCGTCTTAGTGGGAAATCACTTAAAGTGGCAACATTATATGACACTCATTGGATACGATGATAATCGTCAGGAAGTCTACTTCTTTGATTCTTTACGTGAAACAGATGAGAATGACTTATTACCAGGAAATCGTACCCTAAGCACCGATTATTTTTTAGATCTTTGGGATAACGGTCTTCCAGTTTTTAACCACTTATACTTTGTCATTGAAAAAAGGTAATCCTTAAAAAAGAAAAGGATTACCTTTTTGCTGTTCGTCTTCTTGTTGATCAAATAAAAATTGTCTTTTTTGCTCTTTATCATACGCTAACAAGCAAATCAGTCCAATTAAAACAACTAAAATCACACAAAGAATTAATGAAACTTGAATTAACAAAACATCATTCACAACCATCCATCCTTTATCATCAAGTTAACCTTAATATGTAAAATAATCAATTAATTATACGTCAATGAACACATGTTATGATATTTCTTCATAGGCTATTCTAGCGATAAAAAGTTGAGGTGATACTGATGAATAATCTAACCCGAAAACAGATTGGGAATCGTACAATATTTATAACGATTGTTGTAAATATTCTATTATCTCTAATTAAATTAATGGCTGGTTTTATCGGTCATAGTACTTCCATGATTTCAGATGGGGTTCATTCAATTTCTGATGTCATCAGTTCAATTGGCGTTTTTATTGGATTTAAAATTTCTCAAAAACCAGCTGATTTTGAACATCCTTACGGTCATGAAAAATTTGAAGCGATCCTTAGTAAAGTACTCGCTTTTATCTTATTTATGACAGGATTATCTATTGGATTTTCTGCGATTCAAACCATTATTTCAAATAGTTATATCAAACCTCAAATGATCGCCATTTGGGCCGCAATCTTATCTATTGTCATCAAAGAATGGATGTATCATTATACTCTTCGACGAGCTAAGAAAATTGAATCTACCGCTTTAGCAGCCGATGCATGGCACCATCGAAGTGATGCTTTATCTTCAATTGGAGCCTTAGTCGGGATTATAGGGGCTCGTCTTGGATATCCTATTTTAGATCCACTAGCTGCCATTGTCATAACAGTGATCATTTTAAAAGTGGCTATTGATATCTTTATTGAGGCCACTAATCAAGTAATTGATAAATCGGCGAATCCTGAGATCATTAAAGAAATTACACAATACATTCAATCAGTAGAAGGAGTCTTAGCGATTGATTGTTTAAAAACGAGAATTCATTCCAATCGGATTTATGTTGACTTAGAAATTTCAGTTGATCCTACTCTTACCTTAATTGAGGCACATGCCATTGCTGAAACGGTTCACTACCAACTTGAGCACCACCTTCACAAAATCAAACATTGTACTGTACACGTCAACCCGCTTCATCTACCAGGAGATGCTCCTCATAAGTACCACCATACTCATAATGAGTAGGCTCTATCATGACTCATAAGTAGGTTATTAAAGAAGGAGATTCATTCCTTCTTTTTTTCTTAATTAAACGGTTTTGCCTCGTCAAACCTCTATCCTACTATAATGATAAATTCCACTTTCTTTTATAAATAAGGCACATAAAAAGAGCTGATTACTAAATAATCTGGAACCTATGTCAAGGACATTAAAAAAAACATGAATTATGCGGCATCTAAAAGATGATTTCTGTATCCTACAGGAGTCATCTTTTTTAAATTCCACTGATATCGAGCTGTATTATGGTACATCATATAGCGTTTAATTTCGCGTTTTAACTCTTCTAAGTTCTGGCATTCTTTAAGTAAGGCTTCATCTTTAAAATGCCCAAAGAATGATTCTTGGGGGGCATTATCCCAACAATTTCCCTTTCTGGACATGGATTGTCCTAATCCTTTTTTCTTTAATAAGTTTTGGAACGTTGGACTGGTGTAATGGGCCCCTTGATCGGAGTGAATAAAAGCTTCTGGATGAAGGGGAATTCGTTTATTCCTAAATAATTTTTCAATCGTCTCTGTCACAAGTGGCATTTTAAGATGATCTGAAATATGATAAGATAAAATTTCATTCGTAGAACCATCTAAAATCGTGGATAAGTAAGCTAATTGCCCCTTTCCGTAATAAACATAAGTAATATCGGTCAATAACACTTTACCAGGAACCTCTTGTCGGAATTCGCGATTTAAACGATTAGGAACGACTCGGTGTTCTTCTGTCGCTTTAACTATTTTTTTATAGGGATTTTTTTTGCGATGTGGGCAGATGATATCGAACTTTCTCATGATACGTCTAATTCGTTTCAGACTATAAATAATGCCCATTTCATTCTCTAATGTCATCTTAATTTGACGAGAACCTTTTTTATAACCACGTCGATGGAATACATTTAAGATAACATCACGAACCTTTAAGTCATCCTCTTCACGTTTCAATCGATGATATTTAGCTGATTCACTGAAATAACGATAATACCCTGAACGAGAGACGTTTAGGGTATCACAAAAATAGTGAATAACGCCAGTTAAGTTAAAGCGTTCAATCACTTGGCGAATTAACTCATATTTTTGAGCAGTCGTCAGGGACTTAACTACTTGAGTAACCCCCTTTCCATCAAATAGACCTTTTTTAACCATTCATTCTCGGCCTCTAATAACTTCATTTTAGCTTCGAGTTTAGCCGTCTTTTCTTTGTCTGTTAAAGCTCTATTTAACCGTCTTCCAGAGTTCGTTTGACGGGTATCTTTCAATCCTAATATGCCTGACATTCGATAAGCCTTCTTCCAACGTGAAGCAGCCGCTTCAATCCGTTTCATTCCTATGATGTCAACATCAAATCCTGCTTGTTCAAAGATCATTCGCGGTGTTTTTGATTCAGCGATTTGTAGAACGACTAACTGTTTAAATTCATCACTGTAAGTGATTGATTTTTCTGATACTTTTTTAACATAAGGGTTTTTATTTAAAATCTTAATCTCTTTTTCAGTAAATGTTTTTTGACTCATTCTCTTCACCATTCTTCTCTAAAGTTGTCTTTATTCTATTATAAAATAAAAGAACCTATAAGCTCACACTTTTTTTAAGTGTCTAGCTTATAGGTTCTATTTTAAAATGTAACAGCTCTTTTTATTCTCTTAACTAAAACTATCTATTGCTGAACTGGAAACATATAATAAGGCATCGACATGGTCATTGGACGATCTGCCACTGGCATCGGGTAACTCGCTACCCCGGATTGCCCCCCTTGATAGGGTAGCCCTTGATAAGGCATCATTTGAGGCTGATACGTCGGTTGTTGATTATAAACAGGTTGCGATGGAATGGTATAAACATTATGCGTTTCCTTAATCGGTTGCTTTTGTTTCATCCATTCATCAAAGTCTGGATAAAGTTCTTCATCTTCATTTGATGTGCTTGATGTGATGATTTGCTTTTGTCCTTGTTGGTTTTGTACTTGAGCTGCCTGTGGTCCATTGTATCCATAAGGAGCATAGCCATAAGGCATTGGAGCTTGATAAGGAATTGGTTGGGGCACGGGTTGAGGATAAACAGGTTGCGGATAAACAGGTTGCGGTGCTGCTTGAGCATTTTTAGAGCCAAACGTGTTAGCTAAAAAGGCACCTGCTAAACCTCCAACAATAAAGGATCCAATTCCTCCAAAGCCACCATCACCACCCCAATGACCTGGACCTGGTCCACAGTTACCACCTGGTCCGCATCCACCACCATCAAAAAAGCCGTCATCAAATCCCCGATAACCTCTCATTAAATTATATGGATTTTTTCTATAGGAACGTGGCCAATACATAAATTCACTCCCTTCATGGAACATTTCTTTTATATTATATCCACCTACTCATCAAGTGGTGTTTAAAATGTATAAGAAAAAGGCTAAAGATTGCTTTAGCCTTTACTTTTTCAAACTAAACTTCATTGCTTCATCCACCGTCTCAAATACTTTTTCCGCGCACTGTTTGATTTCATCACATGCTTCAGGTAACGTATAGCCATGGAACGTTTCAAACATTGGAACGTCATTAAAACTATCTCCTATACAGTATACTTGATCAGGATTAATATGATGTAGCTTCGCAACATAGTCAACTCCTGTCGCTTTTGATAATCCTTTAGCTGAAATATCAACATGTCTTAAATTAGAATAAGCCACAATCTCATCGCCAAATTCTTGATTCATTTTTTTAGCAAACTCGATGGCCTGTTCGTGACTTTTCATTTTAATCGAAATTTGTACAACTGGTTGTTTTAACGACTCTTCAAGCGTCAGATTATATTCTTTAAAGAAAAGTTTGAATAGCTTAAATAAATAAAATGTTTTGTGACTCCATTTAAAAGTCGTTTGATAATGCCCGTAAATGCCGTCCGTAATTTCATACTGTAACAGTTCTTCTGCTTGAATGACTTTAACAATTTTTCTTGCGACTGATTCTTCAATTGCTTGTTGAAATAAAATCTCACCATCTTTTGAAACGATAATTCCACCGTTTAACCCGACAATATAATCATAAACGATGCCATGTAGCCATTCTTCTAATCGTATTAATGAAATCGATCGCCCTGTTGCAAAAACAAACAAATGACCTTCTTTTTGCCATTTCTTTGTCATCTTAATATTCTTCTTTAAATCTAGTTGCCCCTTTAACGTATGCTTCCAATATGTTCCGTCGTAATCTGATGCGAATAATTTCATTACTCTCTTCACCCACATTCCTTTTTTCTTTAGTTTTAGTCTACTTGAAAACCTCACAAAGGACAAGCCCTTTAATTGTCAAAAAATAACTTCTCTTTCTTAATCAAACGAGCTTTATTTATTTGTGCTTTCTTTTAATTCACTTGGACAGAAATGACTTAATGAGTTTCCTTTATTTTAAATCAAGCATCGGTCAATAAACTTCCTAACATATCATCTACTCCATTTTTAACTTAAAAGAAAAATATAGTTTTTGAAGTTTTATCTTCTATTTTTAGGCAAATATCATCAAAACTAGCATATATTAGTATAGAGTTTATATTCATCGATTAAATGATGATTAAGGGAGATTGATTAGAATGGCTAATGTTAAGTTTAATGGGAATACGTTTTATGTTCCTTCAGACAAGATGGTTGTTTGTATTAAAGATGATTGTGAGGTTCATTATGATTCTTCATTGACATCTGAAGCAACTTCCTCTGTCACTAAAGGACAAGTCTTTTCCGTTTTAGCTCAAAGAAATAAGATGTATAAAATTAAACTAGGATGGATCAATGAAGAAGCTGCTGAAATCTTATTAGAACCTAGCAATGAAATCACAGACTTAGCAGAGCCTTTTGTTGTAAAAGTAATTGTTAATACTCCGGTTTTCACTGAACCTTCTACTAAATCTCATATAACAACTTTATTACGTATTGGTGATTTACAACAAATCGTTGGTGAATCAGAAGATTTCTTCAAACTAGAACACGGGGGATTTATTGAAAAAAGAGGTTGCCGACGTTATTAATTGTTAAGTCCGATATCAAATCGGACTTTTTTATCTCACAAAACATCAGTCCAATTCATTTTAATTTAATGAATACAAATCACAAAAAAGCTAATACTTAATTGAAATTTCTTCTTAATCTAATAAAACTAATTTAATTTCTGTTAACTCCTTTCACAACTTTAATTACTGAGATCTGTTTAATGCTATTATTTATGACTTACCTGTTAAGTTATTCTTAATGCCTCTTGGTTAAGATATGAACCGTGTTTCACTACAAATAAAATTAGGTTTCTTATTAGATGAAATAATCCTCTTCAAAATAGTAAAAAAGGCTACGTTACGATAGCCTTACTTCAATAATTTTTTAATATCTTCTTCAATTTTTGATGGTTTAACGGTTGGAGCATAGCGTCTAATCACGTTCCCATGACGATCAATTAAAAACTTTGTAAAATTCCATTTAATTTCTGAACTAAATACCCCTTTTGCCTCTTGTTTTAAAAATTGATACAACGGGTGCGCATTAGCTCCATTCACTTGAATTTTTTCAAACATCGTAAATGTAACTCCGTAATTCAACTGACAAAATTCATGGATTTCCTCATTAGTTCCTGAATCTTGTTTCGCAAATTGATTGCAAGGAAAACCTAAAATTTCTAATCCTTCTGCATGATAATTTTGATATAGTTCCTCTAACTCTTTAAACTGGGGTGTTAATCCACACTTACTCGCGGTATTGACAACTAAAATAACATTTCCTTTATATTGCTCCATTTTAACGACTTGACCATTCATCTTTTTAACTTCTAATTCATAAAATTTCATTTTATTTTCTCCTTTAATTTTTCAAAACTTAATTTAAAAACTGTATTTAAAACGTAAAAATGCTAGACCTAGTGGACCTTAGGCTAGCACTTTTACTTTCTCATATATTGAATAATGACACTCTCCCTTTTTAATAAATAGACGACTCATTCAAGGTTTGAAATAGTATATTAAAAATACCGCTCCCCCTTCTCTAAATACTGATTGTCTTTATTAAAACTAACATCCTTCTTACTGTAATAAGGATAATAGTGAATCTCTTTTTTATCTAACTATTAAAACTAGTCGTTAGATAAGCATAACAAGATGCTTGAGTTTTAATCATTTAATGGGTTCCCTTTTCAACTTCCTTAGTCCATTTTAGTGTCGACGATATTCACTAGCCACCGTGACAACAATAGCTAAAGCTAAATAACTCAAAATGTAAATCCATGCCGTTTGACTTAAAAATAAAAATAAGATTAAAAAATAGGATGTTGATGTCAAAATGACAGATACTAATAAGCTTCCACCATAAATAGCAACTAACATTCCTTGAATTAAATATAAAAATGGAAATAAAGCTAATATCGGAACATAAATTTGGCTACGATCCATGACTGTTTCAGCTAAAAATTCCCCACTCAATAAGACGATAACCGGTAAACATGCAACCAAATATCTTATCCAATGTTTCATCCCCTATCCCTCCTTCACTTAGACCTTCTATCTAGTTTATCTTATGTGATCGCCTATGGATTGGTTAGTCTTTTTAAACAAATCCTCATGATTTTAAACCTCTCTTTTACTTCTTTATTTCCCGCTTATTAAATATCCTAATAAAAAAGATGATCTCTTAAATTGAGAATCATCCTTTTTATTTATTGAATCACGAAGTGAAACATAACCGCTACGACTAATCCAATCGTCACCATATTTCTAATCATATCGCCTGCACTCATGCGTTCTTCATACTTATATTCGATTTTTCGTTGCACCTACCTGACACTCTCCCTTAATATTCTTTTACCCATCCTTATATGAAAGAGACTTTGAATCATCCTTTCATCTCACCTACAATTATACTCTAAAAACTACATTTTCCAACAAAAAAATGATTTTTCATCATGACTTTAAGCCCTTTTAAAGAAAATCATTATTTTTAATCCTAGTACCTGCTTTCGTTAGACGTAATGTTTAAAACAAGAGGATATGGATCTCCATTAAAAATGTCATTTAGAAATGATGATTTCTTTCTAAATGACATTAACAAATTTAAAAACCTGATTCTCTATTTCATCCATACTTCAGATGTATGATATTCTACTTGCTCAATTGCGGCTTCTTTTATCCACTCATCTAATTGTGCTTTAGAAAAATAGTACTCATCATCAACTTTAAAATACGGAAACATGACACCTGAAAAAACACCGTCTTTTTCCAAGGTTCTTCTTTCAATATTGATCATTCGAATGATTTGCTCTTCTGATAATCGAAGATAATCGGCTGCTTCATCAATTCGTAACACTTGATGACTTTCCTTTGTCTCAATTGAAGGCAGATTAATCGTCACCGGTAACTTCAGCGCAATTATCGATGAACCAACCACGATTGTACAAGCAAGAATGATAATCGAATTCGCTAATCCTTTATTATTATTCATCTTTATTCTCCTCTTATTTTCATTAACTCACATCATCCTCTATTAAAGTCTATTATTCAGCGTAACATCTTATAACAAAGACGACTGCTATCATTGTATGCTTATCATTAAAGCTTTGAACGTTCATTCAAAGCGCCTTAATCTGATTTAAAGTACTTTAATCATTTCTTTTAATCCAATTTATTTACTAAATACGTAAGGCCAGATTCATTTTATTTACGTAAAATAAATCTGGCCTTATATCTATTACCAAAGTCACTTGAAACTAAAAGACTGAAACTCATTTTTTTGAATTCGTTCTTGATACTGAGTTGGATTTTCCCCACAAAACTTTTTAAAGACGCGATTAAAATACAGCTGATCATGAATTCCTACTAACTGTGCCACTTCTTTTATCATAATATTTGGAGTTTTTAATAACTCTTTAGCTTTATAGACTCGTAATTCATTAATGTAACTATTAATTGTTTTTTTAGTCTCCCGCTTAAACAAGCGACTTAAATAAGCTTCATGTAAACAAGCTTGAATCGCCAATTGTTGAAGCGTAATTCGCTCTTGATAATGCTCATGAATATAATTTAAAACTGTTTGAATCTCCGTTCGATAATGGGAAAAATTTAAGGTTGGATGGATTGCTAAAAACTCCTTTGACGAGCTGTATTGACCTAATACTTTACACTGCTTTAACTTTGAAATAGAGTCAACTATAAAACGTTTAGAAATTTGTAAATCAGCTTCAATATTCTTTCTAATCTTCTGAATCAAGTGAAGCCAATCATCCATTAATTCATGATTTTTAAGTTGTGTAGATTCATAAATGATGATGAGTATTTTATCATTAATTAAACGAACCATATCATAATCGTAGTTTCTTAAATATCGCTTCATCAGACACTCGATCTTAATGAACGGCTGTGAATCAATTGCATTAAAAAATCTCAGTTCAAACAGGCTAAACTGTGGGTCGAAAAGCTGATAAAGTTTAGTATAATGATTTAATTCATCATCGCTATAATAAACTTTTCCTGTAAGAATAGCCATTAAAAAGGTTTGACGTCCTAATCTAAAATTCTCTGATTTTCTTTGTTCTATCTGCTGCTTTTGTAACTCTTTAAAAACGTGATTGATGACTAAGAGGACCTCTTCTTCAGTCACACTGTTTTTAAGATAATCATCTAGTCCCCACTTTAACATTTGATTGATCATTTCATAATCATCTTGCTGACTGATTATCATGACTTTTGTGTCATATCCTCTTTGCTTAACTTCTTCGACTAAGCTTAAATCATAAGAGATACTGATTAAAAGTAAATCGATTGACTGCTTGTTCATGACTTCCATTGCGTCAAGTTCATTTTTACACGTTGCTACAATCTCAAAATCACACACTCTCGAGTTTAAAAGATTTTCTAAATTCACATGAACAACTTGTTCATCATCGACAATTAAGATCTTTAACAAAGGATATTCCCCCTAGTTCATTTTGTTTCACTATCTTAATGATGACTACCGTTCCTTCATGACAGTGACTAACATTCATTGATGCTCCACATCGTAGATGTTAAACATCGATAGACATTGTTAATCACACTTATCTTCTATTTGCTTTGATGGTGATTTCCCCTTACGCAGCCTATTTATCATGTAATAAATCAACCATCTACCCAATCATCATCTATTTATTTCTTTTTCATTATAACATTAAATAAAAACGCTTTCTATAAAGTTTTACATAATATTTTCATTTTTAAAACAATAATAGTCAACTAATTACTAAAAAAGAAGTTGTATTTAATGGCATACAACTTCTTTTTTGATTCATGACACGTTATAAAAATTTTCTAACTCTTCCCTCATAATCAATTAATTTAACTTCTTATTTCTTAAAAAAAGTTAGGAATTCCTTAATCATCTAATTTTTTACTAACTGAACAAATGCTTCTTTGTTTTCATTCATCCATGACCATTGATCAACTAATTTTAAAATTTGCTTTCGTAAATACTCTGTTTTTCCGGCAATTTCCGAGGAAATATCACATCGATAACGGGTAATAAAATGTAAAACAACGTCTAATCGACGTAATAAAATTAATGAGGGTAAATATATCATTTCTTCATTCGTTAGTTCTACACTACCTCTTAAGCCTTCCATAAAGGCTTCGAGTTTAGGCCAAATTTCATCTTTTCCTTCGTACAGTATTTCTGATAAACAAATAGCAATTTCCATCACACGTAAATCTTTTGTCACAAACTCAAAATCTAAAATACGTGAAATCATTCCCTGATCATTCATCAATAAATTAGAGGAATTAATGTCTCCATGAATCAGTTGTTTTGGTAATTTAGCTAACTCGTCTCTAATCTGTTTCCATTCAACGTAACACGCTTCTACGATCTTCAACTCATCACGTAAATCTTTAAACGCTTCATCAGGCATCTGACAAAAAGCCTCGATTTCATGATTAGGATAGGCTTTATCTAATTCATAGTAAGGTAAATAACCTTGCTTTTCGTTTTCTAATTTTGATAATGCCTGACTCAATCGTCCAACCATTTCGCCATAATTCTTATACTGTTCTAATCGCTCTAATTTTAAGTTAACACCTTCTTGATATTCAAATAATACAGCTAGCTGACCATGGTAGTTAACAACATATTCTCCTTTTATGGTTGGAACTAATACAGGAACGGGCACACCCTTAATCCTACTTAAAACCTTTTGTTCAACCTTGACTAACGCTTCATCATTATGATTTTGATAAATTCTTAAGACATACTTTTTTTCATTCCATTCAATGAACCGAGTTAAGTTATTCATTCCACTCGCTCCCTGATGAATTTGACAGTCTCCCTCAAAATAATACTTTAAAACCTCTCTCATCTCATTAACATTCATCGTCATTCCTCCTAAAACAAACTTTATTATAGCACATAAAAAATCACTAGTTAAACTAGTGATTTTTAGTTATAAGATTTTATCTAAAAACTCTTTTGTACGTGTGTGTGTTGGTTGAGTAAATAACGCTTCAGGCGTTGTATCTTCAAGAACTTGGCCTTGATCAATGAAAATAGCACGTGTTGCTACATTTCTAGCAAAATTCATTTCATGAGTTACAATAACCATCGTCATGCCACTTTCACCTAATTCTTTCATGACTTCTAAAACCTCTTTAACCATTTCAGGATCAAGTGCTGATGTTGGTTCATCAAATAACATTAACTTAGGATTTAATGCTAATGAACGTGCAATAGCCACACGTTGTTTTTGTCCCCCTGATAATTTAGCAGGATACATATCGATTTTATCCGCTAATCCAACGCGTGTCAGTAAATCTAAAGCAATTTGACGAGCAGACTTTTCATCTAGCTTTTTTAATAATTTTAAAGCTAACGTAATATTCTCTCCGACCGTTTTATTTGGAAAGAGATTAAAATTTTGAAAGACCATTCCAATGTGTTCACGAATTTCATTTAAATTTGTTTTAGGATTTAATAAATCAGTTCCTTCAAATATAACTTGTCCTTCTTCCGGAACTTCTAATAAATTCATACAACGCAATAAAGTTGATTTCCCTGAACCTGATGGGCCAATAATGGTAACAATCTCACCTTCTTTGATTTCTAAATCAATTGATTTTAAAATTTGTTTTCCATTAAAGAATTTTGATAATTGATGAATTTTAAGCATCTTGATTTAGTCTCCTTTCAAACATTGATACTAGCTTTGAACAAAGTGAGGTTAAAATAAAGTAGATGATAGCGGCAACGATGTAAACCCCAAATGCATTAAATGTTGCTGCCGTCACTTTATCTGCATTGTACATTAAATCAGCTAGTCCAATAACTGAAACAATGGCTGATTCCTTAATAATTACAACAAACTCATTCCCTAGTGCAGGTAAGATATTTTTAATCGCTTGTGGTAGGATAATGTGCTTTAACGTTTGTTTTTCACTTAACCCAAGTGAACGTCCCGCTTCCATTTGACCTTTATCAACCGCTTGAATTCCGGCTCTAAAGATTTCAGCGACATAAGCTCCTGAATTAATAGCTAATGCAATAGCGCCAACAATAAACTCTGCTGAGATAGGTCCGACTGGCTTAAGACGAATATGAAACAACTGTGGAATCCCAAACCAAAAAATAAATAACTGAATCATTAAAGGCGTTCCTCGGAAAAAGGCAATATAAACATCTGCTAATTTGTTAAATCCTTTTCCAAGGATTCCTTTATTATTAAATCTTGTAATAGAAATTAACACTCCAATTAATGTTCCAAAAATAACTGTTAAAAGGGCTAATAGGATAGTCATTCCTGATCCCTTTAAAAACATTGGATAATAATCTGTAATAAAATCAAACATCTCTTCACCTACTTTAATTCATATTCTTTATTTATTCATTAGCAAGTTTCATCGCTTCTTCTAACATGCGATCTAATGTTCCATCTGATTTTAATGAAGCAATTAACGTATTAACTTTTGCGACTAATTCTTCAGATCCTTTAGGCAGAGCGACTGCCATTGATTCTTCTGATTTCACGACAATTCCAGATACGACAACATTATCAAATTCTTCAGCATAACGATTAGCAATATCTTTTCCTAAAATAACCGCATCCACATTTCCGTTACTTAACTCTAACGCGATTGATTGTGTCGTCGCTAACTCTTTAACTTCTGATGTAAAAGAAGCTGCGATTGGTGTTTGAATACTTCCTAACTGTGTTCCGATTTTAATATCTTTTAAGTCAGCTTCTGTTTGATAATTAGTCGCTTCTGATTCTCTAACTAAAACAGCATTTTCTCCTGTGTGATAAAAATCTGAAAAATCAACTTGTTTTAGACGTTCTTCATTTGGACTCATTCCTGAGATTACCATATCTAACTGTCCAGATTGTAGTGCCCCTACTAATCCTCCAAAATCCATATTTTTTAATTCAACATCGACCCCTAATTCCTCAGCAATTTTTTCAGCTAACATGACGTCAAATCCAACTAACATTTCTTTTCCATCTACCATTTTAAAGAACTCAAATGGCGGATAGTCTCCTGATAATCCAACTAATAAAGTTCCCTCATCTTGAATATCCTCGACCGTAATCCCCTCTTGACCACAACCAACAACCCCAACTAACATGAGTAATAAAACCATTAATAATTTTTTCATTATTTTCTCCTCCTCGATTTCTCTTACATTTGATTTTCCTTTTTCGACAAATAAAAAGACCGCCTCTTTTACATTAAGAGGCGATCTTTAAACCGCGGTACCACTCTTATTGATACAAGTTTTTGAATCGATCAAAGTGAGTATGTTTATAAAAAAAGTCATCTCTTATAAACATAAGAGACGACCTATTGACCGCGTTACCACTCTAATTGATACAAATAATCTTGCATCCACTCTGCTCAATAAGGGGAGTACCCAATTATCATACTCTATACCATTGTATATTTGTGATAATCTCCATAGAAGGGCGTTTCACACATAAGAACTGGCTAGACTCACACCAACACTAGCTCGCTTAACAGTTGAATTTATGGCTACTTTCTTCGTCAAAGGATTTATTCAAATCAAATTGTTATTTACATTTTAAGGTAACTCCTATTAAAAATCAAGAGCTTTTATTAAAAATATTTTTTAAAAATTGATTATCTTTCAGGCCTGTTTTAAAGTAATGTTGATATTAATAAAATTTTTCTAAAAGTAAAAGCGACCGTTATATTTTATCGGACACTTTTTATTATGCTGTTATTCTTTCATTAAGTTCTACATTAACTGAATAATTATTCTAACCATTATCCTCTCTTCTATCAGTTGCTTGGATAAATAGTGATTAGCATCATGTTAGATTGTAATACCGCTGTAGGCTCCCTCTAAGAAAACATGATAAAAATAGAAACAAATCCTGCAAAAAGTGCTGTTAAAAATAGGATAACACTATCTATTTTGTTCTTATGATAACATTCCCATCCATTTATAGCATTTAATAGAGCTAATATAAGAAGCATAATAGAAGTATTGTTTTGATACCCCATTATTACTGATACCGCTGTAACAATTTGAAAAAAAACTAATAATAGTTTTATATATTTCAATACAATCCTCTCCCTTCACTCTGTTGTTAATCATATTATAAATCTTTATCTAAAAATTAACAATTTATTATTATACAAAAGCGGCAGTGCGTGTTCTAATGGAAGCAACCGAACAATCTGTGTAATTAGCTTGGGATAGAACATAGGATTTTTTTATCTTGATAGACTCACGCTCGAATTTAAAAAGTTCAATAACTTGAACAAATATAAATAGTTATGTCAGTGTTAGGTAGACACTCCATTAAAATTACTCATAAACCATTTCAATCGACCATGAAGCGAATGATGCGAAAATTTTGTATTATCAACACCTATTTAAAACAGAACCTATCTTTTTATTTTACACCCTAAGAAATCGTTATTTACAATAATGAAAAGCGCAATTATTTTTAGCTCATTGACGTCTGTTATCAATCACTCATTTCAGTTTCTTTCGTATCCACCCATGCTTCATAAGTTTGTTTTAATTGCTGTAAATCAAGCGTTATCAGCTGCTCAATCAGTTGTTTTTTGAGCGTTTGATCTTCATAACGACTCATAATGAGTTGTCTCATTTCTCCTAGAAGATTAACATATTCAACATAAGTGTCATCATATTTTTCTTCTAACTCTTCTTTAATCTTTTTTGCTAAGACCGGACTCTTTCCTCCCGTTGAAACACTTAACAGTAAATCTCCTCGTTTCACAAACGAGGGAACGGTATAATTTGATAATGCGAGCTGATCAACGACGTTCACTAATTTTTTATGACGATGACAGTACTCTCCAATTTGTTGATTAATTTCTGAATGATTTGTAGCTGCTACAACGATATCACTATTTTCAATATACTTTTTTTGATAGACATCATGAATTAACTTAACATTTTTCAGTTCATAAAACTCATCGATAAATTTAGGTGCTACAACAGTGACTGCTTTATTAAATTGAATAAAGTTTTGACACTTTCGGTAAGCTACTTTTCCTCCACCAATAATCACAATCTCAAAGTGATCTAACGCTAGATTAATAGGATACAACATAAGGCTTCCTCTTTCTCATTAAAAAAGATCGATGACAATGTATTGTCATCCATCTTTTTTTATTTTGTTTGATGAATCATTTTAGCTAAGTCTTTAGCAAAATAAGTGATAATAATATCCGCTCCCGCTCGCTTAATTGAGAGAACCGATTCATAAATCGCTCCTTCTGCTAAAATTCCATTTTTAACGGCTGATTTTAGCATCGCATATTCACCACTCACATTATAAGCAGCTAGTGGTAAGCCAAACTCATCTTTTACACGTCGAATGACATCTAAGTAAGAAAGGGCCGGCTTTACCATTAAGATATCTGCTCCTTCTAAAACATCTAACTCAGCTTCAATTAATGCTTCATTTGTATTGGCTGGGTCCATTTGATATGTCTTACGATCGCCAAAGGCAGGCGATGAATTTGCCGCTTCGCGGAATGGCCCATAAAAGGTAGATGCATATTTAACACTGTAAGACATAATTCCAACATTCTCAAATCCTGCTTGATCTAATCCCATTCGTAAAGCTTTAATACGCCCATCCATCATATCTGAAGGAGCTACCATGTCTGCTCCAGCTTTTGCATGACTGATTGCAATTTTAGTTAAATAATCTAAGGTTACATCATTTTTAACGTATCCCTCTTCATTCAAAATTCCACAATGTCCATGACTCGTATACTCACACATACAAACATCGGTAATAACGTTCATGTTTGGATCAATTTGTTTAATCTGACGAATGGCACGTTGAATAATTCCGTCTTCATTGAAGCCTTCACTTCCACACTCATCTTTTTCGTGATCATGAGGAACGCCAAATAAAATGACATGCTCAATTCCTAATGCATTTAACTCTTTAATCTCTGGTTCTAGTCTATCGATTGAAAAATGATAAACATCTGGTAAAGATGAAATCTCACGTTTAATGCCTTCTCCTTCTACAATAAATAATGGATAAATAAAATCTTCTACATTTAATCGTGTTTCTCTTACTAAGTTACGAATCGCTTGATTGACTCTTAATCGACGGGGTCTTCTTAACATTGTATTTTCCTCCAAACTAATCAGCTATCATGACATCTAAAAGACCATCAATGGTTGCTTGTTTTGCTTCTTTATAAACGGTTAAACCAGCCTCACATAAGGCCGAAGACGTTACAGGCCCAATTGAAATTAACTCGCTCTGTTTTAATTGATTTAAATTTTCATTTCCAATCAGTCGAACAAAGTTTTTAACACTTGAAGAACTTGCAAATGTAATATAGTCCACTTTTTCGTGCGTCAAAATCTCTAAAAGTTCCGTTTTTTGATTGAAATCAATGACGCTTTCATACGTATGAATTTCATGTACTGAACAGATTTCTTTTAGCTGAGTCACTAAAAAATCTCTTGCATTTTTAGCACGCGGAATCAAAATGTTATCTTGGGGTGTTAAGTGTGGCGCTAGTGTTTCATATAATGACTCTGACACAAATTCTTTTGGAATAAAATCAGCACGAATCCCTCTAACTTTCATTGCTTTTGCAGTTGAACTTCCAATCGCACAAATTTTTAAGTGAGCTAATGCACGAGCGTCTAATCCTAATTCATCTAATTGATTAAAGAAAATATCAGCTGCATTTTGGCTCGTTAACACTAAGTAAGTATATTTATTTAATTGTTGAATCGCTTCTTGTAATTCTTTATTTGATTGAAACTTTTCAATCTTAATGGTAGGAATTTCGATTGGGTTTCCACCTAAATCACTGATTTTTTCAACGAGCGAACTATTTTGTGTTCGACTTCTTGTGACCATAATATTTTTCCCAAATAGCGGTTTATTTTCAAAGAAGTTGAGCGTTTCTCGAAGATTCACCACTGATCCGACAACAATTAATGTCGGTGGCTTGATTTCTTCTTTTTGAGCAACTTCATATACTTCTTCTAATGTTGAAACAATAACTTTTTGACTGAAATAAGTGGCCCAACTAATTAAAGCAACGGGTGTTTTTTTACACTTACCTTCTTTGATTAACTGTTCACTAATTTGCTTTAAGTTTGAAACTCCCATTAAAAAAACTAACGTTCCATTAACATGGGCTAAAGCATTCCAGTTTAAATCTGAATTACTTTTATCATCGGCTCTTAAATGACCTGTCACCACATGAAAAGAAGACGCATAATCGCGGTGAGTAATTGGAATTCCAGCATAACAAAGCCCTCCAATCGCTGAAGTAATCCCTGGAACCACTTCAAATTCGATTCCTTTTTCTCTTAACGCCTCCCCTTCTTCTCCTCCTCGACCAAATACATAGGGATCGCCACCTTTTAATCGTGTCACTATTTTTCCCAAAGCTGCCTGCTCAACGATGACACGATTAATCTCTTCTTGAGAGAGCGTATGCTGATTAGATGCTTTTCCAACATAAATGAACTCACAAGTAGGCTTTGCCTCCTTTAAATAATTCTTATTGACCAAACGATCATAGACAATGACGTCGGCTACTTGAATACACTCTAATCCCTTTAAAGTTAGTAATTTATAATCTCCTGGTCCTGCACCTACTAGATAGACTTTACCCTTCATAACTTTCATACTCCTTTAACACAAGCTGTGCTAGTTCAATTCCTAAATCGATTGGAGATTCCACACTACCTTCTAATGTTTTAATAATCAGTTGACTTCCCTCTTCATTTCCGTAAAGCCCCGTTAATTTAAGCTGATGCCCAACTACTTCACAGTATGCTCCCATTGGAACGTGACAACTTCCATTAACTCCAAGTAAAAATCCTCTTTCTGCTTGAACTTGAACTTCTGTGATGACATCTTTGATACTATCAACTAATTGTTGGATAGTGACATCATTTTCTCTAATTTCAATGGCTAGCGCTCCTTGAGCAGGAGCAGGAAGCATTTGTTCAATCGGTAAATAGCAAGTGATATAATCCGTCATCTTAGCTCTCACTAATCCAGCGGCTGCTAATACAATTCCATCTAAATTTTCTTCTTCTATTTTTTTAATTCTCGTATCAATGTTTCCACGAATCGGAACGACGTTTAAATCAGGCCTTAATTTTAATAATTGATATTTTCGACGCTTACTTCCTGTTCCAATTTTCGCACCAACCGGTAACTCTTCAAGACTTTTATACGGTTGTCTCAAAATTAAAGCATCTCTTGGGTCTTCTCTTTTAGGTGTTCCAGCAAACTTAAGCCCGATAGGTAAAGATGATGGCATGTCTTTCATACTATGAACCGCTATATCGATTTGACCATCCATCAATTGCTGCTCAATTTCCTTAACAAATAATCCTTTATCACCGATTTTATCTAACGAAACATTTTGAATTAAATCACCTTTAGTCTTGATAATCTTAATCTCAAACTCAATCATCGGATGCTTTTTCTTTAACTCTTGAATGACCCAATTCGTCTGGGTCAAAGCTAATTTACTTCCTCTTGTACCGACAACTACTTTCATCTTTATCTCCTTATCTTCCATTAATTTAATCTCAGTATACATGAAGTGAAACATTCCTTCTATTCATTCAGTTGCTTATTTATTCCTTCACGAACCGATTGAACAAATAATGCCTGAATTTTTGGATTTTCACCAAGTGCTTTTAAATGAACTTTTACATTAAATCCTTCTTTTTCTAAAATTGCTTTCCAAGAAGATGGACTCTCACTCATTAGATCTTTAACCACGTGATAACCTGCTACTAACATGAGTGGAACTAAATGAATGGCTGTCACATCAGTCATCTGAAGTTTTTTAATAACATCAGTTAATGTCATTTCACCTTCAAGCACTGCAATATAGATGTTTAACCCTTGCTTATTTAAATAAGATTCCAACCTTTTATAACATTCGTTAGAGTTTTTTAATGACCCATGACCGACTAACAAAATGACTTCGTTAGCATAGCTAGTCGGGATTTGATCTTTTATCGCTTCAGCCACCTCATCATTTCTTTCATTTGAAGCTAATAAAGGGGTACCTAAAAAAAGATATTTAAATCTGTCACGATAACGCTCTACTTGTTTTGCCAACTCATCAAATTCCTTCCCATGAATCATATATAACGGTTGAACAATAACCTCATCATAACATTTTTGAGATAATTGATCTAACACCTGCATAGGCGTTTGAATATCAATTCCCTCTTTCATTCTTATTTTCTCAATAATCTTTTTAGATGTATAAGCGCTATATATCTCATAATCATGGAATGTTTGCTTAATCTTTGTCTCACATGCCTCAATCGTTTTTTTTCTTGTTTCTTTGTAACTTGTTCCAAAACTAACAACTAAAATTGCTTTTTTCATGATTCCCCTCCTAAATTCTTTAATAACAAATCAACTATTGTAGTTATGGCTGATTGATTATAAAAAGAATTACATCCTCTCTTAGCAACTAAAAAATGAACCTAGCCAAGGGCTAGGTTCTATCTATAAATCATGCGCTACTTTTAAAGCTTCATAATTTGCCTTAATCGTTTGTTCTATATCTTCATCCGTATGAGCATTAGATAGGAACATTGCTTCATATTGACTAGGACCTATTAGAATTCCTTGTTTGAGTAATTGTGCAAAGTACTTATTAAATTTTTCAATGTCACATGTTTTAGCATCATCGTAACTTTCTACTGGACCTTTCGTAAAGAATAAACAAACTAATGATCCTGCTCGTGTGACGGTATAATCTAATCCTAACTTTTCTAAGTTTTGTTTAAATCCCTCTTCAAGCTTTTTAGCTTTTCGATCTAGTTCCGTATAGATGTTCGGATTATCTCTTAAAATTTCTAAGTTCTTTTTCCCCATGTACATCGCTAAAGGATTTCCTGATAATGTTCCTGCCTGATAAACAGGACCAACCGGTGAAACCATGTCCATAATTTCTTTTTTTCCACCATAAGCTCCAACAGGTAAGCCAGCCCCTATAATTTTTCCAAAGCAAACCATGTCAGGTTTTACGCCAAAATAATCCGGAGAGCTATGATAACTAATTCTAAATCCTGTAATAACCTCATCAAAAATTAAAACAGCACCATACGCTGTACATACTTCCCTTAATAATTCAATAAACTCTTGTTTTCCTTTAACTAATCCCATATTTCCTGAGATTGTTTCAACAATCACCGCTGCAATTTCATCTCCTTGAGCTTTAAAAATTTGTCTAACCGCATCTAAATCATTATATCGGCAAACTAACGTATGTTTAACAACATCATCAGGCACTCCTGGACTAGTCGGTACACCATAAGTAATGGTTCCAGAACCTGATTGAACTAATAAAGCATCTGAATGACCATGATAACACCCTTCAAATTTTAAAATTTTATTTCTTCCTGTATATCCTCTGGCCACACGTAATGCACTCATCGTCGCTTCCGTTCCCGAGTTAACCATGCGAACTTGATCAATGGCAGGATAAGCTTCAACAATCATTTTAGCCATCTCTACTTCAATTTGAGTCGGAACTCCGTAACTTGTTCCCTTTTGAATGATTTCATCTATTCCAATACTTAACTCTTTAGGTGAGTGCCCAAGCATTAATGGCCCCCATGAACAAATATAATCAATATATTCATTTCCATCTACATCGTAAATTTTACTTCCTTTGGCATGATCAACAAAGATAGGCGTTAATCCAACCGATTTGAAGGCTCGAACAGGACTATTCACACCACCTGGAATGTATTTCGTTGCCTCATGATAAATTTGTTCTGATTTTGTAGTGATCATGATTAAACCTCCAATCATTAAATCTCAAATAATTCTTCAATTAGTTTAATATATTCTTCCCTTTTTCCTTGATCCTTAATTTGTTTTAAGTTTACAATAGGTTCCCTAATGAGTCGTTTTAAAGCATTTTCCATCATTCGATCTATCAATTTTTGTTCTCGTAAACCTAAGTCTAATTTTTTAAATAAATAATCTAACGAATCCTTCTTAATTTCTAGACACTTCTCGTTTAACGATTGAATAGTGGGATCGATGTCTGCGGTATCTAGCCAAGTTAAAAACTCATTTATTCTATCTTCAATAATCGTATGTGCAGCGTGAGCTAATTCGGCACGTTTACTATCATTTTCATCATGTATTTTCTTTAAATCATCTATATCGTAAAGCTCAACATAATCTAATAATTTAATTTGAGAATCAATATCTCGTGGTAAAGCCATATCCATCATATAAAGTGGGCTCTGAATAGGAGGCATATCCTCATAGCAAATAATAGTATGGGGAGCAGACGTAGCACTAATGACAATATCAACGTTTTCTAAAACGTCATATCGCTTTTCATATTCAATAGGAATAATATTCTCAACTTCATTTGCAATATGAGTCACTTTTCCGTGACTTCGATTTGAAAGATAGATCTTTGAAATCTGTTCTTCTTGAAGATAAGTCATTGCTAGCTTACTCATTTTCCCACAACCAATAACTAAGGCACGTTTATCTTTTAAAGAACCTATTTTTTCTTTTAGAAGCTTTACTCCTATATAGGCAATAGATAAGGGTTGTTCAGAAATTTTAGTGGTACTTTTGATTTCCTTAGCAGTGGTAATAGCTTCTCGAAAAAGTTTATTAAAAAATTTCTTACTAGCCCCTAATTGCATTGAAAACTCATGTGCTCTCTTCACTTGACCTAAAATTTGATCCTCTCCAAGTACCATAGAATCTAACCCTGCAGTCACTTTATATAGATGATAAATAACGTCATATCCGATTTTATGAAATAAATATTGATCAACTTCTTCATGATTAAAAAACTGTTTATAATAGTTAGAAATGAACTCGAACTTCTCTTCAATACTCTCTGTATAAATATAAATTTCACTTCGATTACAGGTAGATAGGATGACAACTTCACTTATACCGTTATCGAGCAAAGTATTAATAGCCTCTATCTTTTTAGTATCGGTGAACGATACTTTTTCTCGCACACTAATGGGTGCCAAATGATGATTGATTCCAATTACTCCTATCTCCATACCTAACCTCCAATAAAACAGTTATTCTTATCTTAATATAGTATACCTTAGTTCAAGTTCATTTGTAAATTTACATCTATCGAAACAGACATGTTTTTAAATAATTGTAACTCCTTCTATTATAATTCATCTTTTTAATAAACAAATAAACTACTATTTCATTAAAATAAAAAAAGACGCTTAGCGTCCTAAAGTATTTATATTGAGTTAAAAATATAAAAAAAGCACCCTAGCGGTGCATTATCATCAATTGGAGCGGGTGAAGAGAATCGAACTCTCACAGTCAGCTTGGAAGGCTGAAGTTCTACCATTAAACTACACCCGCATGGCGCCCCAACTAGGACTCGAACCTAGGACCCCTTGATTAACAGTCAAGTGCTCTAACCAACTGAGCTATTGAGGCATTTATTCGGCCCAGCGACGTCCTACTCTCGCACTTGCGTACTACCCTCGGCGCTAAGGAGCTTAACTGCTGTGTTCGGTATGGGAACAGGTGTGCCCTCCTTGCCATCATCACTAGACCTCTGAAAGATTCGTTAATCTTCCAAAACTAGATATCTTCTTCAGTTTCGTTGGTTAAGTCCTCGATCGATTAGTATCAGTCCGCTCCATGTGTCACCACACTTCCACTCCTGACCTATCCACCTCGTCGTCTTCAAGGGATCTTACTTCTTTCGAATGGGAAATCTCATCTTGAGGGGGGCTTCACGCTTAGATGCTTTCAGCGTTTATCCCGTCCACACGTAGCTACCCAGCGATGCTCCTGGCAGAACAACTGGTACACCAGCGGTGTGTCCATCCCGGTCCTCTCGTACTAAGGACAGCTCCTCTCAAATTTCCTACGCCCACGACGGATAGGGACCGAACTGTCTCACGACGTTCTGAACCCAGCTCGCGTACCGCTTTAATGGGCGAACAGCCCAACCCTTGGGACCGACTACAGCCCCAGGATGCGATGAGCCGACATCGAGGTGCCAAACCTCCCCGTCGATGTGAACTCTTGGGGGAGATCAGCCTGTTATCCCCGGGGTAGCTTTTATCCGTTGAGCGACGGCCCTTCCATTCGGTACCGCCGGATCACTAAGCCCGACTTTCGTCCCTGCTCGACTTGTAGGTCTCGCAGTCAAGCTCCCTTCTGCCTTTACACTCTTCGAATGATTTCCAACCATTCTGAGGGAACCTTTGGGCGCCTCCGTTACTCTTTGGGAGGCGACCGCCCCAGTCAAACTGCCCACCTGACACTGTTCCCTGACCCGATGAGGGCCACGGGTTAGAACCCCAGTAACACAAGGGTAGTATCCCAACAGCGACTCCACCAAGACTGGCGTCCTGGTTTCTTCGTCTCCTACCTATCCTGTACATGTGCCACCAGTGCTCAATATCAAGCTACAGTAAAGCTCCACGGGGTCTTTCCGTCCTGTCGCGGGTAACCTGCATCTTCACAGGTACTATGATTTCACCGAGTCTCTTGTTGAGACAGCGCCCAGATCGTTACGCCTTTCGTGCGGGTCGGAACTTACCCGACAAGGAATTTCGCTACCTTAGGACCGTTATAGTTACGGCCGCCGTTTACTGGGGCTTCAATTCAAAGCTTCGCTTGCGCTAACCTCTCCTCTTAACCTTCCAGCACCGGGCAGGCGTCAGCCCCTATACATCACCTTGCGGTTTAGCAGAGACCTGTGTTTTTGATAAACAGTCGCCTGGGCCTATTCACTGCGGCTTGCTTTCACAAGCACCCCTTCTCCCGAAGTTACGGGGTCATTTTGCCGAGTTCCTTAACAAGAGTTCTCTCGCTCATCTTAGGATTCTCTCCTCGCCTACCTGTGTCGGTTATCGGTACGGGCACTTACTAAATTAACCCTAGAAGCTTTTCTTGGAAGCGTGACGTCAGTTGACTTCGCCTATTGGCTTCGGCATCACAGCTCAATGTTATGCCATGCGGATTTGCCTACATGACCACCTCACTGCTTACACGTGAATCCATTCACACGCTCAACTTAGCCTTCTCCGTCACTCCATCAGTTTAATAAGTGGTACAGGAATATCAACCTGTTGTCCATCGGCTACGCCTTTCGGCCTCACCTTAGGTCCCGACTTACCCAGGGCGGACGAGCCTTCCCCTGGAAACCTTAGGCTTTCGATGGATAGGATTCTCACCTATCTTTCGCTACTCACACCGGCATTCTCACTTCTAACCGCTCCACAGCTCCTTCCGGTACTGCTTCTCCGCTGTTAGAACGCTCTCCTACCACTGACTCTAAAGTCAATCCGCAGCTTCGGCGGTCCGTTTAGCCCCGGTACATTTTCGGCGCAGAGTCACTCGACTAGTGAGCTATTACGCACTCTTTAAAGGATGGCTGCTTCTAAGCCAACCTCCTAGTTGTCTGTGCATCTCCACATCCTTTTCCACTTAACGGACACTTGGGGGCCTTAGCTGGCGGTCTGGGCTCTTTCCCTTTTGACCATGGACCTTATCACCCACAGTCTGACTCCCGATGATATCTATCTGGCATTCGGAGTTTGATTGAGATCAGTACCCCGAGGTGGGGCCATCACCCATTCAGTGCTCTACCTCCAGTAGACTTAACATCGAGGCTAGCCCTAAAGCTATTTCGGAGAGAACCAGCTATATCCGTGTTCGATTGGAATTTCACCCCTAGCCACAAGTCATCCAAGCACTTTTCAACGTGCCCTGGTTCGGCCCTCCAGTCAGTGTTACCTGACCTTCAGCCTGCTCATGGCTAGCTCACACGGTTTCGGGTCTACAACATCGTACTCATCGCCCTATTCAGACTCGCTTTCGCTACGGCTCCGCATCTTCTGCTTAACCTCGCACGATATCGTAACTCGCCGGTTCATTCTACAAAAGGCACGCCATCACCCATGAACGGGCTCTGACTAGTTGTAGGCACACGGTTTCAGGTTCTCTTTCACTCCCCTTCCGGGGTTCTTTTCACCTTTCCCTCACGGTACTGGTTCACTATCGGTCACTAGGTAGTATTTAGCCTTACGAGATGGTCCTCGTTGATTCCGACGGGATTCCACGTGTCCCGCCGTACTCAGGATTCCTTCCATGCATTTCACAATTTCACCTACGGGACTCTCACCCCCTACGGTTGGCCTTCCCAGACCATTCGGCTATCATGATTTGTCAATTCTGAAGGTCCTACAACCCCGGACAAGTCCGGTTTGGGCTCTTCCCACTTCGCTCGCCGCTACTACGGGAATCGATCTTTCTTTCTTTTCCTCCAGGTACTTAGATGTTTCAGTTCCCTGGGTCTGTCTCCAATCTGGCTATGTATTCACCAGATGGTGCTAGCGTATCACCACTAGCGGGTTTCCCCATTCGGATATCCCCGGATCAATGCTCACTTACAGCTCCCCGAGGCGTTTCGCCGTTTGTCGCGTCCTTCGTCGACTCCTAGTGCCAAGGCATCCTCCGTGCGCCCTTATTCACTTAACCTATTTTAAATCTATTGATTGTTTCTTCTGAATGAAGATATCTAGTTTTCAAAGATCAACCTTGGAAGAAATTCTTCCAAAACTAAACAGAACGTCGCTTTCTCCATAGAAAGGAGGTGATCCATCCCCACCTTCCGGTAGGGATACCTTGTTACGACTTCACCCCAATCATCTACCCCACCTTAGGCAGCTCCCTCCTTGCGGTTAGGCCACTGACTTCGGGTGTTGTAAACTCTCGTGGTGTGACGGGCGGTGTGTACAAGACCCGGGAACGTATTCACCGCGACATTCTGATTCGCGATTACTAGCGATTCCAACTTCATGTAGGCGAGTTGCAGCCTACAATCCGAACTGAGATTGGCTTTATGAGGTTTGCTCCACGTCACCGCTTCGCTTCTCTTTGTACCAACCATTGTAGCACGTGTGTAGCCCAGGTCATAAGGGGCATGATGATTTGACGTCATCCCCACCTTCCTCCAGTTTGTCACTGGCAGTCTCGTTAGAGTCCCCAACTGAATGCTGGCAACTAACGACAGGGGTTGCGCTCGTTGCGGGACTTAACCCAACATCTCACGACACGAGCTGACGACAACCATGCACCACCTGTATCCATTGTCCCCGAAGGGAAAATCCTATCTCTAGGACGGTCAACGGTATGTCAAGACCTGGTAAGGTTCTTCGCGTTGCTTCGAATTAAACCACATGCTCCACCGCTTGTGCGGGTCCCCGTCAATTCCTTTGAGTTTCAGTCTTGCGACCGTACTCCCCAGGCGGAGTGCTTAATGCGTTAACTTCAGCACTGAGGTTCGACCCCCAACACTTAGCACTCATCGTTTACGGCGTGGACTACCAGGGTATCTAATCCTGTTTGCTCCCCACGCTTTCGCGCCTCAGTGTCAGTTACAGACCAGGAAGCCGCCTTCGCCACTGGTGTTCCTCCATATCTCTACGCATTTCACCGCTACACATGGAATTCCACTTCCCTCTTCTGCACTCAAGTTGACCAGTTTCCAATGACCCTCCACGGTTAAGCCGTGGGCTTTCACATCAGACTTAATCAACCACCTGCGCGCTCTTTACGCCCAATAATTCCGGATAACGCTCGCCACCTACGTATTACCGCGGCTGCTGGCACGTAGTTAGCCGTGGCTTTCTCATAAGGTACCGTCACACTCTAGCCATTTCCTACTAAAGTCGTTCTTCCCTTATAACAGAATTTTACAACCCGAAGGCCTTCATCATTCACGCGGCGTTGCTCGGTCAGGCTTTCGCCCATTGCCGAAGATTCCCTACTGCTGCCTCCCGTAGGAGTCTGGGCCGTGTCTCAGTCCCAGTGTGGCCGTTCACCCTCTCAGGTCGGCTACGCATCGTCGCCTTGGTAGGCCGTTACCCTACCAACTAGCTAATGCGCCGCAGGCTCATCCATCAGCGGTGCCAGGAGCACCTTTAAACTTTCGTCCTATCCGGTATTAGCGATCGTTTCCAATCGTTGTCCCCGTCTGATGGGCAGATGACCTACGTGTTACTCACCCGTTCGCCGCTCACCACCGAAGTGGTTCGCTCGACTTGCATGTATTAGGCACGCCGCCAGCGTTCATCCTGAGCCAGGATCAAACTCTCCATATTAAATGTTTGTTTTTATCCTAAGCTTCTGTTCGAAACTTTATCTTAAAAGTAAATGTTTCTTGACGTTCTGTTTAGTTTTCAAAGAACTTCTCATCACCTTGTTTTGGCGACTTTATTAGTTTATCATGTCTCACTTCTTCTGTCAAACACTTTTTAAACTTTTTTATGGCGCGCCCAAGAGGAGTCGAACCCCTAACCTTTTGATCCGTAGTCAAACGCTCTATCCAATTGAGCTATGGGCGCTAGTCATTTTCTTGACGTCATTTATATTATCATGCGTGTCGAGTATTGTCAAACACTTTTTATTATTTTTTTAAAAAAAGTTAGCATTTCACTGCAAATCACATTTGACAATTATATTATTAACACATTTTTATATCTTATACTTTATTTTCTATTTTTTCTAAAAAAAGAACTCTAAGATGATTATCCTAGAGTTCTTTTTGAATTAATAAGAATCAAAATTGATTTTTATTCTCTTCTTATGTTGTGATCCCGCTGCAAATGCAATCGTTCGAATAGCATTTGCAATATTTCCTTGTTTACCAATAACACGTCCTAAATCTTCTTCATTGACCATGACTTGAAATAAAATGTATTCTGCCTCACTCGGAAATTCTTTGACGCGCAGATCATCTGGATGGTTGATAAGCGGGCGAATCAAATTTTCAATTAATGAAATATAGTTCACCGATGCCTCCATCATTACTTAGCGTATTTTTCGTTATGGAATTTAGTCATAATTCCTTCAGCTGAGAATAAAGCACGAACTGTATCAGTTGGTTGAGCTCCGTTACGTAACCATTTCATTGCTAATTCTTCGTTGATTGAAACGATAGCTGGTTGAGCAACTGGGTTGTATGTCCCGATTACTTCGATGAAACGTCCGTCACGTGGACTAGTTGCATTAGATGCTACGATACGATAGAAAGGTTTTTTCTTAGAACCCATACGAGTTAAACGTAATTTTACCATTATATATTCCTCCAATTATGTTCATTTTAAACTGTTAAGTATTTTCCCTTAACACGACATTTACTATTATAACAACATAAAAAAATAGTGTCAAGTTTTTTTACTTAACACTATTCATTTTATTTAACGGCTTCTAACACCTCAGGTCCAACCTCGATTCTTTGAATGCCTTGAAGGTTTTTTATTTTAGCTATGACCTGATCTTTTTGTTTTTCATTAACATATAGGCAAACATAGTTCATCTTTTTAGAGATATAAACAACGTGCCCAAACTGTGATAATTTTTGTTGGATACCCGATTTCCTTGTATAAACAATAATCTGAATGCGTCTTTGATCCAATTTCTTTTCCTCCTAAAGCTTAACGTGAACAATTCCCGCTACCACATCCACATGATTTAGTCTTTGTTTTAACGGTTACTTCTACTGCTTGAGAAATATAGTTTGATATTTCATCTAGAATGGATTGAATTTCTTTTTCACAGGCTTTAAATTCTTTTACACTAGCATTTTGATACAAGTTAGATTTTGTATCAATGAGTCGTTGAGATACTTCTTTATAATCTGGATGATACTTTCCACCATATCGTTCAACATCTGCATAAAGTTCTTTTGCTTTCTCAAATTCATTTATTAATTGAATAATCTCTTGATTATGATTCATTTCGTGTTGTAATTTTTTATACATTTGAAAAACTGGAAGTGATAATATTTCATCACCGATTGCTTCACATAATTCGATATAATCTGTATTATTTAGCACTTTAATCACCGTCTTTCATTATAACATAATCGAAGTATGTTAGCTAATGAATTATTAGCTGTCATTCGTTTCTTTTTAACTTCTAATTCAAAGGCATAATAAAAACGTCTAAATACTTAGACGTTTTTATTATGCCCACTTTACCAAATCCTCTAATGATTGCTCTACTATTTCACTTATTTACTATTAATCATTCTTAACATAAACTGTGCCATATTAAGTCGTTGTTCAAATTTTTGAAGACGTGTCGGCTGTGATTGTTTTTTTATAGCTTCCACTTCATTTACAAAATCTTGATATTTTTCAGGATTTCGATTTAACTCCTTATACCATAAGGGGTACATTCGAATATAATCTCTTTGCTCAACGTTATTAACAATCTGATAGATAATTTCCATTTTCTCATCTCCTAATCATCGAATTTAGAGAATAGTCCAGGAAATGATTGCCTTTGACTTGCCGCTGCACCTAAACCAGCTCCAGCTGATCCACCACTCCCCCCTTGGAAGGTTTGGAAAATCTGTATGAATTTTTGTACGGTTCCCATCGTTTGTTGAACTTTATTCATGTCCATTTTTTGAAGATATTGAAAAGCTTGCGTCATCATTTCTGTTGCATTAAGTGTACTATTAGCAGTTGTTGTTTTTGGATCTGCATCTGTTGTTGTCTCACCGTTTATATTTGTAGCTAATGGTGTTGAGATCTCTGTTTCAGTTGGAACACTTTTATATTTCTCCCACTGACTATCTTCTTCACCATATAAATACCATTCTTCATAGATTGATTGCCACGTTGCTTTTCCATTTCGAACATCGTGCTTTAGTCCAGGATATTTACGTACGAATTGTTTAAATCCATCTAATTCGCTATCCACTTTCTCTCACCTCACTACACTTCATCACTATTATATTATACTAACGTACAACATTTAGGTGACTGTCTATTTAATTACTCATAGGAAGATGTTTTTCCTCTTACTATTAATATATGAAAAAAGCCTTTATTTGTGATAAAGGCTTTTAAAATTTATGATTTTGGAAACGGAACAACTTTCGTTTTTAATAATTGCTTTTTTTGTTCACGCATTTTTTTCTGCTGAGCAATCATTTCCATTCTAACATTTAAATAGATTCCAACTCCTAAAAATAATGAAACTAAACTCGATCCTCCATAACTAATAAACGGAAGAGTTACCCCTGTTAATGGAAGGGCACCACTAGCTCCACCTAAGTTAATGATGGGTTGAACAAAAAAGATTGTTCCAACTCCGACGCTAACAAGGGCAGCAAACATGTCTTGACATTTGGCAGCCGTTAAAAAGCAACGAATTCCAATGACAAAATAAGCAATCATGATCACTAATATCATCCAGACTCCTAATTCTTCAGCTATAATCGTTGAAATCATATCATTATGTGGTTCTAAAACGTATCCATATTTTTGAGTACTATTCCCAACTCCTACTCCAGATAAACCACCGAGAGCAATGGCTGTATACCCCATGACATTTTGAAACCCTTTATCATGGGTAAATGGATCGTCTAACCACATTGAGAAGCGTTCAGCTTGATAAGGGAAAGCTTTGATCATCACAAAAATACCCGTAATTAAGATCATAATCCCAACATAAACTAGTGGACGATAGGCCTTATATTTCACTCCTGTAGCTAAAAACATAATTAATCCAATAAACCCAAGAATTAAGGCAGACCCAAAGTCAGGCTGAAGTAAGACTAATAGCGTACATAAACCAAAATAACAAATAACAAAAACAAAACTCTGAAAAAACAAATTCAAGTTAATATCTTTAAGGCTATTTAAATAATACATCTTTTTATCGATACTTTTAGACACTAACCAAGCGATAGCCAAAATCATTCCGATTTTAACGAACTCAGCAGGTTGAAGTTTAAATGATCCAATCTGAAACCAACTGTTTACATCTGAATCTGCTGATCCTTTTGCAAATAAAAGAGTCACCAATAATATCAACGGACATCCAATGACCGCTAAAAAACTTAAGTTTTTTAACATCCGATAAGGCATGATAATGATGACCCCCATAGCACCTATTCCCGCTACTGCCATGATCAACGTTTTGATAAAGAAATTGGTTGGGTCATTCTTTACCCCATTATAAATAGAGATACTTGTAATACTATAAATCATGAGTAATCCAATCCCAAATAAAAAACAAACTAAAACTAATGTTAATTTATCAAGTCCAGATAAGCGTTCGAAAAAGTCACTTGTATAGTTTTTTAAGACTTGAAGTGGCGTTTTTTTTACTCTTCTTACTTTCAAACTCATCTACCTCTCCTCCTAAGCCATCAACAAATTTAATGTAACTATTATTTTACCATGATTACGTTTTTAAAAAAACTTTATCTTTTGTCATTAACTGGTTATTTGACATGAACCAATTTAGTAGCTAGACGTATAATACATTGTAATCAGGAATGAGGGAGGGATATACGATGTACAACTACGGAACAGGATGTAACTATAACTACGGAGGATATATTAGTGGGTATGGTTATGGTGGCTACGCACCTGTTACTTATCAAATGCCTATTACAAACGGTAAAAGATACAATATCGCTCTAATCCTCGTATTATTCATTCTATTAGCCATCATCGGATGTTGTTGTGGATTCAGTGGCAACAATAGTGGATGCAGTTATGGATGCTAACCATCCTTTCTAAACTGATTGAATTACTCAAAATGATTAATAAAATCATTAACCATTTTGAAAATAGTACGTATGATATATTGAGGTAATCATCTAAAGGAGGAAATTTATATGTATAATTATGGATACAATTGCTACACACCTTGTTACGGAACTGGATACACTGGTGGTTCTAGTTGCGGTGGCGGAAGCGGATTCGCTTTCATCTTAGTATTATTCATCTTATTAGCTATCATTTGTAGTTGTGGTGGATTTGGATTCGGTGGTAACAGCGGAGGTTGCGGTTGCGGCTGCTAATTCACCCGATCTGCTGGATGTGATGGAACGTAGTAGAAAAAAGGCTCTCAGTTGAGCAATGTCACTTAGTTAAGTGATATTGGAGATTTAAGAGACATCGTAAAATCAATTTTGATTTCACGATGTCTTTTTTCTATTGATTAATCGTTGAAAATTCTTATTTTAGGCATGCCTAAAAAGCAGATCGTCTCATCTGCTTTTTCACACGTTTAAATTTTGGTTAGGCCACTCGATAAGTAAAACTTACACTTGGTTTAACTTTAGTTTTCCGTTCATCACGACGGCCTTTTCGAATCGGTAATATGTTTTTTTGAATCAGCTCTTCAACAGGTATCTTTGAAGACTTAAAAAACTGACAACAGATGTGAATGGCAACGGTGAAATTCACCTGATAATCATGCTTCCGTTCCTTCTTAACTAAAACAACATTTAATGTAATCATCTCACAAAAGTTATACATCGTTAGTTTTGCGAATATTTCTTGTTCTATAAATGTAGGTTTCTTTGCATGAAGGTTAATTAAACCTATCGCATATTTTAGCTCTCTAAATGAGGTTTCAATCCCCCATCTCATGGCGTATATTTCCTTTAATGCTTCCTTTGAAAATTCATCTGGTTCTAAGTTGGTAATCAGTGTTTCGTAGGTATCTTCTGTTAGTTTGAATCGGACAACACGGAATGAAAGCTTATAAAATTGAGTCTCTTTCAAGTCAAAATGATCAAATCTTGCATTATTGGGTAAAAACTTATAATGATGTGGATTTGATTTCACTTCATTTGTTTGCTTTCGAGTTAAGGTTAAATGAATGGTGGTATCAAATTCATCACTATCGGGTAAATCCAGAGAGGAAACAATACTTTTACTTTTAATATCTTTTACTCGTATCACATAATTCCAGCCTTTTTCTTCAAGATGAGCGAAGGTATTGTAGCTTTCATAACCTCGATCAGCAACAAGAATCACAGGATCTTTAAGTGGAGAGTTGCCGACCATTTCAATCAGTGCTTGTCGTTCATTTAATTCACGAATCGGTTGAATTTGTGCATCGATATATAATCGATTCATTAAATCATAAAGTGCATTCAGATGAAGGGAGTTATAGCCCTTTTTAGCCGTTGAAGATTTAATGTACGTTTTTTCATCATCAGGATTATGTGCAATATTAAACGTTGAGCCATCAATAGCGAGAAGTCGATATCCTCGAAAGTATTTATACTGATCGTATGAGGCAGTAAACTGTTGAAATAAATGTTTAAATGCATCCGGTCGTATTTTACTACGTTGTTGGATAAAAGCAGAGGTAGATGTCGTCTTAATATCATAATTGAAATAAGTCATTAACTCTGTATAAAGGCTATTACCATTCATGGCGAGAATAAGGTTCATCATACATTCAAATGAAAGTTTACGATGTCGAGTAAAATCTTTCTTTGGATTTTGGACAAAGTCCTTTGGGTTACTACTCATCTTCTTAATAATATGAATGAGTTTTTGCTTGATCTTGGTTGAATACTTAGCCATGTGATAGCCTCCTTAAATAGATATATTTAAGGGGCTACGCCACAGATTTGAGCTTCTATGTCAAGCTTTTTTTGTAAAAAAAAGAGAGGTGTACAAATTGTACACCTCTCTTGGAAAGCTTTGGGTCATCAGTTTGTTAACTTAATGACATTGCTCAGTTGAGAGTCTTTTTATTTTTTATACTTAAATAAATCTATATTTTTTCTTTAAATTCATTAACCATCTTCTAGTCTTTTGCGTATAATATCTTGAAGTTAAGAAATGAAAGGGGAATTCAAAATGTATAATTATGGATATAATGGATACAACGGATACAATTGCTATACACCATGTGCTCCTGTAGCACCTGTTGCCACTAACACTGGTGGTTGGGGTGGAGGATTAGCCTTCATCTTAGTATTATTCATCTTATTAGCTATCATCTGCGGTTGCGGTGGTGGATTTGGTGGAAGTAGCTGCGGTGGATATGGTAACGACTGCGGTTGCGGCTGCTAATTAAAAGGTTAAGTTAAGCGATTCCTAGTGAATCGCTTACTTTAAGTCTATGGGTCATAATTTATATCGATTGATTCAAAATAAACTAACGTTTTTTCCTCTTTTACGTATGATATAGTGAGCCTTAAAATAAAAAAGGAGGAATAACTCATGTATTATAACGGTGTAGGTTACGGATACGGTCAACCATGCGTACCAGTCGTTCCAGTTGCTGCAGGATACGGAGGCGGATGTGGTGGAGGTTTCGGTGGATGTTGCTGTGCCTTTATTTTAATCGTCTTTATCTTAATCATTGTCTGTGGTTGCGGTTGTTGCGGTGGAGGCTTCGGCGGTTGCGGTGGCTTTGGTGGTTGCGGCGGCTACGGTAGTTACTAAACGCTACGCATGAATCAAACAGATCACTTAAAATGTTCATAGACTAATTACTTTCTTCTGAAATGATGAACGTAATGAGTAAATAAACGTATGATATATTAGGCTTTAAAACAAGGAGGTATTTCAAATGAGATGTGGAGAAAATAGTTGGGGTAGTGGATTTGCATTTATCCTAGTACTCTTTATTTTATTAGTGATTATCGGATGCTGTTGTTGCAACTAAGCAATAGCCGATTTTACTAGTACGATAGATAAAATGAACGGAGATGTTATTCTTGATGAATAGCATCTCTTTTATTTATATCATCTTTTAAACTATAAAAACTTAAGACAACTCCTCCATCAAAAAAAAACATGAATCTTGATCATCCATTGTCATCATTCATTTTTATTCAAAGAGATCAGTTGAAATGCATCTTTTTGAGAAAGTTTTTAAATCCGACTGGCGATGACGACTTTTTTTATCTTCATTTTAAAGTTAATCTTTGACTAAGATTACTGCAAAATAGTCAGTACTAGTTCTATCCTATCTAGATACTTTTATTTTCCTTTTTGTCTGATTAGCCAAATAACTATTTGTTTGTTATAATAAGATGTATGTTAGAATGGAGGGTTCTTAATGATTACTATGAAAGACATTATCCGTGAGGGTCATCCAACATTAGCAAAAGTAGCTACTGAGGTGTCTATTCCATTAAGTAAAGAAGACGTTAAGTTAATGAAAGACATGGTACAATTTATCATTAATAGTCAAACACCTGAGATCGCTGAAAAATACCAATTACGTGAAAGTGTTGGTTTAGCAGCACCTCAGTTAAACTTAGATAAACGTATTATTGCAGTTCATACTGAAGATGAAAAAGGGAAGCTTTATTCAATCGCATTAGCTAATCCTAAAATCATCAGTTATTCAGAAGAAATGACTTATCTTCCAATGGGTGAAGGATGTTTATCTGTTGATCGCGAAGTAGAAGGTCTTGTTCCACGTTATCGTCGTATTACAGTTCAGGGATACAATGTAAAAGGTCAATTAATTAAAATCCGTTTACGTGATTATGTATCAATTGTTTTCCAACATGAAATTGATCATTTAAATGGTCATTTATTTACGGATCGCATCAACAAAGAAAAGCCATTAGCACCAATTCCTAATGCCAAACCATTAGAATTTTAAAAAGACCGAGAGTGATTCTCGGTCTTTTTTTAATGAATACGTGATGATTGATGGGTATATAAAGAAATTAACTTTTTTTGGGCATTTTGATCTTGCCCTAATGAAACAGCTTTTTCATAGGACTCGATGGCATGATATTCGTCACTTAAATAGTTTTCATAAATCATTCCTAAATTATAATACAGCTCTCCGGCATATTTGATTGGTGATTTTTTTCCTTGAATTCGAGCGTCAGCTTTTAAATAATATCGTTTAGCTAACTGATAGTCTGATAAATGATAAAAGTATAAATGACCAATGTTCACGTATGTACTTGGCGTTTCATCATCTACTTCTAAAACACGTAAATAATAATCAAGGGCCACTAAATAATCTTTGACTATTTCTACATTTAAATATGCTAAAGCATTTAAAGCTAAAAGGTTATTCGGATTAATCTCTAACACTCGTTCATAGTAATGTAAGGCTTTTTTATAATCATTTAATTCAAAGTCGTACATGTTGGCTATTTCTAACACTAACCCTTCCTCTTCATTAAAGTAAGCAAGCGCTGAAACAAGAACCTCTACTGCACTTTTTGAATCATGTAGATTATGAGCATAAAGAGAACGTAATCCTTGATAAGAGACAAGTGAATACGGATCGATTTCAATGGCTTTACGATAATAAGAAGCAGCTTCATCATAAGCTTGAAAATAATGTCTTAATACATGGGCATAGTTATGACAAACGAGTGGATTATCTGAATCTAATTCTAATGCTTTTTCATAAGCTTCTTTGGCTTCATCATATCGTTCGGCTCGAACGTAGGCATCCGCTAAATTGGCCAACGCGGTAGCGGGATTCGTTGATAAGGCGACAGATTTTTCAAAGTACGGAATAGCTGACTGGGCATCATTCTTATATTTAATAAATAAACAGCCTAGATTATTTAAATTACGCGCATGATTAGGTTCCAGTTCTAAGACGCGTTGACTACAACTAAATGCTCGTTCTACATCATGGTTTAAATCAATACATAATTCGGCTAAGTTAATATAAGCATCGACATAGTTTGAATCCAACTCAATCGCTTTTTCATAACATGACATAGCTTCTAGTGGCTGATCTAAAAATTGTTCGTATAAAATAGCTAAATTAAAATATAGTGTCGATGAGTTTTCATGATAGTCAATCGCTTGCTTATAATACTTTTCTGCGCGGTGATAGTCTTGATAAGATTCAATCGCAATAATGGCTAATGCATTATAAACAGCTGCTAGATTTTTTTTACGATTTAATTGTTCAAGCAATAATGATTCAGCTTCTTCAAATCGTTGCTCATCTAATAATTGTTCAATGTATTCAATTGGAGTAGGTTCTGCTGAGATACTCATGTTGAATCACCCTCCTCTTTCCTTATTATAAGTTTTTTAAAATAATCCTAGTTTCTCACAAGCATAATAAATGCCATCTTCATCGATTGGCTTTGTTATAAAATCAGCATGTGCTTTCACTGCATCGCTAGCATTTCCCATCGCTACCCCTATATCGGCTAGTTGTAACATTTCAATATCATTGTAGCCATCCCCAAAAGCAACGATCTGCTCCGGCTTTTCAGAAAGATGCTGAACCAATTGTTTAATTCCTTCTGCTTTTGAACCATTCACAGGAACGATATCTGCTCCAAAACTGATCCAAGGCACAAAACGTAAATGCTGCTCATATTTCTCAGCTAGAGGTTTAAAGTTTTCTGTAAAAAACCACGCTTGTAAAATAGATTCTTCTTTGTGCAAGTCAGGTAAAATTTCTGGCATCTCAATCGAAACACGTTTAAACGATTCTTGAACTGCCTCATCTGATCCTGTGACTGTTGATCGAGTGGCCGTTAATAACCCCACGGCTTGATCCATTGCTTTAGCTTCCTCAATTAAACTTTCAATCACTTCCGTTGGAATAGCATTTTCATAAATTACTTCGCCTTGATGCATAATATGTTGCCCATTAGCTGTTACAAATGTATTAAAAGGTAATTGTCTAATACGCTCATCAACTAAAAATAAAGCTCGTCCCGTAGCGACTGCTAGTTCATGTCCCGCTTCTTTTAATTTTTGAATGGCCACAATCGTACTACTCGGAATTTCATTAATATCACTTTGTAAGATGGTTCCATCGATATCAAATAAAATTAAACTTTTCTTCATCTTCCCTCACGTCCTTCATGTTAGTATGTCAAGTTTTTGTACTATTTCATTCATAATAGTAAATTTATTACAGAATTTCAAGTCCTAATCTGTTATATTGCAGCGATGTAATGGTATAATAAGTAATGTTGGTTGTAGACTTTAATAAGATTTTGATTTAAAGATAATTTTTTCGACCTTTTGTCAATCTCATGTTATAATGTTAGCAGGATGTCCAAAATAAGTTAAGGACCAGAGACGTTTAAAGGATTATGTAATTTGCGTAAAAATGGATTAATTTTTTTAAGAAACAACAATAAAAATGAAATGAGAGGGCGTGTACTATGAGTCAACGTAAAAAGAACTCTCACTTTAAACCAAACGAGGTTGCTGTCTTTGCACTTGGTGGTTTAGGTGAAGTCGGAAAAAATATGTATTGCGTGCAATATAAAGATGAGATTTGTGTCATTGATGCGGGAATCAAGTTCCCAGAAGATTATTTATTAGGAGTCGATTATGTTATTCCTGATTATCAATACTTAGTTGAGAATCAAGATAAAATTGTCGGTTTATTTATTACCCACGGCCATGAAGATCATATCGGTGGGATTCCATTTTTACTACGCCAATTAAAATTACCTAAAATCTACGCTGGAAAATTAGCTATTGGGCTGATTAAGAATAAATTAGAAGAGCGTAAATTATTACGCCAAGCCAACATTGTAGAATTCAATTCTGAAACGGTCATTAAATCAAAACACTTTACGTTTGAATTCTTCCGTACAAATCACAGTATCCCAGATTCTTATGGAATTGCGATTAAAACACCGCAAGGAACAATCGTTCATACAGGAGACTTTAAATTCGACTTTACACCAATTGGTCCGCCTGCTGATTATGCCAAAATGGCACGCCTAGGTCAAGAGGGTGTATTATGTCTGTTATCTGATAGTACAAATAGTGAATTACCTATTTTTACAATCTCAGAACGTCGTGTCGGTGAAAATTTAAGTGATACATTTAAACGTATTAAAGGACGTATTATTATCGCGACGTTTGCTTCAAACGTTCATCGTGTACAACAAATTGTAGAAGCCTGTGTGGCAACTAATCGAAAAATTGCAATCTTTGGACGCAGTATGGAAGCGACGATTAAAATTGGATTAGAGTATGGTTACATCCGTTGCCCTGAAGATACTTTTATTTCAGCTAATGAAATTAAACATCTTCCTCAAGAAGAAGTGACAATCTTATGTACCGGTTCACAAGGAGAGCCATTGGCAGCTCTTTCTCGTATTGCAAACGGAACTCATCGTCAAATTCAAATCATTCCAGGCGATACAGTGATCTTCTCATCTTCACCGATTCCAGGAAATGCGTTAAGCGTTGGACGTACGATTAATGCTTTATACCGTGCAGGAGCTGACGTGATTACTCACAGTCCTTTAACGGATATTCATACGTCGGGTCATGCTGGACAAGAAGAGTTAAAGTTAATGTTAAGTTTAATGAAACCAAAATACTTCTTACCTATTCATGGTGAGTATCGTATGTTAAGTGTTCATGCTCAACTTGGAGTGCAGTGCGGGGTTCGTGAAGAAAATTGTTTCGTTATTAATAACGGTGATGTTTTAGCCTTTAATCAAAACGGAGCTCGTTTAGCAGGTCGTGTGCCTAGTGGGACGATCTATACGGATAATAGCGGTATTGGTGATGTTGGAACAGAAATTATTCGCGATCGTAAAATCTTATCTGAAGATGGTTTAGTGATTGTTGCTGTTTCGATTAAACGCTCTGAAAAACGTTTATTAAATGGACCTAATGTCGTTTCTCGTGGATTCGTTTATATGAAAGAATCTGAAGATTTAATTAAAAATACAGAAATCGCAGTTCGCGAAGTGGTATTACATAAGTTACAAACTTCTAAAAACTTCTCAGCTGAAGAATTAAAGTCAGCGATCTGTGATGTCGTTTCACCATTCTTATTTAATAAAACACAACGTCGTCCAATGATTTTACCAATCATCATGGAGATTTAATCAAAAGCTCTCATCAATCGATGAGAGCTTTTTTATTGATCTTATAAAAAGCGTTGCTCAGTTTAGCAGCGCTACTTTATTTTACTTCTGAGTAATATTCATTTTAACCACTGAAATAGCCGTATAGTTTGCCACTTGCTTCTCATAGTTATCTAGTGTTATAGCCGTTGATCCACCTGTTGTGTAAGCAGCTAAAACGATCTCTTGACCTAACTCTCCTCCATACTGATCAATCGCTACACGTTGTTCGAAATTAATAGCTGGTAGTTCTGTTTTAGTCATTTTATATTCTGGATTTCTTTCATCTGTTGTTTTTTCATGATCTACTTCTGCAATCGAAATAATTGATTTAACATCATCTTGTCCAATATTTAAGATTAAATGGACAATTGAGTTTTTTGTCATTGAATCCGTTGTATAGGTTGGAACTTCAATTGTTTCAACTAATTCACCGTTTTCATATTGTTCTACTGTCAAATTAACATCATAAGCTGATCCTGTTGGTAAAACCATTGAAGCAACTGTACTTTGTTCTGGTCCATAATCAGCTGATTCTAATAATAACCCGATGACTCCTGAAACTTGCTGATTCACAATTTTGACATCACCTTCGGGTAAGTTTGTTGATTGACATCCTACTAATCCGATAGCGACTGCAACAGCTGACATCATTAAACCTATTTTTTTAACTTTCATCTATCTATCCCTCACTTGAATTTTAATTTAATTTTAGATAATGAAGAAAGTATATCATAAATGACCGCTTTTGATACTATTTTTAATGTTTAAATTCTATTTTTCATCTTTTTTCTACAATCTCTTTGTCGTTTGATAAAAATTTTTACATTTTATCAAAACACGCTCTAATTTTTTATCATTTTTCTTATCAAACTAAAACGTGATAATTCGTTACTCTGCTTCTTTACATATAGAATAGCCTAATCATAAAAAAGTCCATCTCATCTGATGAGATAGACCTTTAACAAGTTGCTCACGTCACGACTTTTTTATAGGATGTCACTAAGTCATCACGCAAGACTAACTATTAAGTAACTTTTTTGATTGTTTTAAATCGTTAAGATTATCTAAGCTCTTTTGATTTTTAGAACAATTCAGGGCTACTTGATGAACATAGGAAAGAAGCCCTTGATTCGATTTAATTGGTAACTTGCACAGTACTTGATTCATCAGATAGGCGATTAATAAACCAATCACCGCTCCCATTCCATTGCAAATGATGTCATTCATATCAAAGAAGATATCTATTGGTTTTAACGTTAGCAATAAAATCAACTGAACAAATTCAAAACTTAAGGCTAAAAGAATAGATAACACTAATCTTTCCGTGAATTTAGTATTAATAAAATATTGAATCCCTACTCCAATAGGCACAGTTAAGAGCACATTTCCAATGAGTTGAACTCGACTTAAATGAGATAAATTAATACTTAAATTTATATTATTATAAATACTAAACTCAGGTAGATCAGCTATGACAAATGAGAAAATAGCAAGCTCGATAGCTTTATTAATATAAATAATGGCTAGTAATGATAAAAGATAATAAGCTAATGGTCGTTTACCAACTATTCCATTAACTATAAATAAAACTGAAACTAAAATAGTGATTGGTACATAAAATAAATATCCATAAGTATACATCGTTTTTTCTCCTCTTCATCATAAAGTCAACTAATGTCTTATAAGATGATTATAAATGATTGGTAAAAAAAGTTAAATATTTTGTAACTATTCAGCCACCAAGTAAATGAATTCCATTCCTTGGTGTTTTTGTTAATGATATGTAGCTCTCGTGAATAACTTACCTATTTGTAAGATTTACGTTATAATATCCTTACTATTCCAACTTTAGAAGAAGGTGTCATCTCATGTCAGAATCTGAAATCATCAAAGTTTATCAGGAGGGGATTCAATCCGTTATTAGTTTAGTTCAAGGACTTTCCACTCAAATCTCTGAGTTATCTCAGACTGTTTCAGATTTAGATGCTCGCCTTAAGAAACTTGAAAAACAATCAAATCAAACCAGTCAAAATAGTAGCTTACCTCCGTCAACCGATGGTTTTAAAAAGACAAAAAGTTTGCGTCAACCTTCAAATAAAAAACCGGGTGGTCAAGTCGGACATCAAGGTTCAACCTTAAAAATGATAAAAGATCCGGATCATGTCGTCACACATCATCCGAAAACTTGCCAAGGGTGTGGGTGTTGTTTAGAAAACGTTGAACCTCAAAAAACGATTCGACGTCAAGTTTTTGATTTACCGAGCTTAAGGCTTCAAGTGACTGAGCATCAATCCCAAATTAAAGTATGTCCTAACTGTCACTTTAAAAATGAAGGACTATTTCCGAAACATGTCACACAACCGACACAATATGGGCCACATTTAACAAGTGTATTAACTTATTTCAGTCACTATCAATTGATTCCTTTCAACCGTCTGAAACAATTGACTCAAGATATTTTCAAAGCGACCATCAGCCAAGGAACACTGGTGAATATGACGAAACGATGTGATGAGTTATTAGAAACGACTGAAGCCTCAATCAAAGAAAATCTTTTGGCATCAAATCATCTTCATTTAGATGAAACAGGCTGTTATGTCAATGGAAAGAGACACTGGCTTCACGTGACTTCAAATCAAAAATTCACGCATTACTTTGTTCATGAAAAGCGTGGCTCTCAAGCCATTGAAGCCAATGGCATTCTTCCCTCTTTCAAAGGAACCGTCATCCATGACCATTGGACCCCGTATTTTAAATATGATGATTGTACGCATGCTTTATGTAACGTTCATCATTTAAGAGAGTTTAAAGGAATCATCGATTTTGAGAACCAACAGTGGGCAAAAAACATGACGAAATTATTACTTGAAGCTAAAACTTATTCAGAAGAGACGGAATATCCTTTACCCTTATCTAAAATACAGGAGTTTGAGAAACGATACCAACAAATCATCGAAGAGGGTTACCGTGAGAATCCTTTAAAACTGCATGAAAAGAATACGGATTCCGTTCGATTACTCAATCGTTTATCGAAACGACAAGAAGAAGTATTAGAATTTCTGTATCAAGTTGAAGTTCCGTTTGATAATAATTTAGCTGAGCGTGATGTCCGAATGACTAAAACTAAACAAAAAATATCCGGATGTTTCCGAACAGAAAAAGGTGCTCATTGTTTCGCCCGAATCAGAGGTTTCATCTCTACTTGTCAAAAGCAAGGATTAAATATTATCGAAAGTATTGAAACCATTTTAATGGGAAATACGATTCAATTTTCATAACATTCACAAGGAGTACTTCACTAAATGAGCACTCCTTTTTGTGATACTCTTTTCTACTAGGCTGAATAGTTACAATATTTTTTATCATTTATCAAAAAACTAGCTCAATAATCGGACACGAGTGTATTGCTAATTTAACTGTTTTTATCGAGACTCTAAAACCGGTACTTTTTAAATAATCTACCCTACAAAAAAAGAAGAAATCTTTCCATCAGATTTCTTCTTTTTCTATTTCATTTATATTTGATTATCCCGTCAGGGATCTTTTTAACTATGTAACAACCAGTGATCAAACTCACTAATATCTTTATTTTCTCCAATCACTAACAACACATCGCCCTCTTTAATTTCCGTATTAGCTTGTGGTACGACGATGTTATAATTGCGTTTAATAGCGGCAATATTAATGCCAAAACGCTGAGGAATATTTAGATCAATTAAGGTTTGACCTATGATTGGTCCCGCTGCAAGCAATTCAACAATACTATAAGTATCCGATAACACTAAATAATCTAGAACAAAGTCTGATAAGATTTGATGTGCTAAACGTTTCCCCGTATCTTTTTCTGGTTGAATAACAGAATCGGCTCCAATTTTTAAAATAACTTTTTTATGATAATCATTCACAACTTTAACTGTAACTTTATTCACGCCAATTTCTTTTAATAATAAAACAGTTAAAATACTGGCCTGAATATTTTGCCCAATCCCCACAATGACATGGTCAATATTACGAATTCCGATACTTCTTAATGCTTCTTCATCTGTTGAATCTAGAATAATGGCCTGTGTTGCGATGTTGACATATTTTTTAATGACTTCCTCATTATTATCAATCGCTAAAACGTCTGCCCCTTGTCGTGCTAACTCTTCGACGACACTTCCTCCAAATTGCCCACATCCGATAACGGCAAATGTTGTATCTTTCTTGTCCATAACAAATCCCTCTTTATTATTGGTCGCACCTAAACGTATTAGATGCTTACCTCATATTTGATCATGAATTGATCATTATTTGTTCTAGATAATTTTAACATGATTAATTAGATTTTTCTATGTTATTATGATGGAGTTTTTTCATTTTTTCTGTTGTGGTCTGTTATAATAAGACTTGAGGTGATAATATGAAAGAACCATTTATTTTGAAAGAAAATTTACTATTTTTAGACTCATGGATGAAACAAAATGATCATTTAATCGCAGGTTTTACCACTATTAAAGGGGGAACTTCAACAGGAGCGTTTGAGGGCTTAAATATTGCTTATCATGTTGGCGATGATGCACAGGCCGTTTTAAAAAATCGTGAATTAGTCGCTGAATCTATTGAAATGCCTCTTGAGCAGTGGGTGTTTGCAGAGCAATTACATACTACAAAGGTTCATCACGTAACAAGCGCTGATTTAGGAGCAGGTGTTCATAGTTTTGAATCAGGAATTAAAGCAACTGACGGATTATACACAAAAGAAAAAGGCGTTGTTTTAGCAACCTTTTATGCAGACTGTACGCCTCTTTATTTTTACGCTCCAAAACATGAATTAATTGGTGTTGCTCATGCGGGATGGCGAGGAACGGTAGACGGAATGATGCATGAAATGCTAAAAACACTAAAAGAAGTGGAACAAATTGATCCGAAAGACATTTTAGTAGCGATTGGTCCTTGCATCGGACGTGATGCTTATCGTGTCGATGATACGGTAATTAATGAAGTTAAAAAATCTTCTATTAAAGGCATCGAAGAAACATTCATTGAATTAGGTGGTGGACAATACAAATTTGATCCGAAACTATTAAATTATAAACAGGCACTACATGATGGCGTACCGGCAGAAAATATTTTAGTGACATCATACTGTACTTATACTGATTCAGATTTATTCTACAGTTTTAGAAAAAATAATCAAACCGGTCGTATGATGAACTTTATGTGTTTAAACAAATAAAATGAAAAGACCAAACATCACGTGAGATTTAACGTCTTCATTTAGAAGCGTTAAAGACACAAAAATCGTTTGGTCTTTTTTCTATTCTCGCTAGAATAGCCGATAAAAACTAGTTAAGAATTTTTTTCTTTCTAAGAACGGCATTATAAATCTAAACTCTTTTATCTTTTAAAAAGCATACTGAATTAGACTTTTATTTAAGTAAATATTAACTAGGTGCATTTAATCAGCATCAATAACCCATCTGATTCGGTTTTTAAAAGCCTTATTCAGTTACGATAAAAATAACTGTATCTGTTGAATCTTTCTCAATCGAAATATTCTGAGGTTCATTATTTTCTTCAAAATCGAAGAAAAAATATTGACTTGTGTACTCGCTATCATCATCCGTTACTACTTGCAACTTAAATTTGCTATATGGAGCTTTTAAATTCACTCTATCACCTGATTTTAGGGCTTTATTATCAGCATTGATCAGATTTAGTGATTCATCTTCTGCATGAAAGGTGATACTTTTTAAACTTTGATCCGTATGATTTGTAATACTTAAATTGTGATTATAATCATCCGCTTTTTGAGAACATCCTGAAATAAAGATAACAAATGAAAGTAATACAAATAACATTGAAAATATACTTCTTCTTTTCATCTAATTAACTCCTTTTATCTTTTTCTATAATATACCATATATTATAGACATAAACCTTAACTAATATGAGAATACCATAGAACTTCTTACGATTTGAATATATCTCTTAACAGTAAAATCTATCATCTACTGCAAAAATTATAATTACTTTTCACGATCATAGAATTATCTTGAGATTTCTTTCGTTGCTTTTCATCAAAAAAGATAGCTCTTGCTAATTGAGCTATCTTTTTAATCGTTACCGTATAATAATTGATAATTAGCCATTTGTCTTACTTCCGATAGTTCATCGTCTGTTTTCATGTAATCAATTAAGCTTGGACTAAGCTTTGTTGAAATTTTAATATCCTCTAGTGCAGCTTCCTTATCATGTAACAGGGCATAACAACACGCACGATTATAATAAAGAACAGAAACTTCAGGATTATATTTAATTCCCTCCGTATAAATCGCAATGCTTTCTTGATAATCTTTAAATTCTTCTTTATATAAAATAGCTAAGTTCAAGTAAGTAAATGAATAGTCCGGATTACTTTGAAGTGATTTACGATAATAACGAATCGCCTCTTTAATTTGCCCGAGCTTTCGACACGCAACCCCTAGATTAAATAAAGCCATGTAATCGGATGGATCGACTTGGTGAGCCCGATAAAAATAATGATAAGCTTTTAAGTTTTTATCTTCTGATTCATAAATACAACCTAAATTAATATAAGCGTAATAGTAGCTTGGATCAATTTCAATTGTTTTTTCATAATGATAAATCGCCTCAGTATTTTGACCCAATTCATCATAGATATTAGCTAGGAAAAAATGAGCTGATTCATAATTAGGGTCTAACTCGATTGTCTTTTGATAATAATAAATCGCTTTATCATAATCTTCATTATCATCATAAATCGTTGCTAACCCATAATATGAGGTTGGAAACTCTGGATCAATTTTCGCCATCTCATAAAAGAGTTGAATCGCCTTTGATGGTTCCTCAACTTCATCATATAAAAAAGCTAAATCAAGCATTAAATCTAAGTCTTCTGTTCCAAAAGGTGTTTGGTAGGCATTAATAAAATGTTCTAATGCTTTTGAAAGATTTCCAATTTCTAAATAATGAGCTGCTACTGTTTTTTGATTTAAATAATATTGGTAAGTTTGTTCTTGCATTCGCCCCCCTACCTTTCTTTATTAGCGACTAAATTTTTTTGTTATTAACGTCTTGCCAGTTCCCACTTCCATATAAGCAACCTCTAATTCATGAGGAGCAATCGTAAGTATGACATAGGTTTTTTCTTTTGTATTTCGTGGTAAAAGAACACTTCCTGGATTTAAGAACAGAATTCCCTCATTCATTTCTGCTCCAATACAATGAGAATGACCGTAACAAACAATGGTCGCTCCTAATTCTAAAGCCTTATAATATAGACGTTGCATTGAGTATTTAACATCATACTGATGACCATGCGTCATCAGTAACGTGTCATTGTCATTTAGTTTTTCAAGTCGATCGAATGGAAAATTTTTATCAAAATCACAATTTCCACGAACGGTTAAATAGCCTTGAATTTCTGGTTGATGACTCATTAGCTGAGAATCACCACAATGAATAAACAAATCTGCTTGAGTTAAGTGACGCTCTCGAATTTGTTTTAAGCTTTTAGTATCTGCATGACTATCACTAACAACTACAATTTTCATAGCTTATAACCCCTACATGAATGTCATTAAAACTTCTTTTAATTTCATAAAGGCATCCGCACGATGGCTTAACACATTCTTTTTACTTTTTGGAATTTGTGCCATTGTTTTTTCAAGCTCTGGGAGATAAAAAATTGGATCATATCCAAATCCTTCATTTCCAATGCATTGTGTTAGAATCTGACCTTCACAAGTTCCACGGACCACGCATTCCTGTCCTTCAGGTGTGACTAAAGCTAACGCACACACAAAGCGAGCCGTACGCTTTTCTTCTGGAACGCCTTCTAATTCATGTAAAACTTTATGAATATTGGCTTGATCATCGCGACTTTCTCCTGCATAACGGGCACTGTACACCCCTGGGCGTCCATCTAGAGCATCCACTTCTAATCCTGAATCATCTGCGATTACGACTTGATTAAATTGTTTAGCAATTGAACGTGCTTTAATTAAGGCATTTTCTTCAAATGTCTGTCCATCTTCAACAATGTCATCAATCGCTTCAAAATCTAATAAAGATTTAACCGCAATCTGATATTGGCTAAAAATATGTTCAAATTCTTTTGCTTTACCGGCATTTTTAGTTGCAATGATAACTTCTTTCATTCCATTTGACTCCTTAGCTTATTTGTTTTTGCATCTCAATTAATTGAGTAATTCCTTGACTTGCAACATCAAGCATTTCAAGTAACTGTGCATGCGAATACGTCGCTTCTTCACCTGTTCCTTGAATTTCAACGAATTGACCACTTTCTGTCATGATCACATTCATGTCCACTTCAGCTTTTGAGTCTTCTTCATAGTTTAAGTCTAAAATCACTTCACCGTCAGAAATTCCAACTGAAATAGCTGCGACATACTCTTTTAATGGAGACTCTGATAACGTTCCATCTGCCACTAATTTATCAAAGGCTAGTTTCATTGCAACCATTGCACCCGTAATAGAGGCCGTACGCGTTCCACCATCTGCTTGAATCACATCACAGTCGATCCAAATCGTACGTTCTCCTAATTTTTCTAAATCAACAGCTGCTCGAAGTGAACGTCCAATTAAGCGTTGAATTTCCATCGTACGTCCACTTAACTTTCCACGAGATGCTTCACGAATATTTCTTGTATTCGTCGCACGTGGTAACATTGAGTACTCAGCTGTAATCCACCCTTTGCCTTGGCCACGCATAAAAGGTGGTAACTTATGTTCAATCGTTGCTGTACAAATAACTTTAGTGTTTCCAAATGACACTAATACAGCACCTTCAGGATGAGTTATATAATGAGGAATAAATTCTACTTTTCTTAGTTCGTTGTTTTTTCGTTCGTTTGCTCTCATGTCTATCACCTTGCTTCTTATCTGATTAAAACGTACATCCTCTATTATAACATAATCTCATTTTATTGTGCTTCAATTAACGTACTGTCTTCAAAATCAAATCGACTCGTTGGAACAGCAATTGAGTGATTTGCATCATCCATGACTTTAATATTCCCATCAATAGAAACAGAAACCATTTCAATGTCATCTAATTCCGTTAATGTCATCACTAATTGGTTTAACATCGTTGATGAGACTTTTGTTTGTTGACTATCATAGTATAACTCAGAACTAAAATTTAATGAAACTAATCCTTCACTAATGACAGGATCATTTAATAACATCGTTTCATGATTAAAAACTGTCACATAATTTTCATGATTTGTTGGCCCTTGAATTAAAGCATTAACCGCATAAGTAACTGGATCCACTGATGAAGAAATTAAACGAGTCACTGGAACAAGCATTCCATTTTTTGTGTCATCTGTCATAAAATAAAGCGTTACTAATTGTGTGTCATCCAGATTCATGGCATCTAATTCTAAATTGATTCCCATTGAACGATCTAATCCGCGGCTAACTGGAAGAGAGCCATTTAAATTAGACACAGCTTCTCCATCAATTTCAAATTTTACTTTATCAACATCAGTTAACTCTGTATACGTCCATACAAGTGATGATAAAACATCTTGTTCCTCACTTGTTGTATAATCTAAAAACTCTGGTGAAACATTTAACGTTAATACCCCATCTTCTAGGCGATAATCATTTAATTTTGTCATTGGTGAAACTAAAGAAGTCGTTCCAACAGGTAATTGATTTGATTTCGTTGTGAAAATCTCAAAAATTGCTTGAATTGGATCATTTGCTTCATCTTTTGGGACAAAAGTTTTAACTAAATTATCTGATTCATGTAACGCGTAAATCGTATAGCAGTCTTCAGTTGAATAAACGCTTTGTTCTTGCATCGGTTGTTCGCTCATTGTATCTACTAAATTTCTAGCTGCAGGATCTTCTGTTCGAGTAGCATAATAAATAAACAACATTGCAAGGACTGGTAATGTTAATTTTTTCATCCATTTTGTTTGCATCTGTTCTCACCTCTTCTAAAATATATAGCTACTATATGAAGAGATAAAAAAAAAGATAACCTTTATCGTATGTTCTCTAAAGACTCGTGAATAGATGTCAATTATATGAATCATTCGATAAAAGTAATCTCTTTTCTGTCAGATTTAACGGTTATTCATCAGATTTTGATAATTTTCTTTAAATGGATAGGTTTCGTTCGATAAAATAATCGATTTAAACTTATAAAAAATGTTATGTAAAACGAGCGCATCCACAATGGCGTCATGAATTTGCGTTCCAGTAAAAATTTCATAGCTTTTAATGGCATTATAAAGACCAATATCTTGACCAATCTGATAATACTGACGATGAACCCGCTGCAGATCAATGAGTTGATGGCAGTCAAATAACGGCTCTACATTATTGACTAAGTAAGAATTTTCTAAAATGAATCCATCCGAAACACCCCAAACTAAAAAGATTGGATTATATCGGGCAATGACTTCTTTAATGTAATAATAAAAATCTTGATAACTCATTGCACAAGTAATCGCAGATTCCTTAATCTTTAAAAATTCTTGTGTTTTTTCTGAAATAACCGGAAATAAAGTTGGTTTCACATAGGCGGACATTTTTTCCACTAGATTTCCTTCAGCATCGGCAATAATTAATCCAAATTGAATAATTTCAGGTTGGAACTTTATCCCTCTATATTCTGGCCCACTCATGGAAAACTCTAAATCTAAAAAGGCATAATAACTAGAATCGATTAAGTATTCTAGTGTCTGTCTAAGTTCATTTTTGATGACTTGAGGATTTTCCACCTTTTTACGATTTTCCATTTTAATTGATGTAATGGCGTAATAAGTTGACTTTCCTAATTTGAATTCTACTGGATTATAAGTAAACTGAAGAAAATCTCCTGGTTTAAATTGATGTTTAATAATATTAAGATATTTATCCGTAATATAAAAGTGAATTAATTGTCCCCCTGTATGTAATGACACACGAGGAATTGATAAATTGAGCGATTGAATTTTTCCTTTTAACTCTTTGGACTTTTGTTGGATTAATTCTAAACCTGTAATCTTATTTTTCCCATTTAAGCTATATTGCACGGACTGTCCTAACATGGATGACGATACCGTTAGCTTAGGGTCATAGGTAAACCATGTCTCATTCATTAAGATTTTACGTTCTTCTAAGTTTATTTTTAAAATCACACCGGTATGTCCGAGCATTATAACCACTTCCATTAAACAGTTTCATCATAACTAAATGATGGTTTTAATTTTTTAAAATTTTGAGGAATTAATCTTTATACCTTCATTAATAGAAACAAAAAGATCATTCATCATTTAATAGGCATCTTAGTTTATCAATAGCTGACATTCTAAGACAAACGCACGTCTAGCTAAACACTTTTTTTAACTTAAAACCCATCTAGACTTATATATAGAGCGAAATATCTTTCACCTTTTTAAAAAATTTGAGTGATTGTCTCTTTTAAATCGAACGACTAACGATCGTACTACTAAAGGTTTTTCCACAATGAAAAACGAATCGCTACTTATATATATTATTATAATACACTTTCTTTCTTTAATCTACTCGCACATTATTTTTTTCCTATCCAATCAGTACTCTTTCGTTTGTCTTCTTTTGAATAACGTGGCATTTCGTTACAAGAATAAAAAACCACCTTAAAGGTGGTAGTTTTTTATAATTTAATGACACCCAATCTTAAAAGCTCAATAATGGCCTGTGAGCGTCCTTTGACGTTAAGTTTTAAGATGACATTCGAAATATGATTTCGAACTGTTTTTTCACTGATTTTCAACTCCTCAGCAATCTCAGCTGTTGTCATATTATGGACAAGTAAGTCGAAAATCTCTTGTTCTCGCTTCGTTAAAATTGACTGACCTTTGTTCAACCTTTCTACCCCCTATCTTTTGAGGTAGTCATTATCCTCGTTGATACGCCATGATTGATGCCGCATCTAATATATCTTATGTTGCTGATAATGATTAGTACCAGTCAATCCGTTAAAAATACATGATTCTTACTGCTTTTTTTGAAGTTCTTCTTGGATAAATTCTTTCACTCGTTTGATGATTTCAGGAGGAAATCCAAGTCGAATATAAGATGTTTCATCCGCTTCAAGCATCTTTTCAAGAGAACCAAAATTTTGGATCAATAAGCGTTTTCGTTTAGGTCCGACACCTGGTATTTCATCTAAAATCGAAGTTAATTGACGATTTTGAGACGTTTGATGATGAAAACTTAAAACAAAGCGGTGAACCTCATCTTGAATTCGTGTTAATAAAGCAAACACATTCGCTCGTCCCTTTTTCTTTAAATCAATCTCTTCCATATCTCGACCATCTAACAAAAAGGATGTTCGGTGCTTATCATCTTTTACAAGCCCAACGACTGGAATAGACATATTTAATGATTGTAAAACTTCCATCGCTACATTAATTTGACCTTTTCCTCCATCAATAACAATTAAATCTGGTGCTGGTAAATTTTCATTTAACACTTTAAAGTAGCGTCGGTAAATGACTTCTTTCATCGCTTGGTAGTCATCACCTTCTGAAGTCGTTGTAATCTTATATTTACGATATTCTTTTTTATCTGGACGACCATCCGTAAACACAACCATAGCTGAAACAGTGTCCATTCCTTGATGATGAGAGTTATCAAATGCTTCAATACGATGAGGCGTTGGTATACTTAATAGTTCTCCTAATTTTTCAACAGCTTTTAAAGTACGTTCCTCTTGTTTTTCAATGAGTTGTAACTTTTCATTAAGCGCCATTTCAGCATTTTTCATCGCTAAATCGACAAGTTCTTTCTTCTCTCCTTGTTTAGGAACGATGATTTTAACCTCATCCAGTAACTGTGATAATAGCTCGTGATCGAGTGTCGCAGGAATAAAGATTTCTTTTGGTTTTAAGGCATTATGACTTTGGTAAAAGCGTCCGATAAACGTCAGCACTGCCTCTTCTACATCGTCTATTCCATCAAAGATAGAGACTTCACGCTCAATGACTTTTCCTTGACGAATAAAGAACACTTGGACACAAACTAATCCATTCATTTCATAGTATCCAAAAACGTCACGATCAACAAAATCATTTAACGTCATTTTTTGTTTTTCAACCGTCGCCTCAATATGAAAAATGAGATCACGATATTCTTTGGCACGTTCAAATTCTAGATTTTCTGCCGCCTCCTCCATGCGTTTGACCAAATTTTTTTTTACATTTGAATAATCACCTTTTAAGAAGCGGGAAATTTGCTCAATGTAAGGTTTATAATCTTGAGTTTTAATGTCATGTTCACAAGGCCCAAGACACTGATGAATATGATAGTAAAGACAGACTTTTTTAGGAATGGTGTGACATTTTCTTAAAGGATACAACTTATTCAGCAATCGTATCGTTTCATTAGCTGCTGTTGCATTAGGATACGGTCCAAAATATTTACCACCATCCTTTTTAATTTTACGTGTAATGACTAATCTCGGATGCGTTTCATTAGTGATCTTAATGAATGGATAATGCTTATCATCCGTTAACATAATATTATATTTAGGGTCATATTTTTTAATCAAGTTCAATTCTAAAACTAAAGCCTCTAATTCACTCGAAGTAATAATATATTCAAAGTCAACGATCTCTCTCACTAAACGTGCTGTTTTCCCATTATGTGAACCTGTGAAATATGATTTGACGCGATTTCTTAAACGTTTAGCTTTTCCAACATAAATCACTTGTCCCTTAGCATCTTTCATTAAATAACAACCCGGATTCATCGGTAATAACGATAACTTATCTTTTAATAATTGATTCAACGACTTCACCTCTCACTTCTTTTCTAACTTTTTATTTTACAATAAAAAATCCTAGTCTATCGTTTAAAAACGAAGATTTCTAGGATTAGTTTGGCTCATTGCCCTTCTCATTATTTCATATTATAAGATAAAAAAACACGCTCTTCTTGATCGTTCACTAAAAGATAAGTGACTTGATCATTTTTGTAAATTTTCTTAATTGAATCATATAGTTTGACTTTATATTCTTTTCGTCCTTGTCCATCTTCGATGATATCATAATATAATTTTAATTTCCCATCTTCGATCACAAGCTCGTAAATATTATACTTTTGATTTCCTTGTGGAATCGCTACGATGACTTGATCATCAACTTCACGTTTAACATTTTTATAAAATCCCTCTAAAGATGCGAGGTTAATAATTTCTTGTTCTGTTTGAATGACATGGCCATCTACTTCACCTTGCACCATATCATAGGTCCCCTGTGCGCTTACTTGTAAATTTAAGTTCGCTTTACATACATATCCCCCAACTAAAACGAAGAAAACAAAAGCTACTAGACTAATACTTATTTTTTTCATCAAATCCCACCATCCATTTTGTCACTTATGGTGTTATTTTATCATCTTTTTCCTGTCGAAAACAATAAAATGCTCGTTTTTTTATTGGAATCTTAGTAAATTTTTGTTTAAAATCAAATCTGAATAATACAACTCTTGTTCCGCCACTTCCTCTAACTTCTCACAGTAGCTTCGATCCACTTCTTCTCCTGAATCTGAGCGAAGACAAATAGAATTGGTATATCGATAATCACTTCCTATAACCGCCCCATCTCGAAAGATAACAATCTCTCGTCGGTTCGTAGAAAATAAATCGTGTCCAAAACTAATCGACTCATTTACATCTAATCCAAGTAAATTTAAAAGCGTTGGTTTAACATCGATTTGTCCTGATAGATTTGAAAAAATACGACCTTCTTTTTGATTGGGAAGATGAATTAGGAAAGGAACTCGTTGTAAATCTAGATGATGATTAAGTGATATTTCCTCTTCTTGAAGTAATTGGGCTAATGCATCATAGTAACTTTCTGATATTCCATAATGATCGCCATACATGACAATCATCGTATTTTCATAAAGGGGACTCTCTTTTAAATCAGTGATAAATTGTTTGAGTGCTTCATCAAGATAACGAACTGTCGTAATGTATCGATTCACAATATCGCTACTTGTTTCTCCTAATGAATTATAGCGATACTCATCTGGTAACTCAAATGGATAATGATTCGTTAACGTTAATAATTTTGCATAAAACGGTGAAGGTAGCTCCTTTAAATAGTTCAATGTTTGATCAAAAAACGCTTCATCGGTTAGCCCCCAGCCAAAACTATTTTCGTCCGTTAAATGATAAAATGTTTCATCGTAAAACTGATCAAATCCTAACGAGACATACATTTCATCACGATTCCAAAATTCAGGTTCATTCGCGTGAAAAACAGCTGTATAATATCCATGCTCCTTTAAAATAGAGGCTAGGCTTTCGTAATGATTGTTTGATTTAGCAAAGAAAGCGGCCCCACGATCCGCAGCATATAAAGAGTTTTCAGTTATAAATTCAGCATCTGATGTTTTTCCCTGTGCTGTTTGTTGATAAAAATTATCAAAATAATAACATTCTTGAATAAATTCATTTAAAAACGGAGTCAATTCTTCTCCATTAATCTCTAACCCTAAAGCGAACGTTTGTAAAGACTCGAGTGAGATAATAATCACATTTTGATCTTTAGCGATAGCAAACATCTCAGCATTTGGTTCTATTTGATTTGATTTAAGATAATGATTAACTTCAATAAGTTCATTACTATCGGCTAATGCATAGTCAATAGGATTAGTTATCGTTAAATAAAGATCATATAGACCATACTGATAAACCCCTAATGTTTTGACCATCGCTTCACGATTATAGGTAAATTTTAAAATAGGTAAGCCACTAAAATAGGTACAACTAAATGTCATCACATAAGCACCAATCATCGTGATTACATATTTTTTAAAAAAAGAAGTTTTGCAAACAGATTCATCTTTTAATCGATGTTTTGCGATTAATAAAATAGGTAAGTTAATGATTAAAAATAAAACCTTCAGATCAAATAAATTAACGACACTACTTCCAAGTCCCCCTGTATTATCGGTTTGAAGTAAAATCGGTAAGGTCATAATATCATCATAAAATTTATAAAATAATGTGTTAGCGATCATGACGATTGAAAATAGTGAAGATATCCCAATCACTACCCATGATTGTTTAGATTCCTTTACGAAATAAGTGAAACTATAAAACAATAAGATTGACCCAAGAGAATTAATAAGAATGAGTAATTCTTCAATGGCTGATGCCAAAGATAGACGAAAAAAGAACTTGTACATGATATAAGTTTGAATCCAAGTAATCAAAATAGCCAGTAATAGTAGTTTATGATTTTTATTTAGTTTCATTATTAATCTCCCCTTCTTCTACTTAATAAATCTACCATAATTTACTACACTGTCAACAATTATTGAGACTAAAGCATATGATTTTCAATTCATGATAGTTGAACGTGTTTAAAATCAAATCATTGATGTAAAAAAAGAGAGTTCATTACGAACTCTCTTTTTTGATCAGATCTTACATTTTACCTTGACGACGTAAATCTGCTAACATCATATCAATTTTATTACCATATTCGATTGATTCATCAATTTCAAAAATTAAATCTGGAACTTTTCGTGTCGATAAACGTTTCCCTAGCTCACTACGAATAAATCCTTTAGCACGTAATAAAGCTTTTGTCGCTGCTTCACGACGATTTTCTCCGCCTAAAACAGAGTAATAAATTTTACAGAATGATAAGTCACTTGTTACTTCTGCTCCAGTTACTGTAATAAATCCTACTTTTGTATCTTTAATTTCATTCATGATGATATCTGTTACATCACGTTCAATTTGCTTTGAAAGTTTTTGTACTCGAATCTGTGACATTTCAATCACCCTTTTTTTATATAATTCCGATTAATTAAGCGCGTTTAACTTCTTCCATAACATAAGCTTCAATGACATCGCCTTCTTTAATATCATTGTAGCGCTCAATTGTAATACCACATTCATAACCGTAGTTTACTTCTTTAACTTCGTCTTTGAATCGTTTTAATGATCCTAATTCACCTTCAAAGACTACGATTCCATCACGGATCACACGTACACTTGCATTACGTGATACTGAACCATCTGTTACATAACATCCAGCAATTGTACCAACTTTTGATACTTTGAATGTTTGACGAACTTCTAACTGTCCAGTTACTTTTTCTTCATAGATTGGATCTAACATCCCTTTCATTGCCGCTTCAATCTCTTCAATCGCTTTATAAATGATTGAGTGTAAACGGATGTCTACACCTTCATTAGCAGCTTGTTGACGCGTTGTTGATGATGGACGCACGTTAAATCCGATAATGATTGCTCCTGAAGCAGCAGCTAATGTAACGTCTGTTTCAGTAATTGTTCCAACTGATGCACGAATAATGTTAATTTTTACACCTTCAACATCAATTTTTTGTAATGATCCGCTTAAGGCTTCGACTGAACCTTGAACGTCACCTTTAATGATAACATTTAATTCTTTCATTTCTCCTTCTTGGATTTGAGAGAATAAGTCATCTAATGACACAGCTTTACCAGGTTTGTTTCCTAACTCACGTGCATTTGCTGTACGTTGATCAGCTACTTGACGAGCTTCTTTCTCAGTTGGGAATACCATGAAACGATCTCCTGCTTGAGGAACATCGTTTAAACCTGTAATTTCAATTGGAGTTGATGGTCCAGCTGCTTCAATACGTTGATTTAAATCATTTACCATCGCACGTACACGACCATGTGTATTACCAACAACGATCGCATCTCCAATACGTAATGTTCCGTTTTCAACTAATAAAGTTGCAACCGGTCCACGTCCTTTGTCTAATTTAGCTTCAATGACTGTTCCTGTTGCTAAACGTTTAGGGTTAGCTTTGTATTCATTCATTTCAGAAACTAAGTTAATCATTTCTAATAAATCATCAATACCTTCTCCTTGTAAGGCAGATAACTTAACGTAGATTGTATCTCCACCCCAGTCTTCAGGTACTAATGAAAACTCAAGTAATTCTTGCATGACGCGCTCTGGATTTGCTGTTGGCTTATCCATTTTATTGATAGCAACGATAATTGGAACACCTGCAGCTTTAGCATGATCGATTGCTTCTTTTGTTTGTGGCATAACTCCATCATCAGAAGCAACAACAAGAACACAAATATCAGTAACTTGAGCACCACGTGCACGCATTGATGTAAAGGCAGCATGTCCTGGTGTATCTAAGAACGTGATGACATTTCCACCGTGATTTACTTGGTAAGCACCGATGTGTTGTGTAATTCCTCCCGCTTCTCCTGTTACAACGCGAGAGTTACGGATGGCATCTAATAATGTTGTTTTTCCGTGGTCAACGTGCCCCATGATTGTAACAACTGGAGGACGTTTCTCTAAATCTTCTTCAGAGTCTTCAAGCACGATTTTTTCAAACTCTGTTACGTCTGTGAAGATTTTATCTTTCACTTCAAATCCAGCTTCTTCAGCTAATAATTCAACTGTTTCACGATCTAATGTTTGGTTGACTGTTGCCATCATTCCAAGCATTAATAATTGCTTAACAATTTCCCCTGTTGATTTTTCAAGACGTTCTGCTAAATCACCTACTGTTAATTCGTCACTATAGTAAACGATTTTTGCATCTTTGTCTTCTTTAACTGGGACATTGGCAATACGATCGTTTTTATCGTTTTTAGTTTTCTTTTGATTAGCTTTTTTCTTTTTCGTGATTTTAGGACGTTTTACTTCCACATAATCATCGTATTTAAATAATTCCTCTGTATCGTTTGTTGAGTCCTTTTCATTGCTTACTTGTGACTCTATTTTAGTTTCTTCATTTTTAAATTTTTTATCTAACATCAATATAACATCGTCTCCTAACACTGACATGTGACTTTTAACTGAGAGGTTGTTGTCATCTAAAAACTGCAACACCTCTTTACTAGAAAGATTTAATTGTTTTGCATATTCATGTACCCTCATTTCGTCACCTCACTCATCAATGCATTTAAGCATTGATTTTATTTTTTAAGGCCTTTGCAAAATTAGGATCGGTAATTCCTACCACTTTTCTAAAATCTTTTCCTAATGCACGACCTAATTCATCACTACCTGCTTTTTGTACCCATTCGATACCATAAAATTTACATTTATCTGTGACTTTTTTTAGAGTATTAGCTCCTGTGTCTTCTGCTAAAATGACCAAGTGAACTTTTTTGCTTTGGATAGCACCTACAACTAATTGTTCACCTGTAATAACCGCACCGGCACTTAAGGCTAACCCTAAAAAATTCAACCATTGTTGATTCATTTTTATCACCTATTTCATCTGCTTCTGTGCTAATTGCTGTAACTCCTCATAAATAGCTTCAGGAACTTCGACTTCTAGATGACGACTTAAAACATTTTTCTTTTTAGCTAATGCAACGACTTCAGGTGTTAAATGTAAATAGACTCCACGACCATTCTTTTTACCTGTTGGATCAACAGATACTTCACCTTCAGTTCCACGAACAATACGAATTAATTCTTTTTTCGGTTTTTGTTCGCCTGTAATTACACATTTACGCATAGGGATTTTCTTTTGTTTCATACAACGACCTCCTTGCGTGTTTTTTCTTATAATTCAATTCCTAAATTTTCAGCTTCTGATTCTGGTTTAATATCAATTTTCCATCCTGTTAATTGAGCTGCTAAACGAGCATTTTGTCCACGTTTACCAATCGCTAATGATAATTGATTATCTGGAACTAAAACAACTGTTGCTTTTTTCGCCTCGTCAACCACTACTTTTGTTACTTGAGCCGGACTTAAGGCATTGGCAACTAATACTTCAGGATCTTTTGAGAATTGAATGATATCGATTTTCTCACCATTTAATTCGTCTACAATGTTTTGAACACGTTGTCCTGATGGTCCAACACATGCTCCTACTGGATCTACGTTTGGATCTTCTGAAGCCACACAAATTTTTGTACGATCTCCCGCATCACGAGCCACTGACATAATTTCCACTGTTCCATCATAAATTTCCGGAACTTCTAATTCAAATAAACGTTTGATTAAGTTTGGATCTTTACGAGACACGTAAACAACTGGTCCTTTATTTTTCGACTCAATTTTGCTGATATAAACTTTAATACGTGAATTTGGTTTAATTTCCTCTGGATTCATAATTTCACGAATTGGTAATAAAGCTTCAATTTTTCCTAAGTCAACAAATACATGTTTTCCATCGTCTTTTACAACAATACCAGTCACGATTTCACCTTCGCGATCTTTAAACTCTTGGAATAAGTTATCGCGCTCAGCTTGACGAATGCGTTGTTTTACAACTTGTTTAGCTGTTTGTGTAGCGATACGTCCAAAATCCTTTGGTGTAACTTCAAAGTTAATAATATCCCCTTCTTCATAATGAGGGTTAATACGCATTGCTTCTGCTAAACTGATTTGTTCTTGTGGACGTGTCACATCTTCAGTTACTGTTTTTTGTTGATATAATTTTACTGTTCCTGTATGTTCATTAATTTCAACTTTAACATTTGTTGCTTGATTGAAATTTTTCTTATAAGCACTAATTAATGCATGTTCAAATGCTTCAATAATAATATCTTTTGAGATACCTTTTTCTTTTTCAAGTAATTCTAGAGCGGCAAAAAACTCCTTCGTGTTCATCCTTATATATCCTCCTTAAAACTTAATCGCAAGTCGAACCTTAGATGCCATATCATAAGGAATTTCAACTGTTTTTTTGCGAGTTTTAACTAAAATTTCAAGTGTCATTAGATCATCTTCGAATTTTGTTAAATATCCTTCAAATTCTTTTTGGTTATCAATTGCTTTATATGTTCTAACATTTATATAAGCACCAATAGATTGGGCAACAGCTTCCTTTGTCTTTAACGGACGCTCGGCACCAGGTGATGAAACCTCTAACATGTATTCGTCTTCAATATAGTCATGTTGATCTAATTTTTCACTTAATGCTTCAGCAATAGTGGCACATTGATCAATATCAATTCCTTCTGGTGTGTCAACGTATACACGCAAGAAGAAAACTTGTCCTTCTTTCACGTACTCAACATCAACTAGTTCAACTTGAGCAGCATCACAAATTGGTTTTACTAATTCTTCTGTTTTAGATACGATATTTGACATTAGGATTTCACCTCTTTCAAACATTTTAACCATAATACAAAAGAGTGGGAGGTCCCACTCTTACACGAAATACTATGTGTCACTATTTTAACACAATTTGACTAATGAGTAAAGTCATTCATGAATAATTGTGCTCTTCCAGTATTTTTATCTCGGGATACATCCTCTTTATTATAGGCGAAAACGGTACATTATAATACTACCTGCGATCGAAACATTTAAAGATTCAATATTTTCTGTCATTTCAATAAAGATATTTTGATCCGTTTGAGTTAATAATTCTGATGAAACACCTTGACCTTCATTTCCTAGAATAACTGCCATCTTTGACGCGTCTTCAATTTCTCCTAATGGTGATCCATTTTCAAGACTCGTTCCATAAACTTTAACACCTTTAGATTGTAGTGTTGTCACATAATCTTTTAATGAATGCATTTCAATTGGGATTTTAAAAATAGCTCCTTGTGTTGAACGGATAACTTTTTCATTATAAACATCCACACATCCTTCTCCTAAGACCACACCATCAAAACCAAAGGCAACTGCACTACGAAGTAAAGTTCCTAAGTTTCCTGGATCTTGAATACGATCTAAAAGTAATAAACGATGGTCTTTTTCAATCGTTTTTGCTTTCATTTCGCAAACAGCCATGATTGGTTGTGGCGTTTCGGTTGACGCAATTTGTGTAAATAAATTTTCTTTTAAAATATATGTCGGTTTCATTGTATTAAAAATCGGATTTAAATGAACCGTTGATCCTTCTTTCACAAGAATTTCTTTTACAACATTAGAAGCCATTGCTTCTGATACTAGATGTTCACCTTCAACAATAAATTCACTTGATTGATATCGATATTTTTTTTGTTTTAATTTAGTCCATTTTTTTATTTTAGGATTATTGCTTGATTCAATTAACATTTCATCACCTATAAATTATTTTAGAGTTCTTCTTTACTATACACTATTTTGTTTTTCTCCACCTCAAATTTTTTTATTTTTTTGTGTATTATTTTGTCGAATTAGCACAAATTATAGTTGTCAGGAGGTGATTAACATGGCAAACCGTAATAAATTAGTTGTCCCAGGTGCTCAAAACGCAATTGACCAAATGAAAGCTGAGATTGCAAACGAATTTGGTGTGACACTTGGAGCTGATACAACAGCTCGTCAAAATGGTTCTGTTGGTGGCGAAATTACGAAACGATTAGTTTCAATGGCTCAACAACAAATCAGCGGATCTCAATCAACTGAAAAATAAAAATTATTAATTATTTAAATTAGTAGATAATCTCTACAAACTTAAACGATAAAAAAGCGAATTCGCAAGACAACATGTAATATTAAATAAAGTTGTTATCTAATACTCTTTATTTTTTTAAAAAATATTTTCTTCATGTATGATTTTGTCGAATTAGCGCAAATTATAGTTGTCAGGAGGTGACGATTATGACAAACCAATCATCAAATCATAATAAATTAGTTGTTCCTGGTGCGGAACATGCTATTAATCAAATGAAAGCTGAAATTGCAAATGAATTCGGTGTACAACTTGGTGCAGATGCAACAGCTCGTCAAAATGGTTCTGTTGGTGGCGAAATCACTAAACGATTAGTGGCAATGGCTCAACAACAATTAGGTTCAAAATAAGAAGTAAATAAATAGTTTAAACTTCACCTTGTACAACATTTCCTATTCAGGATAAGTTATGCTTGATCTTTATATTAGGAAATCTAGGAGGTCACATCATGGCATCACGAAATAAATTAATTGTGCCAGGTGCTCAACAAGCGATTGATCAATTAAAAGTTGAACTCGCAAATGAACTTGGTGTTAACTTCGGCCGTAAAGCAACAGCTGAAGAAAACGGAGCAATCGGTGGGGCTATTACTAAACGCCTCATTGAACAAGCCAAAAGAAATTTAACGAAGTAATTTTCTATACTTTGTAACAGCGTTTAACATTTTACATTCTACCTAAAAGGTACCAATGTCAGGAGGTAATAATATGTCTAGTCGTAATAAATTAGTTGTCCCTGGTGCTCAAAATGCAATTGATCAAATGAAATATGAAATTGCTCGAGAATTTGGTGTTGAATTAGGACCTGATACGTCTGCACGTAAAAATGGTTCTGTTGGTGGCGAAATTACTAAGCGTCTAGTTGCAATGGCTCAACAAGAATTAAGTGGAAAATCTGAGAAATAAATAAATTATTTAGCTTCTAAATAGATTCAAACCACTTATTAAAAAGATAAAATTACCAAATACTTTTTGGAATTGATTTATCTAAAAAGGGTATTCTAATAACTGTCAGGAGGTGACTAATATGTCTAACAATACAAACAACAATAAATTACTTGTTCCTGGTTCTGAACAAGCTATCGATCAAATGAAAGCTGAGATCGCTAACGAATTTGGTGTTAAACTTGGTGCTGAAGCAACAGCTCGTCAAAACGGTTCTGTTGGTGGTGAAATCACTAAACGTTTAGTACGTCAAGCTCAACAACAAATGAGTGGATCACAACAACATCAAGAATAATTAATGGATTGTCCTTTCATGTAATACCTATAACAATGAATGTGAGGGAATATCATGAATACAAATCCGCCAACTATGAGTGAATGGCACTAAATCATCATAAATTTATGATAAATGAGGTGTTTCCGTTGGATTGGTTTAAGCATTAAATCATAACTAAGTTTCATTAACAGTTGTTAATCAAATGAGGTGTTTCCGTTGGATAGATTTAAGCATTAAATCATTACTGAGTTTTATTAGCTATCGTTAATCAAATGAGGTGTTTCCATTGGATTTAATTAGCTCATAATAAATGAAGTAGCACTTCGGTGCTACTTTTTTTGTCGTTTTTTATGATGTTAAAGAATAAAATGATAACTTAAAACAGATTCTGATGTTAGAAAATATTTATCGAATTTTTAAAAAAAAGCACTCTGTCTAAAAGGACAGAGTGCTTCATGACTCAATGAATGCGTGTGTGTAGGTTTGTGTTACAGTGTTTAATTATTTTACTTCTCCGTAAAATGCATTTAAGTATAATTGTTTAATGTCTTCAATTAATGGATAGCGTGGGTTAGCAGGTGTACATTGATCATCGAATGCTTCAACCGCTAATTCATCAACAGCAGCTAAGAAATCAGCTTCTGATACTCCACACTCTTGAATACTCATTGGAATATTGATTTCTGCTTTTAATTCATTAATTTTGTTAATTAATGCTTCTACTTTTTCTTCATTTGTTTTTCCGCTTAATCCTACATACTCAGCAGCTTTTGCATAGCGTTCAATAGCTTGAGGTGTTTCATATTGTGGGAAAGTTCCTTGTTTGAATGGTGCATCAGTTGCATTATATTTAATAACTTCATTAATTAATAAAGCATTTGCAGTTCCGTGAGGAATATGGAACTTAGCTCCTAATTTATGTGCCATTGAGTGACATAATCCTAACATTGCATTTGAGAATGCCATCCCTGCCATACATGAAGCGTTAGCCATTTTTTCTTTTGCAACTTTTGCTTCTGATCCACCATGATAAGATTCTGGTAAGTAATCAAATACTAATTTAGCAGACTCTAATGATAATGGAATTGTGTACTCAGTTGCCACTGTCGCTACTAATGATTCTAAGGCATGTGTTAAGACGTCAATTCCTGAAGCAGCACATAATCCTTTTGGCATTGATAACATTAAGACTGGGTCAACAATCGCCATTGTTGGTGTTAATTCGTAGTCAGCTAATGGATACTTAATTCCTGTTTCATCATCTGTGATAACGGCAAATGGTGTTACCTCAGAACCTGTACCTGCTGAAGTTGCAATACATACTAAGCTAGCTTTTTTACCCATTTGTGGGAAGCGATAAATACGTTTACGAACATCCATAAAGCGCATTGCTAAGTCTTGGAAATTAGTTTCTGGGTGTTCATATAATACCCACATAATTTTAGCTGCATCCATTGCTGATCCTCCACCTAATGCAATGATAACATCTGGTTGGAAGTTAGCCATAGCTTCTGCACCTTTTTTAGCATCTGATAATAATGGATCTGGATGAACATCTGTGAACATTGTATATTGAATACCATAACGATCTAATTCATCCGTTACTTGTTTTGTATATCCTAAATCGAATAACACTTTATCTGTTACGATAAATGCTCGTTTTTTACCATCAAAATTTAAATCTTCTAATGCAACTGGTAAACATCCGAATTTATAATAAACTTTTGCTGGCACTTTAAACCAAAGCATATTCTCTCTCCTTTTAGCAACCGTCTTAATATTAATTAAGTGTTTTGGTCCAACGTTTTCTGATACAGAGTTATTCCCCCAAGAACCACAACCTAATGTTAATGATGGTGCTAACGCGAAGTTGAATAAGTCTCCGATTCCTCCGTGTGCAGTTGGTTGATTAATTAAGAATGTTGTTGTACGCATACGAGAAGCCATTGCTTGAATATCAGCTTCTGCACGTAACTCGTCAGCATAGATCGCTGATGTATGTCCTAATCCGCTGTGGTTAACTAATGTTTCAGCCATCTCTACCGCTTCAGCATGATTTGATGACTTATACATTGCTAATACAACTGATAACTTTTCATGAGCAAATGGCTCTTCTAATGAAGTATCTGTTACTTCTCCGATTAAGACTTTTGTATCTTTTGGAACTTCAAATCCTGCTAATTCAGCAATTTTCCATGCAGGTTGTCCAACAATCTTAGCATTTAATGCACCATTTACAATGATTGTTTCACGAACAGCATCTAACTGTTGTGGATTTAATAATAAAGCTCCGCGTTTTTTAAGCTCAGCTTTTACCTCATTATAAATTGACTCATCAACAATGATTGACTGTTCTGATGCACAGATCACACCGTAGTCAAATGTTTTTGATAATAATAATGAGTTAACTGCCATTGGAATATTACATGTTTTATGGAAGATAACTGGTGTATTTCCTGCCCCTACCCCAATTGCTGGTGTTCCTGAAGAATATGCCGCCTTAACCATTCCTGGTCCACCTGTTGCTAAAATTAAATCAACTTCACGCATTACTGTATTTGTTAACTCAATGCTAGGCTCATCGATCCAAGCAATTAATCCTTTAGGTGCTCCCGCTGCTTCAATTGTTTCACGAATCACTTGTGCTGTGTAGTTTGTACAATTTTTAGCACGTGGATGAGCTGAAATGACAATTGCATTACGAGTTTTAATCGCCATTAAACATTTAAAACATGCTGTTGATGTTGGGTTTGTTGTTGGAATGACTGCACCAATAACCCCCACTGGTTCAGCCACTTTTTGAATCCCAAATGATAAATCTTCTGATAACACACCACATGTTTTTTCATTACGATATTTATTATAAATGTATTCTGAAGCATAGTGGTTTTTAATAACTTTATCTTCTACTAATCCCATTCCTGTTTCTTCTACTGCCATTTGAGCTAATGGAATACGTAAGTTATTAATCGCCATTGCTGCTTTATAGAATAACTCATCAACTTGTTCTTGTGTAAATTTAGCAAACTCACGTTGAGCTGCACGCATTGTCTCAAGAGTTGACATTAACTCCTCAACATTTTAACTTTATTTGTCATTCCGACTCCTCCTCAAGATTGTGAATTGATTCACTTACTTACAAGATTATTATATTACATTGTGAATTATTTGTCTAATGAAAACGTACTGAAAACGTTTATAATTTCACAAATTAGTAAATTTTACAACGTTGAACATGTTGTCTGTTCATTCTATTAATGATTAGGTGTAAGTATGATAAACTAAATCATCTCCTTTCATTTAATTCATTTAGTACACTCTTTTATTTTTGATTAAGCACAAAAAAAGCTGAAGAACATGTTCTTCAGCTTTTTAGCTTCTATCTATCAAATGAAGATAGGATATATACACTGGTATTGATTTATGGACTAACCCATAAACCTATTATGATCACTCGTTAACTAGACGATTACTATTTTAAATCTAATATTATTTATTAGAATAAGTCGTTTAATGCACAAGCTGTATTTTCTTCTAACTCAATGATTTCACCTGCACGAACAGTGATGATTTCTGTGTTATCAATACACTTTTGTACTAATGATTCAAAATCAAAGTTTTGCTCAAATTCAATACATTTTTCTAATGATGGATTAGTTGCAGGATGTTCTGGAACAAAGACCGTACAACAATCTTCATATGGGCGAATTGAAATATCATATGTATCAATTTTTTTAGCAATATCAATAATTTCATTTTTATCAAGTGTTGCAACCGGACGAATAATTGGCATATTAGTTACGGCATTAATCGCATACATACTTGCTAAAGTTTGTGAAGCAACTTGTCCTAAGCTTTCTCCGTTTGCTAAAACTAAAATATCACGTTTTTTAGCAATTCCTTCAGCAATACGATACATCATACGACGCATCACAGTCATTGTGTAGCTACTTGGAATATTCTCGTAAATTGCTGTTTGTAATTCTGTAAATGGAACCACATGAACAGCAATTGAGTCTACGGGTGCGTAATGCGCATTTTTCTCCATTAAATCTAACACTTTTTGTTTTGAGCGAATTGATGTATAAGGAGGTGAGGCAAAGTGAATCGCTTCGATTTCAACTCCTCGTTTTTGCATTAAATATCCCGCTACAGGGCTATCAATTCCTCCTGAAATCATTAATAATCCTTTTCCACTAATTCCAACTGGGAAACCACCAAGACCTTTAATATGTTGCGCCATAATAAATGTTCCTTCACGACGAACCTCAACAAATACGGTCATATCAGGATTATGAACATCTACACTTAAATGATCGGTATTAATTAATAAGTGCGCTCCTACTCCACGTGAAATCTCACCGGATTTCATTGGGAATTGTTTATCAGATCGCTTTGTTTCCACTTTAAACGTTGTTGGAACTTTTGGTTGCTCATTGATAATATCTAAAGCTAATGCTTTAATCGCATCAATTTCATTTTCACAACGAGCTGCTAAACTATAAGATTGTAATCCAAATACTTTATCTAATTGCTCTGTCACTAATTCTGGTGCTGTTCCATTTAAAATAATATAGAAACGATCACGTGTCACTTCATAAGTTAAGTTTTCAAGTCCACGTAATTTGCGACGAATTATTTTATGCAAAGCATTTTTAAAATATTTACGATTCTTTCCTTTAATCGATAATTCACCATAACGGACTAAAATACGGTCATAAATCATTTCATCATTTCCTTCCTCGATAACCTGCTGCGAATTTTACTGTTAGTGTTTTAACTGAGCGACTACAATCTTTAAAGCTTTAATTAAGGAGTCCACGTCGTCCTTAGTTGATAAGTTTGAAAAGCTCACTCGAACACTCTCTTGAGCAACGTCTTCACTAATTCCTAAAGCTAATAAGATACGTGAAGCTGCTGCTGATTTTGATGAACATGCTGATTTAGCAGAAATATAGACGTCATATTCTTCAAGTGCATGAACGAGTGTTTCACCTTTGATTGGAACTGCTGCAAAGTTAATGATGTATGGGGTTTGATGTTCATGATGACTATTAATCACAATCCCATCGATTTGCTTTAATTCTTGCATCGTATACTCATACAATTTTTTAACATGATTATAGTTTTGTTGCAATGGTTCAACAGCTAAACGTAATGCTTTAGCTAATGCAACCGCACCTGCTACATTGATCGTTCCTGAGCGAAGACCATACATTTGATGTCCACCTGTAATTTCAGGATTTAAAGTTAAGTATTGATTCACAATTAAAGCACCTGAACCTTTTAACCCATGAAATTTATGAGCTGACAACGAAAGTAAATCAACATTCATTTTATCAATATCAACAGGAATTTTCCCTACACTTTGAACGGCATCAACATGAAATTTGACTTTTGGATATTTTTTTAATAATTGACCAATTTCATAGACAGGGAAGATCATTCCTGTTTCATTATTTACATGCATAAATGAAATTAAAATCGTCTCTTCGCAAATTGCTTCTTGAACCTGTCTGATTATTTCCTGATTACTACCTTTGACGTCGATATAAGTAATACGGAATCCTTCATCTTCTAATTCCTCTAATGTTTCATGAACAGAAGCATGCTCTACAGGGGTTGTAATAATGTGTCGTCCACGATTTTTGTAAGCATGGCACAATCCACGAATTGCCAAGTTATTACTCTCAGTTGCTCCGGATGTAAATATAACCTTATGTTGTTTAGCATTTAATAGTGACAAAACTTGCTTTTCGGACTGAATTAGTAGTTGTTCAGCGCGAGCACCAAATGCATGTAGTGAACTTGGATTACCCCAGAAATTCTCATTCACTTTGACAAATGCATTTAAAACTTCCGGATCAACAGGAGTGGTCGCACTATTATCTAAATAAATCATTTTAATTCTCCTTCCGACATAAACATCTCAGATCCATTTTAAACTTTTAACTCTTTTAGACTCTTTTCGACTAAGAGGTATTAACTTCATTGACTATGAAAGTTGTTGCTTTAATATCGTTTCGACATTATACCACATTAAAGCTATAATCTCAAATCGCAATGATTTTCTGAGTTTATGACGTAGAAAATGGTCGTTTTATGATTTGCTTACACTATAAAGTATGAACCTCATCATCAAATTGCTAAAAAAAGATAGTTTTTAATAACAAATTAATTCTGACATTCTTATTATATTATGCACCAAATTCATTTCACATCATTTAATCGCTAAAATAAATATTTTTTAATCCATAAAAAAGCTGTCCATAAGAATTTTTAAGTTCCGGACAGCTTGTTCATTATAATAAATAACAGTCTAATTGCTGTTTAAATTGATCGTATGTTAAATCAAATCGTGGTCCTTCTATTTCTTTTAAGAGCTCCTTCATTCGCTCAATCACCGTCCCGTAGTTACCTTGACGGAACTGATCTTCGGCAATCGTTAAATCAACAACATACATTCCTTCGCGTGCGATGTAGCGATGCGCATAAATCATTAAACGCTCTGCTAACTTAACTTGTTGGATTTCAATTTCTACACGCTCTGATAAAGCTTGAATAGATTCTTGTGCCAATGTTAATTGCTCATCAATATCTGCAATATTAATAGGTAATTGACCAATGGTTTCAAATAGCACTTGAACAGAAAAGTTAGCACGTTTAATGAGCTCCTTAACTGTTTCATCCTCAACAGGTAAATTAGCTTGGTGATACATTCCTTTTAAGTGATTAAATGTTTTTAATAAATATAAAGCACGCTGACGGCATTCCTTCTCACCTGCGTAAAGACTTTCGATTTCTCCATCAAACACATAAAGATGATCTTTAATTTCTTTTAGTTGTTGGTTAATTGAAGAAATTTCACGTGATAAAACCGAGTTAGCACTTTGGTGTTCATCTCTTTTTCCGATTAAGTATGTTAGTTCATTGCTAACAATTTGAATCTCGTTTAATAAAAAGTTAAACTGACTCTCTTCCTCTTCTGGTAATCGATAATTACCTTTAATATTTTCGTATTGCTCACTTAATTTTTCACTATGTTCTTTTAAATCTTGCATTAAATCTTTTGTTTGCGCGAACGTTTCTTTTAAGACCTCTTGAAGTTCGTATTCTTTTTTCATATATTCAATCATCTGTTTGGCATTATCATGAATTTCAACCAGTGTCTCTTCAATTTTAGAAAATTCAAATCGCTTCATCCAATTTGGAATATCCTCTAACTGTTGACGATAAACGGAGATGGTTTCTTTAATCTGAAGATGTTTTAAATAAACACCTGATTCAGCAATTGAATCATGACTTTTTAAAACTTCACGTAATAGAGGCTTCGTTTCTTTTTCAATGGTTTCTTTATAAAGTGGTGTTCGGTCAAATAAGTTAATAATGATCTCAATTTGTGTTTTAATAAGTTCTAATGTCTCATCCGCTAAATCATAATTACAGTCTTCCATACACTCATTAAACTTTAAGAAAAAGACATCTACATCCTTAAATAAGGTCTTCATCTCCTCTTTTAAATCTAGATATTGCTCTTCTTCACTCTCATATCGTAACTTTAATCCTTCAAACTGTTCTTTTAATCCAATGACATTTGAACGACTACGCTCTTCTGATTTTTTTAATGACTTTATTTCTTCTAATAATTGAGTCACGTCTTCACTTAATGACTCTAGTGTTTCTTTCAACTCTTCTAGTAGTTGATCGGCTTCACTAAAATTTTTATTAGCAACTAGCTCCTCTGCATAAATGATTTGCTCCGTGACGGTAATAAAATCGGATTCTAATTTTCCCCAGCGTCTTTCCCATTGTTGAACCAACTTTACAATTCGCTCACTCTTTTTTGTACTACGTAATTTCGCTAATTCAAATGGAACGGTTTGATTAGAAATCTCATGCTTTAAAGCATCAAGTTCATCGATTTTAGCATAGTACTGTTTCTTTTTTGATATGATAATGACTGAGTAGATTAACACGATAGCTAAGACCGCAATCATCACTATTAAAATTAGTAATTTGAAATCTCCCATAGTATCCTCCCATCACGTTTAGTTAAACAATTTTTTCATCTTATAATAATATCATAATTTGATAAAAAATCCTAATGTTTCTATGTTTTTCTAATCATTTTTGCTATAATGAGTGGAAACTATTTTAGTAATTAAAGGGGGATCAATATGTTTCATCAAACGATGTATCAAGGAACATTAACTGAAAATTATGAAACGGTCTTATTGCAATTAAAAGGATTAACGGATGGAGAGTCAGATTTAATTGCCAATTTATCAAATGCAGCTGCTTTGTTAAATCATTTTTTAGACGACATTAACTGGGTCGGATTTTATTTAGCCAAAGGTCAAGAACTTGTTCTCGGTCCTTTTCAAGGATTACCGGCATGTATTCGTATTCCATTTCATAAAGGAGTATGCGGTCATGCAGCCACAACAAAGCAAACAGTAGTCGTATCAAATGTTCACGAGTTTCCTGGACATATTGCCTGTGATGAAGCAACTAACTCAGAAATCGTCATCCCACTTATCAAAGACGATCAGTTAATTGGTGTTTTAGATATTGATAGTCCTGTGCTCAATCGTTTTAGTGAAATGGATAAAAAATATTTAGAACAGTTTGTTCAAATTCTTATAAACACCATGAATTAATCTAAATTTAAATTTAATTATTGGAAAATGTTTAGAAGTCGGATTTTTTGTTGACAATATAGTAGAATGTTGATATTATACTTGAGTGCGTATATGAAAGGCAGCTTTTTATCAGACTATAACGCATAGATTAAACCTCAATATCGCTCGAGATATTGATGGCATATCGTATAACCTTTTGGCTGCAAAGGCGAGGATATGAGATTTTAATCTATCCTATAGTTCAGGTAAAGTTTCTCCTTTTTTGATATGCAAAATCAATTACTTAAAAATTAAAAGGAGGTCATAGCATGGCTCGTTATACTGGACCAAGCTGGAAAATTTCTCGTCGTTTAGGATACTCTATCTTAGAAAACGGAAAAGAATTACAAAAACGCCCTTATGCACCTGGGCAACACGGACAAGCTCGTAAAAAAATCTCTGAATACGGATTACAATTACAAGAGAAACAAAAATTACGTCATGCATACGGAATGACTGAGCGTCAATTCCGTCGTACATACGATCGTGCTGGTAAATTACAAGGTAAACATGGTGAGAACTTCTTATACTTATTAGAATCTCGTCTTGATAACTTAGTATACCGTTTAGGATTAGCTAACACTCGTCGTCAAGCACGTCAGTTAGTTAACCACGGACATATCTTAGTAGATGGACAACGCGTTGATATCCCATCTTACTCAGTAAAACCAGGACAAACTATCAGCGTTCGTGAAAAATCAGCTAACTTAGCTATCATCAAAGCTGCTTTAGAAGGAACTGTACACCGTCCAGACTTCGTATCATTCGATGAAGCAACTATGACAGGAACTTTCGTACGTTTACCAGAACGTTCAGAAGTATTCGCTGACATCCACGAAAACTTAATCGTAGAGTTCTACAGCCGTTAATCTTTAATGGCAATAAAAAGGCTTCGGATTTTCCGAAGTCTTTTTTGTTTTTGTTCATCGCATATTTAATTCTGATCCAAACCACCCTAATACTGTTCAATGTATTTCAAATCAAACGCTTCTAACTATCAATAATTTCTGATAGATGATCTAATACTTGAATCATCCCTTGAACTCTTTTACTTAATACAACCCCCTCTTTCGTTACATAGTAAAATAAGCGCTGAAGTTCATAGGTCGGATCTTCTAAATAATGAATACCTTTAAATTCTTGTTTTTTCATTAATGTTGACGTGAATGTTACGCTTGATCGCTGTCTTAATGTTTCCTTAACTAAATAATTACTTCCAAGAACAATTTGATAGTTAGGAACAATATGAAATTGTTCTAAGAAAAAATCAGTCATCAATCTAGTTCCTGATCCACTCTCTCTTAAAAGCCATGTTTGTTCACAAAAAAATTGACGATATTGCTCAACCTTAGATGGCAAAGTTAGAGTGTCACTATATGCAATTTGCAAACGATCACAATAAAATGATTGGCGATTTAAGTTTAATAACAACTCATCTGTTTCAATTAACCCTATCTCAAGTTCTAATTGATCGACTTTCTCCATAATCGAATGACTATTTTCAATCATCACTTCAAATGTCAACTCGGGATATAACTTAGATAAATGAGATAGAATTTCAGGAAGTAAATACTCCCCGATTGTTAAACTAGCTCCAATTTTTAACGTTCCTTGAACCGTTTCACGTTGACTTTTTATTTCAATCATCATCTCATCATAGGCATGAACAACTTTTTTTGCTCGTTGATATAATAGCTCTCCATCTGGCGTTAATAAGAAGTTTTTTTGCTTATTAGAACGTAAAATTAATTTTGTATTCAACTGTTGTTCTAACCCTGAAATATGCATACTAACAGCAGGTTGAGATAAGTTCAATTTTCTTGCTGCTTTAGTAAAGTTTTGATTTTCTACGACCTGAATAAACGATTTTAATTCATCAATCATATCAGACACCTCTATTATAATTATTACTAATCGCTATTATTATAACAATTAATTTTACTTATGATAATAACTATTATATACTTATCATATAAACTGAAGAAGAAGGAGTACTCGAATGAAAACACGAAATTTTATACAACAAAAACTTATTAATTTTAAAGATATCTTTCCTGGTCTAGTTGTTTGTGTCCTGATCGGGTTGATTTCTAAATATCTTGGAACATTTGTTCCAACACTTGGTGGGGCAACCATTGCTATCTTACTTGGGCTATTATTAGGAAATACACTTTTAACTAATCCAAAACTTTATAAAGGAATTCGCTTCTCTGAATCAAACTTACTGTCTTATTCGATCGTTTTATTAGGGGGGACATTAAGTTATCAAGTTATTTTAGAATTAGGAGTTGGCGGTGTTAGCTTCATTGTTTTACAGATGTTTTTAACGATTGTTTTTTGTTTAATTGTCGGTAAAAAATTAGGATTCACAGAAGACTTCCGTCTATTAATGGCTTCAGGAAATGCTGTTTGTGGTTCTTCTGCCATCGGAGCAACTGCTCCAGTCATTAAAGCTAATGAAGTCGATAAATCCATTACGATTACATTAGTTAACTTAACAGGAACAGTTTTAATGATGGTTTTACCATTCTTAACAAATTTACTTTATCAAGATGAAACCATTCAATCATCAGCTTTAATCGGTGGAACGCTTCAATCAGTGGGGCAAGTCGTAGGAAGTGCCTCTATGGTAAATCATGATGTGTTACAATACGCCACAATTTTTAAAATTGTACGAATCATTTTCTTAGTATTTGTTATTTTAGCATTTGCTAAGCTTAAAAAAGATGAAGAAAATCATGATGCAGAACTTCATCATGAAAAACCACAAGCTAAAATTAAAATTCCATGGTATGTTAAAGGATTTTTCTTAATGTGTTTCCTATTTAGTATCGGCTTTATTAGTACAGAAGTTTCTGCTGGATTTAAACAAGTAAGTAACTATCTTGAAATCTTTGCTTTAGCGGGAATCGGAATGAGTGTTAAGTTTAAAGATTTAGTGAAAGCTGGATTAAAAAGTGGAATCTACTGCTTATCTATTGGAGTGGCTCAAATTATCTTTGCAATCGTATTAATTTCTATCTTATTATAATTTAACTAAATAAATCTTTAAAAATAAAAGAGAGAACCTCCTTAATGTGTTCTCTCTTTTATACTAGTGACGTGAGCCGATTATCAATTTAAGTAAAAAGAAGATCTGATTAGATCTTCTTTTTTTATTAAACGTGTTTAATTAAGAAATATTTTTTCTTACCACGGCGAATAACAGTAAATTTACCACCGATTGCTTGTGCTTTAGATACCATGAATTCTAAATCGTTCACTTTTTCTCCATTAATAGAAATAGAGTTATTATTGATAAATTCACGTGATTCACGTTTTGAGCTAGCTGCTTTAGCAGTGATAAGTGCATCTACTAAGTTAAGATCTTCTGCTAATTCAACTGAAGGAACATCTTTAAATCCAACTTCAATTTCATCAGCTGTTAATTCTGATAAGTTTCCACTGAATAAAGCTTGCGTAATTTTTAAGGCTTGCTCGTAAGCTTCTTGACCATGAACAATTGTTACGACTTCTTTAGCTAATGTTTTTTGTGCTAATCGTTCATGTGGAGCTTCTTTGAACGCAACTTCAATAGCATCGATTTCTTCTTTTGATAAGAATGTGAAATATTTTAAGAATTTAATAACATCTTCATCAGCTGTATTAATTAAGAATTGATACATTTCATAAGGCGTAGTTTTCTTACGATCTAACCAAATAGCCCCACCTGCCGTTTTTCCGAACTTTGTTCCATCAGCCTTTGTTACTAATGGCATTGTTAATCCAACTGCCTTTGCTTCATGACCGATTGTTTTACGAATTAACTCTAATCCTGATGTAATATTACCCCATTGATCTGATCCACCAATTTGTAAAACACAGTTTCTCGTTTCAAATAAATGTTTGAAGTCCATTCCTTGTAAAATCGTATATGAGAATTCAGTAAACGTCATTCCATGATCTAAACGTGAACAAACCGTATCTTTTGCTAAAATGTAATTAATATTGAAGTACTTACCAAAATCACGTAAGAATTCAATCATACTTAAATTTGATGTCCAGTCGTAGTTGTTTACTAATTCAGCTGAATTTGATTGATCACCAAACTCCATAAATTGTGATAGTTGTCGTTTAATACTTTCAGACCATTTAATAACTGTTTCATGGCTATTCTCTTGACGCTCTGCTGAACGACCTGTTGGATCTCCAATTAATCCTGTTGCTCCACCTACTAATGGTAATGGTTTATGACCTGCCATTTGGAAACGTTTTAATGTTAAGATTGGTAATAATGATCCGATATGTAAGCTATCTGCCGTTGGGTCAAACCCGCAGTATAATGTAATTTTTCCTTCTTCCATTAAAGCGTCTAATGCTTCTAAATCCGTGCAGTCATTAATTAACCCACGCCACTCTAATTCTTTTAAGAATTCATTTTTCATTAGTTTCACCTCGTTTAATTTCATTCGTTAAATATTTAAGATTTAAAAAACCAACTTCCCATTATCCATTCAATTTCATGATTAAGTATAAATTACATAAGTTTTGATTCACCATAAATTCTTCATCTTCGTGATAAATAGAATCTAGCGAATCCATAAAAAAACCTTCATTTTATCTAAAAAGATAAAATGAAGGGACGAAAATTCGCGGTACCACCCAACTTGTTAAATCTATGCTTTAACCACTTAATTTGATAACGGTAAAGACCGGTTCATAAGAACATGCTCCAAGAGTGTAATTCATGATTATATCTGCCCTAGTTCTCACCAACCACTAAGTCTCTGATTTTGCTATCTATAATCACTACTTAATTCTTTTCATTGCACTATTATTGATGCTTGGATTATAACAAATTGTGTAGGTTGCTGTCAACCTTATTTCGTTGTATTACGCCAAACAAATGAATGAGGTAACGTAATTTGTGTTTCCGTAACTTCCTCTTCTTTCATTAACTTTGTTAATAAGCGCATTGCAACGGCTCCAATATCATATGTTGGAATATTAATTGTACTTAACTGTGGACGTGACATAATTGCATATTTTGTATTTTGGAATCCGATAATTTCTAATTCATCTGGAACACTAATTCCATGTTCAATTGCAGCATTCATAAACATAACTGCCACTGAGTCACGAACCGCTAATGCAGCATCTGGTGCTTGATTATTAGCAAAGAAATCTTTAAATGAATCTAAAGAATTTTCAAACTTATTGTATAATCCTAAAATGCGTGGCTCAAGTCCAGCTTCTTCAATGGCACGACGATATCCTTGTTCTTTTAAATCATTCATCGCATAGTATGAATTTGAAGTAATGAACGCAATATCTTTGTTTCCATTTTCAATTAATTTTTTAGTTGCTTCATATGCCGCTAATTCGTAATCAATTAAAACAGCTGGTAGACGCCCTTCTAAATCTTTAACTGATAATAATACCGTTGGAACTGTATCGTTTGCTAAACGCTCGATTTCTTCCTCACTAATTTTATCAGCCATCATTAAAACACCATCTACTTGAGAGGCGATCATATTTTGCCAAACATTTGTTGCAATATCATTTTCATTATGAGTTACATTTAAGAACACTGAATAACGATATTTATCAGCGATATCTGCTACCCCATCGATCATCTCTGATACAGATGCACGTGAACAAGTTGGAACAATTAATCCAACGTTTGTTGAACGACGACTAGCTAATCCACGCGCGATTGCATTAGGACGATATCCTAACTCATTGATGGCTGCTAAAACTCGCTCACGAGTTTTAGGTTTTACTTTTTCTGGATTATTTAAAACGCGAGACACTGTTGCTAATGATACATCAGCTACACGTGCGACATCATAAATTGTCACCTTTGACATAAAATCAACTCCTAAACGCAAAAAAAATTTCCTGTATCTATCTATCATTTCAACTTGCAAAGTACGACTCTGCAAGCGTTAACACCTACATAATCTCCGATACAACCTTCATTTTATCGAAAATAAATTAATTTATCAATAACTTCATGAAAATTTACATTTTTAAACCGCTTGCTTTTCATGATTAACTCTATTATAGACAAGAAAAGGTTGGTTTATTCTATTTGAATAATTTTTTCAAAAAAACATCAAATTATTCCAAAGTGGTCAATTATCATCTGAGTGAATGATGATTAGATGGATTTTAGTTCAATCTGTACGCTTTGAAATATTTGAACTTATCTCTAACAAAATAGATAGACATAATAATCATGGATAATCCTTTTAGTTTCTCTCGCGAGTTGATTCCCAAAAATGTTTGAAATGTTAGCCCTACTAGTCTTGTTGTTGACTATTATCTTCTTGTAATTTAACACTAACCTTAAAAATCTCTTTAAAGATATGAACCATCATTTCATCTGTCATTGGTCCTTCATTGATTTGCTTTAACTTTTCTATAATTTGTTCTTCACGAACTGGATCATATTTTTTTAATCCTTGTTTATCTTTCTCAACTCCAACAGCCTCCACTAATTGAGTACGTTGATTTAATAAATGTAGCAATTGGACATTAATTTCATCGATTTGATCTCTTAGTTGTTTTAAGTTCATATTTGTCATGTTTTCACCTCATCTTAATTTTTTACTTGAACGTATTATTGGCTAACAGTTTGTTAAAAAGGGAACAAGCTTTAATACTTGCTCCCCTTTCAATTATCCGCGTAAAACAGCGTTGTGCTCTTCTGTTAAAGCATTTAATACTTTTTGATGTGTTGGTTGTAAATCTTCATCTGTTAATGTTTTTTCGCGATCTAAGTAATAAAGTGAAATCGCCACAGATTTCTTACCTTCTTCGACACCTTTACCTTCGTAGATATCGAAGACTTCAACTGTTTGTAATAAGTGATTTGCAGCGTTTTTAATCGTTTGAACTAATTGATCTGCTAACACTTCACGATCAACGACTAACGCAATGTCACGTGTCATTCCTGGATGTTTTGGTACTATTTCATAAGCCGGTTTTGAACTTTCTAGTCCGAATAAGACATCTAATGATAATTCAAATACGTATGTTTCATGTAAGTCTAATTCACGTTGTAATTCTGGATGTACTTGTCCGACTACTCCGACTAAAACATCATTCACATAAATCATGGCCGTACGTCCTGGATGGAACTCTTTGTATTCATCAGCGATAACTGGACGATAAGTGACATTTAAATGACCCATCTCAGTTAAAACAGCATCAACATAACCTTTTGCGACATAGAAGTCTACTTTTTCAACTTTTGCTTGCCATTTATTAGTGATCATTTTTCCTGTCACTGCACCTGAAATTTTTGTTTCTTCTGTATATGTTCCATCAACTTGACCATAAACTTTTCCAATTTCATAAATAGCAACATTCTCAATTGTGCGTGCGTTATTATAACGAACCACTTCTAATAATTGAGGAATCGTTGATTGACGTAAATTTGAACGATCTTCACTCATAGGCATCGCTAATTTGACTAATTCTTTTTTATTAGCTGGAATTGATAAAAATTGCTGTGCTTTTTCAGCGCTTGTTAATGAATACGTAATCACTTGTGTTAAACCACAAGCCATTAAAGTTTGGTGTGCTTTATTACGCATTAATTGGATTGGTTTATATCCACCTTTAATATCTGTTGAAGGTAGAGTCGTTGGAATATTATCATAACCGTAAATACGTCCCGCTTCCTCAATTAAATCTTCAACAATTGTAATATCTAATCGACGAGATGGCACATGTACCGTAAACACATCGTCCGTTAAATCATATGTAAAGTTTAAACGAGTCCAAACATTTGCTACTTCTTCATTACTCATAGCTGTTCCTAAAACTGAATTAATTTTTTCAGCTGTAATAGAAATGCTAACTGGTTCAACTGTTAACTCGTCGAATGAAACGACTCCTTCACAAACTTGCCCATTAGCTAATTCAGTCAATAACTGAGCAGCACGATCAAGAGCTAATGCTGTACGATTTGGATCGATTCCTTTTTCAAAACGTGCTGATGATTCAGAGCGTAATCCTAAACGAGTCGATGCTTTACGAACAGATAAACGATCAAATAACGCTGATTCTAATAAGACGTTTACTGTTTGATCCGTAACCTCTGTTGCTTCTCCTCCCATGACACCTGCGATTGCAATTGGCTTCTCACCGTCTGTTACGATGATGTCTCCTTCAGCTAACTCGCGATTTTGACCATCTAATGTTTTAATTGTTTCACCAGCCACTGCTTCACGAACAACGATTTCTTTAGAAGCAATCGTATCGTAATCGAAGGCATGTAACGGTTGTCCCATTTCTAACATGACATAGTTCGTAATGTCAACGACATTGTTTTTAGGTCGCATTCCTGCCGCAATTAAATAGGCTTGTAACCATTGTGGAGATTCTTTGATTTCAACATTTTTTACAACTCTTGATAAGTATAACGGTGCTTTCTCAGTTTTTGAGCTAACTTTAATTAAATCTTTCGCTGATTCTTGAACTTCTGCCACTGTTACCTCTTTGAAGTTCACATCGCGTGATAAAATAGCTGCCACTTCATAAGCTACCCCATACATTGATAAACAGTCCATACGATTTGGAGTTAATCCAAGTTCAATCACTGTATCATAAAACTTTAAGTATTCTAATGCGTCCATTCCAACTGGAGCATCTTCAGCACATACGAAAATTCCGTCTGCATACGCTTGAGGTACTAATTTTTGTTCAATTCCTAATTCTTTTAATGAACAGCACATTCCATTTGAAACTTCACCACGTAATTTGGACTTTTTAATTTTGAAGTTTCCTGGTAACACAGCTCCTGGTTTTGCAACGATAACTTTTTGCCCAGCTGCAATATTTTTTGCTCCACAAACGATTTGTAATACGCCTTCTTCTCCACCAACATTAATTTGGCAAACAGATAATTTATCAGCGTTTGGATGTTGAATACACTCTTCAACATATCCAATAACGACGTTTGTTGCATCTGATAAAATATTAACTGATTCAACTTCAATTCCTGTTCTTGTGATTTTTTCTGCTAATTCTTTTGGATCAATGTCACTTAAATCAATATATTGACTCAACCAGTTGACTGAAACTAACATCTATACGACCTCCTATTTTTACTTAAACTGATTAATAAATCTTAAATCATTTGTATAGAAATTACGGATATCTTCAATCCCATATTTAAGCATGGCAATACGTTCTGCTCCGATTCCAAAAGCAAATCCTTGATATGTTTTAGAATCAAATCCAGACATCTCTAAAACGTTTGGATGCACCATCCCTGCACCTAAAATTTCAATCCATCCTGTTCCTTTACAGATGTTACATCCACATCCTGAACATTTTGAACATGTCACGTCTACTTCAACTGATGGTTCAGTAAATGGGAAGAATGATGGACGTAAACGAATTTCACGATCTTCACCAAACATTTTGCGAGCTAATTCTAATAACGTTCCTTTTAAGTCTGCCATTGTAATATCTGTATCAATAACTAATCCTTCGATTTGTGTAAATTGATGAGAGTGAGTCGCATCATCATCATCACGACGGTATACTTTACCTGGACAAATAATTTTGATTGGTCCTTTACCTTTAGCAGCTTCTAAGACACGTGCTTGAACAGGAGAAGTATGCGTACGTAATAACGACTCTTCTGTAATATAGAATGAATCTTGCATATCACGTGCTGGGTGTCCTTTAGGCAAGTTTAAAAGTTCGAAGTTGTAATGATCCCACTCAACTTCTGGACCTTCTTCAACTGTATACCCCATCGAAATGAATAATGATTCTAATTCATTTGTTACGGCTTGTAATGGATGTACGACTCCAATATGATTTGTTCGACCTGGTAATGTCACATCAATCGTTTCATTTTCTAATTGTTTTTGAATCGCTAAAGCTTCTAATTCTGTCTTTTTACTTTCAATCGCTTGTGAAATAGCCGTTTTCACTTCATTTGAAACTTGACCAGCACTTTTACGTTCCTCTGGTGCCATGTCTTTCATATTTTTCATCACTTCTTGAATGGGACCTTTTTTCCCAAGGTATTTTACGCGAAGATCATTTAATTCTTTTAAATCAGTGGTAGTTGCTACTTCTGATAAAGCTTCGACTTGTAATTGTTTTAATCGATCTAGCATCTTAATTCCTCCAAACTATTAAATTAAAAAATAAAAAAACGTCCTTAAAAAAGGACGTTTCACACGCGGTACCACCTTTATTGCTAAGTCAAAAGACTTAACCTCTTAAACGAATAACGGCCGTAACCGGATGTGATTAGCATCACTCGTAAGGTGAATTCATAAGTTTAACTATAAGAATGCTTCCAGTCTCAGACATCCTCTCCCTAAATAGCAAAATCCTTATTACTACGCCTTATTCAACGTTTTTTTATTTTTTCTTATCTCTATTATATACATTCTAATAAAAATATACAATATTTTATGACATTTAGTCATTTTTTAAACTGACTACACGAATTGGAAAGGTTCCGTGCTTAACGTTGAAGCGATCGCCACTTCACCCATTAAATCATTTAATAACTGAGTGACATGCTGTTTCATAATACATTCCGCATGGTGTCCTACATCTAAAACATTTAATCCCATCTCTAATGCATCTTGTGCATCATGAAATCCAACGTCACCTGTAATAAATAAGTCTGCTTTTTTAGCTTTAACAGGACCGATGTAACTTGATCCACTTCCACCAATAACGGCAACTGTTTTAATTTTTTTATTTAAGTTTCCAACGAAACGAGCATGTGAAAGATTTAATGACTGTTTGACGTGTTTAATGTATTCAGCAGCTTCCATCGGTTGTTCTAGTTGTCCAATACGTCCTAGTCCATATTGTTCATTTGGCATCGTAACGTTTAATTGATAAACATCATAAGCCATCTCTTCATAAGGATGAACCACTCTAATCTTTTCAATCACTTGATGAAGATTCGCTGTTTTAACTACGCCTTCAATTTTCATTTCATCTACATATTCAATTTCTCCAACTTGCCCAATGAAAGGTTGACTATCTGGTAAAGGTTTAAATGCCCCTGTGCCCGAAGTGGTAAATGTACAGTGTGAGTAAGCACCAATTTGTCCAACTCCCACTTCTCCCATAACTTCACGAACAACATCTAGATGTGTAGCGGGAACATAAATAATAAGTTTTGAATATTCCTCACGTTTAGTCGGAATCAAAGGTTTCGTATGAATTAATCCTAATGCATGAGCTAAACAATCATTCATCCCGTTTTTAGCAATATCAAAATTAGTATGCATAGAATAAACACAAATATCGTTCTTAATACATAGCTCTACGATTTTACCTTTTGGAGTATTCGTATTAATTGAAGCGAGTGGATGATATATAAATGGATGATGAGCAACAATTAAATTTGCTCCCAATTCAATCGCTTCTTCTACGACAGCCTGTGTGACATCAAGCGTCACTAAAACTTTTGTTAGCGGACGATTAACATTTCCAATATGTAAGCCAATCGGATCTTTATCATAAGCTAAATGTTTAGGAAATAACGTCTCTAACTGTTTAATGATATCTGAAATCGTAAGAACCATTTTATAACACCTCTTTTAATAAAGCCTGACGTTGTTTTAAACTTTCAACTCTTGGGTGATCAGTCGGTAATTGTTCAATAATCGATTGATTCTTCATAAACTCTTTACTCCATTTAGCATGGAAGATTTCATTGGTCTGATCTAATCGTAAAACTGGACCAAATTCAATATCTAATTCATTATAATTCATTGAGTGCTCAACGGGTACCGCAACAATGATCTCATAAAACTTACCTTCATCTAAGACAATCTTTTCATCAATGATGTTAAATTGATGTTGAGAAAGCCAATCACGTAATACATTCGCATCGATATTAGGTTGTAATACGAGTCGTTCAAATGATCGCGTTAACAATAAATTTTCTTCTAAAATTGAAACAATTAGCTTACCGCCCATTCCAGCAATAACAACGCCTTCAACTTCTGAAGGATGAAGCACTGTTAATCCTGGGCCTAATCTTGTTTCAATTTGCTCAGTTAAACCATATCGCTGAATCGTTGTTTTAGCTGCTTCTAATGGACCTTTTCCAATGTCTGCAGCAATGGCTTTTTTTAATTTTCCATTTAAAATACCTACACAAGGTAGGTAGGCATGATCTGTTCCAACATCCGCTACTGTTTGTAGCGGTGTTAGAGCATTTAAACAAGTTTGTAAACGTAATGATAATTCATAATTCATCTGATTAAGTCCTATTCTTCCATGAAGTCTTTTAAACGTCGACTACGAGATGGGTGGCGTAACTTACGTAATGCTTTAGCCTCGATCTGACGGATACGCTCACGAGTAACACCGAATTCTTTTCCTACTTCTTCAAGTGTTCGTGTACGTCCATCTTCTAAACCAAAACGTAAACGTAAAACACGTTCTTCTCTATCAGTCAATGTTTCTAACACATCATCTAATTCTTTTTTAAGCATTTCATTTGAAGCAAATTCAGATGGTGATAAAGCATCTGCATCTGGAATAAAATCTCCTAAATGTGAATCGTCTTCTTCTCCAACTGGTGATTCTAATGAAACAGGCTCTTGAGAGATTTTTAAGATTTCACGTACTTTTTCAGGTGAGATTCCCATTTTTTCAGAAATTTCTTCAGGTAATGGTTCACGTCCTAATTCCTGAACTAATTGGCGTTGAATACGAACTAATTTGTTAATCGTTTCAACCATATGAACTGGGATACGAATCGTACGCGCTTGGTCTGCAATCGCACGCGTAATCGCTTGGCGAATCCACCACGTTGCATAAGTTGAAAACTTAAATCCTTTACGGTAGTCGAATTTTTCCACCGCTTTAATAAGTCCCATATTTCCTTCTTGAATTAAATCTAAGAATAACATTCCGCGTCCAACGTGACGTTTTGCAATACTAACAACTAAACGTAAGTTAGCTTCTACTAGACGTTTTTTAGCATACTCACCTTCATGAATAACGCGGCGTGATTCTTCATCACTTAATTCTGTAATCCCAATTAAAAATTCATTTCCATCATTAGCTTCTCCAGCATCTTTGATTAATGATTCAATACGTTCTAATAACTCAGTTGGAAGTGGTTCATTACGACGACGTAGTTCTAAAATTTCAGCTGAAATATCTCCACGTTCAATCTTTTTCGCGAAGTTAATTTCTTCTTGACTAGATAGTAATTCAACACGTCCAATTTCTTTTAAATACATTCGAACTGGATCATTAATTTTAAATTGCGATGTAAATTCGAAGTCATCGAATTTTTCTTCTAAATCAACTTCATCTTCAGCGTTAAAATCAGCCGGAATTGCATCCTCATTATCTTCTGTGTCGAAATCAGGTAAGATTAAAACTGTATCGTCTTCTTCAGTTGTCTCTTCTGGTTCAACAATTTTTTCAGATTTAACAATATTAATTCCTTCTGCATCATATAAGTCTAAAAATGAACTGATCATTTCTGGATCTAATTGAACTTGTTCAAAATTATTATTGATTTCATCATATGTTAAATAACCACGTTTTTTTCCTAGTTTAATTAATTGGTTATTGATTTCTAAAATCTTTTTTTCATCAAGTACCGGATTTGACATAAAACCACTCCTTCTACTTCCCAAACTGCTGTTTGAGTTGATTTACTTTACCTAGTAATTCCAATTTTTCGCGATCTAATGTTGCTTCACTAATTTGTTTTTTTAACTGTTCCATTTGAACCTTATAAACATATTCTTTGACGACAGAAATTAAATCATGAATCACCTCTTCGCTTGCAAGAGGTGGGAGTGATTCGCATTCAAATATAATATCTGTAATTGGTTTTACTAATGCCTCATCAATCCAATTTAAGAAATATTGTAAATTCATCGTTTCATGCGTCGTATAATAATCTAAGATATACAACACAATGTTACGACGTATCGGATCATTCAAATAACCATTTAGCTCTTTTTCTACCTGTAAAGCGACACGTCTTTCCTTTAACATGTAGTGAATTAACATTTTTTCAGAACGTTCGTATTTAGTATCTCGCAATTGTCTTGCATGTATTTGTCGGTTTCCGTTTTTATTGTTGTTCATATTGGAATTTTTATACACTTGACTTTTGCTACTATTGAACTCCTGTAAAATACTTTGCTCACCTATTGAAATATCATACGCCAATTTCTTTAAAATTAGCTCTTGTAGCGTGTGGCTTTGCAGCGTATAGGCAAAATGATAAATTTGACGTTTGAATTGTTCGCGATGACTCACAAACTCTAAATTAAACTGTCTTTTAATGTAACGATATTGATAGTCAATAGCTGGAATGGCTTGATCAATTAATTTAGAAAAAGCCTCTTTTCCATATGTCTTTATAAATTCATCTGGATCCATTTTATTTGGAATTTCAACAACACTAATTGAAAAGTTTTGTGCCATTAAAATAGGAATTGCTTTATTTGCCGCAGCTAGTCCCGCTTTGTCCCCATCAAAACATAAAATAATTTGATCCGTTAAGCGACGAAGTTCACGGCTATGATCTTCCGTTAACGCAGTTCCCATCGTGGCAACTGATTCAACAAATCCTGCTTCAACAGCAGAAATAACGTCTAAAAATCCTTCAAACAATAACACACGGTTATGTCGACGAATCGCAAGCTTAGCGTCATTTAAGTGATAAATTAATTTCCCCTTTTGAAAAATGGTTGATTCAGGTGAGTTAACATACTTTCCTAAGTTCGTATCCCCTTCTAAAAACACACGACCACTAAATCCAACCACATGTCCTACTTTATCAAAGATTGGAAACATGATTCGTGATTTAAATCGATCATAATATTGTCCTTGATGTTCATTGAGAAGTCCTAAATTCACGGCCACTTCTAATGAATATCGATTATTTGCTAAGGTTTTAACTAAAGCATCCGAATAAGAAGGTGCAAGCCCGATTCCAAACTTAGCAATGGTTTCATCACTCATTCCACGATCATGTAAATAAGCTAACGCCATTTTTCCTTCTTTCGTATGATTTAAATAATAATGATAAAACCCTTTAGCAAACTCCAAAATATCAAATTCATTTTTAAACTTAGCATCTTGAATGGATTCATCAGACTGTAAAACAATATCTGTTTCAATTCCGGCACGTTTAGCCAGCTTTAAAACCGCTTGAGGATATGAAATAGCTTCGATTGAAGAGACGAACGAAACAACGTTTCCTCCTTCTCCACAACCAAAACACTTATAAATCCCTTTATCAGGTGAAACAACAAAAGAGGGAGTATTTTCCCCATGGAAAGGACATAAACCCTTATAGTTCTTTCCTGCTTTACTCAATTGTACATAGTCACTAATTACATCAACGACGTCACTTTTTTGTATAACCTGATCAAATAACTCTTGTGGAATTCGGCCTCTTCCCATGGAATTCACCCTCTTCCTATCTATTTTAGTCTTTCAAAATTCAACTCTAATTAATCATCTTAAAATTGAATTTTTGAAGTAATATAATCAACTAATTCATCAATTGCCACACGCTCTTGTTCCATTGTGTCACGATGACGAACCGTTACTTTTTTATCTTCTAATGAATCATAGTCAAATGTCACACAGAATGGTGTTCCGATCGCATCTTGACGACGATAACGTTTACCAATTGTTCCCGCTTCATCGTAGTCAACCATCATATGTTTTGATAACTCAGCAAATACTTCTAACGATTGCTCGTTTAACTTTTTAACTAATGGTAAAACAGCTACTTTATATGGTGCTAAAGCTGGATGGAATTTTAATACTTCACGTGTTTCTCCATTTTCTAATGTTTCTTCTTCATAAGCATCAACTAAGAATGCTAATGTTACACGATCAGCTCCAACTGATGGTTCAATACAATATGGAACATATTTTTCATTTGTTGTTGGATCTTGATATTCAAAGTTTGCTCCCGATTCAGCCATATGTGCTTTTAAGTCAAAGTCTGTACGGTTAGCAACTCCCCATAACTCTCCCCAACCAAATGGGAATTTATATTCGATATCTGATGTTCCATTACTATAATGGCTTAATTCTTCTGGTGAATGCTCACGTTGGCGAATATGGTCTGGGTTCATTCCTAAGTTTACTAACCAATTCCAGCAATATTGTTTCCAGAATTCATACCATTGTCCATCCTCACCTGGTTTACAGAAGAATTCTAACTCCATTTGTTCGAATTCACGTGTACGGAATGTAAAGTTTCCTGGTGTGATTTCGTTACGGAATGATTTTCCGATTTGTCCAATACCAAATGGAACTTTTTTACGACTTGTACGTTGAACATTTTTAAAGTTAACAAAAATTCCTTGTGCTGTTTCTGGGCGTAAATAAACAGCTGATTTATCATCTGAAACAACACCCATATGTGTTTTAAACATTAATTCAAATTGACGGATATCTGTAAAGTCATGCGCCCCACACTCTGGACAAGCAATGTTATGCTCACGAATATAAGCCATCATTTGCTCTTCTGTCCATCCATCAGCAACAATGTCATCTCCATGATCTTCAATTAACTTATCTGCTCGATGGCGGCTTTTACATTCTTTACAGTCCATTAAAGGATCACTAAATCCACCAACGTGCCCTGATGCAACCCAAGTTTGAGGATTCATTAAGATAGCACTGTCTAATCCTACGTTATATGGTGATTCTTGAATGAATTTTTTCCACCAAGCTTTTTTAACGTTATTTTTTAACTCAACACCTAATGGTCCATAATCCCAAGTATTAGCTAACCCACCGTAAATTTCGCTTCCTTGGTAAACAAAACCTTGTGTTTTACACATGTTTACGATTTTTTCCATTGTTACTTGACTCATGTCAACACTCCTTTACTTAACAAACTTTTAGTTCGTGAACATAGAGAAAATAAAAACTCCCATACCTATGCCACGAGCATAGGGACGAGAGTTATTCCCGCGGTTCCACCCTATTTGTAAAGTTCATCACTTTACCACTTTGTTAACTATGCTCAGAAGTTCCCTTCCTTAAGATCTTGAAACCTGGCTTCCACCTTCCCAGACTCGCTATCATTCAAATACTCTAAAGTACTACTCTTCGTCTTCACATAAATATTGCATTATACTACTACTATTATATTATATCAATACTTAAAACACAATATACAAAAACATGAAAAACACCGACGAAAAAATGAAATTTTTATAAAAATATCATCATTTTAATTGACTTTCTGTCCTATCTTGTCACCAACTCTAACTAGATATGTATGTCCTTTGACACATTAAGATAAAAAAAGAGCCCCTCGGCTCTTTTTTATAATTCTTTAATAAATTTTTTAGTTTTCAGATGCAAGCCCGCATACGAGTCATAATAAGCATCTAAGAATTGCTCAATCGGTAGAAGCAACTCTTTTTCAAGTTCAATCTCAGGCAAGTGATCAATATCCACTTTGTATAGAGCTCTAACGATGGGAATTAGCGAGGCGTCAACAACAATCGGTTCTTGTGGTAAATAACATTTAGCACAAACCAATCCGCCTTGACGAACACTTAATGTTACAATGTGCTCAGTGCTTTGACAAACAGCACAACAATCCATGATTGGAGCAATTCCAATGAGAGGCATGAGTTTTAATTGAAAAATAAGGCTTAGTAAATAAGCTGAGTATCCTTGATCAGCTGCTTCTAAAAAATTCTTTAGCATTCGATAGATATAAGAGCTAAACTCTGACTCTGACATGCCTTTTAATATTAATTCAATCATGAAATAAAAGTAAGTCATATTTTCATAATCTAATTTTAGATTTAAGTAATAATCAATAACATCTCCACTATAAACATAATAGAGATTGCTATTTGCGTTAGTTGAGGGTTTTAAATTAAAATGTGCACAGGTCAGCGGCTGAACAAGTGCACTTTTTTTTGTATTAATTTTATTGGCATTTTGTACAAAAACACCAATAACCCCCTGATTCTCAGTCAGAACTTTAATAATTTTATGATGTTCACCATAATTAAAGCTCTTCAATATAATTCCTTCAACCTCAATTGCCACGCCATTACTCCTCCTCTGTAACTTTAGCAGGCTTTACATCAGCAATCTCCTCTGAGAACTCAGTATTAGAATTGTCTACTGTTAACTTATGTTCTGACTCCTTCATTAACAGATAGTGATCAATTTTTCCTGTACGTTTAAAGACTTCCCATTCTAGACTATTCATGTATTATCCCTTCTTACTAGCTACGCTTTTATTTTTGCCCCTGTAACTAGTATGTCTCGGAAACGAAAATCTATGAGAGCTTATTACATTTTTGTCTTAAAAAGTCGAATTAATATTCTTTTTCACTGTATCCAAAGTCATTTAAGTACAATTTTTTATTACGCCAATCTTTTTGAACCTTTACCCATAACTCAAGGTAAATTTTTGTTCCTAATAATTTGACGATATCTTTACGAGCTAATGTTCCGATGTCTTTTAGCATCTTCCCACCTTTACCAATTAAAATTCCCTTTTGTGATGGACGTTCTACAACAATGGTAGCCATGACATCGATCACATTTTTACCTTCTACTTTTTCAATTTTATCAATGACAACAGCCACTGAATGTGGAACTTCTTCATGAGTTAAGTGTAACACTTTTTCACGAATTAATTCTGAAATGATAAAGCGTTCAGGATGATCGGTAATGTGGTCAGAAGGATAAAACTGCGGCCCTTCAGGAAGTTCTTCCTTAATAACTTCAAGTAACGTTTCGATATTTTCACCTGTTTTTGCAGAAATCGGAATAATTCCAGCAAATTCATGCTCTTCTTTAAATGCAGCAATAACAGCTAATAAATCTTCTTTCGTAATTAAATCAATTTTATTAATGACTAAAAAGACCGGTTGTTTAACTGCTTTTAAATGTTCTAAAATAAAACGATCTCCACGTCCTAATTTTTCTGTTGCATTAACCATAAACATCACGGCATCAACTTCATTTAACGTTCCGATTGCTAAATCGGTCATGAATTTTCCTAACTCATGTTTTGGTTTATGAATTCCTGGCGTGTCGATAAAAATTGTTTGTGTATCGTGATCAGTAATAACCCCTTGAATCTTATTACGAGTCGTTTGAGGCTTATCACTCATGATTGCGATTTTTTTTCCTAATACTTTATTTAAAAATGTCGATTTTCCAACATTAGGGCGTCCAATAATTGAAACAAATCCTGATTTGAATGTTGCATGATTCATTATAAATCCTCCGATGTGAATGAATATGGTAATAAGTCTGCGACGGTATATGTTTTAACTTCATCTTTGTTACTTAATAAAATAACTTGGGCATCTTGTGGCATTAATTCACTGATGACTTGACGACATGCTCCACATGGAGAAATTGGACGATCCGTGTTTGCAACAACGGCGATAGCCTCAAAGTCTTCACGACGATAACCTTTTGAAAAAGCAGTAAATAACGCTGAACGTTCAGCACAGTTTGTTAATCCGTATGAAGCATTTTCAACATTGGCTCCATTAATGATACTACCATCTTTTAACTTTAAAGCTGCCCCAACTGGGAATTTTGAATATGGAACATAGGCATTTTTATAAGCTTCTTTTGCTGCTGTAATTAAATCTGCGTACTTTTCTTTCATTAACTCTTCACCTACTAATTAAAAATATATGGAAGAAAAATAACTCCCCCAATAATAACCGCGATAATTGACGCGATCAAAACCGCTCCAGCGGCAACATCCTTTGCAATTTTGGCGTAAACATGATAATCAGACGTAACTAAATCCACCGTTCGTTCAATCGCTGTATTCACCATCTCTAAGCTAATCACTTGAGCACTAATTAATAAAATAGCGAGAAACTCTAATTTACTGATACCAAAATAAAGGCCACCTAAAACAGCAACCAATAATGCTGTATAGTGGACCTTTATATTACGCCCTATTACAAAAGATGTCAAGATGCCAAAAAAGGCATGTTTAAAAGATTTAATTAATGCTTTAACGGAATGTGCTTCTTTAACGTCGAATTCCGAGCGCATTTAAGACATCCTCCTGTTTACCAAACATGACTTTCTCTTCTTCAGGCTCTAAATGATCATAGCCTAATAAGTGTAAACATCCATGAACAGCTAAGAAACTTAACTCACGTTCAAAAGAATGACCAAATCGTTCAGCTTGTTCACGTGTTCTAGGTAATGAAATAAATACATCTCCAAGCATTCGTGGCATTGGAATCCCTTGAATTTTAATTTCTCCTGGCATTTCATCTTCAATCGCAAATGTTATCACATCTGTTACTGCGTCTTTTTGTCGATAAGTGGCATTAATTTCTCGAATTTGTTCATTATCAACAAAGATAAAACTACACTCTAACATTTCATTTGCTAATTGTTCTTGTTTAATGGTCTCATGAACCACTTTTGTGATCATTGCTTCGTATGATTCAACTGATTCGTTTGTTTGATTATAAAATTGAATATCTACTCCCATATGTGTTGCTCCTTTTTATTCACCTGTCTTTTCATAGCTTTCAATAATTTTTTGAACTAGCGTATGACGAACGACATCAACTGTTTCAAATTGAACAAATTCAATTCCTTTAACACCATGTAAAATTTCCTTTGCATGTTTTAATCCTGATTTAACTGGTTTTGGTAAATCAATTTGCGTTTCATCACCTGTTACCACCATTTTTGAGTTAAATCCTAAACGTGTTAAAAACATTTTCATTTGTTGTTTCGTTGTATTTTGTGCTTCATCTAAAATAATATAAGCATCTTCAAGGGTACGACCTCGCATATAAGCTAGCGGTGCAATTTCAATGATTCCACGTTCAATCATTTTTTCTGTTTGCTCAAGTCCGAGTACATCATATAATGCATCGTATAATGGGCGTAAGTATGGATCAACCTTTTCTTTTAAATCTCCAGGTAAGAATCCTAAATTTTCTCCCGCTTCTACAACAGGACGTGTCAAAATGATTTTACGAACGATGTTTTTCTTAAGTAACGCCACACCGATAACGACAGCTAAATACGTTTTACCTGTTCCAGCAGGTCCCATTCCAAACACAAGATCATTATCTTGAATTTTTCGATAATAGTCTTTTTGATTGAATGTTTTCGCATAAATTGTTTTTCCTTGCACCGTTTTAATGATTTTATAGCGTTCATCAAATAAAGACTCTAACTCTTTTAAACGATGTTGCTCGTTCATTTTTATCGCATATAGTACATCACGCTCGGTAATTTCTTTACCTTTTCGGTGTAAGTCAACAAGTGCTAGTAAGACTTCGCGAATAATTTCAGCTTTTTTCTCGTCACCAAATACATATAACTGATCACCTCTAAGTGAGATGTCAACATGATAGTAATCTTCAAAAATTTTTAAATGCTTATCATGGTGACCAACAACTGAAATAGTTTCATCGATTGTTTCAAACACTGCTGGTATTTTAATAGGGTCTTTACTCATAATTCAGCTCCTCTAATAGGCAATATTTTCGTATATCGTCAGATGACACTTAAAAATAAATTGTGTCTCTGTCTCTTCTTCTGTTATTATCTCCAAATTTTTTATGATAAACTCACCATCTGTTTGTTCTTTAAAAGAATTTTTAACAAGTGTCAGAAGATTTGCTTTTAATTCATCAGAAGTGTTTACTTTTATTATATCACTTTTTTCATAATATTGCTTTTTTTCTAAATAAAGGGGCGATTCTTTCATGAAAAATAGCGGATTATACTGTTTGTTAACCTCTTCATATTTTTCATAAGGCAACTCTTTGGTCGGAAATGTAAATTCCATTCCACCTAAATGTAAAACATAAGCGGTTTGTTTATTAGCAGTATATCCTTCTTCCACATAACTTTTTTCTGCTGTGATAGTTGCTTCATACCAAGTATCCGCCCAAACTTCTCCTTTAGCAGTATCGTCAATTGGAATAATTTCTGTCGTATATGGTTGTTCAACATAACAAGTGACTAATGGATCGCCTGCTTTAACCACTTGGTTTTGCTCAACTAAGACTCGGCAACTTGAAACTTTATAATTTTTAATCAGTCCTGAACGCTTGGCATATAGTGTATCCGTATAGCCGTCTAAGTTATCTCTTTCATCAACAGGTGTATTGTAAACCTCAACGATAACATCAGTTCCTTTACGATAAACATTAATCCAAACATACTCATTATAGTAATCACTAAGCTCTGATTTTATATCTGAAAGATCACTCTTTAAAAAGTAAAAAGGGCCAACTTGTTTAAAGTGTGGTTCTAATAAAGACTCTAAAACTTCTTGTTCCTGAGTGTTTAAGTTTCCATCGACACGATAACCAATCGTGTGATTATTCATTAAAATCATCAAGAAACAAGTTAATACAGCAATTGGAACAATCACCTTTAATAATGAAGGGTAAATCGATAGTTCTAATACGATAGGATATTGCATTTCTAGCTCTTTGGCTACATCCTTACGGATTGTAACCAAATAGCCATCTGAATGTTTTTTAATTCCATAAATCATAATTTTTTGTTGTCTGAGTTGGGTGACTTCTCGCATAGAAGGCACTAAAATTTGAACTTTTGCAATGAAGATACTTAACCATTTGTTATTCATTCTTATCACCGACTATTTCTATTTTTTTTATGCTATCACTTTCAATTCTAATGACTAAATCACCGTACTCTTTAATCCGCAAATTAACCCCTAAAATCATATATTTATGATCAGGGGTCTTTAAAATACAAGACTCCTCTGTGAAATGTTCTACCGTACAACGATCATTTACAATGACGGTTTTATTTTGTATGAGCTGAATAAGCGGATAATTCAAAGCTTGCTTAAAGATTAATGATTCAACTTTATTAACCATTTCCATTTTATCACCATCATTTTTGTCTTTACTCTTCATATACTCATAAGATTGTATGAGTCAACACTTATGAATATGAATATTTCCTTAAGAATGCTTCTCATAATTTTAAAATAACAATAAAAAGTTATCTAATCGACACTTACTAGTACCTAAAAGCCAATAAAAAAATCGATTCTCATAAGAGAATCGATTTTTTTATTCGGTATCTTCAATCATAAATTTAAGAACAGGTGAATCAACCATATTTGTTCCCACTGAATTTAAATCAACAGGTTTTAATAACGCTGTATTGAGCTTAGTTGTTCCATCCATCGTGACAATGGAGATGTCTTGTTTAGGTGAAACTTTTAAACAATCAACAAATTGATGAGGATTTGATTTAATAGCTTTGATTCCTAAACATCCTTTTTTATTACGCGTCGATAAGGCAATATCTTTTACCTTTAATTTTTTAACATTTCCGCGTTGCGTTACAAATAATAACTCATCATTAACAGATGCCAAAATAACTTTAATTAATTCGTCATCAGCCCCAATTTGAATTCCCTTGATTCCCATCGCTTTAAGTCCGGTTGGAGTAATTTCATCATCACTGAATTTTAACAGATATCCTTTTTTAGTAACCATGATCACATCATTCATAAATGTACAACGGATGACAGACATTAATTCATCATCTTCTTTGACTGACATCGCAACCATTGCCCGATGATAACGTGAAACTTCAAAATCACTTAAACGCGTCTTTTTAATCATTCCGTTTTTAGTCGTGAAGAAGAAATACTCTTCTGTTTTAAAATCAGAAACAGCATAAACTGCAATAATTTTTTCTTCTGAGTCAATGGTAACTAGGTTTGAAACGTGCTGACCAATATCTTTCCATTTAAAATCTGGTAGTTTATAGACTGGCAAGTAGATAAAACTTCCTCTATTTGTAAACATCACCAACGTTTGTAATGTATCTAATTGAAGTTTAGCTACTAATTCGTCTCCATCTTTCATCGCTGGGATATCTGATTTCGTCGCGTTATATGAACGTAAACTTGTACGTTTAACATATCCATCCTTTGTAACGGCCACCATGACATCTTCTTTAACGATCATATCCGTTTCGTCAATTTTAATTTCTTGAATATGTTTTTCAATGACACTACGACGTGGTGTTTCAAACTGTTTCTTCACTGATTTTAACTCATTTTGAATCACTTTTAATAGGTTAGTTTCACTACTTAGAATTGACATTAAGCGCTCGATCGTTTCATTTAATTCTTCGTTTTCCTTTTCAAGCGCTGTGACATCGGTATTTGTTAAGCGATATAGCTGTAACATGACGATTGCTTCCGCTTGACGCTCACTAAAATCAAACGCTTGAATTAAATTTTTCTTAGCATCTGACTTATCTTTTGATTGACGAATGATTCGAACCACTTCGTCTAGTACAGATACCATTTTAATTAATCCTTCAACAATATGTTGACGTTCACGTGCTTTTTTCAGTTCAAAATTTGAACGGTTAGTCACAACTTCTTTTTGATGTTGAATGTAAGCATCTATTAACTCTAATAACCCCATTAATAACGGACGTTTGTTGTAAATAGCGACCATATTAATGTTATATGAAATCTGCAAATCAGTATTTTTAAATAAGTAATTTAATACCGTTTCTGACTTAACATCTTTTTTCAATTCGATAACAACACGTAATCCATTTCGATCCGTCTCATCGCGAACTTCCATAATTCCTTCAACTTTTTTATCAATGCGAAGATCATCAATCTTTTTAACTAAGTTAGCCTTATTGACTTCATATGGAATTTCAGTGACAACAATTTGCTCACGTCCACCACGAATCGGTTCAATTTCAGTTTTTGAGCGAACAACGATACGCCCTTTTCCTGTGGTATATGCTTTTTTAATCTCTTGTTCCCCTTGAATAATAGCACCTGTTGGAAAATCAGGTCCTTGAACAAACGTTAAAACATCATCTAATCCACATTGTTTATGATTCATTCGATAAATAACAGCATCAATGATTTCACCTAAGTTGTGTGGTGGAATATCTGTGGCATATCCCGCTGAAATCCCAGTTGCACCATTCACTAATAAATTAGGGAAAAAGGCAGGTAAAACCGTTGGTTCTGTCATTGAATCATCAAAGTTTGGAATAAAATCAACTAAATTTTTTTCAATGTCTTTTAATAATAACCCAGAAATCGCTGATAAACGAGCCTCTGTATAACGCATCGCAGCAGCGGGATCTCCATCGATACTCCCGTTGTTTCCATGCATTTGAACAAGTGGATCTCTAACTTTCCAATCTTGAGATAAACGTACCATCGCATCGTAAACCGAAGTATCTCCATGCGGATGATAGTTACCAATTACATTACCAACCGTTTTAGCTGATTTACGGAATGGTTTTTCATATGTGTTTCCTTCTTTATACATCGCATATAAAATACGACGTTGAACGGGTTTTAGTCCATCTCGCACATCTGGTAATGCACGATCTTGAATAATATATTTTGAGTAACGTCCAAAACGATCACCCATAATGTCTTCTAAACGCATGACTTGCACACGTTCTTGGGTAGCTTTGTCCATCTATTACACCCTCTCTATATCATAATCATCTTCCATGGTAAAGTCGACATTTTGCTCAATCCATTCACGACGTGGTTCAACTTTATCTCCCATGAGTGTCGTCACTCGGTGATCAGCATCTGCAGCATCTTCAATGGTTACTTGAATTAATGTGCGCGTTTCAGGATTCATAGTCGTATCCCATAACTGGTCAGCGTTCATCTCACCAAGACCTTTATAACGTTGAAGGGTATAACCTTTTCCAACCTTAGAAATAACTTCACCTAACTCTTCATCTGTCCATGCATATTCAATAACCTGTTTTTTACCTTGTCCCTTTGAAACTTTATAAAGTGGCGGTAACGCAATATAAACTTTCCCTGCCTCTACTAGTTCCTTCATGTAGCGGAAGAAGAACGTCAGTAATAACACTTGAATATGAGCACCATCTGTATCGGCATCGGTCATGATAATGATTTTATCGTAGTTGACATCATTTAATTCAAAGTTTGGACCCACACCTGCACCAATGGTATAAATCATTGTATTAATTTCTTCGTTTTTAAAGATATCTTCGATCTTAGCTTTTTCCGTATTAATGACTTTTCCTCGTAACGGAAGAATCGCTTGAAAGGCACGATTACGACCTAGTTTTGCTGATCCACCCGCTGAATCCCCTTCGACTAAAAACAGTTCGTTTTTTTGAGGATTTTTTGTTTGAGCAGGTGTTAACTTTCCTGATAAATTCGTTTCTTTTTTCTTTTTTGTTTTACCTGTACGTGCCTCTTCACGTGCTTTACGTGCTGCTTCGCGTGCTTGTGCCGCTTTCAACGCTTTTTTAACTAACTGCGTCGCTACCGCACCATTTTCCTCAAAGAAGAACGTTAATTTCTCAGCAATTACGTTATCCACTGCTGAACGAGCTTCTTGTGTCCCAAGCTTTGCCTTTGTTTGACCTTCAAATTGCAATAAAGCTTCTGGAATACGAACAGATACAATTGCTGATAATCCTTCACGAATATCAGCACCTTCTAAATTTTTATCTTTTTCTTTCAGTAATCCATTACGACGAGCATAATCGTTAAAAATACGCGTTAAAACAGCTTTTGCACCTGTTTCATGCGTCCCACCATCTTTGGTACGAACATTATTAACAAAAGATAAAATATTTTCTGAATAACTCGCTGAATATTGAAACGCAAAATCAACTTCAATTTCTTGACTTTCCCCTTCAAAATAAACCACTTCGTGTAACGTATCTTTACCTTCGTTTAAATAACTAACAAATGACTTAATTCCATCTTCATAATAAAAGGATTCTTCTTTATCATTACGTAAGTCAATAAGTTCAATTTTAAGTCCTTTTAATAAAAACGCAGATTCGCGTAAACGTTCACTTAATATATCAAAAGAATAGACCGTTGTCGAAAAAATTTCTGGATCTGGCTTAAATGTGACTAATGTTCCTGTTTCTTTAGTCTTTCCTATCACCTCTAACCCAGTAACAGGATGGCCTCCTTTTTCAAAACGTTGACGATAAATGACTCCATCACGTTTGATTGTCACTTCTAACCATTCAGATAAGGCGTTGACAACACTAGCCCCTACACCGTGTAACCCACCTGACGTTTTATAACCACCTGTACCAAACTTTCCACCAGCATGTAAGACCGTATAAATAACTTCTGGAGTTGGTTTTCCAGACTTATGCATTCCTGTTGGAATTCCACGCCCACTGTCTTGGACACTAATACTATTATTTTCATGAATAGTAACTTTTATATGATTACCGTATCCGGCTAAAACTTCATCAATAGCATTATCAACAATTTCATAAACGAGATGATGTAATCCTCGACTATCTGTCGAACCAATATACATCCCAGGTCTTTTGCGTACTGCTTCTAATCCTTCAAGTACCTGTATCGAATCTTCGTTATAATTTAAGTGCGTCGACATGATGACACTCCTTTCTCTTTCCATTATCTCATTTTAAAAGATTTTAACGCAGAATAAAAGATATTATTTTTATAAATTACGAACTGATGTTTTTATTTCCGTACAAAATAAAAGTATTATACATTAATTAGATTACGAATTACACCGTGAAATATGTCGAAAATTAAGTTTTTTATTTTTTTTTTGTAATTTCACCTAATATCTTTCTCCTATATGCTATAATATTTCTACAAAAAAGGAGGATTTACATGATAAATATAGCTTTAATCATTATAGCCTATTTATTAGGATCATTCCCTTCTGCATTAGTCATTGGGAAAACATTTTATCAAAAAGATATTCGTAACTATGGATCTGGAAACCTAGGAAGCACAAATGCATTTCGTATTTTAGGTAAAAAAGGTGGATCAATTGTTTTTATTCTAGACATTTTAAAAGGGGGACTAGCCTTCTTAATCGCTAGTTATGGCGGAGCGACTATTTCACCTTTATTTATTGCTGTCTTTGCTTTAGTCGGTCATATTTATCCAATTTTCGCTAATTTCAAAGGTGGAAAAGCAGTTGCTACAAGTGCAGGGATTATATTATTTTACTCTCCACTACTGTTTTTGACACTCTTTGTTATTTTCGTTATTACTCTTAAGATTTGGAAAATGGTATCTTTATCATCAACGATCATTTCTATTGCTGCTGTTATTATTATATGGTGTGGACCTTATGACTTAACTGCACGAGTAATGCTTTCAATCTTTGCTGCACTTATTATTGTGAAGCATATTCCAAATTATAAACGTATTTTAAACGGAACAGAGAATAAAGTTTCATTCTTCTAAGAAGAAATCTTTCAGGGGGGAGCCAAATGAAAGCAACTACTTTTTCAACAACATCAACTGAAACAAAAATGCTTTATGATCGAATTACAAAAATAAAAGCTGAATTACATGAGTTAGTTAAAAATTTTGGGATGGTTCATGAATTAACCGTTGCTAAAAGCCAGGAACTTGACGTTGTTGTTAATGAATATATGACACACAAACATCAATTATAATAAAAAGAGCCGTTTCGGCTCTTTTTATTTGTCTTCATTTTAATAAGAAAGAGCCTAATCATTAATGATGTTAATTAGCTATCAAAAGTTTTAAAAAAGAAAAAGCATTAAATGACTTTTGATCACTTCAATGCTTTACTAGTTCTTACTTCATATTTTGGTTAATTTGTTTCATTACTTGGTTAATTTGTTTTTGAGAAGGTGTGCGTCCCATTTGCATCATCATTGTACGAACCACTTCTTCATTGATAGGTGGATTTTTTTGTAAATATTTTTTTAATTGACGTTGGGCAACAAAAAATCCAACAACGGCTCCTACTAATAAGGCGATAATAATCCATAACCAGAATAACCAGTTCGTTAACATATCTATTTCCTCCAAACATATTTTACTATTCAATAGACCACTATTATATTCAATTTATACTAGATTATGGTCAATCTGTCAAGTGATTATAGGCGAAACCCCTACCCTGACACACACTATTTGATAACGTTTTTAAATTAAAATGATGATCTTTATAAAAGCACAAATGTTTTTCGTCATTGGATACCAACTTCATTCATTAATGACTTTAATAGTTAAATAGTCATGTAGCTGAAAGTTTTTTAAGCGTGAAAAATCTATCATCACTCTTATTTTTAGTTAACACGAAATAACTATACACGCTTCGCGGCTAAATGACTTTTTTAATACCTAAATAATAAAAAGATTGTTTCCAAAAGGGAAACAATCTTTAAGTTAATTATTACATTCCTTTATATAAAGAAACAACGTTTTCTACCGTAAATCCGTAAGCTTCAATCACTTGGTTAGCTGGTGCTGAAGCTCCAAATCGGTCAATCCCTAAAATAACACCATCGAATCCAACATATTTATGCCATCCATATGTTGCTCCCATTTCAATTGATAAACGTTTTGTTACTGATTTTGGAAGAACTGAATCGCGATACTCTTTTGTTTGCTTTTCAAATAAGTCCATTGAAGGCATACTTACAACACGAACATAAATTCCTTCTTGAGCTAATGCTTCTTGAGCGGCAACAGCTAAATTCACTTCAGATCCTGTTGCAATCAAAATTCCATCCATCTCACCTTGTGCTTCACTAACGACATATGCCCCTTTGCTAACACCTTCATATGAAGTATTAGCCATTGTTGTTAAGTTTTGACGAGTTAAAACTAAAGCAGTTGGTGTTGATTTTGACTCAACAGCTAAACGCCAAGCTGCTGCCGTTTCATTCGCATCTGCTGGACGGATGACTGAGAAGTTTGGAATCGTACGTAACATAGCTAATTGCTCGATTGGTTCGTGAGTTGGTCCATCTTCTCCAACCGCAATTGAATCGTGTGTTAAGACGTAAGTGACTGGTAATCCCATTAACGCGGCCATACGCATTGCCGGTTTTAAGTAATCACAGAATACGAAGAATGTTCCTCCAAAGACACGTACTCCACCATGTAACATCATTCCGTTTAAAATTGAAGCCATAGCGAATTCACGAACACCAAAATAGATATTACGACCATCTGGTGTTACTTTTGAGAAATCTCCACCATTTTTAATATTTGTTTTATTAGAATGCGAAAGATCCGCTGATCCTCCTAAAAAGTAAGGAATAACAGAGGCAATCGCGTTAATTGCTTCATTGTTTGTATCACGTGTTGCTTGTGAATGTCCAATTTCATATGAAGGCATCACGTCAGCTAAATCAACCATTAATTCATTGTTCATAGCTTTCGTTAATTCTTCAGCTAATTCCGGATATTCTTTTGAATAACGTGCAAATAATTCATCCCATTGTTTGTTGGCTTCTTGTCCACGAGATTTAATTGTTTCTTCAAAATGTGTATACACCTCTGTTGGAACAGTAAATGGTTCATGTGTCCATCCATATTGAGTTTTTGCATGCGCACTATCTTCTTCACCTAATGGGGCTCCATGAACAGCGTTTGTTCCTTGAAGTTTTGACCCATATCCAATCACTGTTTTAACTTCAATGATTGATGGCTTATCTGTTGTTTGTTTTGCACACTCAATTGCCGCATTAATTGCCTCAATATCTGTTCCGTCTTCTACACGTTGAACATGCCATCCATAAGATTCATAACGTTTTAATACATCTTCTGTAAAACTTTGTGTTAAATCACCATCTAAACAGATATCATTTGAGTCGTATAAAACAACCACTTTTCCTAATCCTAAATGTCCTGCTAATGATGACGCTTCGCTTGTGACACCTTCCATTAAGTCACCATCACCACAAATAACAAAGTTATAATGATCAACTAATGGATATCCTTCCTTATTATAGCGACTAGCTAAAAACTTCTCAGCTAATGCCATTCCGACTGCCATTGGAATTCCTTGACCTAAAGGACCACTTGTTGCATCAACCCCGTCTGTGTGCCCGAACTCAGGATGTCCTGGTGTTTTAGAATCCCACTGACGAAATTGTTTAATGTCATCCATACTCACATTATATCCTGATAAATGTAATAATGAATAAAGTAACATTGATCCATGTCCTGCTGCTAATACAAAACGGTCACGATTAAACCAACTACTGTTTGTTGGATTAACAGTCATATGTTTTGTAAATAAAGTATAAGCCATTGGTGCTGCCCCTAATACAACCCCTGGATGACCCGAATTTGCCTTGTTAATGGCATCAATACCTAATGTACGAATTGCATTAATTGATTGTAATGAGATGTTATTTTCCACGTTATTGACCTCCTTTTATACCATCTATATCATACCCTTTTGTCGAAAATTTTACAATATTTTAGAAAAAAAAGTTCTTATTCTTCATTTTATTGGTAAAATTTTTTCTATATGGAAACAGAAATATATTTCATCATTTTATAGCAGGATTAGTTAGGAATTCTTTTTAATACTAAGACAGACTATAGTCCAGCTAAAAGTTTTTACGATATGAAAAACTTATCTGGACTTATATATAACTGATTAAAAATATAAAATGACATTTTTCTTATTTTAACGTCAAATACCTTTTATTTCTTACTTGTTTCGTCAATTAGGATTACAGATTCGGATCGAATATGTTATAATTATTCCGTACTTTTTTAGGGAGGTAGTTAGTATGCCACGTAAAATTTTAGATACTTGTATTGCTTGCGGTTCATGTGCTGCTGAATGTCCAGTAGAATGTATTTCTGATGGAGATATCTACGTGATCGATGCAGATGTATGTATCGACTGCTGCGCTTGTGAAGCTGTTTGTCCAACAGATTCAATCGTAGAAGCTTAATAAAATAGTAAAAAAGACCTTTTCTTAGTTGAAAAGGTCTTTTTTATTTTAATGAATTTCTTCAGATTTTCGCTTAGCCTGAATTTGCTTTAATTTCTCAGGTGTTACGTCTTCACCGTTTGGATCAATGACTTTAACATTCTCAATTGTATTTTTCATACTTTCTCTAAATGTCATTAAATATTCTTCACGTAAGACTTGTTGTTCTTTCAACTCTTCATCCGTGATTGTTCCAAGTTTTTTCTTTTTAGCTAATTCATTGAGACGATTTAATTTATCTGCTGTTAACATGTCGTTACCTCCATTAATGATTCCTCATTAATATACCAAATTTCATTTCAATTGATAAGCAATAACTTCTAAAAAAGGAATAATTGCTTGAGGCTTAAAACTTTCTAACAACATACTTAAGTCAACAAAACATAATCCTAGTAATCCAATTCCAAAAAAATAAATCCCAATTAAACAACGATATGAATAAATGGTTAAACAAATTTTATTAAACATCTTAATCCCTCTTTTTTTAAAACAAATGTTCGATTTACAGAAATATTATATTAGAACATTTGTTCGTTGTCAATAAAAAGAACGAATGTTTGCTTTCATAACCATTTACTGATATAATTAACTTATTAAACGGAAGGAGGTTAGAAAACATGAAACCGATCACCAAACGCCAACAGGCCATTCTTGATTTCATTAAAGAAGAGGTTGATAAACGTGGGTATCCACCTAGTGTTCGTGAAATCGGATTAGCTGTTGGACTTTCATCAACAGCATCTGTACACAATCAGTTAAATCAACTTGAAAAAAAGGGACTAATTCGAAAAGATAAGTCAACAACACGAGGAATTGTTATTTTGTCGCCTGAATCTAAAGAAGAACAAACGAAACAAAATTCAAATGTCATTGAATTAAAATCGGTAATTAATGTTCCGGTCATTGGTAAAGTAACAGCAGGAACGCCTATTGAAGCGATTGAAAATCCTGACGATTTCTTTCCTCTTCCGACACATTTAATCCCAACTAATCAGCAAGTATTTATGCTAAATGTTCGTGGTGATTCTATGATCAATGCTGGAATTCATGATGGCGATCAAATCATCGTCCAACAACAGCAAGATGCTTTAAATGGTGACATTGTCGTTGCTATGTTAGCTGAAGATCATGAAGTTACTGTGAAGCGTTTCTTTAAAGAAGCCAATTACATTCGTTTACAACCTGAAAATGATTTACTAGAACCTATTATTGCTAAAGATGTTACCATCGTTGGTAAAGTTATTGGCCTATTTAGAACGATGCATTAATTTTATTTTTTGTCTATAAAAGATATAGGATTAAAAAATCCTATATCTTTTTTCTTTTTAAACACAATATTCATTTTTCTATGTTTTAACTTCATCTTCTGAAAAATCAATCAAATTTATTCCACTTTTAGATCTAAAATATACGCTGTTTAACGTTTTAAACAGATAACTGCTTATTAATCATGAAATCTCAAATTGACAAATACTTCAAAACAATATAAAATCGGTTTAATATTAAATCGACTTTATAAAGGAGAGACGTCTATGGCTAATTTAGATTTTATTTATCAACGAAAAAGTATAAGAAAATTTAAAGATACACCAATCCCTAAACAAGATATTCTTGAGCTTTTAAAAGCAGCTACTTATGCACCCTCACCAAAACACCAACAAAACTGGCATTTTGTCATCTTACAAAATAAAAAACTGATTCATGAAATGGCAGATCTAGTGACAAAAAGTCATCAAACCATTGGTAATCTAGCTAAAAATGAAAGAGATTATACTAGACATATGAGTGTCATCAATTACTATACTTGCTTTAAAGACGCACCTGTTGTTATCTTGGTTTATGGTTGTGAGTATAAGATGATTGAATATAAAATTTTAAAAGAAAACGATGCTCCTCAAGAAATATTAGACGTTTTAGTTTCTCCTCAATCTGGTGCTCAAGCTATTGGTGCTGCCGTTGAAAACTTTTTATTGGCTGCCTCTGAAATGGGATATGGAACTTGCTATATGACAGGTCCTACTCATGCAAAAAAAGACATTGAAGCCTTAATTGGATTTGAAAAAGAAGGTTATGAGTTAATGTCTATGATTTCATTAGGTGTCCCTGAAGAGAAAACCCCTCCTCAACCTGCGCGTAAACCATTAGAAGACGTCATTACCTTTATTGATTAAATAACTGCTAAATATAATTAAAAGGGCTATCTTATTAGAAGATAGCCCTTTTAATATTCTCTTGAAATTCAATTGAACCATTTCAAGTTATAAAACTCTAGCAAAAAATTTTCAAATGCTTTTATTGATTCTTAACACATGTTAAGACCTCTTGAACCGTTTGATTAAAGTCATTAACATTCACATCAAACCAAGTCACATCCATCTGATTATTAAACCACGTATACTGACGTTTAGCATAACGACGTGAATTACGCTTAATTAACTCTTTACTCTCCTCTAAAGAAATTAAACCTTTAAAGTAGTCGTAAAGTTCTTTATATCCTATGGCACGAATAGACTGAGCACTTTCAGGAATATTTTGATCAAATAAAGCTTTCACTTCTTCAACAAGCCCCTGTTCATACATCACATCCACTCGCCTATTAATTCGATCATACAAAGCCCTGCGGTCATCTGTTAACCCAATCAAACACGCATCATAGATCATCTGATGTTCTTGGCGTTCAATCATCTCTGATTTTTTAACTCCTGATGTTTCATAAATTTCAAGCGCACGAATCACACGCTTTCGATTGTTTGGATGAATCTCTTTAGCACCCGCCTCATCAACAGCAGCTAATTTAGCATGTAATTCTTCGTTTGTTAGATGACCATACTTCTTTTCATCTACTTCTTTTGACTCAGATTCACCCGCAAATTCGTAGTCATATAAAACACTTTTAATATAAAGACCTGTTCCTCCTACAATAATCGGAAGTTTTCCACGAGATTGAATCTCAGCAATTTTCGCACGAACCGTTTGTTGAAAAGCTGCCACAGAATAAGACTCATCCGGATTTTTTTCATCAATCAGATGATGAATAATTCCTTGTCGTTCCTCTAATGTAGCTTTTGCGGTTCCAATATCCATTCCACGATAAATTTGCATGGAATCCCCACTAATAATTTCACCATTTAGTTGTTTGGCTAATTCAATACTCATCTTTGTCTTTCCAACTGCTGTTGGTCCAACGATACATAACACATTCATCTTATTCACCTACATCACACGTTTAAACAATTTTTCAATTTCATGTTTTGTCATTTTGACAATGATCGGACGTCCGTGCGGACAAGTATATGGCTGTTCACAATCACAAAGACTTTGTAATAATTCTTTGATTTCATACTCATTAATGTATTGATTGGCTTTAATTGAACCTTTACAACTCATCATAATAGCCACCGATTCACGTAACTTTCCAATATCAACTTTATTATCTAAAATAATTTGATTTAAAATCGTTTCAACGATTAACTTTGCATCTAATTTCTGTGCCCAAATCGGAACGGAACGAACAACAACCGATTGACCACCAAACTCTTCAATCTCAAATCCAAATTCCATTAAAGAAGGTAACGCCTCTTTTAAAAGTAATAACTCATTCGTTGAATACTTTAAAACTAATGGAATGAGTAACTCAAAATTATCTGAATTTACATCTGCTAATAAGCGATAGTTTTTTTCATATTGAACACGTTCCATGGCCGCATGTTGATCAACAATAAATAATCCCTCTTGATTCTGTGCTAATAAATACGTCCCATGAAGTTGACCAATATAATAAAGCTCTAAAGTGGTTTCCTTCTTTTGAGTTGGGGCAACTAGTTTAAGTTCATCTTTTTCCTCTTGTTTAAACGTAACCTCTCTATCATGGTCATTAAGATTGTTCTCGTTTACCTTTATCACTTCTTGACTTTCTCTTATCTCTTCAACGAGTGGTGTCGTCGACTTTAAGAGCGTGGATTCTTTTTCAAATGACGACGAGATGATTGGTTTGGTTAACTGGTTAGAGACCTGAAAGCTTAACGTTTCTTGAACAGGTTTAATAACTTCTTTAGTTCTTTCAATTGACAATTCCGTTTGGGGGATGTAGTCAATTGTTTTTAACACCTTTTTTATTTCTGTATAAATAAAGGTTTTTAACCTTTCTTCTTGCGAAAAACGGACTTCTAGTTTAGCTGGATGAACATTAACGTCCACTAAAATCGGATCTAGTTTTAAATTGAGAACCACAATGGGATATTTATCTTTAGGAAGAAGCGTATGATAAGCTTCTAAAATGGAACGCGTTAAATTATAGTTTCGAATCGCACGACCATTTACAATCAGTGTCACATAATTTCGAGAGGCTCGATTTATAATCGGATCACTAATAAAACCGGATATTTCATAGCCATCACTTTGCGCTGAAAAAGGTAGCATTTTTTTGCAATATCAAACCCATAAACGTTAGAAATCACACTTTGTAAATTATTTTGTCCATTCGTTTGAAAGAGTAATCGTTGATTATTAAATAATTTAAACGAAATCTCAGGATATGAAAGAGCAATCTTATTAATATAATCCGTAATATGACTTAATTCTGTATTTAATGATTTAATATGTTTTAATCGAGCAGGCGTATTAAAAAATAGATGATTGACTTCCATCTCTGTTCCTTTACGCATCACACCGGGCTTAGAGGATAAGACTTCTCCACCTTTAATGTTTAGATGAAGTCCACTTTTCATTCCATCTGACGTCTTCACATGAACATCTGAAACTGAAGCAATCGAAGGAAGTGCTTCTCCTCTAAATCCTAATGTTTGAATTCGAAAAATATCGTACTGTGTTTTAACCTTACTAGTGGCATGACGTTCAAAGGCAAGATGAGCGTCTTCTTCACTCATCCCCTCACCATTATCGATGACTTTAATTTGACGAACCCCAGAATCTTGTAAATGAATTTCAATACTTGTACTTTTGGCATCAATCGCATTCTCAAGCAACTCTTTAACGACTGAAGCGGGACGTTCAATTACTTCTCCCGCTGCAATCATATTGGCTAATTGCTCACTCATACGCATTATTTTCCCCATAAGTCACCTACTTTCTTTGATTCATCTTCACCTTTAACTCATACATCATATTCATCGCCTGCATCGGCGTTAATTGATATAAATCAATTTGATCCAGCTCATTAATAATATCTTCATATGGATTGACATATTCTACTTTTACTTCTGTCTTAGGTGCTACCTTTTTCTTCGCTTCGGCTACTTCAAATAATGATAACTGACCTTGCTCTCCTTCTAAAACTGGCTCTGTTTTAATGATCGGCTCAGATGAAGTGAGAACTGATCGGTCTTCCTCTTTGACAGCCGTTTCTAATGACGTTTGAATGGTAGTTTTATCTTTTTCTAAAACATCTAATAACTGTTTAGCACGAGCAATAAGACTAGATGGGAGCTTCGCAATCTCAGCCACATGAATTCCATAACTTTTATCTGATGGTCCTTCCATCAATTTATGCATAAAAATAAGTTGTCCTTCATGCTCTTCAGCACGAACATGACGATTTTCTAAGTGATCACACTTTTCTTCAAGTTGGGTTAATTCATGATAATGCGTTGAAAATAATGTTTTAGCTCCTACTTTATCATGGACATATTCAATAATAGATTGAGCTAACGCCATTCCATCAAACGTTGCTGTCCCTCGTCCAATTTCATCAAGTAAGATCAAACTATCCTTTGTCGCATGTTCTAAGGCATAGTTGGTTTCCATCATCTCAACCATAAATGTACTATGACCCGAAACTAAATCATCGGCCGCTCCAATTCGTGTGAAGATTTGATCAAAAATAGGAACATTAGCAGAACTTGCTGGCACATAACATCCAATTTGAGCCATAATTGAAATCAGCGCTAATTGACGCATATACGTTGATTTTCCGGACATATTTGGGCCTGTAATTAATAAAATTGATAAATCCTCTGGCATGATGCAGTCATTTTCAACATACTGCGTTCCTTTTAATACCTTTTCAACTACTGGATGACGACCATCTTTAATTTCAATGACATGATGATGATTTAACATTGGACGGACGTAACGATGTTCTTCGCTCACTGTTGCAAATGATTGTAAAACATCAAAATAAGCCATAACTTTTGCAATTTGCTGAATTTTAGGAATTTCATTCTTCACCATTTGACGTAATTCAGTAAATAATTCATATTCTAATTGGATTGATTTTTCTTCCGCATTTAAAATAAGATTCTCTTTTTCTTTTAGCTCCTCTGTTATAAAGCGTTCCGCATTTACTAACGTTTGTTTACGCTCATATCCCGCATCATCTGGGATTAAGTGTAAGTTAGCTTTACTAATTTCAATATAGTAACCAAATACTTTGTTATACTTAATCTTTAAAGAACGAATCCCTGTTTTTTCACGCTCAGCCGCTTCTAACGCTAAAATCCATTCCTTTCCATGCGTGACGATGTAGCGATATTCATCTAACGTTTCATGATAGCCATCTTTAATAATGCCACCTTCCTTAATATTAATTGGGGGATTTTCAACAATGGCCTTTTCTAAAATAGACGTAATGTGAGAGCAATCAACTAGCTTATTTAGTTGATGATCGATCGATGGCATGGCTAATTGATTCAATAAAGCTTTAATGTGTGGAATTTGATTAAGCGAGGAATGAAGTTGCAATAAATCACGAGCATTGGCATTTCCAAAGGCAATTCGACCCGCTAAGCGTTCTAAATCATACACTTCATCTAAATGACGTTTTAATTCTTCTTTGATCATAAAATCATTCATAAATGCTTGAACTACATCTAGGCGCTCATTAATTAATGGTTCACTAATCGATGGGCGTTCAATCCATTGCTTAAGTAAACGACTTCCCATCGCTGTTTTTGTTTTATCTAATAGCCAAAGTAAAGAACCTTGACGAGACTTTGAACGAATGGTTTCTGTTAATTCTAAATTTCGACGTGAATTGTAATCAATACTTAAATAATCTTCGTTTTTAGTTAAGCTAATCGGTTGTAAATGTCCGAGTGCACTTTTTTGTGTACGAACTAAGTAGCTTACTAATCGACCAAATGCTTGTTTTAAATAATCATCATTTATTTCATCAACTAAAAGTTGATATTCAATTGGAATGAGACACTCTTCTTCGTATGATAAAACAATTTGTCTTAGGGCACGTAAATTATCAAACATGGCTGTCTCTATTTCTGAACCAATAACAATTTCCTTACAACCTAAGCTAATAAGTTCTCCAATTAGAACTTGATTTTCTTTTGGTAGACGCATCGCATAGTTTTCTCCCGTTGATAAATCACTATAAGCAACTGCATAGGCATCTTCAAAAGCAACAATTGATAAAATAAAGTTATTTTCTTTTTCATTTAAAGCCGTTTGATTCATGACTGTTCCTGGCGTTAATAAGCGCACAACTTCACGACGGACAACCCCTTTGGCACTCGCCGGATCTTCAACCTGTTCACAAACCGCCACTTTATATCCACGTTCAATTAAACGATTAATATAATTTTCTGCCGAATGATGAGGAACCCCACACATCGGAACGCGTTCTTCTGCTCCCGCTTCACGTCCAGTTAATGCAATTTCTAACTCCTTGGCAGCTAACTGTGCATCTTCAAAAAATAATTCATAAAAATCACCTAGTCTAAAAAAGACAAAAGCATCTTGATAATTTTCCTTGATAGTCAAATATTGCTGCATCATGGGTGTGTATTTAGACTTATCTCGCATGATCAAAACTCCTTTTTTATTTACATGGTTTTATTATAGCATAAAGTGTCGATTTAAGAACGGTTCTAGCGATGGATTACAAACATTTCAATTTCTTCTATGATAGGCGAAACTAACCTTTTTTAATCAGACTAGTTGTGACTTAATGTCTTCTTCGTGTCACTCTTTTTATGACCAACATTAAAGAATGTCAGCCTGATTCATATCTAATCGATTATTTTCCCGGAAATAAAAATAGCCTCTTAATCAGAAACACTTAAGTCTCAGCACCCGCCTAGTATTTCATGTATAAAAACTATTCCTATCATCTAGGGAGGTTCTTACCTTGTTATTGAATTTGTCTTCTCACTGATGAGAAAAACTACATTGAGAAATTTAGCCCATAAAAAAAGAATAAGGCATGACTGCCTTATTCTCCTCTAAAAGGTGAATTTTTCAAGAAATTTGGATTAATTTGTTGGTCGATTTCATCTTCATCATCGTCGTCACTATCCATATCACTTTCGACTGGACCTAAGATTGAAACGCGCATTTTTGTTTCTCCAATGACCTCAACCACAATTTCAAATTCTACCTCAACCACAATTTCTCCATCTTCAATTCGAGCGTCTACACAAGTTGGTTGTTGAATTGTTCTTGCGATCACTTCATCACCTTCGTATAGGCAATCACGAATTGTACGATGAACATTAACTTGGTCATCATATTCAATTGTTTGACGAGCTACTTCTGTTTGCGTATTGTCAGCAAATGAATACCAAACGTTAATGTCATAAACACCTTTTACAGCAACAGAATTATCACATTTTCTTGCTCCGAATTTATGATTAATAATCCAGCAACCTAAAATACTATCTGCTGGACTTCTCAAATCATTAAGAGGCGATGTGATTTTAAATCTTTTTTTACCTTTTCCAATTACAGCTTTAGTTACAATTTCACGAATATCATTCATCCTAATACCTCCTCACTGATACTATATTCAGCTCTTGACCTATTTGATACTTAATTAAATGACTTTATGAGATTTCATTCGAGAAAAAAATCCTACCTTCTCGTGAAGCTCTCCGACATCCATCACCCATTCATGTCTCATTATGTAAAATTAAAAAACATCTTAGCTATTCACTAAGATGTTTATTAACCTTATATTGTATGATATGAGTCATAGTTAAAAAGAGTTCATTTAACTCAATTTGAGTTTGAATATATTCATTAAACAGTGGATTATCATAAAGCTTGGCTTCAATAGCTTTTAACTCAGCCTCTTTTTGTGAAGAAGCATTCGTTTTTCCATAGTACTCTAGTTTAATCAACTCTTTTTGCTTTTGAATATAGTCATCGTATAATCCCAAAAGTTTATCATTTTGATGAACCTTTTGGGTTAGCTGACGATAACGCTCTAAAACAGGATCCGTTGATAGTTTCTCTTTTAACTTTTCAAAAGAAGGTAAATTAGTTTGTTTGTTCATCGTTAACCATCTCTCCAGCTAAATGCCATGTTTTAGCTTCGGTGATTTTAACTTTAACGATTTGCCCAATTTTCGTTTCATCGCCTTTAAAGTTAACTAATTTGTTATGGCGTGTATATCCAGCTAACATCGTATCATCGTTTTTACTTGTTCCTTCAACTAATACATCGACGACTGTTCCTTCAAAACGTTTATTTCCGTTGCGGAACCCTCGATTAATTGCTTCATTTAAACGATTTAAACGATCTTTTTTATCTGCTTCTGGTACATTGTCTTCCATACGTGCAGCTGGTGTTCCTTCACGTGGTGAGAAGATGAATGTGAAGGCTCCTTCGTATCCAACCTCTTCTACTAATGATAATGTATCTTGGAATTGCTCTTCTGTTTCACCTGGGAATCCAACAATAATATCTGTTGTAATAGATACCCCTGGAATCGCTTCTTTAAGATCACGAACTAATTGTAAATACATTTCACGTGTATATTTACGATTCATACGCTTTAATACGTCATTATTTCCAGATTGAACTGGTAAATGAATGTGCTCCATTAAGTTTCCACGTTTTGCTAATGCTTGAATTGTTTTTTCATCAAAATCACGTGGGTGTGATGTCGTAAAACGAATACGAGGAATATCAATTTTATGTAAATCGTCTAATAAATCACCGAATGTGTACTCACGATCTTTAAAATCTTTTCCGTATGCATTAACGTTTTGTCCTAATAACGTAACCTCTTGATATCCTTCAGCTGCTAAATGCTTAATTTCTGCAATAATATCTTCTGGCATACGGCTACGCTCTTTTCCGCGTGTATACGGTACAATACAGTATGTACAGAACTCATCGCATCCATACATAATATTAACCCATGCTTTAATACTTCCTTGACGTGTACGAGGCATGTTTTCAACGATCTCACCTTCTTGAGACCATACTTCAATTACACGTTCTTTCCCCATTAATGCATTATGAATATATTCTGGTAAGCGATAAATATTATGTGTACCAAAGACTAAATCAACATGTTGATATTTCTCCATAATTTGATTAACTACTTTTTCTTCTTGTGACATACAACCACATACCCCTAAGATTAAGTCAGGGTTCGTACGTTTTAAACTCTTTAATCGACCTAATTCACCAAAAACACGATTTTCGGCATTCTCACGAATTGCACATGTATTTAAAATAATTAAATCTGCTTCCTCGTGTGAAGTTGCTTTTGTATAACCTAACTCTTCCGCAATCCCAATAATAGCTTCTGAATCATGTTCATTCATTTGGCAACCATAAGTTTGGATTAAATATTTTTTACCTTTTCCAATGTTTTTAATTGAATCTTCAATCGCAAAATCACGGTGAACGTTCGCTTGCTCACGGCTACGTTTACGTGCACTATTAATACTTGGACGTTGGAAATAGCGACTATAATCTTTTTCAGCTTTTGGCTGATTAGCTTGCATTGTTAATTCTTTTTGTTGTTCATTCATCCTTATCACCTATATCTTAAAGCTTTAATTATCAACTACATTCTCTATGTGACAAAACACGAGTCACTTGCTCTATTATACATTAGATTATATAGAATAATCAACTCATGTCCATCTCACTTCAAGACTATGGAGTTAAAAGGATTTGATTAAAAAAGCTAGTGCCTAACTAAGCACTAGCCTTTTCTTATTAAAAAACTATTGTCTTGACTCAACAATAAGCTTGATTGCCGTACGCTCTTCACCATCAATTAAAATATCGGTAAACGCCGGAATACAAATTAAATCTTTCCCTGTTGGTGCCACATATCCTCTAGCAATGGCGATAGCTTTCACTGCTTGATTTAATGCTCCTGCTCCAATTGCCTGAATCTCTACAAGTCCTCTTTCACGAAATGCATTCGCTAAAGCACCTGCAACTGAATTAGGATTAGATTTTGATGATACTTTTAATACTTCCATACTAGTCCCCCTCTTTTGTGTTTTACATAGTAAGTCTATGCTCCCCCATCCTAATACATGACTAAATTTTATAAAGTTGATTCTTTCTTCAAATTAATGCGTTGAATTGAAGAGGCTTTTCCTGTCTTTTCATTAACATCAACTAAAACGGCATTTAATTGTGCTGATCCTTGTTCTAATGCATTAAAACGTATCGGTAATCCTGTTATAAATTTATTAATCACGTTTTCACGTTCAACTCCAATAACACCATCTAATGGACCTGTCATTCCAACATCTGTAATATATGCTGTCCCTTTAGCTAAAACACGTTCATCTGCTGTTGGAACGTGAGTATGTGTTCCAACGACTGCACTTACTCGTCCATCTAAGAAATAACCCATTGCGATTTTTTCACTTGTTGCCTCAGCATGAAAATCTACAAAAATAATATTAGTACGTTTTTTAGCTTCCTCAACTAATTCATCTATTTTTTCAAATGGACAATTAATCATTGGCATAAACGTACGTCCTTGTATCGAAATGACAGCCACTTCATATGAGTTAAATTTGACAAAAGTTAATCCTTTCCCTGGATTAGATGTTGGGAAATTAGCCGGACGAACTAACTTATCTGTCTCATCAATAAAATCAAAGATTGAGCGATTATCCCACGTGTGATTCCCTAGTGTCACCACATTAACTCCTTGTTCTAATAAAAACTTATAATATTTTTCATTAATTCCTTTTCCATGAGAAATATTTTCTCCATTTGCAATAATAAAGTGTGGTTTATAAGTTTCTTTTATTTTAGGTAATTGCTCTTGAATGATTTCACGTCCTAGCGATCCGTAAATATCTCCTATAAATAAAATTTTCATTCTATCAGCCTTTCTAGTCGTTCCTTTAATAAGTTTTATAAATTTAGTATACATATTAAAGAGCTATTAATGTCAACACATTAATAGCTCTTTAATCCATTAATTGAATTGAATATTTTAGCGTGCCGTTTCTACCGCACGAGTTTCACGAATGACTGTGATTTTAATATTTCCTGGATACTCAAGTTCATTTTCAATCGTTTGGCGAATTTCACGTGCCACGCGATGAGCTTGAACATCATCAAGTTGTTCAGGAATAACTGCTACACGAACTTCACGTCCTGCTTGGATAGCAAAGGCTTTTTCAACCCCTTCAAATCGACAAGCAATATTTTCTAATTGCTCTAAACGTTTGACATAGTTTTCTAATGATTCACTACGTGCACCTGGTCTTGCTGCTGAAAGGGTATCGGCAGCAGCAACAATAACAGCGATTAAACTTTGTGGTTCACGATCACCATGGTGTGAAGCAATTCCATCAATAACGACTGGATGCTCACGATAACGTGTCGCTAACTCAATTCCAATTTCTACGTGGCTTCCTTCCACTTCATGGTCGACAGCTTTTCCGATGTCATGTAAAAGCCCAGCACGTTTAGCTAACTTCACATCTTCTCCGAGTTCTGCCGCGATAATTCCAGATAGGAAAGCAACTTCCATCGAATGTCTTAATACATTTTGACCATAACTTGTTCGATAATTTAAACGCCCTAAAATTTTCATTAAGTCTGGATGTACTTTTCCAATTCCTACTTCAAATACAGCATTTTCACCATATTCTCGAACACGTAAATCAACTTCACGGCGTGTTTTTTCTACAATTTCCTCAATACGCGCTGGATGAATTCGACCATCCTGCACTAACGTTTCAAGAGTAATACGTGCTACTTCACGTCTGATTGGATCAAAGCACGATAAAACGACAGCTTCAGGTGTATCATCAATGATTAAATCAACCCCCGTTAACGATTCAATCGTACGAATGTTACGCCCTTCACGACCAATAATACGTCCTTTCATTTCATCACTTGGTAAGTTGACTACATTGACACTGTAATCACTTGTTTGCTCCGATGCATATTTTTGAATAGCTAAGACAATTAATTCTTTTGCTTTTTTATCTGCTTCTAAGCGTGCTTTTTCTTCTTCTTCCTTAATGTACTTAGCCACTTCATGAGACATTTCATCCTCAACTCGTCTAAAAATAATATCACGAGCTTCTTCTGTTGTTAATCCAGAAATTTCAACTAATTTTTGTCGTTGTCCTTCTAAAGTTTCTTCCACTTTGCTTTCAAGTTCTTTTAGTTCGAGTTGTTTTTCGGCGATAGCTTCATCTTTTTTCTCAAGAGCAATTTCGCGCTTCTCTAGGTTTAAAATACGACGATCGATCGTCTCTTCACGTTGTACTAGACGCTCTTCTAAACGTACAAGTTCTGTCTTTTTTTCCTTAATGTCACGTTCTGCATCAACTTTAAGTCTTTGGACTTCTTCTTTCGTTTCTAAAAGTGCTTCTTTCTTTTTCGATTCAGCTTCTTTTTCAGCTTTTGAGATTATATGTGTTGCTGTTTGTTGCGCTCTCTCTAACTCAGCTTCATACACTTTCATTCTCATAAAATACCCAATAACTAACCCTATCCCTACTAGCAAAATGGAGATGATGATTTCTAATAACACACGTCCACCTCCAATTATTTGATATACAATTATCCGCCATAGATCTATTAACGGTTCTATAGTTTGAAGATAATTAGTATTATGATATAATACTACATTCTTTATTTTAATATTATTGTAATAACATGTCAAGAATTCCACTACAATCTAAAAAAAAGTGTCTCAGTTTTACCTGAGACACTCTTTTATTCTTCTTCTAACATCATTGGTTCATGTTCTGTTGTAGAGATGTTTAATTCAGCACGAATTAAATCAGCAATTTCTTCCATAATAAATGGATTTTCTTTTAAGAACAATTTCGCATTTTCGCGACCTTGTCCCATTTTCTCACCGTTATATGAATACCAAGATCCACTTTTTTCAATGATATTGTGTTCAACCGCAAGGTCTAAAATCTCACCTTGTTTTGAAACACCCTCACCATACATCACATCTACTTCAACTGCTTTAAATGGTGGGGCAACTTTATTCTTAACAACTTTAATTTTCGCCACATTCCCTACAATATCTGTTCCTAATTTAATCGTTTCTCCACGACGAACTTCAAGACGAATTGTTGAATAGAATTTTAACGCACGTCCACCTGGTGTGACTTCAGGATTTCCAAACATAACCCCAACTTTTTCACGAACTTGGTTAATAAAGATCGCAATCGTCTTTGTTGTATTAATAGCACCTGATAATTTACGTAACGCTTGTGACATTAAGCGGGCTTGTAACCCAACGTGTGAGTCACCCATCTCACCTTCAATTTCAGCACGTGGAACAAGTGCAGCAACTGAATCGACAACTAAAATATCAATAGCTCCACTTCGAACTAAAGCCTCAGCAATTTCAAGCGCTTGCTCACCTGTATCAGGTTGTGAAACTAACAATTCATCCGTATCAACACCTAGTTTAGCAGCATAAGCAGGATCTAAGGCATGTTCTGCATCAATAAACGCTGCTGTTCCACCCGCTTTTTGTACTTCGGCAATCGCGTGTAAGGCAAATGTTGTTTTCCCTGAACTTTCTGGTCCGTAGATTTCGATGACACGTCCACGTGGATAACCACCTACACCTAGTGCGGCATCTAACGCTAATGATCCAGATGAAACGACTTCAATACGTGTATCTGTTTTTTCACCTAGTTTCATAACTGAACCTTTACCGTATTGCTTTTCAATACTTTTTAAAGCTTGCATTAAAGCGGCTTCACGATTGTTACTCATATTGTTTATCCTCCAATTTCATATATTTATCTAACATTAACATACCCATTTTATCGTCAATTTCCTCGAATTAATTTTAATAATAAACGATATTTTATTTAAAAGCAATAAAAAAGCGAACAAATTTTCGCTTTTTTATTTGGCACCATCAAAAATATTCATATTTTTATAAATATATTCAACACCTGAAGCTACCGTTAAAACAACGGCTAAGGCAACAAATACTCGATCAACCGGCCAATTAAATAACTCAAATGGATAATTTAATAATAATAAAGTCGATATCATAATAAATTGCACAACTGTTTTAATTTTACCCAGCCATCCCGCTGCAATGACAACACCTTTCGCAGCTGCAATCGTTCTAAATCCTGTCACAATAAATTCACGAGCTAAAATAACGAATACCACCCAAGCAGAAATTAAACCATTCTCAAGTAAAATTAATAACGCAGCTGTTACTAATAATTTATCCGCTAATGGATCCATAAATTTTCCGAAATCAGTGATTAAGTTATATTTACGAGCGATGTATCCATCAATGAAGTCAGTAATTGCAGCTAGTAAAAAAATAACTAATCCTAAAAGATTGGCATAAGGAATTAAGTAACTATTAACCGATACTGTATTCATCATTAAGTTAGGAATATAAAAACAAACAATAAAAAATGGAATTAAAATAATACGTAATAAAGTTAGCTTATTTGCTAAGTTCATTTTCTCTCACCTACTCAGTTTTAATATTAATTTTGATATATTGATGTGGAGTTGTTGGTTCAAATTCAACATCCTCATCATTCACTGTAATTTTAATAGCTGTGGCATCGCCAACATTAAAATCTAATGTCCCAAACTGATCACTTGTGATCGTTTGCTCAAATACTCCACCTGCTTGATAAGTCTCTCCTGCAATCAAACTTTGTCCATCTAATGTCACACTTAACCAACAAGGTGCTATAAAATCAAGCTTTAATGCGGCTTCACTTTCGTTAGTGACTAAATCAAACACGATCTCTTTAGCATCTTGTGAAACTTTTGAAATAGTTGTGACTGATTGTTTTTGATTTGATTCTAGTTCATCCTCTACAGTTTGTTGAGGTAAGGCATTTGGTGTCGGATCATTTGAGGTCGAATCATTAGCGTCTCCTACTAGATTTGAGGAGTTTGGATTTTGAATGACATGATTATTTCCTTCATCGGAACTGACGTTATTAATGATATCAATTACATAAAAAACACCTAAACCAATGACTAAAACAGCACATACGATTCCAGCAAGACGGCTCAAATTACGATTACGCTTTTGAACTTTTTGTTTTTGAACCTTTACTTCAACCTCTTGTTGGATTTGTGTTCCATAAAATCGCTGATATAACTCTTCGACATTTAATGATAAGTATGTCGCATATTTTTTAATATACATTTTCAAATAAAACGTATCAAATCGATCAAAGTTTCCACTTTCAATATTTTTCAAATGTTGAATTGGAACTCCAATTTTTTCAGATACATCTTCTAAATCAAGATGGCGTTGTTGACGTTCTTCACGTAAATAATTCGCTAACTGTTCATTATTTTCTTTATTTGAAAAATTCATTTCAGCACCTCCCATAAACATCCATTCAACAAAACTAAACTAATAATAGCATACCTATATTTAATAAAAAAGTAAAGAGAGGCATTTTTTTACATAGCCATCTGAGTTTTTTACTTCTTATTGTTTTAAATTCACTATCAATCATTCATAGGTTTCGTTATTTCAACTAAAACATACATCATCACTAACATATTAATGAAAAAAGCACAACTCATTTGTTGTGCTCTAAGTTTTAATTTTAATGCATAAATAGCAATCTGTAAGCCATGTTCTGTACCGTTGTACTCAAGCGGATGCCTCCTTGTACTCAGGTGGTAATTATCTGTCTGTAGAGTTAAACTCTACCTCCCATATGCGTTCATTTCCGCTTTAGGAGTGCCCCTACCAAATTTGGGTTTCTCACTCGTGGGGTTTACCCGTTCCACGTCTCTCGTTTCCAATCGACATCGTCACTGTGGCACTTTTAAAGGTACTTATACCATATCTTTCGACTTAGGTATGTTCCCAGCCGTCAACTAATCATATTAGTTGCCCTAACTTATTGTTTCGTTAGGCACGAACACTACAATCATCTCAGATTGTGTGAGCATGGACTTTCCTCACCATCATAAATGACAGTGCAATTACCCAACTGCTATCGGAATAATATTATCACAAAAAACAATAAAAAAGTCAAATGTAAATAATAACCATTTTGATTAATAATGTATGAATTCGTGGTGAAACATTATGAAAGATTAGCTTTTTTTCCTATTTTTTGATAAGATATACACTTAGGAGGTGTATAATCCTATGATCAACTATCCTCATAAAAAGAAAATAACACTTACTAGTGAAAAATCGATTTCATTTGGAAAACGAGGAATGTCTTTTGAGGATGATTTAACTAAATCAAATGAACATTATTTAGCAGCGAATAAAGCTGTCATTCACAAAAAGCCAACTCCTGTTCAAATCGTTAAAGTCCATTATCCTAAACGAGCCGCTGCAGTTATTACTGAGGCGTACTTTAGAACCCCATCAACAACAGATTTTAATGGGATCTTTAAAGGACATTATATTGATTTTGAAGCAAAAGAAACTTCAAACGCAACGATTTTTCCTTTACAAAACTTACATGAACATCAAGTCAATCATATGATTGAGGTTAAGAAACATGGTGGAATTACATTTCTCCTCGTTAAGTTTTCTAAATTTAATGAAATTTATTTGTTACCTTGTGAAAACCTTGCACAGTTTTGGCAAGAATATAAATTAGGTAATAGACGCTCGATTAAGCGTGAAGAATTTGCACAGTATGGAACATTAATTCCTGAAGGTGCCTTTCCAAGAATCGATTACTTAAAAGTGGTTGAAGAACTTTTCTTATAATCGTAAAGGCGGTGACTTAGATGCAGAAGAATAGTAGTAAAAAATTTGCTCTCACCCTGCTCCAAGCTATTGGAACTATTTTTAAATCATTCCTATTAGTTGGGCTACTAGGGGGAATCGCAGCAATGATGATTGGGAGCTTCATCATTTTAAAAACAATAGAAACAGCTCCTGAGCTTGATATTTCAAAAATTTATGCAACGGAATCAACAATCATCTATGATAAAGACGGAAATATCATTGATGAACTTGGAATTCAAAAACGCGAGTGGGTCTCTTATGATGAAATCTCTCCTGTCTTAATCGATGCCATTGTTGCAGTCGAAGATTCAAAATTTTATGAACATGCAGGTGCTGATTGGCCACGCTTCATCGTTGCACTCTTTGCAAACTTAAAATCTGGAGATTTTGATCAAGGAGCAAGTACATTAACGCAACAGTTAATTAAACAAACTCACTTAACTAGTGAAAAATCAATTGATCGTAAGATTAAGGAATTATACTTATCTATCCAAATTGAAAAAGTGCTAACAAAAGAACAAATCATTGAGGCTTATTTAAACTATTCTCCATTTGGAGGTAGCATCAACGGGATTCAAAAAGCTGCTGAATATTATTTTGGTACAACAGCAAGTGATTTAACGCTTTCTCAGGCTGCAACATTAGCAGGACTCGTTCAATCACCAAATAGATACCGTCCAGATTTTTATCCGGATGCAGCTGAAAAACGCCGTGATACCGTATTAAAATTAATGGTCAAACACGGATATATCACAGAAGAGTTAGCAACACTAGCGGCTGCTGAACCAATTACCGACTTATTAGTCTATACAGAATCTGAAACAACAGATAAAACAAAATATCAATCGTATATTGACGCTGTTTTAAGCGAGGTTGAAGAAAAGTATGGTTTAGATCCTTATGCCGGATTACAAATTTATACGAACATGGACCCTGCTGCTCAGTCATTAGTTTACGACATTCAAAATACGAAGGATTACGTGAACTGGTCAAGTACTGATTTAAATACAGGAAATGACATTCAATCAGGTATTGTCTTTTTAGATACTGAAACGGGACAAGTTCGAGCAATTGGTGGTGGAGCAAACGAAACCGGTGCTGTTCGAACGAAAAACTTTGCAACGCAACTTCAACGTCAACCTGGTTCAACGGCAAAACCAATCTTTGCTTACGGGCCAGCTATTGAATATTTAAAATGGGGAACAGGAACAACCGTTGATGATGAGTTATATGCTTATCAAGATGGAAATATTGTTCACAACTATAACCATATGTATCAAGGGCGTATGACAATTCGATACGCATTAAATAAATCATTGAATGTTCCAGCCGTTAAAGCGTTTAATGCTGCCGGATCAGATAATGTTAAAACATTTGCTGAAGGTCTTGGATTTGACTTTGGAGATGACCCACTATATGAGGCAAGTGCAATCGGTGGAGTCGAGTACGGTTTTTCACCTTTATTAATGGCTGCTGCCTATGCTTCATTTGGAAATGGCGGAATTTATAATGAACCTATTACCATTGAAAAAATTGTGACAAGTGATGGAATGGTAATTAATGCTGAACAAGAGTCACATCGCGCCATGAGCGAAGAGACAGCCTATTTAATGACCGAAATGCTTCACTCTGTTATGACTGATGGAACAGGAACAAGCGCCAATGTAGGTGGAATGTATTTATCAGGAAAAACAGGAACAACCAATCTTTCTCCACAAGATCGTGAATCTTATGGTTATCCATCAAATGCCATCCGTGACTCATGGTTTGTCGGATTTTCTAATTATTACACGGCAGCTATTTGGACTGGATTTGATAAAAATAATGAGGGATACATTACTCAACGCACTCAATCCTATCCTTGGGTCGTGTTTAAAACATTAATGTCTCGCTTAAATCCATCAGGTTATGTTGAACCAACTCGTCCAAGCAGTATTCAATCATATAGTATTGAGCTTGAAAGTGGAACTAAAGATGGTGAAGTTCAAAGTCCATCACAGTTTACACCGAGTCAATATATCGGAAGTGAGTTATTTATTAAAGGCTATGGACCAAGCGGTGTCTCAACTCGTTTCCAACAGTTAGATACACCACAAAACTTTACTGGATCATATAATGGTTCTAACTTAAGTTTCTCTTGGGATCATGTTAAAGGCTATACGTTAACAGAATCGGAAATTAATTCTAAAATTAGTTACGCTGCTAACTTAGCGACAAATGCAACAAAAATTAGTCAAATCACGCCTCCAAATCCATCTGAGTCCCAACTTCGCATGATGTTAAAACAAATTCAGACGATTGGACAAACAATCTATGATATTTTTGCAACAGATTATGCAGGAAATGAAGTTTTAATTGGATCAACAACGGATAATTCGTTCAGTACTGATGTTACAATCGGTGAAATGTCTAAATACAGTGATTTCTATGTTCGAGCTCGTTATGAAAAATCAGGAGCACTAACAAGTAACAACTCGAAAGCAATTACAGTAGACTGTGATAACTGTTCAAAACCAGTAGAAATTCCAAATATGAAGGAATGGACGAAACAGCAAGTCGAAGATTGGGCTTCATCAAACGGTGTGACGGTTTCATACACCGAAAAACCAACCACTGAAGTCGCAAATGGCTTAGTTGTCTCTACATCACCAGCAAGTGGAACATTACTTCCTGGAGAAACATTAACAGTTACGCTTGCATCAGCAAAATTAACTGTACCAAATTTCAAAAATGAAGCGGACTTCATTAGTCAGTATCAAGCTTGGGCTTCATTAAATTCAATCACTGTCTCAGTTGTTGAAGAATATCATGAAACGATTCCAAGTGGTGGATTTATCGGTTCTAATCCAGGTATCGGTTCATCTATCACACCAGGATCAACGTTAACTATTACAATTTCAAAAGGCTCTTCAGGTAATATCTCTTCACCAGAAAACACACCTGATTCTGATCAAGAAAACGATGAAGATTAGGAAAAGAATGAAGATTAGGAAAAGAATGAAGAATAATATTTCAAAATAAAATTTATCTCAAAACCTTAGTGAGACGTTCTCACTAAGGTTTTTTTTATATCCTACTCCTTTATCGATGAAAAAAAGAACTCATCAAGTGATGAATTCTTTTTTATATTTTCTTTTTAAGTAGACGTTTACCTTCTTTACAAGAAGAAAATAACGGACACGTTTCACACTTAGGATTTTTTGCTGTACAGTGATAGCGTCCAAAAAAGATCATTAAATGATGGGATTTTGACCATCTCTCTTCTGGGATTAAACGCATTAACTTATGTTCAACGTCTAAAACGGTATCGTCTCCTTTAGCAAATCCTAATCGTTTAGAGATGCGATCGACATGTGTGTCGACCGCAATACGTGGAACGTTAAATCCAACAGATAAAACCACATTCGCCGTCTTTCGTCCAACACCTGGTAGCTTGACTAACTTCTCAAATTCATTCGGTACAACACCTTTATAGTCTTCTAGAAGCATTTTACATAATGCTTGAATATTTTTAGCTTTGCTACGATAAAGCCCAATCGTCTTCAAATCTTGTTCGAGCTGTTCAAGCTCAACAGCTAAATAATCATTTGGTGTTTTATATTTTTCAAACAATGTCTGAGTCAATTTATTGACACTTTTATCTGTCGTCTGTGCTGATAATAAGACGGCTAATACTAGTTCAAATTCATTTCCAAAATTTAATTCACAATGTGCATCAGGAAATAATTCTTCCATGACATCGATCATCTCAGCTGCTTTTTTCTTTGATATCATGATGTTCTCCTTCGTTAATTATTTATTCATTCATCCAATCATAGTAGAAATTAGGATCAACAACCGGTGCTTGTGCCGATGTTGTAGCTGCCGTTTGTTTACGTTGACGAAAAGCAATTAACTGACGTTTTGCTTCTTCAATCGTTGTAATATTTTTCTTTTTCCATTCTAGTAAAATCTTATCAATGTAACGAATAGATTTAATTTGATAAGAATTCATTTCTTGAATCGCTAATTTGATTAAATCCCCATTAAAGTTATCTTCTGTCATCCATAAATGAATGGTCTCAATATCAAGTGGACTTAAAATTCCAAATTCTTGCTCAATCATTTTGAAAATTTCTTCTCGTTGAGTCGACTGTGATTGATTTTTCTTTTGTTTTAAATGTTTATTTATTTTTTCAAATAACGGTAAAATAGAGTATTCTTCAAATCTTTTACCCTCAGTGTCAGTTTGACTAGTTACTGAAACATATTGACGTTCGACAAGGCTAATAAATAACAATGAACAACTCGCATCATCTATCGTCATATGAGTCGAAATATCCGCAAATGTCCAATCTCCTGGTTTAGTTTGAATTAAGCGAGCTAATAAAACTAAGAACACATATTCTTGTTCATTTAATCCTAATTCACTATAAATGGTTAACAATAACGTATTAAAATCTAATAAATTATTTTTCCATAATTCATACATTTGAATCTCTCCTAGTTGATAACGAATTGTAGTACGATGTCACCACTTTGAGCGTCCACGATGACATACTCTTCTCCACGAGTTGATGAAATTTCAACTTCGTAGACTGGTTTTTCATCATATATTCCTAAATAATAATGCGTCACCGTTCCTTGATGTGAAGCTAATGCGTGTTTAACGGCTTGTTGTGCTGTCATTAGATCCGTCACTGGGTAACTATACTCAACAATATCATCTTTAATGAAATAATAGTATTCTAGGTCAGTTGTTAGAAGGACCTTAGCGACATAATAAGATTCCATTCCGCTGTACTCTGAAATTTCTAGTACTTGGTCAACCTCTGGTAATTTTGCTAATGATTTTTGATAAGTCATTAAGTGCTTATTCTGCTGTAAAACGTATGAGGCAAGCATAATAAGCACTGAAGCAATGATGACCATGATAAACAAAATAATTCGCCTTAATCTTTTATTCTTTTTTTTCATCTTTAACTCCTTGTTCATAGGCTTTAATAAATTCAATAATCGCACTTTTTTCGTTAACGAGTTGATTCATTACAATCTCATATTCTATCATCTCTACTAATTGTTGAATCCATCGACCTTTCGGTCGATCAATTAGTGTCGTTATTGTTTTTACATTGATTGCTAAATCTTTGCGACTTTGAATCGGTAACATATATGTTTTATAATGTATCTGCTTTTGATTTAAGAAACAAATGAGTTCATGATATAATTGCGCCCACTCTTCTTTATATTGATATAAAAAATACGGCATCGGTGTCTTGTTAGCTATCGCTTGAGATAAAACACTAATGCATTTTCTTTCCTCACGAGAAAATGGCCAGCTCATTAAATACGAATTGAGCTCCTCTAATGACAAACTAGCTAGTGTGAAAAGTAAAATGGGATGAGTTAATAAGTTAAAATTATATCCTTGGTAGGACGATAACGTGCTTAATCCGGGTAAATAATTTAACAGTCCAATATCATATAGATAACTCATGGCGTCTTGCCTAAAATCACCTTGAATAACGCCCTCTAATTCCTTTTTCACACGCTCTTTTGAAATATTTTCAATCAAAGAATTAACTTGTTTCATTCCTTCTAATGTCTTTTGATCTAAATTAAAACCTAACTTAGATACAAAGCGAATCCCACGTAATATGCGAAGAGGATCTTCGGTAAATCTTTTCGTGGAATCTCCTACACACTTTAAACAACGTGACTTTAAATCAACTAACCCGTTCATCGGATCATGAAGATATCCTTCACTATCTTGCGCGATTGCATTAATCGTAAAATCACGACGTTTTAAATCCTCTGCTAATGAAGATGTAAAGTGAATTTCATTTGGATGACGATAATCACTGTATCCTGTTTCTACGCGAAATGTCGTTACTTCAACGGGAAATTGATCCATCATCACAGTGACCGTTCCATGAGCTAATCCTGTGGCAATCGTTTTTTCAAATAAAGACATAACGACATTTGGTGTGGCCGACGTTGTAATATCAACATCATAAATTGATCGTCCAAGTAACTGATCACGCACCATTCCACCCACAAAATATGCTTCATATCCCGCTTCATTTAATGTTTTGAGAACCTTTTTCCCAACTGTCAGTAACTTCATCTGCAACACTCCGTCTTTAAATTATACTCTTCTTATTATACTTAACATTAAAGCGGATAATCAACTCATAGCCTACTTTTATCATAAAAAAAGCCTTCAATCGAAGGCTTAATCAATTAAATGTTGTAATCCATACACAAGCTCCTGTAACTCCTCAACTTTTCTAATCGCAAGGATAATTCCTGCTTCAAATGAATGTCTGGTGTTTGATTGATGAATCAATTCAAGAATTTGAAACTCATCACTAACTAACACTTGATGTTTAGCTAAAACACCTGGCATACGAATACTATGAATATGAGTTGTTTCTAGTTCACGTTTTAGTGCACAATCAAGTGTGTTAGCTATATAAGTTGCAGTTCCAGAAGGTTGATCCTTTTTATTAACGTGATGATACTCTACAATCTCAAAACTTTTAAAATAACGAGAACAAATCTCCGTAAATTTATTAATTAAAATGGCTCCAATTGAAAAATTAGGAGCTATGACTCCTTTACCACCATATTGCTTTGCAACTTCTTTTAAATAATCAACGTCTTCTTTGTTAAATCCCGTCGTTCCAATCACAATGGCTTTTCCTGCTTTCAACATCTTTTCTGATGCTTTCTTTGCGAATGTATAAACTGTAAAGTCAACGTACACATCAAACTCCACTTCTCGTAACACTTTATCAATATCGTTATAAATGGGAATTTCCCCATCTAATTTTTCTAATTCACTAATTCCCGCTACTAACTCTATTCCTTCTTCTGATTTCAAAGCTTCCGCTAGAAAGCTTCCCATCTGACCTTCAAGACCACCAAGAACAATCCGTTTCATTATATCACTCCTACATTTCCTATTATTTCTATATATGAACAGAAATAAAACCTGCATCTCTCACGAAACACTCAATAGTTGATCGTTGTGCCGTGAATGGCTGACGATAGTCTAGTTAAAAGTTTTTCACGATGTAAAAAACTTATCTGGACTTTATAGTTTATTTTATTTTAAGTTTCAATAAACGTGATATAATAATATATAAAATGGAAAAAACATAGGAGGTTTGTCGTGTCAAAAAAATTAATCAAACAATTAGGTTTAATTGCTCTTGGAACAGCTTTTATGGCATTTGGTATTATTAACTTTGCTGTAACTAATCATATGGCTGAAGGGGGATTTACAGGTGTAACCATTATCTTATATCATCTATTTGGAATTAGCACAGGAATTAGTAATTTACTGTTAAATATTCCAATGCTAATCATTGGTTACCGCCAATTTAGCAAAAAAGGATTTTGGTTAACCATTTATGGAACAGTGATGTTATCGATCTTTTTAAGTTTATTTGAAATGCTTGGACATTTAATTCCTCCATTACCAAACGATATGATTATTGCTTCACTTGGAATGGGTGTTTTAGTTGGAACAGGACTTGGACTTATTTTTAATGCAGGTGGAACAACTGGTGGTGTTGACATTATCGCTAAAATTGTAAAAGATAAAATCGGAATCCCTATGGCACGTACGATGTTTGCCTTTGATGCGATTGTCATCGGAATTTCTATGATTATTTTCTTATCGTTTACAAACGCTATCTATACAATTATCGGGTTATACATTGCTGCTCAAATCATTGATCGATTCCAAGCGGGATTCCGTGCTGGACAAGAAGTTTTAATTATTTCAGATAAATTTGAGCAAATTGCTGATGCCATTCATCATCAAATGAATCGCGGGGCAACCTTTATTCATGGAATGGGATCATATAATAAAAATAATAAAACAATTATTCTAACCATTATTAATAAACGTGAGCTAAATCCTTTAAAAGAAATTATTTATGAAATTGACCCACAAGCGTTCGTCAGTGTGAGTCATGTCTATGAAACACTAGGAGAAGGATTTACCTTTGATTCTAATGGAATTCCTTACTTTGACTAAAAGCGACTAAAAACTTAGTCGCTTTTTTTATAAATCTTCAACTCTTCTCTATTTTATTATACACTTTTTAATACTTATAAAATAAAATTTATTCTAACAACGTTATCAGTTTCATTTGACTTAACTGCCGATTGGCAGAAAAACTTTAATTTATAAATGATAAAAAAGTCATCAATCCCTAAAAGATTGATGACTTTTTATTAATCACGATTACGTGAATTAAAGATCATAACTAAACGTAATAACTCAGCAATAGCCACAACTGTTCCTGCAACATAAGTTAAGGCAGCTGCCGTTAAGACTTTACGTGCACCTGTTTTTTCAGTTTGATCATATAAAATATTCATTTCTGATAACTGTGCAACAGCACGAGTTGAGGCATTAAATTCAACTGGTAATGTGATGACTTGGAATAAAACCGTCACACCTACCATGATGATTCCTAAAAATAAAAATCCTGTACTTTGAGCAAATAATCCAATTAAAATAGCTAAGTATCCAAACTTATTGGCAAAGTTAACAATAGGAAATAAAGCTGAACGGAATTGAAGCGGTGCATAAGCGTTAGCATGTTGAATCGCATGTCCACATTCATGAGCAGCTACCGCTAACGCTGCAATTGATGTTCCATGATAAATATCTCGAGATAAACGAACTGTTTTTCGAGTTGGGTCATAATGGTCGCTTAAGCGTCCACCTACCTCTGTTAAATGAACATGCTGTAATCCATTACGATCTAAGATACGACGCGCCACATCGGCTCCTGTTAATCCTGATGATGCACGAACACGTAAGTATTGATTAAACGTTGATGATAAATAACCTTGCGCAAGCATTGGCACAATAAGTGCGATTAATAAATAAATGATATAAGAAGAATCATATCTCATTCCATATCCACCGTAATAACCATATCCATATAAGAACATTGTTTAATCACCTCTAATAAATCTTATTAAAATTTATTATACACCTTTTTAAATCTTTTAACGTTATTTTATAAAACGTTTTTTCAACTTTACACAACTATTCCATTAAATTATCTAAAAGTTCTCGAGCTGGCGTTAAACTCGAATCAAGACTTAAGATTTTCTCAAGTGTCTGAACAGCTTCTTCACGGCGACCTTCCTCCATCAAAAACTGAGCATAATCGAATAAGAAATCAACACTATCGCCATAATTCATCAATGCCTTCTCAAAACTAGCCGCTGCCTCATCATAATCTTCTAACTCTAAAAATGCAATCGCTAAATCCCAATCAAATCGACTATCAAACAATCCATTTTCTTCGTAATGCTTAATATTTTGAACAACCTCTTCAAAATCCTCTAATGCTAAACAAATACGATTACTACGTAGTGCTGATTCTAAGTCTTCTGGATCTAAGTTTAATGCCTCGTAGTAAGCATCTCGAGCATTTTCTAAATCTTTTAATTTTTCTAATGCCGCTCCTTTTAAGAAGTGTAACTCAGCGTTAAATTCATTATGTGTGATTCCTTCTTGAACCATTTCAAGTGCTTTTTCAACGTCTTCTTCTTTTAAATAAATTTTTGCAAGTAATGGATAGATCGTATCATACGTTGGATCTAATTCTTTTAAGTCATGAAAAACATGTTTAGCTAATGACTCATCGCCTACCTGATAAGCAAGGAATCCTTTATTAAACAATTGATCCGTATTCAGTTTACCAAAATATTTTTCTGATAAACTAAACTGTTCTAATGCTTTTTCAAATTCTCCAACGTGACTATAACAAGTCGCTAAACGATCATACACATTAATCTCAGCATTTAATCCACACTCAATTAAATCTAAGTATAAATTTAATGCTTTTTCAAATTCTCCAATGTGATGATAAAATTCGGCATAAGCTAATTTAATTAAATCATTTTGCGGTTCTAACGCTAATGCTTTTTTCAATTTATCTTCTGCTACTTCAAATAAACCTTGTGCAATATACATATCGGCTTCTAGTAAAAGAATGCTTGCGTTTGTCTCTTCATCTGCACCGGATAATAAATCTAATGCTTTTTCATCTTCAGCTAAATCCAAATATAAATCAGCTAAAAAAGTTTTTAAATTCACTTCATTTGGATATTTCACTAATAACGGCTCTACTAATTCAATAGCCTTTGATACATGTGCCATCGCGGCGAAAATTTGAGCAATAATGAAAACTTCATCATCATTTGCATCAAACGCAAAGTGTTGCATCTGTTCCATCACTTCTTCAGTTAATTGCCCCTTCTCATATAACTCAATAAAATATTCAATTGACATCTAATACACCTCTATCTTCTTTATAAAAAAGTCATTTATCTGTTTAAGATACTTTATCTAATAAATGATTTAAGTGATCTAAAAATTCTGGATACGAAATGGCCATGGCTTCAACATCTTTAATCAATAATGGTTCATCGATTAATAAAGATGCAACACACAACATCATGGCAATCCGATGATCTTTATAACTAGCAACTGGCGCGGCTTTAAAAGTACCCATAGGAGTTCCAGTAATAATCATCCCATCAGATGTACTTTTTATATTAGCTCCAATCGCCTTTAACTGTTCAACCGTCACATCGATGCGATTTGTTTCTTTAACTTTTAATTCTTCAGCATTTTTAATGACGGTGATTCCATTGGCACGAGTAGCAAGTAAAGCTAAAATAGGAATTTCATCAATTAATCGAGGAATTAAATTACCTTCAATCGTCGTTGAAACTAAATCCTTTGTATATTTCACACGAATATCGGCAACGAGCTCTTTTCCAAAGTAACGCTCATTCGTCAAAGTCAGATTCCCTCTCATTGCCTGAATGACATCAATAAGTCCTGAACGAGTTGGATTAATTCCTACGTTTTCAATCGTCACGTCACTTCCAGGTACCATTAATGCAGCGACGATAAAAAAAGCCGCGGATGAAATATCACCCGGAACATAAATATCTCCTGGTGTGACAGGGCGTTGTGGTCCGTTGATTGAAATCACTTGGTTCACTTTATTATAGACAATTTGAAAATCTTCAAACATCTTTTCCGTATGATCGCGCGTTTCAATCGGCTCATGAATCACTGTCGTTTTATTAGCTAACATTCCCGCTAACATAATAGCAGATTTAACTTGAGCACTTGCAACAGGAAGTTCATAAGTGATTCCCACTAACGATTGACCCGTAATAGTTGCTGGTAACGTCGAATCATTGGTTAATTCAATTTGTGCTCCCATTTGGGAAAGGGGCTGTGTCACACGTTTCATCGGGCGTTTAGATAAGGATTCATCTCCTATTAATGTAAGGGTTGTCGATAAGTTAGATAAAACCCCCATTAATAAACGAGCAGTGGTTCCAGAATTTCCGGCATCTAAAATCGTCTCATCGTAGTTAAAAGCATCCATTCCGGGACTCGTAATGATTAATTCATTATCTTGAAGCTCAGATTGAACACCAAATTGATTGAAAATTTTCAATGTACTCAAACAATCCTCACCAAGTAATGGATCGTGAATGACCGTTTTCCCTTTTGCTAAACTACTTAAAATAATGGCACGATGAGTAATTGATTTATCTCCTGATACTTTAATCGTTCCTTTTAATGACATCTTTTCACCTCTTCTTTCAATTCCTTTAAAATAATTGATTTATTTTTCAAATCATAAATATATGGCATGAAGGAATGAATCTTCTTCATTAAGTCAACATTGGAATCCTATTAAAATCTCTTCATCTCTTGACGATACTGCCCGACTGCTTCAATTAAGTTAGACATTTGATTCGATTGAAATTCTTCTAAAATTTCTTTCGCTAATTCATAGGCTAGCACTGATTCTAGTACCACTCCAGCAGCAGGAACCACACAGCTATCTGAACGTTCAATCATACTTTCACAGACCTCTTTTGTTTCAATATGAACAGAATTTAATGGTTGATATAACGTTGGAATCGGCTTAATCATCGCCTGAATAACAATCGGCATTCCATTAGTCATTCCCCCTTCAAAACCTCCATAATGATTACTCATTCGGGTAAACTGTTGATCATAAACAATTTGATCATGAACCTGACTTCCAAACTCAGAACTTGCCATCATCGCATCACCAAAATAAACGCCCTTAACCGACTGGACCCCCATAAAAGCGGCTGCAAGTTTAGCGTCTAACTTACGATCAAATTGAACATAACTTCCTAAACCAACTGGTACATTTTCAGCAATGACTTGAACAATTCCACCGACTGAATCTCCCTTTTGCTTGGCCTCGTCAATATGTTGGCACATTTGAATAGAAATAGATTCATCAACGCAACGAACAGGAGAATGAGTGAGATTTTCTTTAATCAAAGCGATCGTATCAGGATAATTGGATACGTTTACTTTACCGATTTGTAAAACATGAGAAATGACTTCTATATCTAGTGCTTTTAAAATTTGCTTAGCTACTGCCCCAACGGCTACACGAATAGCTGTTTCACGCGCTGATGAGCGTTCTAATACATTCCTTAAATCACGATGACCATACTTCATCGCACCGACTAAATCAGCATGTCCTGGTCTTGGAACTTTTTTTATCTCATAATCACAATCCGTCACTGGTTCAATCGCCATGACCTGTCCCCAGTTTTTATTATCTTTATTCTTAATGACTAAGGTAATGGGAGAACCTAACGTGATTCCGTGGCGTACACCACTAGTGATTTGAACTTGATCAGTTTCAATCTTCATTCGATCACCACGACCATATCCTTGTTGACGAATCGCTAATTCCTCATTAATCATTTCCGCTGTTAAAGCAAGACCGGCAGGTACCCCCTCAATAATGGCCGTTAATTGTGGACCATGCGATTCTCCACTACTTAAATAACGCATCTGACTACTCCTATCCTTTAATTAAATTTAAAACTTCTTGGCGCATGGCTAAATCTTCTTTAAAAATTCCTGTACTATAAATTGTTTTTGTTACGGCTCCAGTTTTTTTAATTCCTCGCATCACCATGCACATATGCTCAGCCTCAATCACAACCATTACTCCTTTAGAGTTAATAGCGCTTGAAATCGTATCACCAATTTGTTTTCCCATACGTTCTTGAAGTTGTGGTCGACGCGAAATAACATCAGTCACTCGTGCTATTTTACTTAATCCGACTACTTCATTATTAGCTGGATAATATGCGACATGAACTTTCCCGAAAAAAGGAAGTAAGTGATGTTCACACATCGAGTGAAACACGATATCTTGCACTAGTACATACTGATCATATTCTTCACTAAAATAGACCTGTAAATGTTTAGCCGGGTCTTCTTGTAAACCTCTAAACACTTCTTCATACATACGTGCTACACGAGCAGGTGTATCAGATAATCCTTCACGATCGGGATTCTCTCCAACAGCTTCTAAAATCATTCTGACTGCTGTTTCAATTTTATTTTTATCGATTGACATATTATCACCTTTTTTTGCGCTTAAATTCGACATTTGGTATATATGCTATTTTACCATAATCTATCTATAAACCAACAACGTATTTCACCTTTTTACAGTTAAGGATATGAGGTACAAATTCTTATCTTTAAGACATTTTTACATTTCAGAAGCTCTGTAAAATTAAGACTAAGAATTCCTGTTCTAAGGAGCAAAGCTCTAATAGAATAATGAATTAAAAATTTTTAAAGATTGCATTTATTTTGGAATTAAAACTGTTTACTTTTTTTCTTCTTATAACTTCATGTCAACTAATCAATGGTCTCCTAAGATTAGTCTTTCAAATTTAGTTTTTACCAAATAGTTAATCTTATCAATCAATAATAAAAAAGCATAGAAGCAGGATGATCACTTCTATGCTTTTATCATTTATTTAAACATGGACTGATATAACTCGACGTAACGATGAGCTGATGATTCCCATGAATAATCCCCCATCATTCCTGTCGTCATTAACTGTTGCCAAATCTCAGGCTTCTCATGATAATAATTTAATGCTCGACGAATGGTATATAACATGTCATGAGCGTTGTAGTTTGTAAAACTAAATCCATTTCCTTCACCTGTTTCTTCATTGTACGCATGAACCGTATCATTTAATCCCCCTGTTTCACGTACAATTGGAACCGCTCCATAGCGAAGTGAAATTAATTGTGATAATCCGCAAGGTTCATATAAGGACGGCATTAAGAACATATCACTTGCACCATATACAAGGTTAGCAAGCTGACCATTGTATCCTAGATAAATGCCTACTTGTTTTGGATACTTATCACGAATCCACTGGAAGTATTGCTCATATTTAGCTTCACCTGATCCAAGTAAAAAGAATTGAACATGATTATAAATCAACAACTCTTCTAAAATGTGAGTAATTAAATCTAACCCTTTTTGTGAGTCTAATCGTGTAACAACGCCAATTAATGGAATGTCACGATTAACCTCTAACCCAAAGCGACGCTGTAATTCTTCTTTATTTTTACCTTTTAGCGTTAATGTCTCAATCGTATAAGGAGAAGCAAGTGCTGTATCAACCTCCGGATCAAAAAGATCAACGTCAATTCCATTTACAATTCCACTTAAATCAGCCTCACGCATTTTTAAAATATGATTTAAATTTTCCCCATAAAAATCTGTTAAAATTTCTTTTGCATATGTCTCACTAACTGTCGTTACTTTATTCGCATACTGAATTCCTAGTTGCATATAATTTATATTTATATCATCAAATCGATAACCTAAATGTCGAACCGCATGAGAAGTAAACTGTCCTTGGAATCTTAAATTATGAATCGTATAAACGGTTCTTGTTTTGTAATAAAATGGATCTGCATAATAGCGTTGATCCATAAAGAATGGAATTAAGCCTGTTTGCCAATCATTTGCATGAATAATATCCGGTTGGAAATTAATATTTTTAAGTAATCGAAGCGTAATCTCACAAAACATTGCAAATTGATAATCCCGATCTTCGCATTCATAAATAGAATGACGATTAGAAAAAAGAGGTTCAAACATTAAATAATATTTAACACCTTCTAATTCCACACAGTTAATCCAAAAAAGTTTTCCCATGACATCTACATTTGTGACCCAGTAGGCATTTTTTAATAATCCTTCTGGAATTTGCTTGTATCCTGGTAAAATAACACGAACGTCATGACCTTGCTTAACTAATGCTTTTGGAAGGGCATAAGCAACATCAGCTAGCCCTCCTGTTTTAATGAATGGATAAACTTCAGATGCAACAAACGCAATTTTCATGCCTAGGCCCCCTTCGCAGGATACACCGTGCTACCACATGAAATAATTTGATCATTAAAGTCGGATTCACAAACGTGTGGAAAAATTCGGACATTACGTTCAATAATTGTTCCCTCTGGAATTTGCACACCTTTTCCAATCACATTTAGTCCACTTGATAAGACTTTTGGATTATCTTGGTTTGCACAAACGACTGTACCACGCCCGATAATACTTCCTTTTTTAATCACACAATCTTTATCAATAATAGCACCATCAATGACACATCCCTCTTCAATAATTGTATCATTCATAATAATACTATTACGGACAATTGCATTTGGATGAATATGAACACCTGGGCTAATCACACACTTTGTGACAGATCCTGCAATAATTGAACCGTTAGAAATTAAACTTTGGCATACTTGAGCTTTTGAACCAAATTTAGCAGTTGGTTTTTCTTCACTTTTCGTATGAATAATCCAGTCTTTATCATACATATCTAATCGAATTTTGTCGACCGTTGTTGTTAACTCTAAGTTAGCTTCTAAGTATGATTCATATGTCCCAACATCTTTCCAGTAATCTTTGAAGCGATAAGAATAAACATTTCCGTATGAAATTAAGTGAGGAATGACATCATTTCCAAAATCTAATCCTACTTTTTTCAAGTATTGTAATGTATTAATTAATACATCTGTTTTAAATACATAAATCCCCATTGATGCTAAATTGCTTTTTGGTTCTGCTGGTTTCTCAGCAAACTCGATAATACGTCCATTTTCATCATCTGTTAAAATTCCAAATCGTGACGCATCTTCCCACTCTACTTCTTGAGCGCAAACGGTTACATCTGCACCCGTTTGAATATGTTGTTGAATAAGTGGACGATAATCCATTTTATAAATATGATCTCCTGATAAAATTAAAACATTATCTGGATTTTTACGTTTAATAAAGCTAATGTTTTGTAAGATTGCATCCGCTGTTCCTGTATACCATTGATCAGATGAGTGACCTTCGCATGGCTGTAATAATGTAACTCCTGTGTTTTTACGATCAAAATCCCAAGCTTGACCTAAACCAATATGCTCATTTAATGATAATGGTAAATATTGAGTTAAAATCCCAATATCGTATATTTCCGAATTTGAACAGTTGCTCAATACGAAATCTATAATTCTAAATTTCCCCGCAAATGGAACACTTGGTTTTGCTCTTCCTAGCGATAAAATATCAAGTCGTGATCCACGTCCACCTGCTAAAATCATAGCTAAAGTTTTCATTAAAAAATCCCCCATTTCTTCCCTTTTAAAGCTGCATTGATTGAATTTAAACAATACATTCTTTAATATCCTAATACTATCATGACATAATTGGTATTTTTATCATCTTTTGTCATACAAATTATAAAAATCTAAATTTATAGTAACCCATTACATACACCCTTATTGTGTAAGCGTTTTATTTATGTTTAATATAGATTATTTTTAGTACTTGTTGTTTATTGTCATTCTTTCGAATTCAACTTTAACATAAAGCATATAAAAAAACGGTTCTATAATATTTGGTGTTGCTGATGAAAGAACGCCTCTTTTTATGGCATAAAAAAAGAGACATCCCGTCTCCGTCCTGTTACAATGTTATCGGCTAAAAAACAATAGAAAGGATGGATTGGATGTCTCACTCCTATTTTACTAGAAAACTCTTAAATATTAAAGACAAACAGATCACCTTTGAAGAAGATTATTTTGAAGAGGTGAAGCTTCATGGTGTGACTAGCTTCATTTTTAAAGGCATTTTATCTTATCAACCCACTCATTGCGAACACTGTGGGACACTATTTGATTCAAAGTTCAAAAAACATGGGTTTAAAACCTCTCGAATTGTCATTCCTAAAGTTTCACTCCATGATACTTATTTAGTTTTAAAGAAACAACGTTACTACTGTGGGCATTGCCAATCTACCTTCACTCTAAAAACATCGATTGTTGAAAAGAACTGCTTCATTTCTTACCACACCAAACATGCCATTGCGTTAGAAGCACAAAATAAAATCTCGGAGTCAGATATTTCCCGTCGTCATCAAGTCTCTCATTCAACTGTGAATCGCATCATCCATAGCTTTTATGAGTCACAAAACTTAAACTTTAATTTTTTGCCTGAAAACCTTTGTTTTGATGAGTTTAAATCCGTTAAATCTGCCCAGGGGCATATGTCCTTTATCTTTTGCGATGCCGATACGAAACAAATCATTGATATCATTGAAGATCGACGTTTAAGTTCCCTTCAAACCTATTTTAAACGATATACCCAAGAAGCACGTTCTCGTGTCAAACATATTGTCATTGATATGTACGCCCCTTATATCAGCTTAATTAAGGAGCTTTTTCCTCAGGCCAAAATTGTCCTCGATCCATTCCATCTCGTTCAACATATTTCTCGTGCGTTAAATAAAACAAGGATTCGATTCATGAAACAATTCAAAAAACACAGTCGTAAATTTAAACGTTACTGGCGCTTATTCTTAAAGTCCCACACGTTAATTAATACCACCACTTATCGCTCCGTTTACTGTTTCAAACAACCGATGCGAGAAATTGATATCCTAAACTTTTTACTTGATTTATCTCCTGAATTAAAAGCAACCTATGATCTTTATCAAGACTTACTCTTCGCTCTTCAAACCAAAAACTTAGAGCGATTCCATCACTTACTTCAAGCTAAATATCCTCTGATTTCTCCTGAATTCCAAACCGCTTTTCAAACGTTTAAAACGTACCAGTCTTATATTGAAAACACACTGACCACTTCGTATACCAATGGTCCCATTGAAGGGATTAACAATAAAATTAAGGTCATTAAACGAATCGCTTTTGGCTATCGTAGTTTCTACCATTTTAAATCAAGAATTCTTATCACTCAAAACCTAACCAAACCCAAAGTAAAAATCCTAGCAGCTTAGCCACTAGGATTTCGATTTAAGTCACTCATTGTAATAGGTTAAAAATTAATCAGCAACACTATTTGACAAAGAGCCAAAAAAACTTATCGGCTTTAACCGATAAGTTTTTTATATTATGCTAATTCGTTTTCTTCTACAACTTCAACTTCATCAGAGAAATCTAATGCAGCCATACGTTGTAATTGGCGGAAACGACGTTGTGCATCACGACGGTTCGCTTCTAATAACTCTTCAGCTTGCTCTGGGTTAATTTTTGTAACTTGAGCATAACGAGCTTCACTCATTAAGAAGTCTTTATATTTATCCCAGTTTGGTGCTTTAGAATCCATTTGTAATGGGTTTTTACCTACTTCTAATAATTTTGGATCGAAGCGATATGTTGGCCAATATCCGCACTCAGTTGCTAATTTAGCTTGGCTCATTGAGTTAGCTAATCCACCTTTGATTCCGTGAGCAATACATGGTGAATAAGCAATGACAATTGATGGACCTTCATGTTTTTCAGCTTCCATTAAAGCTTTAATAACTTGTGCTTGATTTGCTCCATGAGAAACTTGAGCAACATAAACGTGTCCATAAGACATCGCAATGGCAGCTAAGTCTTTCTTCTTACCAGTTTTTCCTGCTGCTGTAAACTTAGCGATTGATGCAGCACGTGAAGATTTAGAAGATTGTCCACCTGTATTTGAGTAAACCTCAGTATCTAATACTAAGATGTTAACATCTTCATTGTTAGCAATAACATGGTCTAATCCACCGTAACCGATGTCATATGCCCATCCGTCACCACCGATGATCCAGTTTGATTGTTTAACAATGTAATCTTTTAAGTCTAAGATTTCTTTAACGTTATTATTATCTGAGTTTGCAATAGCAACTTCTAATTGTGGCGCTAAAGCTTTTGTTAATTCTCCACTATGACGGTTTTCTAACCATTTAGTAAATAATCCAGCTAATTCAGCATCAACTGTCTCCATATTTTCTTCCATTACGATTCCAATACGGTTACGTAATGTTTCAGCTGCAATATGCATACCAAATCCAAACTCTGCATTATCTTCAAATAATGAGTTTGCCCATGCTGGTCCTTTTCCTTCGGCATTTGTTGTATATGGTGTCGCTGGGAATGATCCACCATAAATTGAAGAACATCCAGTGGCATTTGCAATTGTCATACGATCTCCGAATAAACGAGTTAATAATGAGATATATGGAGTTTCTCCACATCCTGCACATGCTCCTGAGAATTCGAATAATGGTTGAGCAAATTGTGAACCTTTAACTGTTGTTTTAGGCATTAAATCATCTTTATATGTTACTTTATTGAAGAAGTATTCTGCACGTTCAACTTGTCCCTCTTCAACTTCCTCAGAAATTGGTACCATGACTAAGGCTTTATTTCCTTTTTTACCTGGACAGATATGAGCACATACTTCACATCCTGTACAGTCTAATGTTGATACTTGGATGCGATACTCTAATCCATCTAATCCCTTACCAATTGCTTTTAATGTACGTGTTCCTTCTGGAGCTTGTTCTTTCTCAGTTTCAGTTACTAAGAATGGACGAATAACTGCATGAGGACATACGTAAGCACATTGGTTACATTGAATACAGTTTTCTTCAATCCATTTTGGAACGAAGTTAGCAATTCCACGTTTTTCATATGCAGCTGTCCCATTTGGCATTGTTCCATCTGCATAATCAACGAATGCTGAAACTGGTAATGAATCACCTTCACTACGATTAATGACATCAGCAATTGTTTCAACGAAATGAGGACGTGTTTCATCCACTTGTACTTCTTCTTCTGGTAAGTTTGCCCATGCTGGATCAACTGCTACTTCAGTTAATCCTTCAGCACCTTTATCAATCGCTGCGAAGTTCATTGCGATGATTGCTTCACCTTTACGAGAATATAATTTCTCAACGTATTTTTTCATCAATTCTTGAGCACGTTCGTATGGCATGATTTGCTCATTTAATTTAAAGAATGCGGATTGCATAATCGTATTTGTACGACGTCCTAATCCGATTTCTTTAGCTAATGTAACGGCATCGATAATATATAATTTAGCATTTTTCTCTGCTAATTGTTTTTTGAAGCTATTTGGCATATGACTAATAACTTCTTCTGCTGTATGAACTGTATTTAATAAGAACGTTCCACCTTGACGTAATCCACTGATCATATCGTATTTTCCAATATATGAATCCGTTGAACATGAAACGAAGTTTGGTGTTGATACTAAATATGGCGCACGAATGACATCTTTACCAAAACGTAAGTTAGAACGTGTTAATCCACCAGATTTTTTAGAATCATATGCGAAGTAAGCTTGTGCATATAAATCTGTATTTTCACCAATGATTTTAATTGTATTTTTATTGGCACCGATTGTTCCATCAGATCCTAATCCGAAGAATAATGCCTCTGTTACATCATCATTTAATACCATGACTTCTTTATTGACTGGTAATGATTTAAATGTCACGTCATCAACGATTCCTACAGTAAAGTCATGTTTCATATCTCCTGCTAAGTTATCGTATACGGCAATGATGTGTGATGGTGTTGTATCTTTAGATGATAATCCGAAACGTCCACCTACGATACGTGGTGAGTTTTCACGTCCATGGAAAATTGAACGCACATCTAAACATAATGGTTCACTATCTGCCCCTGGTTCTTTTGTACGATCTAATACTGCAATACGCTCTACTGTTGATGGTAAAACATTAAAGAAGTACTCTGAACTAAATGGACGATATAAATGAACCGTAATAACCCCGATTTTACGTCCTTCATTTTGAATTAAGTAATCCACTGTTTCTTTAATTGTTTCTGTAATTGACCCCATAGCAACGATAATATCTGTTGCATCTTCTGCCCCATAATACATAAATGGTTTATATTCGCGTCCTGTAATCTTTGTGATTTCGTCCATGTAATCAGCAACGATTTTAGGAACTGCGTCATAATATTTATTTGAAACTTCACGCGCTTGGAAGTAAACATCATCATTTTGTGCTGAACCACGAGTCACTGGATGATTTGGATTAATGGCACGTGCACGGAACTCACGCACTTTATCGTAATCTAATAATTTTCCTAAGTGCTCATAATCCATGACTTCAACTTTTTGAATTTCATGTGATGTACGGAATCCATCAAAGAAGTGTAAGAATGGAATGCTTGATTTAATCGCTGCTAAGTGAGCTACCCCACCTAAGTCCATAACTTCTTGAACTGAGCTCGTTGCTAACATCGCAAATCCTGTTTGACGAGCTGCATAAATATCTTGGTGATCCCCGAAAATTGATAATGATTGTGCAGCGATAGAACGTGCAGAAACGTGAATAACTCCCGGTAATAATTCACCTGCAATTTTATACATATTTGGAACTTTTAATAATAACCCCTGTGATGCTGTATACGTTGTCGTTAATGCACCTGCTTGTAAAGAACCGTGTACTGTTCCAGCAGCTCCTGCCTCTGATTGCATCTCAACTAATTTTACAGGTGCACCAAATAAGTTTTTCTTACCTTGTGATGCCCATAAATCTGTATATTCTGCCATTGGTGTTGATGGGGTAATTGGATAAATCCCCGCTACTTCTGTAAATGCATAAGCCACGTGTGCTGCTGCTTGACATCCGTCCATTGATTGGAATACTTTAGACATAACATTAACCTCCCTGATTAAATCCTACTCAATAGAAATACTTTCATTATACTATACCTAATTTTTTAGAACAATGATAGTAAAATGCTTTTATAACTATTTTTAGTATTTTTTAACATTATAACCATAAATTTATGAATTATCATTCTCTCCTCCGAAAGAACTAATAACCTGATTGTAAATCGATCCATTTCATAGCTGTATATAGTAAATTAAGCTAATTTAGATCGTTACTTCATTTGTACATCATTAGTATACCTAATCTTTTTAAACTCTTAAAGATATATGCTTTTATTTTTAAACATTATAATCTTTTTATTTAAAATACATTTTTATGGCTTCATCATTCGTTCTTGGTAGGATAGTATTGATCGTATTTGTTTTTTTTACAATAGATTATATGTGAAAACTCATGAGCTTTATTCCTATTCCGTTTATTAAGAAATGATTCATCCTCGTCTTTGATGATAGTTTTTTATGAGATGAATTTTTTATCTATCGTTCAATCTAACTAATGTTTTATCACTTGTCACGAGAAGTAAGATTAATGATAATACATCTCCCCATGCATCCTATCATTGAATACTAACTTTAAAAGCTAGTCTAAGTTTAAATTGCTATTCGCCAAAACCCTGTAAAATAAAACATTATGATCAAAAATCTCATCTCATGTGCTGCTTCTTAAATCGCATATGTCTTTAGAGCCATATTTGAAACTCAACTTAACATCATATGAATGTATTTTATTTTTATTCTTTCATTATCAGCTTATTTTAAACAAATGTTACAAAGAACGTAACCACATCCATCTTTTTATTGCCGATTTCATTCGTTCATTTCATCTATCCCCCCTTCACTTCTAAAGCCATTTTATTTATATATATGTGGTATACTTTAACCACTGACCAAGATATCTTTGAGCAATCACATAGGCTAAGCCTTCGTCTTTAACGTGATAAAACCTTGATTTCACAGGTGATTGACTGCTTAAACTAATCCTTATAAAAAATAGCTTTTCATAACACTCTAAATTCATATAAACGGATTTTCTTGATATCCCTTATTACTCAATCTTTCCCCTCGATACTTACTTTCAGTGTGAATTGTTCATATGAGTTACAGTAAAATAAAAAAAGGACCCCAAGGTCCTTTTTCACTCTATCTTGACAAGCTATTTTAACACTTTACTTATCCATCTTTTACACTATAGCAGTAACAGCCATTTAATGATTCAGATTATCTTAGAATCCGAAGCTACCACGACAGCAGCATGAGATCACCACTAATAAAATAAATAAAACTAAAATAAATGAACAATTATTTCCACACATAATAACTCGCTCCTTAATAAATATTATATTTCTCTTTTTAAACAAAAGAGTTTAACAAAAAGATAACTTACTTAATTATTTATTAGCATGCTCCGAAGCCATTTCCACAGCAACATGCGATGATTACTAATAAGATAAATAATACTAGAATGAATGAACAATTATTTCCAAACATAGTCTCAACTCCTTTCTAACCTTTCACTCAGTTTCCTGAGCTAATATATCCTATGAATTTTTGAAGATTTGGTTTATGTTTTTACTGAAATTCCACAAAAACCTACCAAAAAAATGTTGTGACAAAATTTGAAAAATGATATGATAAAAAACGTTAAATCAAACCAAAAAGAGGATGTGAAAGTGATGAAAAAGTACTTCCTAGCAACAGCTGCACTTGTATCAACACTAATGCTTGGTGCCTGTTCAAATAAAGAAGAAATCGGTATCAACTTAACTAATGGAAATGATAAATTTATTACATCTGATGTTGAAGACGTAACTAAACAAGAAGTATTTAATGCTATGGTAGCTGACGCTGGCCTAACAGCTATTTTAGATTTAGTAGATTACGATATTTTATCAAAAGAATATGAAATTGATACAACAAAAATTGATACAGCCCTTGAAACCTATCATACACTATATACCGACGAAGAATCATTCGAAAGTTTCTTAACTAGTCAAGGGTTTGAAAGTGAAGATGAATTACGCCAATATTTAGAATTAAACTTATATCGTGAAGCTGCTGCACGCGCAGCTGTCTCAGTAACAGATGAAGAAATTCAAGCGGCATACGATGAAAAATATGCAACAGAAGAGTCTGAAGAAGCAGAAGGAACAGATTCTGAGGAAACTGAATCAACAGAAGCGGAAGAAACAGAAGAGATTCCAACTTTAGATGAAGTGAAAGATGAATTAAAAGAAGAATTAATTCAAGAAAAATTAACAGATGAATTTATCGTTTCAACTTTAGCGGCTGAACGTGAAAAAGCTGGTTTTGTTCTTTTAAATGATTATTTAGAAGCTCAATACAAAGAAGTATCTTCAACTTATGAAGAAGTAAAAGAAACAAGTGACTCAGTGGTAGCTAAAACAAATGAAGCGGAATATACAGCTGAGCAATTATATCAAGAATTAGTAAATGCTTATGGATTATCAAACGGAGTTTCATTAGTGGATACAAAGATTTTAGAAAAGAAATTCTCTGTTGATGAAGATGCAATCAAAGAATTAATTGATGAGTTTAAAGTTCAATTAGGAACAAACTATTACGCTTTTATGCAACAATACGGTTTAAACACAGATGAAGAAATTTATGATTACTTCAAATTAGCTCAACTACAAGATGCTGCATTTGCTTTAGAATATCCAATTACAGATGATCAACTTCAAGCAGCTTATGAAGCTTATCAAGCAAAACTTAAAGCTCGCCACATTTTAGTAGAAGATGAAGAAACAGCAAAGGAAATTATCGCTAAATTAGATGAAGCTGAAGATAAAGAAGCGACATTTAAAGAGTTAGCTGCTGAGTATGGTACTGATTCAACAGCATCTAATGGTGGTGACTTAGGAGCATTTGGTGAAGGTGAAATGGTTTCTGAATTTGAAGAAGGAACTAAAGCGTTAGAAGTAAACACGTATACGAAAGAACCTGTTAAATCACAATTTGGTTATCATGTCATTTATCGCTATGACGATGCTCGAACTTTCGATGAAATGAAAGAAGAATTAGAAAGTGAATTACGCTCTGAGGAATATACACAATTACGTTTAGAAACGATCTTAATCAAATATCGTTCAGAAGCAAACTTTAAATTTACAGATGAATTATTACAAAAACGTTATGAAACAATTGTAAAAAACATCGAAGAGTCAGCTGCTAAAGAAGAAGCTGAAACAACAGAAGAAGCTGAAACAACAGAAGAAGCTGAAACAACAGAATAACGAAAAAGAGTTAACAACTGATTAATAGTTGTTAACTCTTTTTTCTATGCCATGTAAAAAGGCGTTGCTTGATAGCAACACCAAATATTATGGAATTAAAATTAATCATGATGATAAAAGCGACGATGATCAAGCATTGGAATTCGATCACTCATTTGACCCGCTTCACAGTGTCGAAGTGCCACTTCAATAGCTGTCATTTTAGCTGATACCACATCTAAATAATGTAGTAATTCAGCCTCGATAATCATCGGTTCCTTAGGAGAACCCCACTCTAGCTTTCCGTGATGAGAAATAACCATATGTTTTAAAAACAAGACCTCTTCGCCACTATAACCTAATTCTTTAGAGACATCATCAATCATCGAAACCATCATATTAATATGCCCAATCATTAAGCCTTCTAACGTATATTCTGTTTTAATACAATTTTCATAACTCATTTCAAATAATTTTCCCATGTCATGAAGAATAATTCCTGCGTAAAGCAAATCACGATTAACCATCGGATATAAATCACAATAAGCAGATCCCATTTTTAGCATTTCATAAACGTGTTGGGCTAATCCAGACATAAATGCATGATGCATACGACTAGCAGCGGGATGAACATAAAATTCTTCTTCATATTTATTTAAAAAATAGTTTACAATTTCTCGATAATAACCTGGATTCATTTCGTCTAAGAAGGTAGAAAGAGATGCTTTTAATGCTTCTTTCTCAAATCTTGATGATTCAACATACTGAGAGTAATCGACTTCTCCTTCAACTAAACTGACAGCCTCAATATTAATTTGTTTTTGAGTATTATATAGCTGTACTAATCCTTTTACCGTGACCACTTGACCTGCCTGAAATAATTCTAACTCATCTGGCTTTACACTCCACTTGTTTGCAAATACTGATCCTGTTTGATCAACAAATTCAAATTTTAAATACGGTTTTTGGGCAGTTGTACGACCGACATTCACTGATTTAATCATAACCGTTAAGGTCACCACTTCTTTAACTTTTAAATCTTTAATTTGCATGTGTATCACCTATTTCTAAACTTTCAACGAGCGTTTCGATTTTTTTAGTTGCATATGTTTTATAAGAATCAATATATGTTTTTAAGTCTTTAGGATTATGAACAGACGTTCCGATTAAATATTTACTTGAAGCACCAACTCCAAGTCCTAAAATATTTTGTGCTTCTTCCATGATTAAAATATTATAAATACTTTCCTGTCCTAATTTAGAATAACCGATATTCTCCATATTACCAGAGATATTTTTCTGACGATACAAATAATATGGGACATAATCATTTTGTGCTGCAAATTCATAGGTCATTTGTCCCATTTCTTGTAATTCTTCTTTTGAAGCAGTTGTATATAATCCACGATTTTGTGTAATTTTTGAACTACGTTTAAATGCTAACATATGAATCGTTAACGATTCCGGTTGCAGTTTTTTGATTTGTGATAAACTATACGCTAGCTCGTCTTTTCCTTCATTAGGCAATCCTACAATTAGATCCATATTAATATTATCAAATCCATGCTGTTTAGCTAAGTTATATTTTTCAATGACGTCATCAACGGTATGATGGCGACCAATTTCATCTAATGTTTTTTGATGAAATGATTGTGGATTAATACTAATACGATGAATATTATAACGTTTTAATAGTTCTAGTTTTTCTACCGTAATCGTATCTGGTCGTCCCGCTTCAACTGTTATTTCACGGACCTCTTTATCATTTGCAAGATGAGAATAAACGGTGATTAATAACTTCTCAAATTGTTCTACAGATAAAGTCGTAGCCGTTCCACCTCCAAAGTAAATAGAGGTCACTTTTAACCGCCTTTCTTTAACAAACCCACCTACCAATTTAATTTCTTCAATCAATGCTTCTAAAAACGGATCGACCCACTTTTTAAACGGCCCATGAGCGTACGCAGGAAACGTACAATAAGCACAACGTGTCGGACAAAATGGAATCCCAATATAAAGACTGATTTCATTTTGAATCGTATATAAATCCGGAATGACCTTTAATTGATGATTAGCAACTTCTAATAATAAATCAATTTTTTCATCTGACACTAAATACTCATTTTGCATATAAGCTTTAATTTCTTCATCGGTATAGCCACGCTTTTTCATTCCGTGAACAAGCTTTGTTGGACGCATTCCATTTAAAAGTCCCCAAGATTGAACACGACCTGTTTCGCGCTGTAATAATAATAAATAAGCGGCTAAATAAGCATACTTACGTGTTTTTGATTCATTCACCTCAAGTTGACGTTTAATCACTTGAGTATCCTCACCTAGTGTTGCGGTCACAATTAAATGATCCTCACAAATCTCCTCTTTAAACTCAAAGATTAAATCAAACGATTCTGCCTGATTAATTGTAGAAGAGTTAAAAAATGTTTGATTCAACACTTGCATTGAATGAAGGATTAACTCGTCTAAAACCCCTTCAACTTTAATATGAACAACTTCTGCCATGATGTGCACTCCATTTCTCAACAAAAACTCCTTAGATCTGCTAAGGAGTTTTTTTATCTACTTTTATCAATGTTTAATCCACTCATTACAATAATCCTCTTCTTCTACATAGTCTAAGCATTACTTAACTAAAATCATCGTACAAAGCGGTGCCATCGTTAATTCACCGTCCACTTTCATCAACGATTCTGTTCCACTTTGATTTTCATTCGCAATGAGACTGAAATCATTTGTAACAATTGGAATATTTACTTCATGATTTTGAGTATTAAAAAAGACATGAATTTCATCCCATTCTCCATACTCTTTAACATTTTTCAAAGTATATTCTATCACAGAATGATGATGTTGAAAAATACGAAGATGTTTTTTTACAAGAATTGCATTCGAGAAACGAAACGCTTTGTGTGCTTTACGAATAGCAATATACCCTTTAATGAGATTGATGCTTTTTTGATGCTGATAAACCTCATCCCATTTTATCGCGTTGATGTCATCTAAGGAATTATAACTATTTTCAATGCCTTGTTTACTTCTAAAAAATTCTTGTCCGCAATGAATAAGTGGAATTCCTTGAGCTAAAATGACCATCGCAGTCGCTAAAATTTGTCTTTTTTGTCGAGTTTGTTCATCTTCATCCGTATTAGATAGCAACATTCGATCCCACAACGTATGATTATCGTGACACTCTACGTAATTAATACTTTGAGAAGGAGTATAAAACATATCCATTTCACCTTCATTTAACCCGCAGCTTCCCGCTAATAACAACTTACTGACATTAGCATAACCAAAATTACCTAACGCTAAACCACGATCTCTATGGTTAAACGTATGACCTTTTATACTATCTCTAAATTTATCATTAAAATGTCCAATGTGAGGTAACTTATAAGCATTAAATTTAGCTGCTTTTTGCTCTTGTGGTAGTGGTGTGTTCATGTTCCACCCTTCTCCATATAAAATAATACTAGGGTGTAGCTCATCACAAAGTTGACGCACTTCATTCATCGTATCAACATCGATAATTCCCATTAAATCAAAACGAAATCCATCAATTCCATACTCTTCAATCCAAAACTTGATAGAATCTAAAATATATTTTCTCACCATGGATCGTTCAGTCGCTAAGTCATTTCCACATCCTGTCCCATTTGAAGGCATTCCTTGATAATCATAGCGATAAAAGTAAGTCGGTACCATTGAATCAAAAGGAAACGTTCGTCGTTCATAAACATGATTATAGACCACATCCATAATGACACCAAGCCCCGCTTCATGTAACGTATTAATCATAATTCTTAGTTCATTAATTCGAGAATAAGGATCTTGTGGGTTTAAAGCATAACTTCCCTCTGGAACATTATATTGAACAGGGTTATAACCCCAATTATAAGAAGATTCCGATTTCGTTTCATCAATCCCCTCAAAGTCAAAAATAGGAAGTAACTGAACATGCGTCACACCTAACTCTTTCAAGTATTCGATTCCATAAGTCTGTCCTGTTAATTCATCCCTCATTCCTTCCGTTAACCCAAGAAATTTCCCTCGATGATTAATTTTTGACGAGGAATCTATTGTAAAATCTCTAATACTTAACTCATATATAATCGCATCGGTTGGTTGAGCTAACTTTAACCTTAAATCTTGTTTAATTTGAATACACTTAAACGGATCAATGACCACACTATACTCTGCATTAACAGTTGAAGCCATCGCGTAAGGATCAATCGTTTCTTGATGAACTAAATTATTGACAATTTCATATCGATATCGCAATCCTTCTAAATCTTGATGAATGGTTAATTCCCATATTCCCTTTGATTGTCGATTCATTCGACGGAAGTGAGTGACATCATCTTCATAAAGAATCAATTGAACTTGCGTAGCTGTTGGAGCCCATAGTTTAAAACGGGTCATTTCTTTACTGTAGGTTGGACCTAAATCATCCCCATCATAATAAAAACGTTTATCAAATGCTTCTGTTCTAGCAATATATCCCAAAAACAAATAACTAGCATTTTGATAACAATCTATGACTTGGTATTCAGTCCCTACTTCTACAAATCCTTGAATTGAAAGTGTATATTTTATCTCATTACCAAAATCTATTTTTTCTTCAACTTTTAATTCAAACATTTCTAATGTTTTTGTGTTAACTAGTTTAAATGGTGCTATCTCTCCGCCGTAATAACTCTTTGGTGCCAAAATAGTAATCTTATTATACTCATCTAAATAGGATGAATATCTACCCTGTAGCGTTACCAACAGTCATCCCTCCTTCATTTAAAAGCATGACTTGATCTTTAGATTCTTATTTATTATGTTAGACTAGGAGATTAAATTAACAACGATCATGATATTTTTACAATAAATGTACAATATCTCTTTATATTATATACTGGCCCTCTTAATCGGTTAACCTTTATTCCTAATTTCAAAAAGATGCTAGGTGACGAAATAAGACAAAAAAACATATCTCTATTGACATTTTGTCATATTTTTTATATTATGTATACAGTTTCAAATGTAAGGGTTAATCAATTGAAGTCTGTAGGAGGAGTATTATGAACAAAATTAATTTTAAAAACTATTTCGTTAGAATCTTATTCTTCTTAGTTGGATGCTTCATTATCCAATTAGGAGTTGCATTCTTTATTAAATCAAATACAGGAGTCGATTCATTTACAATCTTTATGCAAGGGTTATCAAACCTATTAAACATTACGGTTGGACAAGCTAATATTTTAGTGATGGGAATTGTCTTTGTCGGGATGTTAATCTTTACACGTGAGTATATTCGCTTAGGAACATTCTTAGCTGTTATTACAGCAGGACCATTCTTAGATCTTATTAATATGTCACTTAATAATTTAGGAATTGACTCATTACCGTTAGTTGTTCGTTTACTTATCGTAGCTGTAAGCTGTGTTGTCATTGCGATTGGATTCTCTATCTTAAAATCAGCTGAATTAAGTGTCGCACCAACGGATCAACTTCCATTAATTATCGTTGATAAAACAAACTGGCAATATAAATGGGTTCGTATCGGTCTTGATATTACTTTCATCGTGATCGGGTTCTCATTAGGTGGGGTTCTTGGTCTTGGAACAATCATTACGACACTTTTAATTGGACCTTGTATCCAATCTTTCCTTCCAATTATCGAAAAAAAAGCAGCTCAAATTATTCCTAACTAATTTGACTGTTTAATAAATCTTTCTTTTAAAATGATTAACTAACTTTTAAAGGATGGGCCATAATGGCCCATCATCATTTCTCTGATGAAAGATTATTCCATTATTCCTATGAGTTATATTCGAAAAAGCAACTGAGTTTCAGTTGCTTTTTTATTTATCATAAAGTATAAAAACGCAAGCGTATGAAATTTAATCTTTAACTTACCGGGGAGTGTCTTAGATCCACTCGACCAATTAAAATCTAACTTAAACCCTATTAGATACTTATCATCCCCATTTACTGTTTATGACACTAATTATTAATTACTTATGTTTTTTCGGTTAAACTATGATATGATTAGATGAATACAACTATGAAAGGTATGTCATTATGAATTTCAAAGAATTAGGTATTAGTGAACCATTTGTTCAAATTTTAAAAAAATCAGGGATTATTCATCCCACTCCTATTCAAACACAATGTATTCCATTAATTAAAGAATTTAAAGATGTTATTGCAGAGGCTCAAACAGGAACAGGAAAAACATTAGCTTTCTTGTTACCTTTATTTGAAATGATTTCTCCTGAAATCAATGCCACGCAAGCACTTATTATTACGCCTACACGTGAATTAGCACTTCAAATTACTGAAGAGGCTAATAAATTAGCTACTGTTAAATCTATTAACGTTTTAGCGGCTTATGGAGGGCGAAACATTGGCTCTCAGTTAAATAAATTAAAAGGAACCATTCACCTTATTATCGCCACTCCTGGTCGCCTCATTGATCATCTTGAGCGTGGAACGATTAATTTAAATCAAACTAAAACAGTTGTTATTGATGAAGCCGACCAAATGTTATTAATGGGATTTAGAAATGAAGTCGACCAAATTCTAAGTATGACGCCAAGAAACCGTCAAACGCTATGCTTCTCTGCCACGATGACACCTAATGTCAAAAAATTAGCCTACCGCTATACTTACGCGCCTGTTAATGTCTCAATCGAACCAAAAAAAGTGACGATTGATAATATTCATCAAGAAGTGATTGAGACAACCGACCGCTGGAAGGCAGATACACTTTGTCAAGTGCTTGAAGAAGATCAACCTTTTTTAGCGATCATCTTCGCTCGAACGAAACGTCGTGCAGACGATTTATTTTTAAAAATGAAAAAACGAGGATTTAATGTGCAAGTGATTCATAGTGATATTGCACAAAATAAACGTGAACGTATTCTAAAATCATTCCGCGATGCAGACTTACAATATTTAATCGCGACGGATGTCGCTTCCCGAGGGCTTGATATTAGTGGTGTTACCCATATTTATAATTATGATGTTCCAGAAACACCTGAAATTTATATTCATCGAATCGGTCGTACAGGACGCGCAGGAGATGATGGATATACGTGTATGTTTGTCGCACCAAAAGATTGTGTAGAATTTAATATGATTGAACGTAAACTTCGTCGTAATCTTCCTAAACGTCAATTAAAAGAAGAACTACGTAAAACAAAATAAAAGAAGATCATCAAATTTGATGATCTTCTTTTATTTTATAGCTCCCATTTTGTTAATGTCACGTGACCTGTTCCTTTTAATGATAACTTTTTATCTAATTCTTTATTGTAGATACGTGAAGTGAATACTTCCTCTCCATCATTTAAATAAATTTCTAAGATAGAGTGATCTGAATAAATACGAACATTTGAAAGATTGCTTAGCTCAACTTGACGTTTGTCACGCCCATAACCACTTTCTCCTAAAGCTAATGTGAAAACGCCGTCTTTCCATGATAAGTTGCAATCTTCACGGAATAAAATTTCAAATGCTGTTGTTTCTTTAAAATCTAAGTTTAATTCATATGTATCGTCTTCAAATAATTCAAAAACTGGTTGCTCATCTAATGCAATATTTTCAATCACTGTTTCAGTTTGACGCATCGCCTTTAATTCTTCTACTGGTACCTGATAAATCTTTTCACCTTTTAAAACAAGCTCACGCGGTAATGTTAAGCAGTGTTGCCATCCTTTTTCAATCGTTGGATTCACATGTTCAACTGCATCTGGAACGCCAGCCCATCCATACATGATGATACGTCCATCATGATTTTTAAACGTTTGTGGTGCATAAAAGTCAAAACCACGATCTAACTCATCAAATTCACCTAATGATAAAACTTGTTTCGATTCATCAAATGATCCAATTGCATATCCACTTTGATAAACGTTATGATACTTAAATCCTTTGGCATCCATTCCTTGAGGAGAGAACATGAAAACATCTTTTCCTTCTAGTTTAAACGTATCTGGGCACTCCCACATATATCCCATATCGTCTAATCCACCAGCAGGAACACTTAATAACTCCCAATCTGTTAAGTTTGTTGATTGATAAAGTATGACGTATCCTTTATCATCGACTGAACGTGCACCTAATACCATGTAGAACGTTCCGTCTTCTTCCCACACCTTTGGATCACGAACATGTAATCCCATATTTTTAGGATAGTCTTCATTTGTTAATAAAACTTTCTTTTCAGAGAAGTTAAATCCATCTGTTGATTTAACCATAATTACATTTTGTTCACGCCCTGTTAAAATGTAATCATAATCTCCTTTATGTTTAACATTTCCTGTATAAAACAGATACATCTCATCATTATGAATTAATGCTGATCCTGAATAAACACCATCAACATCAGCTGCAATATCAGGAGATAGGGCAACTTCATGCTCTGTCCAGTTGACCATATCTGGTGACGTGTAGTGTCCCCAAAATTTTAATCCACCTTTAGCATCTAGTGGTGAATATTGATAAAACACATGATATAACCCTTTAAAATAACATAATCCATTTGGATCATTAATCCACCCTATTGGTGCCATCAGGTGAAACTTATTACGCCATCTATCTTCATTAACGATCGGTAATTGCTTGGCTTTTTCAGCAGCAATTTGATCAATAAACTGTTGCATTGTCATCATGTTTAGATCCTCCTCAAATTATCGATTCATCATTTCGATAACTGCATCTTTTGTAGGTAAAGCTGCAATTGCACCTTTTTTAGACACTGTTAATGCCGCTGTTGCTGCACTGAATGTCATCATTTCAGTGACTTTTGCTTCATCTAATTGAACTAACTCGTCTAATGTATTAACGGCTTGAGCCACTTGATATAAGAATGATCCAATATATGAATCTCCTGCTCCTGTTGTATCCTCAGCTTTTACTGTAAATGATGGAACAGTCACAACACGTTCTTTTGTGATAAAGTCTGATCCATTTGTTCCTTTTGTATAAATAACAACTTCTACATTTCCAACAAATAATGATTTTAATGCTTCTTGCTCATCTTTAATTCCAGTAATGAATTCTAACTCTTCATCACTAATTTTAACGATATTTGATAATGGTAAAAATTCTAAAATCGCCTGACGACAAGCTTCCGCTGACTCCCATAATGGTAAACGAACATTAGGATCAAAACTAATGATTCCGTTATGTTTTGTCGCATATTCAATCGCTTTTTTATGAGCTTGTTTAATTGGAGCATCAATTAAACTCACTGAACAGAAGTGTAAGATTGACCCATTTTTAAAATCTTCTTCGTGAATTTCGTCTTCCCCTAATAACATATCGGCACTTGGGTTACGATAGAATGAAAAGTCACGCTCTCCGTCTTCTTTTAAAGAAACGAATGCTAAAGCAGTATTCGCTTGATTTGTACGTCCTACACGCGAAACATCAACACCTAGTGGCTTCACTTCTTCTAAGATAGCATCTCCAAATCCATCAACCCCCAGCTTTGTTAACATTTGTGCTTTTCCACCTAGTTTAGCAACTGCTGCCGCTACATTTAAAGGCGCTCCACCTGGGACACGTAAAAATCCCTCCACGTCTTTTAAAGCAATCCCCTTTTGTTGTGGAATGAAATCGATTAATGCTTCTCCAATTGAAATAACTTTTTTCATGATACCGTTCTCCTTTTTTCTATAATACGCAAAAATGAATAACGGAAAGATGATCGATCCATTATTCATTTTTGATGTTTATTTAATTAGTCTTCTTTAATTCCAAGAATATATGTAGCAATGAATGCTCCAACAACTGCAATTGCCATTGCGATTAAATAATTCATCGTTGTTCCTGTTTTAGCGATTGCTAAGGCTGGAAGTCCTGTTACTCCAACTGCTGTAAAGACAACTTTAGAGAATACGATATACGCTCCACCTAAAGCCCCACCAATAGCAGCTCCGATGAATGGACGACCATATTTCATATTAACTCCGAAAATCGCTGCTTCAGTCACACCAAATAAACAGCTAATAGCAGATGGTAAAGCAATGGCTTTTGTTTTTGCATTTTTAGTTAAGAAATAAACAGCTAAAGCAGCTCCACCTTGTGCCACATTTGCCATTGACCAGATTGGTAATAATGAGTTAAATCCAGTGTTTCCAATTAACTCTAATTCAACCGCATGGAAGCTGTGGTGAATTCCTGTAATAACGATTGATGAATATGATCCACCTAATAATAATCCTGCAAAAATACCAAAGTTATTTAAGGCATAAGTAAAGAATGTCGAAATAGCTGAACCAACTGTGTTTGCAATCGGACCAATAACAACTAATGCTAAAAATCCTGTTAATAATACTGTAATTAAAGGTGTTAATAAAATATCTAACATTTTTGGTACCACTTTACGTGTGTACTTTTCAATGTATGACATAACAAAGATGACAATTAAGATAGGTAAAACTGTTCCTTGATATCCAAGTAAAGGCATATCAATTAATCCTAATACATTAACAGTTTCATATCCTGTTCCTGATGTCCAAGCATTTTGTAAAGCAGGGTGAATCATGATTCCCCCGATTGTTGCTGCTAAGTACGGATTACATTTGAATTGTTTTGCTGCCGAAATCGCAATTAAAATCGGTAAGAAGTTAAATGCTGCAGATGAGAACATGTCTAATAACATGAACCACCATTCTCCTGTTAAGTGACCTAATCCAATTTTATCAACAACTCCTAAAATTCCCATTAATAAACCAGCAGCTACGATAGCAGGAATAATTGGAACGAAGATGTTCGATAACATACGACAGAAACGTTGGAATGGATTTAATTTTTCCATTGCTGCATCTTTAACATCAGCTGTACTCATTTCTTGAATTCCAGCAAGTGAAGCTAATTCAGCATAAACGCGATTAACAGTTCCTTGTCCAATGATAATTTGGAATTGTCCCGCTGTTGAGAACACACCTTTAACAACGTCCATTTTTTCAATTTCAGCTTTATTTACTTTTGATTCATCGTTTAAAACTAAACGTAAACGTGTCGCACAGTGTGCAGCACTAGCCACATTATCTTTTCCACCAATGGCTTCAAGAATAACCTTAGCTACTTCAGAATAGTTCGTATTTGCCATAAGATCTAATCCTCCTATTTTCTATTTCAACCCTCTATTATATTGATTCTTTAACAAGGCAATATAACTTTGTTGGATCATATAAATAATAATTAAATTTTACAATGTTATTATTTCCTATGTTTGCTTAACTATAATCAGAAACCTATTAAACCTTTATGCGAGAACGTTCCCACACAGAAGAAAAAAATAAAGGAGCGCTTTCTTTAAAGGTAAAATAAAATTCCTAATTTTTAGGATCAGCTTGTCGAATCTTGAGGGAACGTTCCCACAATTCATAAAAAATAATAACCTTCTTGTCGAAGATTATTATACACTACGCCGTTCCATAAGTCTATAGTTAAAAATAAAATTGCTTTCACAATTTTTAGAACTTAACTTTCCTGCCTTAATCATCTCGGTTAATAACTTAGCACTTTTAGCTCCCATTGTTTGAAAATGATAATGAATCGTTGTTAACGGAGGCGACATATAAGCTGAAATTTTAATATCACCTAATCCCATGACTGCTACATCTTTAGGAATTTGATAGTTATTTTCGTTTAAATATTCCATACATCCGATCGCTAAGTTATCCGTTACTGCAAAGATAGCCGTTGGAGGATGTGGTAAATTCATTAACTTTTCAGTTAAACAAAAGGCACTTTCATGACTAAAGTCACCAATTTGAATGTATTCTTCTTTTATCTGAATTTGATGTTCCTTTAAAGCATCTAGATAACCTTTTTTACGATCAATTCCGACTGCCTCATCGTACTCACCTACTCCAATAAATCCAATGGATTGATGACCTTTATTAATTAAATAATGAATGGCATCCTTAGCGGCATGATAATCATCATGAATAATACAAGGATAGTGTTTTACTTTTTGAGCAATCACAACAATGGGAATGCTTAATTGATCAAATAATTCGTAATGTTTCGGCGTCACTTCAGTTGCCATAAAGATAATTCCATCGACTTGATTTTTAAAAACCTTTAAATAATCCATTTCTTTTTCAATAGATAAGTTAGTATTCCCAATTAAGACTTCATATCCTACTTCGCTTAATTCATTAGTAATTCCCTCAATGACACGTGCAGCTGTTTCCGTACTAATTTTAGGAACAATCACTCCAATTAAATTAGTTTTTTGTAGCCGCATGGCTTGAGCTTGACGCTTTGGAACAAATCCAGTTTCTTCAATGACTTTTTTTATTTTCTCACGAGCTTCTTCACTTACATAACCATTATTTAAGTATCTAGAGACGGTTGATTTAGAAACTCCTGCCAAATCTGCAATTTTAATTATATTCATACGACCACCTTCTTGCTATCAGTTTATCATAATGATTTTATTCGTGCAATCTATCAAAAATGGGTACCCTCGTTAAGAGACGACATATGATATTTTGTATACTTTTTATCTCAGCTAAGGAGGAATCATATGTCTAATTTAATACCAGAAGATCCTCATTCAGTCACACCTTTTAACTTTTTTAACTTATTTAATCAGATGGAAAACCTCATGGTAAATACCTTTCAATCTACTCTTTTACCGATGAATAATACATCATTTACCGATCAAGGTAGCGAATATGTCTTTACACTGACACTTCCAAATCTTAAACGTGAACACATTCAACTTGCTGTTGAAAATCAACATTTAATTTTAACAGTAAAGCAAGTCATTCAAACTCATGAAGAGATTGGCCAATCTTATCAAGCTCATTCATTTTCACAAAGTTTTAACCTTTACGATGTCGATGCTGATCAAATTACAGCTCATTTAAACAACGATACTTTAACGATCAAACTTCCTAAACAAGAAGCAATTGTTGTTAATCATCGTGTCATTAACATTTTATAAACAAAGAAGCCATTTGAAACTATTGCTAATCACTAACTCTCTTACCTTAATAATAAAAAAATGAGACAAAAAGTCTCATTTTTTTATTCTACATATTATCTACAAGTCCAAATTGGCTTTCTATCTCAGAATCAAAGAAATTTATCCCCTAACAAAAAGAACATATCAATTTGTTTTATAAACATTAATGATATAAACTCCCTAAGCCTATAACATCTATTTTTATCGCTCTGTTAGTTCATCCTTTATTCACCGTATAGTCCTGTTGATAAATATCTTTCACCTGTATCTGGGCAAATAACAACAATTCGTTTTCCTTTATTTTCTTCACGTTTAGCGAGCATACTAGCCGCATAAACAGCAGCTCCTGAAGAAACACCAACGAGTAAACCTTCGGTTTGTGCTAATTGACGTGAAGTTTCAATCGCGTCTTCATTCGATACCGTTACAATTTCATCAATGATTTCTTGATTTAAAATAGTTGGAACAAATCCAGCTCCAATCCCTTGAATTTTATGTGATCCCGCTACACCTTTTGATAAAATTGGTGAATTTTCCGGTTCAACGGCTATGATTTTTACGTCTGGATTATATTCCTTTAAGACTTCTCCCACTCCTGTAATCGTTCCACCTGTTCCGATTCCTGCTACAAAAATATCCACTTGACCATCTGTATCATCCCAAATTTCAACGGCTGTTGTTAATCGATGAATCGTTGGATTAGCTGGATTATCAAATTGTTTAAGCATAACAGCATTTTCATTTTCTTTGCATAACTCTTCTGCTTTGGCTATGGCACCTTTCATTCCTAAAGCACCTTCGGTTAAAACAAGTTCTGCTCCTAAAGCTTGAAGTAAGCTACGACGCTCAACACTCATCGTCTCCGGCATCACTAAAATCAATCTATAACCGCTAGATGCAGCAATAAAGGCTAACCCAATTCCAGTATTTCCGCTCGTTGCCTCAACAATCACCGAATCCTTTGTTAAAAGATTTTTATTTTCTGCATCCTTAATCATGCCGTACGCAATTCGATCTTTAACGCTACCTGCTGGATTAAAAAATTCTAGTTTAGCTATAATCTCAGCATCATACCCTATCTTACTTTTATAATTGTTTAATGACAACAACGGTGTGTTCCCAATCAAATCCATTAAATGACTTGCAATATATCCCATACTTTCCCTCCTTCAACTAATAATTAATATATGACTTATTTACCTAATACATGAGTCAATCATCAATTGTTTTACATTTATAACATGAATTTTGTATCATCTTTAAATGAATGATTTTCTTTTTCTATAACATCTCATCATGATCTTATATTCACTCACTTTAAACATTTATCATTTAGATACACGCTTCTTTAAAATTTAAGAAAATCTTAAGATTTGATGAACAAGAATCTTAAGATTTAATCATTATAATGAAGTGAGTCTAGTGTTGCTGATAAACAGTTTAACTTCGATCAAACCTTTTGAATATGATGATGTATCCTTTTCTTTACCATTTATTAAGAATCAGTTTCATTACGAATGAAGCAGTAATATGTTATAATATAATTCATATTCAAAAAAATGGTAAACACTTATCTGCTTCATGAACGCTTCATCTGTCTTATAAGTAGCGACTTTTAAAAAGCTACTTATGAGGAGTTGAAAACTCAAATCTTAAAATCATAGCGATGATTTTATCATTAATATCCATTAAGTCATTTAAAAGGAGCGAACGATGAATAGCAAATCAAAACAATGGCTAAGTCTATTTTTTATGGCCTGCCTCATGCTTATCACGAGTTATTTTATTTTTAAAGATCAGTCACTTTCTAATCTGATTGAAATCGTAAAAAACGTCAATCCTTTCTATATTATATTAGGATTATGTATGATGTTTCTTTTTGTTGGCTGTGAGGCGATGAATACTTTTTCTATTTTACGTGCGCTTGGTCAAAAAGTTTCTTATTTAAAATGTCTTGGTTTTGCCTTTGTTGGATTTTACTTTAGTTCAATTACTCCCTCTTCTAGCGGGGGGCAACCTGCACAAATGTTTTATATGACCAAGGCTAACATCAACCTTTCATATTCTTCATTAAATCTGTTAATTATTACTGTGATTTATCAGATTGTGATGATGCTTTATGGCGGGGTTATGTTTCTTTTAAATCATGAATTTATCTTAACAAATGCTCATGGAATCAAATATTTTTTAATGTTTAGTGTCACGATTAATGTCTTATTAACTGTTGCCATTTTACTAGCCATGTTTTCAAAAAAGTTTATCTATCAACTTATTCATCATGTCACGAAGTGGTTAGCAGCTTTGCATTTATTAAAAGATGTCAATCGCACACGTGAACAGTTAGAATTATTAGTTCAAGAATATACGAAAGGGGCAGAATACATTAAAACACAACCGCTTCTTATGTCAAAAATTTTACTCACAACCACTATTCAGTTAACAGCTAGCTATTTGGTGCCTTACTTCGTCTACAAGGCCTTCTATTTAGATGAGTATACATTGCTCCAAATTCTTTCACTTCAATCATTAGTATCACTAGCCGTCTCTTCCATTCCTTTACCTGGAGCAGTCGGAGCGTCAGAAAATGCATTTATGAGTACCTTTAAGTTATTCTTTGCAAGTAATCTCATTATTCCAGCCATGCTTTTATGTCGCGGAATTAGCTTTTATGCTTTTTTAGTGATCAGCGGAATGATTTCAATGATTGTTCATTTCACCTTAACAAAAGAACAAAAACCATCCTCTAAACCGATGATTTCTATCTAAAAACATTATTCCTATTCATAGATTCTCTCACTTTTTAATTAACGGATGTATAAAAAACGTCATGAGCCGATATTATTCGCCCATGACGTTTTTTTGATCGATCGTTTGTTTAAGATTAATAAAAAAGACGATTAATCCAATACTTAGCAAAATGTGCCCGATTCCTGAAATCCCTGCAATAGATGCATTAAGACCTTTAGACAGTTGTTCTCCATTAATTTGTAAGAATCCACGAACAGCCATCATCATAACTGTCAACGATAACCCCACGTTATAAAAAATAAAAAAGACATTAAAGTACTTTTGTTTACTTAAGTTTAATGTCACTTCTAAAGCTAAGACGATTAAGAAAAACATCATACCTAATGTAAATAAATGCGTATGTAATAATGATAAGTTCGTCTGTCCTGTAAATCCTGACAGTTTCGTATATTCACGATAAACAACCCCAACGACTAAGGCTAGAACCGTATAAATAAACGCAGTATTTGATAACTTTTTTAACATCATCTCTCATCTCCTCTTTTATTAACAGGAGATATTTTACATCCACTGATAAGATAAGTCAAACAAGATGCTTCATTTAATTAAAGGATGATTGAGATGTCAGATTGACAGCGTGGACAGATGGGTTCACGAATTAAACAATTCACTCTACCACTTTGTCTTTCAACTAAGCGCTCATGACAAGTTGGGCAATAAGTATGCGTATCGATCTCCGCTACATTTCCGATATAAACATAATTCAAATAATTTCTAGCCATTTGAGCTGCCTGCTTCATGACTTCAATATTGGTTTCTTCATTTTTCATTTTGTACCGAGGGAAATAGCGACTTAAATGAAGTGGAATATCTTTATTAACCGTTGCTAAAAACTTTGAAATTTCCTCTACTTCCTTTAATGCATCAAACGCATCTGTCACGAGTAAGGTCGTCACTTCTATATGAACGTGTTCATTTGCTAACTTAATCGTTTCTAAAACAGAATCTAATTTTGCTCCGCAAATTTTTTTATAGTATGAATTCGAATATGCTTTTAAATCGATATTCATCGCATCTACATAAGGTAACAGTTTAAATAACGGTTCCTGATTAATATAGCCATTTGTCACGACGACTACACTCGTTTCCTGATTTAGATGCTTTAACGTCTTGGCTGTTTCATAAACGTACTCATACCACATCATGGGCTCATTATACGTATAAGCAACTCCTGCATTATTCTCAACCCTATCAATGATTGCTTTCAATTGTTCAATCGATAGAACCTCACTTTTAGCGCGTTGTTGTGAAATTTTGTGATTTTGACAAAAATCACATGTCATATTACATCCAAAGCTTCCTAATGAAACGATATTTTTTCCCGGTTTAAAATGATAAAGTGGTTTTTTCTCAATAGGATCTACCGCAGCTGACGTCACTTCGGCATAGTTAATAGCGATTAGCTCATGATCTAAGACGGTACGAACTCGACAAATCCCTGTTTTGCCTTCTGAAATCAGACATTGATGAGGACAAACAAGACACTGGATTTGATCACCCTTTCGCTTAAAAAAAGAAACAGGATAATTCATCTCTAATCACCTTCTGTGTAACGAATGACTTCAAATTTTTGAATCTCAAACTCACCATCGGGATTTATTCCTGCTTTTTGACAAGCAATGGCTACTTGATCTTGAACTGTATAAATTCCTTCTAAGTTAGGTAATAAGACGCCTTTTTTCAATCCTTTACTCACGATAATCCCGTAACGTTTAGGGTCAAGTTCTTCTATCACGGCTTTAGTTGGAGAAAGTAAAAGATCAACTGAAATGTCAAGAGATTTTAGTTCTTCATAATCAACTGGTAAAAAGCGAGGATCTTCTGTTGCCGCAGCAATCGCATTTCGGATAATTTCCGATGCTACGCAATCAGTCGTTGGAAAAATAGTCCCAATACATCCTCTAAGTTGTCCATCTTTTTTTAAGGAAACAAAAACGCCATGCCGATGTGCGACCATAATTTCTGGTAACTCTTCTTTAGCAATCATCGTTTTCGTTTGTGTAAAGTAATCTTCTAAACATCTTCTCGCTAACTCAACATACGGATTTGTCTGATGAGATAACACTTTTTTCATAGGCTTCTCACTTCTTCCTATATATTTTAATGCTTTTGTCCCATTTCCTTTGACATGAAATCTAATGATTCCATATCCGACACCAAATGGACTTTGATAAGACAGAACTTCTCCTCGAATTTCCTTTCCATCTAAAGTACCTAAAAGAATTTTAGTCGAACGTAGACCACATTCTGCCGCTTCTTTAATGAGTTCTGTATCCATATTAAAAATCTCTAACGGTTGATCAGATGAAAGTTTTTGCAAAAACTGACGATCGAACTCCTCACCATAAGGTGAATACGCGTACGGTCCACTTTCGCTTAATTTATGAGATAAATCACCACTTGCAATGACAACAAATTGCCGGTTCAGTTGTTTAGCTACTTGATCAAGTAAAATACCAAATCGATATAGTTCACTATCATCTAAAGGTGCATAGGTGATGTGAACTAACTTATAATCAGTGTAGTACTTATTAATAAAATATAATGGAACTAAGGCCCCGTGATCTAGTTCAAATGGACGGCCGTAGGCTTTTAATACTTCACGATTCACCTCTAAGACTGGTAATCGCTGTTCTTGTGCTAACTGAACTAATAGTTGATTAAATTCACTATCTAAAAGTGCTTGAACACTTAGATCATAACATTGAAAACGTCGAAAATCTCCACTAATTGCTTCACCACTAGACACTGAAATGACATCTGAAAACATCGGACCGTGAGGGGTAATCATAATAATGGTCTCAGGCTTAATACTAGCAATTTCTTGCGCCACCTCATGAAAAGTCAAACTTGTTTCATATAATCTCAGTTCCTCGCCCTTACCGATATTTGGAACAATAATTGGAGGATGAGGCATTAAATAATAACCTTCCAAAACTCCACCTCATTTCTATTTCATCTCTAGTAGTTTATATCGGTTTACTTTTCATATTCATGACTTAACGAGATATCACCCGTTTTTTACGATAAACTTTGAATCTATGATTCATATTTGATTTTCTGACTGTAACCTGGTGAAAAATCGTTTCATTTCTAACAAATAAAAAAGCTGTTGAATGAAATCATTCAGCAGCTTTCTTATAATAGTCCTCCACATTTAATACAACTAGTAGCAAATCCTCCATTTTCCATTCCACAATTAGGACAAATTGTAGAGACGATTGTTTCTCGCTCATCATCTAATCTTTGACCACATGTCGGACAATACGTTGACTCAACTAGGATCTCTGTTTTACATTTTTGACATCGCTTAATTCCCTTTAATTCTTCTACCATCGTTTCATAGCGATTAATCGTTTGTAAACATCCACCAATTCCTTGACATATATCTACAAATACCGAATCAGGTTCTTCTTTATACATTTCATAATATAATTGCCCGAGCTTCATATATAACTTCTTTAATTTTTTTTCCTCATCAGTCATCTGAGCATTGATTTTAGCAATTTCCGCAAGATCTTTTGTTTTTTTCATCGCTTCTTGGCTGGTCTGAGTTACTTTTTTCCCTAATTCCTCAAAAAATGAATTCATAGACTTCCCCCTATTTCAAGTTCTTTAATTGATTTACTTCATTATATTCGTGCAGGATTTTGTTATGTCTTCTTTAACAAAATCTCTTTTATAAAGTAAATACTTAATTAGTAATGAAATTTCTTTTTTAATTCATGAATCATTTGACGATCGGCAAAGAAGAATAAACCAACACAGGTAATAATAGTATAGTAACTTCCAATAAGAGCAACTGTTCGAAATTCAATGATATGAAAATAAATAAACACTAATAAAACGATACCAATGACTCCAAAGATTAATTGATAGATTACTAAATCCGTAAATCGCTTCGTATCAAATAAAATCATGAGCGTGATAGCGGTTGTTCCAATCACCAAAGCGACAGGAAGAATAAATGCTAAAGACCACCCACTATAGCCTAACAAATAATCAACCACGATGGCTAAAACAGATCCTCCTAAAACGTGCATTAACAGATTAGGACCAATATTTCGTTTCACTCTCGATCCTAAAATGGCACTAATGGTTGCGTAAATCGTAGCAGCTGTAATAATAAAAACCCAAGTCCATTGAAACTCTTGAAAAAATCCACTGACAAATGAAAAAGAAATAACAACAATAGCTAAAAAGATAATAAACTTTTTCAATGAAAAGCGACGCTTTTTAGCAAAACGTTCAGGATAATCACGGTCAATTTCAATTTCAATCAAATCCAATAACTGTCCACAAAGCGGACAATGATTTAATTTATTTTGGACGTTCATTTCGCATTTAGAACAATATTTCATGGTTAAATTCCTCATTACATGAGATTGTAATATCAATCCCGTATTTTTTTAAGAAGCGGAAAAAATATCTTTGAATATCAGTTTCCTCTAAAGAAGATGTAAATGTTAAGACGAACTGATCATTGCAAGAAATAACCCCACATCGAATAGGTTGATGAGGTGTCACTGGAATCATGACACGCATGTCTTTCACATATAAACTCATCAATTCAGGTAAGACAATACGTCCGAAATTTGACAACGTCGTTGTCACTCCTTTATCTGCCTCATGATAAATGTGACGCATCACTTTATTTTTAATCGCTAGCGGGACAAAACGAATGAACATATTTTGCTGAGCGCTGACATTGTCATTTATTTTACGCTCAATCACCTCCGGCTGTTGTCCTTCAGCTAATTGATTTGAAACCTCTTGTAAAAGATCCTCAAAAGTTAAATTAACACGAGGAGTGATTGTCACATTGACATTTGAAAAAAAGTTTCTTAATGTATGCGATCCAAATCGTCCTCTTAAATCAATGGGCACGGTGACTGTAATCGGATGCAAATCTTGATTAAACTTATAGTTTTGTTCATAAATTGCATAAATTAAGACAGCACATAAAAAACTTGAAACGGTTACTTCATATTGCTTCACAATCGCAACCACGGATTTGGCTGACATGATGCCGTGAATAACTTTTAATTCTTGAGGTCTTTTTTTTATGCCTGTTATTTTATATGCTGTCGTTGTCTGCGGTATAACTTTTGATGCCAACTCACATTTCACCTTTAAAAAACTGTCTTCCTCCATAGCGGATAAAGAAGCATCATTTGTTTTTTCAAGTAAAGATTCTATCATTGTTTCTGGATGCAGACGTTTAAGATAATGATATAAAATAACTTTTAAAAATTGTACTGCTCCACTTCCATCTGCAAGTGCGTGAAAAACTTCCAAGTGAATCATGTTTTGATAGTAAGTCATATTAAATAGGTAATTATTATTTGTAAACTTTGTCATTTTAGAACAAGGATAGGTATATTCTTTTCGAATTCTTGGCTTTTGTAAGTTCATATCGAAATAATACCAGAAGAATCCACTTCTTAAACGCACACTGAACGTTGGCATTTCTACAAGTGCTGCCTTTACTGCTTGAGATAAAAATTCGGCTTGGATCTCATCAGTCATTTTGACTGAAATTCGAAATACATTTGTTGCCTTTGAACTGGATACGAGTGCGTATAGCTTTGCAACATTATCTAATTTACTCCAGTAAAAAGTTTGAAAATTATCATTCATGCGTCATCTTCCTTATCGTCCTACTCTTAAAGGTAAACTTCTACTCACTTTATCATACACTAATCCCCTATTGAAATCCAGCCATTACATGAAAACGATAGCTGTCTATTTCATAAATGATGATGAAACAACTCTTTATTTAAGTAAAAAAGTCGGAACTCCAATTTCCTTGGAAATAAAATTATTCGTTTAATTGTTGATTGATGTGTATAAAAAGTCGATAAAAGGACTTTTTTCCCTTTCTTTTCTAGCGTTAGTCGATTCTTTGATGTGTCTTGTTAATAATAACGTTTCCTTAGCTCGTGTCATTGCAACATAAAATAAACGACATTCTTCTGCTGGATTACTTCCGATAAATTCAAGAGGAAACGAGTTTCGGTTTAAAAATGGGATAATGACATGATCAAACTCCAACCCTTTTGATTGATGAACAGTAATGACAGCTAACTGATTTTTATCTCTCATCACTTTATCAAATTCACTACTTGATAAAGATAAATGATCAAATAATCTAGTCCATAACTCCCACATTAACATTTGAGGATATTCTGTCAGTTGTTGCTGTTCCATTTGTTTTAAATAAGAAATGGCTTCATGAAGCTTGATCATTTCAACTTCATCCTCACACCATGGTTGTTTTTCTATGATCTGAAACTGTTCAATTAAGGTTAATAAAAACTCTGATGGTTTTTTCTCATTCATCCACTGTTTAATTTGATCTAACTGTTTAATCATTGGAATTAACGTTTTCTCATAATAAGAGATGACATTTTTTCGTTGTTCATGATACATCATCAAACGCGGAATACTTTTTAGCAGTACATCTTTAGTCGCTAAGATATCATCCATTGCATTATGTGTCGGTTCGTGACTGACACCGATAAACGCACTCACTGTATCTAACTTATGATTTTGAAGATCGGGATATAAACGTCGAACAATATCTAATGTATCATAAAATCTAATTTCTTCATCAAAATGTAAGCCAATACGATGCATATGTGATCGAACAATTTTTAAATCATATAAAACATTATGTCCGACTAAAATGGTTCCCTTACTAAATGCTAAAAATTCTTTAAAAACATCTTCTGCTTCTTGACCATTGAGTTGTAAAAATTCATCAGTAAATCCATGAACTGAAGCAGATTCACCAACCGATTTTGAAGGTTTGATAAAACGTTCAAATGATTGAACAAACTCTCCTTCTTTTAATTCAATGGCTGCGATTTGAATGACTTCATCCGTTGTGACATCAAGCCCCGTTGACTCCACATCAAAAATGATCACTCGACCAGATTCCAGTTGTTGTTTTAATAAACCATAAGGTTCTTCATACTCATAGGACTGCTTTAAAAATAGATCATTTAGTCGCATGTCATAAGAATGATATCGTTTTAAATAGGGCGAACTACTCATTGTTTTTAAATCAATTGATTCAAATAATAGCGGTAAAAAACGTTGTAATGAGACGGAATCTAATGGATTCAAAAAAAATCGAACAATGGCTAATAGATCCTTTAAACTTTTTCTTTTAAATAAAGACAATTGATCAATTAAATAACATGAAATCCCCTCAGCATTTAAGAAATTCGCAATTTCAGTATTTTGACGATTCGTTCTTGTTAAAATAACCGTCCGGTTAAGCTCTTCTTTTCGATAATGTTTTAAATGATCCGCAATAAAATCCATTTCTTCTTGTTTAGTGCCAGCTTCAAAAAATACAGGACGTTTTCCTAATATCTCACTTGCGGACTCAATACATTTAGGTGAAAGAATCGGATTAATTAATCCAGCGCGTTTTCCATTTTCTAAGTAATTTGCGCTCATTTGAACAAGTTGTTTCGTCGAACGATAATTAAGCGATAATTCCAAACAAAGTGGATTAAAATCTTCTATGATTTTTGAGCGAATTAAAACAGGATCAGAATCTCTCCATTCATAAATCGTCTGATTAAAATCCCCAAAAGCGCTGAAGTTTGAATTTGATGCTATTTTTTGAATGAGTTGATACTCTATTAAGCTAGTATCTTGTACTTCATCTACAACGACAATCTCAAACTTCAATTGCCATCTCGCCAAACGAGCAGGATGAGTTAAGCACTCACTTGCATATAACAATAAATCATTAAAATCTAAAAGCTTTTGTTCTTGCAAGTGACGTTGATATTGGCGATACAACCACCATCCATGCTCACATAAATAGTTCAGTGTATCACTTCCATTTCTTTGATTTTTTACTGATTGATAAAAACGTAAGGCAAATTTTGATTCATGAAATGAGTTAAGTAATGACTCATCTAATTCCCTTTTATCAATTTGATAAATTTTTAAGGCTTGAACATATTCATATGCTTTTTCTACTGAAACCCCTTGATCCCCAATTAACTGCTTAATCACAAATCTCGCATCTTCTTCATCAATAATCATAAAATCATTAGATAACTTATCCAGTTCTTTGACTTCTTCTTTAATCATTTGATAACAAAGACTATGAAACGTTTTTACACAAACTTCTTTTCCTTGAGGCCCGACTATTTTTATGATTCGATCTTTTAATTCATGACAAGCTTTATTTGTAAAAGTTAAACATAAAATTTGATGAGGTTTGATTCCCTGTTCAATAAATCGAGCAATTCGTAAAGCAATTACGTTCGTTTTCCCTGTTCCCGCTGGAGCCATCACTAAAAGAGATTGAGATAAGCTTTCTACAACTTGTCGTTGAGCTTCATTCAAACATTCAAAGGCTTCACTTAACTTCATTTCACTCACTCCTTTTCCATAATTTTACTAAGTTAATCCAAACAAATATTCGAAACTTTAGGGTATAATATTGGAATATAAGACATTTTTCGACATCTATGAATGATTAGGAGGACTTATCAATGACTGCCGCTACTCATCAACGCGGAGGCCTGCTTTGTGGCCTTATTACTCATCAACTTTTTATTGCACCGTTATATTCTAACGCGAACACTTTCTCTAAACTTTTTATTATTACGCTTTATTGTGTTGCGACAACAATCGGATCACTATTACCTGACATTGATATGCGAAGTTCTCAAATTGGAAAACTTTTTCCTTTTCCATCCAAATTTATTGCATCTCACTTCAAACATCGAACGATTACGCATAGTCTTTTATCTATTGCCTTTTTCTTTATCTTAATGTCCTTCGCTCCCTTATTAAACGTTGGACAAGAGTTTTATATTATTTTAGTCTGTGGCTTAATGGTCGGTCATACCTCTCACATTGTACTAGACTTATTTACTCATCAAGGCGTATGTCTCTTTTACCCTTGTAAAACAAAAATTAAATTAGCTAACTTTAAAACAGGTGCGAAAGGTGAACGCTTCATTAATCATGCCCTTTTAATTAGTACCGTTCTTTACTTCTTATATGAAACCTATACTGTTATGGTTTACGCCTTTCAACCATAATAAAAACCATGATTAAATGGTTTTTATTTTTCAATTGGATACTTTAAAGCATTCTTTTCTAACTTTTCAAAAATAATTTGTTTAGCATTCACTCCTAATATATCCACCATTTGTAGGCAATAAATTAAAACATCGGCTAATTCTTCATTCACATGAGTAAAATCAGTTTCTTGATTCCATTGAAAACATTCTAGTAATTCTGCCGCTTCAATGGAAATAGATTTTGCTAAGTTTTCAGGTGTATGATATGGCTTCCAGCCACGTTCATCTCGAAATTTTAAAATTTTGTTCATCGTTTCTTGCATGATTGATCCTCTTTTCTAAATCTTAAATATTGACTTTTTATCTCTTTAACATCATGAGATACAAATGATGATTTTATTAATAGAACGACAGCAGTGCATGCCCTCATGTAATCTTATCTTAGTCAATCGATAACTTAAATACTAAAATAAATCATCATTTATTTTATCATATATCAGGCAACTAGATACACGACCTTCCTTTTTATTCTTTATCTCATATGATATTAAAGAGAACTTTCAAGCTAGGATGATATCTATATGAAACGATGCAAAAATAAACCTACTCTCATGAACCAACTGAAACATGAATGGTGCGAATTAGACTTATTTTCTAAATCAGGCTTAATAATCAGTGTGCTACTATTAGTCGAATTAATCTTTACCATCTTTTTTGAACCAATGACACATCGAGCCTCTATTACAGCTACTTTTAGCACCAGTCTTTCTAGTATTTTAGGATATATTATTGGAATGAATATTCCACACCCTACTAAAGATCAAACTAATTCTCAAATAGATAAATCGACAGAAACTGAGGAAAACGAAACACTACCAATACCTAAGACTGAATTTCTCTTACAAAAAGAGCCACCTTACTTAAGAGGAGCTTATATTCGTATCGTATTCGCAACCTTTGTTTGTATTACCTGTTTAATTACCTTGTTTGTTGCTAATCTAACGAATCATGTAACAAATAATGATGGAATTACACAGCTCGGTCATCTTGTTTCTACAACCATTGGTTTCTTAATTTCAGGAATTAGTCATCATCGTTAAGGCCTTAATCTTTTGAGGTCTTTTTTTGATTCTTCATTCCACGACTTAATAGCTTAAAAAATGACTGACCAACTAACTTTTGATACCAGGCAACTTGACTTCCTTCATAGTATACAGCATCCAGCCAGCGGTGTTCTTTCCAATAAGATTGATCACGAGGAAGGGCATAAAAAGCTAATGCTTTTTGAACTTGAAAAGTAATCACCTGATTCATATCAGGTTTCCAAGGTCTTTGTTGATGAATTGCTTGAATAAAAGCTTCAAGCTCTTTTTCAGTCACCCCAACATCCCAACTTCGCACCGTTCTAAAAATTTCACCACAGCTTCGACATCCCCAAAAAGTAGAAACTTTATTGAGATAAGTTAAAACATCTTTGGCGTATCCCCCTGCGGTAGTTGTCATGAGCAATATAGGCTTTCCTACTAAAGCTGGGCGATGATACCAGCGACAAGTTCGATCAATGAATCGCTTAAGCTGTCCGCTAACACCTGCCATATAAACGGGTGAAGTTAAAATTAATCCATCTGCTTCCTGCATTCGATTTAAGACGTCTGTGACCTCATCTTTTACGGGACACTTGTCCGTTAAAATACAGGCATCACATCCGCGACAATCTCTAATATTTAAATCTGCTAAATGAACAATTTCTAGCTCAATTTCAGCATCTTTTAGTAACTGTCGCGTTGACTCAATGAGCTTATAAGTATTCTTTTTTCTTCCACTACTTGAAATGGCAATCACTTTTTTCATTCAATCACCTCACTTATCTTCTCTCACCACCATTAATAATAAAGGTGGATAGGAAACATCATCATAAAAAGAAGTAGCGACTGATTTTCATCTATTCATTTACACAATCTTAAATGTATGTTTTCATCGCTCTATATGAATGATATGTGAGATGTTTATTAATTTAATCCTTACTTTCAAAAATCAAACTTATTTTTTCTGCTATTAAGGGAACATCTCTTCTATTTGAGATTTCAAGTTTCAATCATTTCCCAAAGTCTTTATGAAATATAAAAAAACTTATCTGTCAGTTTTCAGATAAGTTTTTTTGTCCATAATAATGGCAGAATTCAATTTTTTTGAATTAAGGTAAATTAGCACAATAAAAAATTTCATACGAAGAACTCCTCTTATTTAACAAAACATCTTTATGCTATGAAAAACAGATGACGTTCACCTTAGATAATAATTCCATTACAGTGATCAATCTCATGTTGAATAATTTGTGCCACAAAACCAGTAAATGTTCCTGTCTGTTTCTTAAACTCTTTATTTAAGTACTCTACAACAATGGTTTCATAACGAGTCGTTTGTCTAACACCAGTTAACGATAAACAGCTTTCCTCAGTCACATAACTTTTTTCTTGTTTTAAGATGACTGGGTTAATCATTGGAACAATCATCTCACCAATCGCAAATACGATGATACGCTTTTTGATGCCGATCATATTTGCAGCCATTCCTACGCAACCATCAAGATTAGCTCTTAACGTATCCATTAAATCTTCAACCACGCCTAAATCTGCTGGTGTCGCTGGTTCCGATTTTTCAGCTAAAAATAAAACATCTTTTATAATTGGTCTAATCATCTTATCTTAGCACTCCTTTAATATCTTTTAGCGTAACCACAACGTTTACAAAGTTCTTCAACCGCACAGCGACGTGAAAAGCCTTCATAAATATTTTGGGCACGTTCACTGTCTAAAATCTGTTGAAGTGGGGTGTTGTAAATATTTCCAAGCGGGATTTTTCCCTCACTATCTAAACAACAAGGAACAACTGTTCCATCTGCTTGAATACCGATGTGATCCCTTAATCCATAACAAAACATCTTTTCACTAATGATTTCTCGATCGAGCGTTGGCCATTCAAATTTTTCTGCCATATTAAGAAAGACTCGATCTTTAATTTTAACATTATGAGTCTGTTGCAAGGTTTCACTTAAGCAAACATCTAAATCAAAGGCTTGCTCAATCAAACGTAAAATTTGTTGATTTAATGAATTTTTGGCTTCTAGTTCCTCTGTACTCATATTCCATAAACGAAGATTACAGTACACGGGTTTAACGGCCTGAATACGTTCAATAAAATTAGCGATTTTTAATAAATAATCTTCTAATGTTTCGTTATTTTGATTAGCTTCAAACGAATGAATGGAGAAGTTAATTTGTCTTAAGGCAGGTGCGTTCATTAACACATCTTCTACTTTATCAATTAAAGTTCCATTTGTTGTTAAATTCACTTGCATTCCCGCTTCATGACTTAATTGTAAGAAGCGTCCTAGTCTTGGGTTTAAAAAAGGTTCCCCTAGTAGGTGAAAATACAAATATTTAGTATACGGTTTAACTTCATTTAATATATGAATGAAATCTGATTCTGTCATAACTCGTCCCTGACGCCCAAGTGTTGCACTTGGACAAAAGTCACACTTTAAGTTACAGCGATTTGTGATTTCAATATATACCTTCTTAAATCGAGGCATGTTTAAAACCTCCTTTTTCTTTAACTCCTCTTCATTTTAACATATGTTTGAAGAACAAGACAAAGTGAAGAATCTATAAATCTGATTTCTTCGACAAAACCACTCTCAATTTGATAAAATTCCTTCCTAAAAATACTACTATGTATCAATACAAGTAAAATTGACATTCATCCTAACACATCAAGGGATTGTGTAGTCTGCCATACGAATTGTAATAGACAATAAAAGGCAAACTATTATTTAGTTAAACATTTTTGTAATATAAAAATAATCTGTTCTTATCTATTCATCTTACTTAAAAGGAGCATTCATATGAAAATCGGTTTAGTTTTAGAAGGTGGCGGTATGCGAGGCCTATATACAAGTGGCGTCTTAGACTACTTTCTCGATCATCAAATTTCTGTTAACTATGTAATTGGAGTTTCAGCGGGTGCTTGTAACGGAATCTCCTATTTATCTAACCAAAAAGGACGAAGCTATCGAGTTAATACCAATTACATTAGCGATAAACGCTATCTCAGTTTATCTAACTTTATTAAAACGAAATCTTTATTCGGTTTAGATTTTATCTTTGATGTCATTCCCCATGAGCTCGATGTATTCGATTATGAAACTTTTTTAAACTCTCCCATTGAGTATAAATTAGGAGTAACCGATGTTTTAACAGGCCGTCCTGTTTACTTTGATAAAACACATCTTGATCACGACAGCACAATTTTAAAAGCCTCTTCATCTATTCCAGTCTTCTCCCCTATTATTGAATATCAAAACGGATTATATTTAGATGGCGGTGCGACCGATTCTATTCCGGTGAAACAGGCACTAGCAGATGGATGTGATCATGTCATTATCGTCTTAACTCGTGATCGAAGTTATATCAAAAAACCAGAAAGCTTTCGATTAATCTATTCTAACGTATTAAAAAAATATCCAAATTTAATTAAAGCACTCGATAATCGACACGTGACATATAATGACACACTTAAATTCATTAAAGAACTCGAGCAACAACAAAAAGCAACGGTGATCGCCCCCACTTCTCCATTAGAAATTGGTCGATTCGAAAAAAATATTAATAAACTTAAAAATATTTACGAACTAGGTTATCTTGATGCTTCTAAAGTAATGGATTCCTTTAAACACTAAAAGGATTGAAAAGTGATCTTTTCAATCCTTTTATCTGTTCATAAAAACATCATGATTAAAAACGCTATAACGAATGGACTAAACGATTTAAAATAAAATCTTTACTAATTCCATGTTCTAATGCATAAGTATATGCCTCTAGTTTCGTATCAAATGATTTAATATGTAAAACATTCATTGGGTAGTATGCTTGCTGATAAGCGTCATCAAAAATATCTAATACACTTAAAATCATAAAGGTATGCGTCATCGCCTCGGACAAATCATCATAATTAATAGCATCAAAGTCTATAACATCACTTAACTGCTCAATGAGGTGCGCCATATGAATATCGATTTGTTCACTCTCCATTCGATCATTTGATAATTCCATGATCTGAACTAACTCGTCAATATTTCGCTGAATTTCTTTAATAATTGCAGAGACCGAAACGGCTTGTAAGATAGTTGCTGGATGAGTTAGTTGTGAAATCAAGCTTTCTAAAATACCGTAATTATTATCAAAACGTTTATATAAATCTAAAAAATCATAATATTCTTGCCGACTTAAGATACAATTCGCTATTTTTATGAATTCATTTCCCTTACTTTCGCATAGTTCACAATAATCAAGCATCTCATTTGCTGCTTTAATTAATGAGATAGCTCCATCGTCTGTCATCCATTCATCCTCAACTATCGCCATCATCTCATCTCCCTACCCCAATTCATTTCTTTAACTGACAACCTCTCAACTTTGAGTGACTAATATTACAGTTTATGAACGAAAGAATAAAAAAATGACACATTATAACAAAAAAGGAACCCTCTTTTATGGGTCCTTTCGTTAAATTTTAAAAGCGACAATGACAGATGGATTAAGATCTTGGCGATACAATGTCACATAATAGTATTCATCATCTTGTGAAGTAGCCGGAATTAACCTCTCACCAAATTGAACAGCTTTTTTATAATCGACTCGGACTTGCTTGATTGTGACTCCTTTTGGTAAGTATTCCATTGCTATCGCAACATACTGACTATTATTCACATGTCCGTTTGTATCGATTTGATATTGATGAATTTGAATGGATTCTAAGTAAGTTTGATCAGTTGGTACTTTAATTTTTCTTGGTAAATACTCCATCTCCCATTTGGGTTCAATTGGATATTTTTCTAACTCTTCTTCTGTTAGTCTCACAAAACTTTCAGTCTTAGGATTAAAAAAGCATCCACATAAGTTAGCGTAAGCAAGCACGCGATCATCCTTATCAAATAAAACGTAGTTTCGATAACCAAACATTCCTTTACATCCATAAATTAATGTTCCTACTTTAATTTCTTCACCTAATACAGGCATGCGATTAATTTCAATTTGCCATGATAACATATAAAAAGCCAAGTCGTGACTCATGAAATAGTCAGCACCAAGCCCAATATCTTCTAGATGAAAAGTACTACAGTCTTGAAAATAATTAATTAAATGATGAAGTGTTAAATGGCCATCCTCTCCAATTTCACTAAATCTAATACGCCCTGTTAATTGATACAACTTTACCACCTCTTGACTCTATTATAAACTAAGTAGCACCTTTTCCCCAATAAAAAAAGCATTATCTTGCGATAAAGCTTTTTTATTATTCACTGATTCTTCTGTAAGAGTCAATTCCATGATAAACACTAACCCCTTGTTGACTTAGTGCATTTAATAAATCTTTTGCTTCTTCAATATAATGACAGTTCACTTTTTTCACTTCACCATTTTCAAAGACAAGTGTTACTGTTTTTAAATAGTTTAAATGCATCGATTCCATTTGCTTAAAATCATGAAAGTTGATATACGCCGCTTTTAGTAACTGTCTAGGTTGAATACAAGCCTCTCCCTCAAGAACAATAACATATTGACTTGTCATAATTAAATGACGATTTTCATAGACAAGTTCCTCATCATTTAAATACTGAAGAGCTACTTCAATTGAGAGATTTGATGTCGTTGGATGAGAGGTGACTAACTTCACATCATTGGCTAACAGAAATTGCTTAAACTGATGAAATGATTTAATTGCACTTGAAAAAATAGAAATATTGATCATCACTAAAATACCGATTCCCAAGATTAATAAATATTCTTCAATCCTACCATAATAAATAGAACGAAGCATCATATGTTTGGAATGACTTAAAAAAGTTCCATATCCAAGACAAACAGTAATAAAACTTAAAACAAGGCCATACCCAAAATAACTTAACCCACTTCTAATAAAACTATTTTTAATGTACTGCCTTAATTCGACACTCTTCATTTCTTGCATAGTGCATTCCCCCAGTTAATAGATTAAACTCCATGGCTGACGATGAGCTGATTCATCCATATGATCAAGATTTGTATCGTTTACGCTAAACAAAGATGATATTAAATATCCAATAAATAGACCTATTAAGATGATGATAACCCCTCTCTTTTTCATTTCGTTCACTTCCTTTTCAAAAAGTAATTCAGTGACTTACTACATTATATGTCTTTCATTCAAAATTATATTTAAAGCGCTTACTAAAGGATCAAAAAAAGACTTAGTAATAAAAGTTACTAAGTCTTTATGAGATGAATATTAATTAACGAATGAGAGGTTAATTTAATTAAGCATTTTGTTTTGCTTTATAGTCTTCTAATGCTTGAATAGCTAAAATATATCCAAATTCACCAAATCCACATAATTGTCCAATACATGCTGGAGCTGTTACTGATTTATGACGGAACTCTTCACGTGCATGAACATTTGAAATATGAACTTCAACTGTTGGAACTCCTGCAGCAGCCTTAATTGCATCATGGATCGCATAGCTGTAATGAGTGTGTGCTCCTGGATTAATGATCACTCCATCATAGTTTTCAAAGTATGCTTTTTGGAACCACTCAATAATTTGTCCTTCATAGTTACTTTGAAGAACTTCAATTTCATGCCCGCGTTTTGTTCCTTCTTCTTTAATATATTCTACGATATCAGCATAGTTTCGGCTTCCGTAAATTCCTTTTTCACGAATTCCAACCATGTTTAAGTTTGGACCATTTAATACTAAGATTTTCATCGTATTCGTCTCCTCTTATTTTAAATTTAAAACTTCTTTGATGTGATCGATTGGCATCTCTTGTCCTGTCCATAATTTGAAAGCAGCTGCTCCTTGGAATAACATCATTCCTAATCCGTTTAATGTCGGACAACCAACGCTTTCTGCTAATTCTAATAAAGCTGTTTTAGCTGGGCTGTAAACAACATCACAAACGATTAATTCAGGACGTAACATTGAAGCATCTTTAATGTATGTTTGACCTTCTAATGGTTTCATACCTACACCTGTTGCATTAATGAACATGTAGCTATCTGCCATTTGTTTACGTAATTCTTCTGTATCAGCTAAATCGTATAATGTTGCTTTACAGTTCGTTTTTTCATTGATATCTTTAACTGTTTGTTTAGCACGTTCAAAACAAGCATCTTGAATATTAAAAATAGCTAACTCTGCTACTCCATCTAATGCTGCTTGAATTTGAATCGCTGTTCCAGCACCACCGCAACCAACGATTGTTACTTTTTTACCGATTGGATCAAATCCTGCATCTGCAACAGATGTCATGAATCCAACACCATCTGTAATGTGTCCTGTTAAAACACCATTATCATTTACAATGGTATTAACCGCACCGCAAAGTTCTGCTGCTGGTGATAATTTATCTAAATATTTGTGAACAACTGTTTTGTTTGGCATTGAAACGTTGCATCCGCGTACGTTCATTGCACGGAATCCTTTAATTGTATCTTCTAATTGCTCATTACCTACTTCAAACGCTAAATAAGCATAATCTAATCCTAATTTAGCAAATGCCGCATTGTGCATTTTAGGTGAACTACTATGTCGAATAGGTGTTGCAATTAACCCAATTAATTCTGTATGACCTGTAATACGTGGTTCCATTTCCTTCACTCCTCAAATTGACTTTGTTAATAATTTCATTATAAAACCGATTATTTAATTAATCTAGTAGACATTTTCGTGTTTATTAATAGAAATCATCTATAGATTAATCATTTTTTCACAAAAAATCGATCCTCGATTTTCTTATATATAGAAAGTCTAAATTCATTTTAAATCAAGTAAGTGAATCAACTGTTTTATCACCCATAATTTCACTATTGACATCTTCAAGATGTAAGGGTATAGTAATTAACTATCTAAATACATTTTTTTTCACAAACTTCTATTCCGATCTTAAAGTCAAGGACATATAGAGTATTTAGAAAGTAGAAAAATAAGATTATTTAATGGTAGAAATACCGATTAACACGAGGAGAAAGAACATGAGAGCAAAGAATCATACTAAAAAAACTCATCATTTAGCCATCAAAATGACAGCTGCCTTAGTCATGGGATTAATTGCTGGTATTGGATTTTTGTTTTTAAGAGAAAAGCTACTTTTATCTAACCAAGAAGGCATTTGGAATATGATTTATCAACTGTTATTTGAAGATATTAGTACAGAAGCAGGAAGTGATGCGTTCGGTTTATTTTATATCATTGGTCAACTCTTTTTGAATGCGATGCAACTGATTATTATTCCAATGGTTTTTACTTCGATTGCATTAGCGATGTGCCGAATTTCTGATACAAAAAAACTAGGACGTATTGCCTATAAAACCGTTTTAGGATTTTTATTTACTTCAATTGCTGCTTTGATTTGCGCTGGTTTAGTTGGATTAATAGCTAATCATCTTGGTTGGTTCACATCAACAGCTATTGGTGATGTGACAACTCAATCTGGAAGTACTGGAACTAACCCCCTACTGATCATCTTAAACGCTGTTCCAAATAATATTACTTCTGTTTTATCAAGTAATGGGAATGTTTTAGCAGTTGTCTTTTTAGCCGTTGTGACGGGACTATGCTTTAATCATTTAGGAGATCAAATTAAAGTTTTTAAAAGGTTATTAGAAGAAGTTAATCAAATGGTCACTGTCTTTTTAACTTTTTTAATTACTAAGTTTGGTCCATTAGCTGTTTTTGTGCTTATTACACGTACCTTTGCTATTTATGGTATTGAGCATTTAAAACCTGCTTTAGCCTATATGGGGACTGTCTTTTTAGTAAGCCTCCCATTTTTAATCTTTGGTTATTCTATTTATATCTTTTTATTTACTCGTTTAAATCCTATTTATTTCATTAAAAAGATGGGAAAGGTTGCTTTATTTGCTTTCTCAATGAATTCATCGGCATCTACCTTACCGTTAAATCAACAAACGGTGACAAAAGAACTTGGGGTATCAGATGAATTAACGTCATTTATCCTACCTTTAGGTATGACGATTAATATGAATGGTACAGCTATTTATCAGATCATTGCCACTATCTTCATTGCTTCAAGTGCAGGGTATGAAGTAACATTAGGAAGTATTCTTATGATTTCAGTGTTGGCCTTAATTTCATCCGTCGGAACTCCTGCCGCTCCTGGTTCAGGAACGGTCATCTTATTTACTATTTTAACAGCAATGGGTTACTCGAATGAAATGACAATTCTAACGTATTCCTTAATTTTAGCGATTAATCGCCCAATCGAAATGGTGACTACCTCACTTAATGTAGTGGGTGATGCCGCAACAGCCGTAGTCGTTGCTAAATCAGAAGGATGCTTAGACGAATCAATCTACTACACTGAATCTGAAAAACTATCTATTAATTAATAAAAGAGGTCTTTAATTAGACCTCTTTTTTGATTCTCATTAAACTCATTAATTTTCATTGTTATACTTCATAAATCATTGTAATTGTAATAACTTATTACTTGTACTCCTTGTAAACTTTAATCACAGAACTGATTTCATTCTAATTCTCAACGTACAAAAAGTGACATTTTTCACTCTTTTTTTCAAAAATACTTGACTCATCTTCAAGAACAATGTATATTTAATCACTAGTAGGAACCCTTTAAGATTGCTCATGAGAAGTAATTAAGGAAAAATATAGTCGTTATATCATACTAATCGATCAACCAAAACATCGCTTAGTAATATTGCTGTATTCATTTATGCCTTAAGTTCGTGAAATCAATGGGACTTAAGGCTTTTTTTCATCTTATACAAGTTGTTTCATAAGATGAGGTGATTGGGTCCTAACATCTATGAAAAGAGGAGAGACTTACTCAATGACTAAAAAACAAAATAACAATCGTTTAGCCATTCATATGGTAATTGCACTTATTGGTGGTTTAGTAACAGGATCATTATTCTTACTATTACGTGAAAATTTATTAACGTCAGGGAATACGGATCTTTGGGCAACGATCAATAAAATCTTATTTCAAGATATCAGTGCCGAAGGAGCTCAAGATGCAATAGGAATCTTTTATATCTTAGGACAATTATTCTTAAACTCAATGCAGTTAGTTATTGTTCCAATGGTATTTACTTCAATCGCTTTAGCGATGTGTCGTATCTCTGATACTAAAACATTAGGACGATTATCATATAAAACAATTGGTGGATTTTTAGGAACATCATTTTTCGCTTTAATTCTAGCTGGAATCGTTGGGTTATTTGCTAATAAAATGGGATTATTCAATGTTAATATTAATAACATTACAGCACAAACGGGTTCAACAGGTTCAAATCCATTATTAATCTTTGTCAATGCGATCCCTAATAACATTACATCTGTTTTTTCAACAAATGGAAGTATCTTATCTATTGTCTTTTTAGCCGTTGTTACAGGACTATCAATTAACCATTTAGGAAAAGAAATTTTAGTTTTAAAAAAGCTACTAGAAGATATTAATAAAATTATCACTGTCTTTTTAACATTCTTAATTACTAAATTCGGACCATTCGCTATTTTTATTTTATTAACTCGTACATTTGCTATCTATGGTGTTGAACATTTAAAACCTGCGTTAGCTTATGTAATTACTGTCGTTATCACGTTATTAGTATTCTTAATCTTTGGATATGCCTTATTTATTTTTGTAACAACACGTTTAAATCCAATGCCGTTTGTTAAGAAAATTGGAAAAGTTGCCATGTTTGGATTCTCAACGTCTTCTTCCGCAGCAACATTACCGTTAAATACTAAAACAACTGTTGATGAGCTAGGGGTTAATAATGAGATTGCCTCATTTATTTTACCTCTTGGTATGACGATCAATATGAACGGAACAGCTATTATGCAAGTGATTGCCGCTATTTTCATTGCCTCAAGTGCCGGATATGACGTCACATTTGGAAGTATTTCATTAATTGCTATTTTAGCTTTAATTGCTTCAATCGGAACGCCAGCTGCACCTGGTGCTGGAGCTGTCATCTTATTTACTGTGTTATCTGGTATGGGGTATCAAAATGATGCAGCCGTTCTTGCATACTCGTTAATTTTAGCTATTAACCGTCCAGTTGAAATGTTAGTCACAGCATTAAACGTAGTTGGAGACTCTGCAACAGCTGTTGTTGTAGCTAAATCAGAAAATTGCTTAGATGAACAAGTTTATTTCCAAGAAACAAAATAATCTTTATTAGACACTCAATCAGAGTGTCTTTTTTTATTCAACCGTTTCATTCATTGATTAACTGTTTGTCACAATAAATTAAATAAAAAGCGTAAAACTTAAGGTTCTACGCTTTTTTACTTCGCCACTCTTCTAATAAGATAACTGCATCTTCGACATATGAAGTACACAGCTTTTCATAACGTTGATGGTGTTTACAATTTAACAATTGATCACACATAAGAGAACTGTTTTTTACTTCAAATGTTTTTGCCAAATCATGAATACTTTGATAGCATGACTTTCTTGAATCATTTTGTATCGTATCACCGTCTGATGAAAAATAACTAGCTACCATAAACATAGCAGTCACAGCACCACAAGTATGACGTAAGCCCCCCATACCACTTCCAAACCCCTCTGCTATTTTGAAAGCTTGTCTTTCCTCTAGTCCGATTAAATCATGATACGCACACAATACCGCTTGAGAGCAGTTATAACCCTTTTGATGATTATTAATGGCTCGTTTAATTCGCTTTTCCATAATCTTAATCTCCTAACTGTATCAAACCAAATAAGTACTCTATAGCTGGGGTGTCCTCGTTCCAAGACCGTCTAACGTTCACCCATTATTTTAAAAAAATATGAATCTAGACTTCTCTATTTTATCATAAACCAATTTTATTAACTTTATTTTTCGTTTAAAATAACCTACATACAATAGAGTTTATAATTGTTTTTCTCCTATAAACGGAATTGAAACATAGATGTGATCTTTAAAGAACTAGTTAAGTTTGATTTTTCTTAGAAACTAACTAACAGGGCATAATAAAAAACTACCTGTTTAACAGGTAGTTTTTGTTTAGTGTGTGTGATTATTGCGCTAATTCTAACGCTGCATTATAATCTGTTAATGCTTTTTCAGCAGCTTCTTCTGGAGTTGATAATCCTTCCCATACTGAACGATACATTGTTTCAGCTGCTCCCCAGTAGCTAGACATTTCAGGTAAAACTGGCATTGCTTGTGTGAATTGTGCTTGTTCTAAAATACCTAATACATAAGGATCTTCATTAATTCCCTCAATAACTGTTGCATCTTTTAATGCCGGAATTGATCCTTTAACATCATACATTACTTTTAATCCTTCTTCAGATCCTAAAAATTCTAATACTTGTTTAGCTTCTTGTGGATGCTCTGTGTAGGCGCTAATACATGCAATAATATTTCCTGAGAATGTTTCAGGTTGAACCCCATTAATGGTTGGAATTGTTGTAATTCCCCATTCAAATCCTGCATCTTGTGTTGTTACCTCTTGAATTGACCATGGACCAGTGATAATATAAGGCACATTTCCTTTAGCAAACTCAACTTCAACTGAATCCCAGTTTAAATCTGCATATGGAACATTTAAATATTCTTTCATTGATTCATAAAATGTTAAACCGTCGATAACACCTTGTGAATTTAAGTTAACTTGTGAAGCGTCATCATGAGTTGGGCCATATAATTCAAATCCACCTGCAGTTAAGAATAAATGCATGGTATATGAATTTCCTGCTTCATAACGCATTAAGAATTTATTTGATGAAGCATCATTATATTTAGCAGCTTGTTCTTTAATTTCTTCAAATGATTTGGCTACATCAAATCCGTTTTCATCTAACAATGTTTTGTTGTAGAATAAAGCAACTGTTTCTGTTGATAACGGCATTCCATAATAAGTATTATCTACTTTTACAGTTCCAACTGATGCATCAATGAAACGTTCTTCAATATCTGCTCCCATATCTGAACTTAATGGTAATAGCATTTGTCCGTTAATTCCTGTACTCATATTATCATGAGGAATAATAAAGACATCTGCTCCAAGACCTGCTGGTCCATCAAGTTCTAATTTACTTAAAGCATCTACTGATCCAACATTTTCAAAGATGATATCAATGTTTGGTAAAGCAGCTTCAAGTGCTTCTTCCATCGCAGCCCCATAATCATCATTATCTAACCATAATTTAACCTCTACCTTATCCCCACTACTTGATCCATTAGAATCAGATGTTTGTGACCCTTGTTCTGATGAATTTGGCATCGTTGTTGAAGAGTCATTTCCTCCCTCATTGCCACAACCGATTAGCCCTGCTAACGATAAAGAAGCGATTAAACCCATTGATAATAATTTTTTCATTTTCTTTGCCCCCCGTATTTAATTAACTGCTTACATTAAACAATATAGCATTGTAAGCGAATACATTCAATGAGACACCCATCTTATGTAACCGTTTTTAACCATTGAGATAACGGTTACACAAAATGCATAAAATTTATTTATTCTTTTAATTAGAATTTTAATCTAAGATCACTTACATCCTTTTTAATACATCCCATGATGTATTCACTCTCTTTTTTACTCATTTCCCCATGACAATCACAACCGACTGTAATCATTAAATCATGTTCTTCACAAAACTTAACACAGTACTCTGTTAATTCTTGACTATGAATAGGGTAATAACACTCGATTCCATCAATATGAATTGAAACTAACTGTTCAAAGTCCGCACCCACTTCACTCATTGAATGATGACGATAATACTTTCCAGGATGAGCTAAAATAGCTTTTCCACCACATTGATGAATTTGTTTAATGGCTTCTTCTACTGTTGGAAAGTCATAATCTTTATAAAAGATATGATAATCACGATAAATCTTTAAGCCGTCCATAAGCGTCTCAGTTAGTCCTCGATCATGTAAGTAGTGAATTCCTTTAAATCCACCTAGACGACGATCATAACTATAAGCTTCGTAGTCTTGCGATGAAAGATGATCATAATCTTTTTCCATCAGTTTAATTAAATCAACTCCCATTTGATCCAGTTGTTGACGTGATTTTTTAATAATAGCAGCAAATTCGTCATTCACTTTAAAATCGTATGCTAATAAATGAATTGATCGATTGTTAAAAACACAATCTAATTCTACACCTAACACGTAGTTCATTCCTAATTCTTGACAAGCTAACTCAAATTCTTCATGAGCTTCAATCGTATTATGATCCGTAATTGAAATAAATCCTAATCCTTTTTCCTTGGCTAACTCTACCACCTCACGTGGGGAAAATGAACCATCTGAATAATAAGAATGCATATGTAAATCTACTAACACTAACTCCAACCCCTCACTTTACTCTTTTAATATTATAACAAAATCTGACATAAAAAACGAACATCAATCCTTTAATCTATACTCTTTTTATAACTTTTGTACCAGATAATTAACTAAGTATACTTTGCCATGTAAAGAATTTTAACGGAATAAAAATCTTTATAACTTCTAAAAAATCTTAAATCAGCAGTGATACTAAGGTTTAAAAAATTTTTAATATTCTTTTTTTTCTTATTAAGATCTACAAGAGTTCTTTCATTTATTTTTTTTATGAGTGCAAAAAGAGATAGCCAATAGACTATCTCTTTTTAATTTAGTTTAAACCTAATGCTTTTAAAGCTTCTTCAATCGCTTGAGCTGGTTCCATGTTATTTAATACAACATTTTCAACTGCTACACCAGCTTGTGAACGTACATTATATGATGTGAAATCATCATTTGTAAAGACAACATCATAGAAGTAGTAGTCTGATTGAGCAGGACCTGCTTCTTTTGTCATGTCTCCAGATTCAACGATGTAGTTTTGATATTCTTCTGAATCTACAACTGTTTGACGGATTGGTAAGTATCCTGTATTCATTGTCCAGTAAAGGTTAGCATCATAAGTTCCTAAAAACTTAGCGAATTCATAAGCTCCATATACTTGTTCATCTGTTGTTTCACCTTGTTTCATGATAACAACGTTTGTTCCTTGTTGGATAACTGCTTTAGTCTCTTCACTTTGTTGTGGAATTGGTGCAGCCGACCATTCAAATTGATTTTCTGCTTCTGCAATTCCGTTCATAACATGTGATGCTCCTGATGTTGATCCTACATACATTTGTACTAAACCACTGATGAATGGTCCTGACATGTATTTATCTTCACCAGGTAAACGCCAGTAACCTGCATCTGTATTACGTTTGATCATTTCTAACATTTCAACAGCTGCATCTGTTTCACCGAATAATACTTCACCATTTGATGTTGTATATTCTCCACCAAATTGTTTTACTAATGTAATGAATGTATTTTCAGCTGAATCAAATCCAAGTGCTGGATGTCCTGTTAATTCTGTGATTTGTTTAGAAACTTGTTCCATTTCTTCCCAAGTTGTTGGAACTGTTAAGTTATTTTCTTCGAAGAATGTTTTATTATAATATAAAACTTCTGTTGATTTGTTAAACGGTAAAGAGTAGAATTTATTTCCTTCATATTGGCTATTTTCTTTACGATATGCTTCAGCAATATCTTCAAAGTCTTTAATTCCTACTTCTTCATCAAAAATATAATTATCTAATTCAACAACTGCTCCAGACTGTAAGTACTCTGCTACCCAATCAGGATATGCTTGAGAAATAGCTGGTGCATTTTTTGCTTTAATAGCTGCTGTTACTTTTGATTTTAAATCGTTATAAGCCCCTTGATAAACTGGTTTAACTGTAATTCCTTTTTCTTGACCAACTGTTCCATTGAAATCTTCAACTAATTTATTAACTGCTTCTTCGTTTGGTCCTGACATTGCATGCCAGAATTCGATTTCAACTGGATTTTCAATTGAAGTAACTAAATCTTTGTTTTCTTGTTCTTGGTTTTCTTCATTTCCATTTGAACAAGCTACCATAGCTGATAACCCAAATAATACTGCGCATGATGCTGCTAATTTTTTCACTTTCATGTCCTCCTATTCAATATGGCCATTGAATTTTAGTAATTTTTATTAAGAAGTGTTATCCAATAAAAGGATTATTTTACTTCTTTTTACTTATGAGAGCATTATATCCAATTATTACACAAAAATCAACATATTTACCAATATTTTTAAATAGAACACAAAAAGAACATGTTTAAAAATCTGTATGATTTAAAATTAATCTCTTTTAGATCTTAAATTAACGCTCTTTATTTCTTCTTTTAAAACTCTTATTTTCGTAACTCTTCTGCACGTTTTAATAATTTCTTGTAGATCGGGATCATTTGTGGTTCCTGACAATAATGCTCTATTTCATTAACCGAAATCCAGCCCACGTTACTATTTTCATCTTCTTTAATACGAAGCACATCTGATTCATCTGCAATTAATAAAAATGAAACATTTAAGTGCTGATGTGAACTCACATAGCTTCCCTTTTTCATATGACCCCATACAGGTAAAATATCTAGAGATATGATTTCATCAGTTAGTGGACAAATATGCACAATACCCGTTTCTTCTTTTGCTTCTTTTATAGCGACTTCTAATAAATCTTTTTCACCATCAGCATGTCCACCAGTCCACCCCCAGCTATCATAAAGGTTATGATAAATCATTAAAACTTTATCTCTTGTTTCATTTAAAATAAATCCTGAACAAGTAAAATGAGCAAAATCATTTTCTCTTGTTAAAATGTTATCTTCAAATAACTTAATATACTCAAGCATCACTTTTTGATCCTGTACTTCCTGCTCATTTTTTGGAACATATGATTCAATTTTATTTTTCCACATGATTATCACTCCTTAATCGTATTGTTATAAACTCATCTAGTGAAAATTCAAAAATCTCACTTAAGACGCCACCTTTTTTATAAAGAACTAAATCAAGACTTTCAAACATCTCATGAAGTTCCATAACTAACTTGTCACTTCGTCGTTTATATCCAAGCTTTTTTAAAAGCGTTCGAAACTTAATCTTTACATAGTCAGTCTCTGTATACTGAATTCTAAGTTTGATCACTTTTAAATAGTGTGCCATATCTTGATTAAAGCGACCACTAATGATTTTCCCATTTCTAGTCGATTCAATTTTAATCATCTCGTTCATGACCTGATCATCCAGTTGCTCTAATTGTTCATCAACTTCAATCATGAATTTTGAAAGTGATTCAGTGGGTGATAATGCTTCATGTAATGTTTTAATAAGCTTCCGTTCTTGTAAGTAAGATAAATCTGCTATGGATAAAAAGACCGCAATATCGTACACATTAATGATTTTCATGTTTTTCACCTTCTATTAATTTTCTTAGTTCGATGTTTAATTGGCGAATAAAGAATGCTTTTTTATGGAAATAAATCGAGAATAATTCTTCTGGATCAGACCACAATCGATTAATATAATCTCTTTGTTGCGATCGTGTTAAATTTTCATGAATGATGTAGGAAGCCACTGTTTCTAAATTGACACGTTCTCGATTGATGTCATCAAATAAAATAAAAGGTGGCGCTTCTTGATGCACACTAAAATAGTGTAACAAAGCTTTAATATCTCGCTCATCATAGCCTGGAATCATCGTTCCTAAAAAACAACGTCTCGTACATATATCAGTGAGTTTTTGCAATAACTTAGCAGAGGTAATTTCTCCTTGAATTTGATGATACTCAAAAAACTTAGGTAGTTGTGAAATTAAATGTTCGTATCGACGCTTCGTACTATCATAAATTAAAATCTGATGACTTCTTTCAATTCCACGATCAATCAACGTAAAAGCATACATTCCTAGTGGAACACGTTTCATGAATGAAATAGACTCTAATTGCTTCGTGTCAACACTGGCATCTAAAAGATGAATATATTCTTCTAATTTGGCAAAAGAAATACGTTCATAAATCTTTTCAATCTCTTTATCCCCTTGCTCTTCTCTCGTTGCTTCTTTCCCATTCACTAGTGTTTGAGCATTAATCCAGGCAATTTTATCTTGCCAATCATCAATAAAACTTACAATATATGCTTTCTCAGTTCCACCAGCTTTACTTCCACGTAACGCACGACCAACCATTTGAGTCATTAGAGCCATTGACGTCGTCGGCCTTGTTAAGAAAACAGATTGAGTTTGTGGTAAGTCGACCCCTTCTGTTAAAATGTTCACATTGATTAGCACATGAATATCACCTGTTTGATAAGCTTTGATGGTTGCTTCATTTTCTAAACCAAATTGTTTCATTTCCAAGACATCATCAGTTTCCTGGGAAATAATAACGCCACATTTCACGCCTGCTTTTTCAAATAATGTTTTTAAGACAACCGCATGAATTCGATTAATCGCAAAAATAATCGTCTGACCATATTTTTGATAGTTATACCGTTTTACAATTAACGCATTTCTCACTTTGTGCTTAGCCATAGTAATAGCTATATCTGGTGGAATGACGTCATCTAATTCTAAGCGTTGCTTTTCTTTTTTATTTAAATCTAAGACTAAATCAGTTTGACATTCCTCAAAATGAGGTAGCGCTAAAATTCCTCTTTTAATTAAATCTGTTAGATCAATTTTATACGCGATATCATCTGGAAAAACCTCACTCAACTGTCGCGCATCACTTCGAAAAGGAGTTGCAGTTAAACCTAATAACTTGAGATTAGAAACTTTTTGTTTTAGATAAGTTAAAATTTTTTGATAAGTGGGAGCACTCGCATGATGAGCCTCATCAATAATGACGTATAATTCTTTTTCTTGTTTTAACCAACGATTTAATTGCTTCGTTTGTTTAACTAAGCTATCTTTACTCACAATTAATAAATCGTCAGTTGATTTAATCCTATTGGCGGATTGATGAACTCCAGAAATGACACGATAACTGAAGTTTAGACGTTCCTTCATCACATTAGCATAGGCGTTTAACTCAAACGTTTGGATAGCTTGTTCAAGTAGAAGTTGTCGATGTGCTAACCATAGAACCTTTTTTCCTTTATTTAATGCACCATTTAATAGCCACCAACAAGCCGTCAATGTTTTTCCACCACCAGTTGGAATAACTAATACCGATTGAAATGATGAATGTTTATCCATTTCCTTTAATACCTCTAAAGCTTCTAACTGATGCTCATATAATTGTTTAGGATTCACTTTCGTTTTAACCCAAATTTGTCCTTCATCTCTCATGTTGTCTCTTCCTTTGTTTAATCTTAAAGTTATTATATCGATATTTTATATTTTTTGACAAATTAAAAGAGCGGTGATCCGCTCCTTTAATGTCCTGAGATAACTTCTAAGCCACCCGGTTTATTATGAATCGCACATTTTTCAAGAAGCGCTTCACATGCAGGGCTTAATCCTATCAAATGAGTTTTAATTCCATTTTTATGTAAACGAATAACAACTTTATCAACAGCGTCCACTGCAGATTCATCCCATAAACGAACATGCGTAAAATCAATTGTTACTTCTTCCACCTTTTCTTGATAATCAAACGATTGAATAAAGTCTGAAGATGAAGCAAATGATAACTGTCCCGTAATCATATAAACAATTCCATTATGATCTATTTTATCAACATGAACTTTAGAGCTTTTAATTCCAAAGAAGATAACACTTAATAAAGTACCTGCAACTACACCGTATGCCAAGTTATGTGTCGATACAACGATGATTACTGTTGTTATCATCACAAGATTATCACTCAGTGGCACACATTTCATACGCTTAAATGATTGCCAATTAATCGTTGTTAAAGAAACAACAACCATGACGGCTGCCAGTGAAACAACGGGTACCTTGACCATGAAGTCACTAAATAAAATCATAGAACTAAGCATTAACGTTCCAGCGACTGCACTTGCTAAACGGCCACGTCCACCGTAACTTAAATTCAACATTGATTGTCCGATCATCCCACAACCCGCAATTCCACCAAAAAAGCCAGACACTATATTGGCTAATCCTTGAGCAATTGTTTCACGGTTTTTATCGCTTGGTGTATTGGTCATCTCATCAATCAATTGAGCGGTTAAAAGTGACTCAACAATCCCTACAATCGATAATGAAACAGCATATGGGAAAATAATTGATAATGTTTCTAAGTTAAATGGTACGCTTGGAATTATTAATTCAGGTAATTCACTCGTCATACGTCCCATATCACCTAATGTTTTAATATCTATATTAAAAACTAAAACAATCGTTGTAATGCACGTGATAGCAACAATTGGTGATGGAATTTTTTTCGTTAGTTTTGGAAATAGATAAATAATCATAATTCCAATGGCACCTAAAACGAATAAGATCGAATTTCCTCGGAAATGTTCTAATTGAGAAATAAACATCATAATTCCAAGAGAATTAACAAATCCATGCATGACTGGTTTTGGAATAAACTTTAATAAGTTCCCAATCTTGAAGTATCCGAAGATTACTTGTAAAATTCCAGTTAAAATCGTTGCTGCAAACATATACTCGATTCCATAATCACGAACTAAACTTGCCAGGACTAATGCCATTGCCCCCGCTGCTGCTGATACGAGACCTGGACGTCCACCAAAAATAGCTGTAATCAGTGTAATACAAAATGTCGCATAAACCCCAACCATAGGATCGACTCCTGCAACAATCATAAACCCCATTACTTCAGGAATGAGCGCCATAAACACAACAATTCCTGCTAATACATCACCTTTTATATTTCCTAACCACTCTCGTTTGAATTCTTTCATGAATAACCTCACTTCTACAAATAATCACATACAGCTTTTTATTATATAAGAAGGCGTTATTGTCGTCAATGAAGTAAAAGTAAGAGTCACTTAGCGTATATCTTAGTTAAACATAACTACTTTTAGTAACTTTAGGGCCAACTCCTTACTAAGTCACTGATTATTGCTACTCATGAAGTTTTAATTCATCTAAGACATCTCTTTAAAAGTTTATCTTTTCGTTTAAGCTCATTTTAAAAAAACTCTCTAATACGAGGTTATCCACATCTATCCTCTTGAAAGTTCTGGGATAAACTCATAAAATAAAGTTATTCTAATACTAAAGAGGGTACCCATTAATGACTGAAAAAGATTATGAGACATTATTGAATATTGAAACCGGTGGGACAGATAAATATCATACTTCTCACCTTTATCATCGATATGAACCAACACCTTATGAAGTTCTTCATCACTTATTTGAACATTACGAGATTAAACCATCTGATCACGTGGTTGATTATGGCTGTGGGAAAGGACGTCTAAACTTTTATATTTATCATTACTTTCACGCTCGTGTAACAGGCATTGAAATGAATGAAACCTTTTATGATATTGCAATCAATAACAAAGCAAGCTATCTAAAAAAACATCGTCGTCCAACAGACTCTCTTAATTTTTATTGCTGTTTAGCAGAAGATTATGAGATTGATCCAACAGATAATAAGTTCTACTTCTTCAATCCATTCTCCATTCAAATTTTTAGAAAAATTATTGAAAATATCCTTATTTCTCTTGAACAACATCCGCGTGAGGTAGAGCTGATTCTTTATTATGCCTCAGATGAGTATCAATATTTTTTAGAACATCGAACGGCTTTTACACTTAAACAAGAAGTTCTTTTACCAAGTCATCAGCGTGATCATCGCGAACGATTTTTAATTTATCAACTTACTTATTAAAGACTACAAGTAGCTGTAGTCTTTTTTATATTTCTAACAAATTCTTTTCATTTGATTTCAATCGTTAACTACAAGTTTTACATAATGAAAAAGTCATTCGATATGGTAAATTATGTATTTTATTTTAGCATTTTTTACGCTTTTGCTCTTTAGACTTAGCGACAACGGTTCGCTTCGTTACAGGTTGTTTTTTTATAAATCGAATAAACTTTTTTAATTTCTCATCATTTTTTAAAGCTTCAAGTGTAAACAATCGAAGGGCTAATTCTTGATTTGAATATAGGGCATGAATTTGACGATGACAATCGGGACAAATCATCACAATATCTTTCTCCGTTCCGCCCTCCTCTCTTGGAATAATATGATGCTTTGTTAGTGTAATTTCACTACGTTCGCATAATTCGCATCTGTTTTCCATCACGATCACTCCTTCAACTATTATTTTTCCTATATTCAAGAAAACTAAGCTAAGAAAGAGTCATTTTTGTTTTATTTAAAAATTCAGGTTAATAAATGCAGTCAAATAAAAAACACAACTCACACGAAAAACTTCTTCTCAACAAAGTAGCTGAATTTAAACAAAATATAACCACCAGTGCGAACTGGTGGTTTTCTCTGCGGCTGAAAGCCTCTATTGCCGGCCTAGGCCTGAAAGGCCTCCTGAAGTCCTTAACTTCTGCACCACATTCACTTATTAATCCTCAAAGGATTTCTTGCTTACTCTCTTCATCTTGTTTTTCAGCAACCACTCATTCAAGCGTCATCAGACCAGTTACCTCTTTCCTATCTCTTTACTAGCAGCTTATCGAATTTTTACACGAATTATCTTGTCACCTTTAGCCTTACTTTCTAAATAAAGTGAAATCTTCTTTTATAATTACATTCTACCTCTTATCTCACTTCTCTTAATATTCGTCTACTTTTTACTCTAAGTACCCTTTGATTACCACGCTAAAAGCTTTCCGGAACCACCCGCATAGCAGGTGGTTTTCATTTAACACAAAAAAAGAGTAGATCACTTGATCTACTCTTTTTTTGTGTTAAATGAGTTCATATGAAAAATTCCACTGCTAAGAAGCTTGATGACTTAATTTTTCTTAAAATGTTAATGGATCTAAATGCCAAATTTGATCTGAATATTCTTGAATGGTACGATCCGATGAAAACTTACCTGAACGTGCAATATTAATCATTGACATTTCAAGCCATTTGTCTTGATTTTTATATGTTTGATTCGCTCGTTCTTGGGCACGAACGTAAGCATCAAAATCTTTTAATACGAAGTATTCATCCCCGTGATGAGTCACTGCATTAAAGATATCGCGGAACTCCTCAGTATCCGGTGTTAAGAATCCATTCACTAATTGGTCAAGAACACGGTGAATACGAGCATCAGAGTGGTAAAGATCCCATGGATTATAACCACCATTTTGATAATAATCATTCACCTCGTCTGCACTTAAACCAAAGATAAAGCTATTATCATCTCCAACTAATTCGTGAATTTCAACATTAGCTCCATCCATTGTTCCAATCGTCATAGCTCCATTTAACATAAACTTCATATTTCCTGTTCCTGAAGCTTCTTTGGATGCCGTTGAAATTTGCTCTGATAAATCGGCTGCTGGCATAATTAACTCTGCATAAGTTACATTATAGTTTTCAACGAATACAACTTTTAATAACTGATTGGTATCTGAATCGTTATTAACTTTTTCAGCAATCGAATTAATTAATTTAATCACTTTTTTAGCAAAATAATATCCTGAAGCCGCCTTAGCTCCAAAAATAAAAGATTGCGGATGGAAGTTCGCTCTAAACACTTCATCCTCTTTTAAGCGATTATATAAATACATGATATGCATCGCATTTAGTAATTGTCGTTTATACGCATGTAGACGTTTAACTTGAATATCAAAAATAGAATTTGGATCTAATAAGACGCCTTGTTCTTTATAAATGCGATCTGATAAAGCTTTTTTACGTGCATACTTCATTTTTTTAATTTCATCTTTAACGTTTTTATCGTTAATTTTTTCTTCAAACTTCGCAAGTTCAAACGTATTAGTATGATACTGTGTTCCAATTTGTTCGTCTAATATTTTTGTTAATTCTGGATTGCAGTGTAACAACCAGCGACGGTGTGTAATTCCGTTTGTTTTATTATTAAAACGATCTGGGTACATGTGATAAAAATCTTTCATTTCAATATGAGTTAAAATATCTGTATGTAACTGTGCCACTCCATTAATACTGAACGATCCAACGATAGCTAAGTGTGCCATACGTACTTGATCATGTCCAATGATCGCTAATTGAGCAACTTTTTCTGGTTGATTTGGATAACGATTTAATAAATCTAAGCAGTAACGACGATTAATTTCTTCTGTAATCATATAAATTCTTGGAAGTAATGGCTTAAATAAGTCAACTGGCCACTTTTCAAGTGCTTCAGCTAAAATGGTATGATTCGTATAAGCGCATGAATGTTGCGTAATAAACCAAGCTTGATCCCAGTCATATCCTTCTTCATCAATTAAAATACGCATGAGTTCTGGAACAATTAAAGCTGGGTGAGTATCGTTAATATGAAGTACATTTTTTTCATGGAAATTATCTAGCGTTTGATAAGTTTCTTTATGCTGACGAACGGCCCAACGAACTCCCGCTGCAACAAAGAAATATTGTTGTTTTAAGCGTAATACTTTTCCTTCTCTTGTTGAATCATCTGGATATAAAAACTCTGAAATATTTCGAACGCCTTTTTCGTAGTCAACAGCCGAAATATGATCGGGATAATCTTTTTCTGTTGGCTCTGATGACCACAAACGTAAGGTGTTCACTGTTTTATTACCACTTGTAATGTCTCCAACGACAGGGACATCATATGGAACTGCACGTACGTACTCTGCTGGTAAATGAGTATAAACATCACGTCCATCAACTTTATCAACTTTTATTTCTCCGTAAAATGGAATTTCCACTGATTCATTTGATTTGCGAACTTCCCAAACATAACCGCGTTGTAGCCACTTATCTGGAACTTCTACTTGATATCCATCAATAATTTTTTGCTCGAAGAATCCGTAGCGATAACGCATCCCATTTCCATGCCCTGGTAGTGCAAGTGAAGCAATTGAATCCATAAAGCATGCAGCTAAACGTCCAAGTCCTCCGTTTCCTAATCCAGCATCAGCTTCGATTTTTTCTAATTCATTTAAATCAATATTTAAATCATTCATTGCCGCCTCAATAGTTGATCGGATGCCTAAATTCATAATATTATTAGTTAATAAACGCCCCATCAAAAATTCCATTGAAAAATAGTAAACTTGTTTATGTTTTCCTTCTACAATTGCCTGATTCGTCTCAATCCAATTTGATGAGATATACTCACGCACAAGTGTTCCTAATGTAAAATATCTTTGATGTGGAGTGCTTTCTTCAAATTTGATCCCATAAATTTGTTCTACACGTGTCTGAAACGCCTCTTTAAATACATTCTTATCAACAAATACATTAGTCATTAGAAGACATCTCCCTTCCATTTGTGTAATCGCTTTACAATTACATTTTTTCCATCCCATAAATTTATTATAGCAGATAATGAACTAGATGAAATCACCCTCTCCCCCTGTAACGCGTTCCTTTTTATCAATCCGTCAAGATCGGTTTTTTATTGGTGAAAAATAATAAAATTCTGTAAGTATGACATACATGTTTTTTGAAATTATTCGGTTAGCGCCTATCTTTATAATAAAAAGATAAACGTACTTCATTGAGTTTAAATAGTGATAAACAAACTTATCTTTATATAGATGAAATGACTTTTTATTGATGTGGATGGTGATTCATAGTATTAAATCTTTCCGTCATGTCATGATCAAAAAGTTACCCACTTTTTAATCAATAACGTTCATCTAATCCATTCACTTCATCTTTAATCATGATGTTGCTACTCTCATGACATCGTTTTAAATCCAATTTTTAACTAAATGTATTATAGCGTCTTAACTCGAATTTATTCATCAAATTATTGTATGATTCATAAATTGAATTCATTACATTATATTGTTATTTTATATTACTGTCTTAGCTTTTTAGTACACTTTTCCTTATTATTCTATAAATAAAATAAAGAGCCTCATCATTTAGGCTCTTTATTCTTCATTTATTAAATTTCGATAAAGGTTAATGTACTTGTCCGTCGATTTTTTCCAGCTTAAATCTTGAGTCATTGCACTTTGAATCAGCTTATGCCAATGTTCTGGCATATGATAAAAGTTAATCGCTCGTTTAAGTGTAAATAACATATCATGAGCGTTATAATGTGCAAATCCAAATCCATTTCCATGCTGAATAAACTCATTATATGGAATAATCGTATCTTTTAGGCCACCTGTTTCCCGAACGATTGGAATTGTTCCATACTTGAGTGCAATCATTTGGCTAATTCCACATGGTTCAAAGCGTGATGGCATTAAAAAGATATCACTACCTGCATAAATCATTTGTGAATTATACGAATAAAAACCAATATTCGCTGATACTTTTGTTGGATATTTTCGTGCCATCTCCTTGAAGAAGCTTGTATATTTATCATCGCCATCACCTAATAAAACAAACTGAACGTCTTCAAGCATTAGTTCTTCAAATACTTTAAGAATGAGATCAAATCCTTTTTGTTCTACTAAACGTGAAACCATCCCAATGACAGGTATATTTGGATTGACTTTTAAGCCAAGTTCTCGCTGCATTTGGCACTTATTTTCTTTTTTAACTTCAATGTTTTTAGTAGAGTATCGTTTATAAATACTTAAATCCGTTGCCGGATTATTATAGTTGTAATTCACTCCATTAATAATTCCATGAAGATGATTTTTACGCGCCACAATAAAACGATCTAATCCTTCGGCAAAGTAAGGATAGCAAATTTCATTACAGTAAGTTTCTGAAACCGTTGTGACTTCATCGCTAATCACAATTGCTGTCTTCATAAAGTTGACCTTTTCAAATAGCATGACTTCGTTTGGAATGGTCTCAAATCGCGAAATAATAGCTAAATCAGAAACATCGCAAATACCTTGGTAATGAATGTTGTGAATCGTAAACACAGTTTTTGTATACATGAAAAAATTACTTCTTTTCATAAATACATACTTCATAAAATATGGAATTAATCCAGTTAGCCAGTCATGACAATGAATGACGTCATACTTCATCTGACATTTTTCAATAAAATCAAGTGTCAAATAGCAGTAAAGTTCATAGCGTTGACAATCGTCTTTATATCCATATAATTTTTCGCGTGTTAATTCCCCACATGAAATAAAATAATAATTAATCCCATCTTTTGAGTAACGATACACATCATAAGGAACCTCTAACTCATCAAGAACAATTAATGACCTAAATTCATGACTTAAATTTTCTTGATAACGCTCAGCTAATGAGTTAAGCAGCGGTAAAATCACATCAACATTTAATCCTTGATTAATTAATTCTTGCGTTAACTCTGATGTTACATCGCCTAATCCACCCGTTTTGTAAAAAGGAACACACTCTGTTGAAACTTGAAGGACATTAATTCCTTTATTTCCAACGACACGCTGACCTTTTCCAAGGACGAGTGGCGTATAATCTTGCCCACTCAACCGAGCACCATCACTAATGTAGACATGTTTATCTGTAATCACTTGCTCAACGATACTATTTTCTCCGATTACTGTTCTTGGTAAGATCACAGAATTTCTTACAATTGCTCCTCGTTTAACGGTCACATCTCGAAAAAGAATACAGTTTTCAACTTTTCCTTCAATATGACATCCGTTTGCAATCATTGAATTACTGACATCTGCCTCTTTTGTATAAAATGTCGGTGACTCATCCTTTGTTTTCGTTAATACCGGACGATTTAATAAGAAAATTTGAAATCCATACTCATAATGCAACATGTCTAAATTTGCTCGATAATAAGATAAAATGGAATCAATCGTTCGCGTATATGAATCGTGTTCATAGCGATTAATTTTAATTCCATCATTCATCTCCACTAAATCCATCACGGTTTGATACGGAGAAATTTCATATCTTAAAATTAATTCAATTAAATATTCTCGAGACAAGACGAAAATATTAACCGGCTTGTTTCGGTAATAGGCTTGTGTAACCTCTGCTCCTGATTCAATATGAGAATTAACTAATTGTTCGAACGAAATGGTGGTGATAATGTTGGCGTGATACAAAACAACATAGGTTTGACGTGATCTTAAAAAATAATCAATGTATTCTCTCATTCTAGCAAATGTTAAGGTATTAGCAATTGCACTAACATCCTTTTTAGGAGGAAGTAAAAATAATCCGTCTACTTTACGATCAAGACCCCAAAACTTTCCTGACCGAATATGATCACTTAATGAGTGATAATCACCATCAGGAAAAATCGAAACATTCGTAATTCCTGAATGAACGGCATTAGATAAGGCAAAATCAACTAATCGATAACGACCAGCAAATGGTAGGGCTGCAACACAACGTTGATTCAATAAATTTTGTAGTGATTGTGATGTATTTGTTCCATCAATCACACATAAAGCTTTATTTTTCATTAGTCATCCCCCCTACCTTGGCTTTCTAATATTTCTTCAAGATTGTCGTTAGTCACCAATATAATATGATCTTCATCTCCTAAAATATCAGTATATGGTGGAATGATAACTTCATCCCCAATAATCGCATACCTAATTCGGCAGTCATGCTCAATCTTAGCCTGGCTTAAAACCACACTTTTTTCAACTATTGATCGCTCATCGACGACACATCGATGTCCAATAATGGAATCATAAATCTCACCAAAAATCATACTACCTTCATTTAACCAAGTATTACGAACTTTAGCTCCTTTTAAGATGTGATGTGGAGGTAAGTTAGGAGTTTTTGAAAAGATAGGCCAACTATAATCATGTAAATTTAAATCATTGTCAGGATCGAGTAAATCCATATGTGCTTTCCAATACCCATCAACCGTTCCAACATCTCGCCAATAACCTTTATATTCATAGGCAAATACCTTACAATTCTCATTAATAAAGTGAGGAATGACGTCTTGAGCAAAATCAACGCCATCATAAATATGCTTATAATACTTATGAATAATATCTTCTTTAAATTTTTGCCAACTAAAAACGTATACTCCCATAGAAGCAAGTTGGCTATCTGTTTTGACTGGCTTTTCTTCAAAATCTATAACACGATTTTGTTCATCTACTTTTAACATTCCAAAACGTTTCGTTTCTTCCTTTGGAACTCGAATCGTTGAAATCGTTAGTTCTGAATTTTGCTCGATATGATAATCAATTAGCTTTCGATAATCCATCTTGTAAATATGGTCGGCTGATAAGACGAGTAAGTAATCAGGATTATACTGTTCAATAAACGGCATATTTAAAATAACTGCCTCTGCCGTCCCACCTTGCCATAAAAATCCATAGTCACGCGACGTGTAAGGTCCCATTACTGTAACGGAAGCTCCATAGACATCTAAATCCCATGAACTCCCTTCTCCAATATAGCTATTTAATTCTAATGGTTCATATTGAGTTAAAACACCTACTTGATCAATGCCTGAGTTCGTACAATTACTTAAGACAAAGTCAATTAAACGATATTTTCCTGCAAATGAAACGGCTGGTTTAGGACGATGAATGGTTAATTCTTTTAAGCGAGTTCCCTTTCCTCCCGCTAATATAATAGCAACCACATTAACAGCCATTCTTTCATCCCCCCTTCATAACCTAAAATCGACAGTTTATCGATTCCTTATTCTTATAACCCTACAATCTCTTCCTCAATGACTTCTTCATTTTTTAAAAGACTTGGTTGATATTTTAAAATCACGGCTCCATATGGTGGAATCGTCATGTCAATGTAATATGGTTTACCGTGTATCATCCCTTCTTGTGCAACTAATGGTAATCCATTATATTGATTTGATCCATGATAATAATCACGATCACTATTTAAAATCTCAACGTATTCTCCCTTCATCGGTACGCCAATCTTATAGTGATTATATGAAATTGGTTTAAAGTTTAAGACAACGACAACAAAATCATCTGTATCTTTTGCCTTACGAAGATAAGAAAACATACTTTGTTCGTTATTATGGACATCAATCCATTCAAATCCCTCAAATGAGTGATCTAACTCCCAAAAAGCAGCGTCATTTAAGTAAGTAGCATTTAAGTCTTTAATATAACGATTTGAAGCATCATGCGCTGGATATTTTAATAAATGCCAATCCACTTGTTCTTTGTCTTTCCATTCATGAAATTGTGCAATCTCATTCGTCATAAAGTTTAATTTTTTACCAGGCAGCGTCATTTGATACGTGCATAATAATCTAAATTGCGCCATCTTTTGCCAATAATCTCCTGGTGCTTTATCAACTAATGATTTTTTACCATGCACCACTTCATCGTGAGAAAATGGCAAGATAAAGTTTTCGCTATAAGCATAAGCCATTGCAAAGGTAATGTAGTTATGATGATATGGACGATAAATATTATCTAATTCAATATAATCAAGCGTATCATTCATCCATCCCATATTCCATTTATAACTAAACCCAAGTCCTCCAACAGAGACTGGTGCTGTTACTAATGGATAGCTGGTTGAGTCTTCGGCAATCATTAAGATTTTTTCATCTTCTGCAAATAATTCTGTATTTAATCGTCTTAAAAACTCAATGGCTCCTTTATTTTCTCCGCGTGATTGATTTCCCCCCCAGTAAATCATGTTGGAAACTGCATCAACACGGAATCCATCAATATGATAATACTTCATCCAAAATAGTGCGTTAGAAATTAAGAAGCTGCGTACTTCTCCTTTACCTAAATCAAAATTCGCTGTTCCCCATTCTGAAATAGCAGCGTCTGGAAATGGATATTCGTAAACAGCCTGTCCATCAAATTCAAATAATCCGTGTGCATCAAGACAAAAATGACCAGGAACCCAGTCCATAATAACACCGATTCCCGCTTCATGACATTTATTGATTAACATCATTAAATCTTTTGGTTCTCCATAACGACTACTTGCCGCATAATATCCAGTTGCCTGATACCCCCATGATCCATCAAATGGATGCTCATACATCGGCATTAACTCAATGTGCGTATAACTATGCTCTAGTACATAGTTGATTAAGTCATCCATAATTTCAGCATATGAATGAAAACTTTCTGATTCCACTAATCCTTCATGACGACGCCATGACCCTAAATGTAATTCATAAATATTAAGTGGTTGTTCAAAAATATTAGATTGTTTTCTTTTTTCAATCCAAGCATCGTCCGTCCACTTAAATCCTTCAATATCATAAATAACAGAGGCAGTATTTGGACGTTGTTCAGCATAAAACGCATAAGGATCGGCTTTAAGAATTTTCGTTCCAGAAGCTGTTGTGATTTCATATTTATACGTCTCTAACGTATTTAATTTTGGAACATATAATGACCAAATTCCATTCTCACCTATCATTTCATGATATTGACCATTCCACTCATTAAAGTCCCCAACAACACTAACAGCTTGAGCATGTGGGGCATAGACACAAAAATAAGTTCCTAACACGCCCGATTCATTTTGGATGACATGAGCCCCAAACTTTTTATATAACTGTCTATGAGTTCCTTCAGAAAAGAGATAACGATCAATTTCTGTAAACTCACAGTACGGTTTTATTTGTTTAACTAAGTTCTTTTTTAAATCATTTTTAAATAGCTGATGATTCTCCCTAGCTAGTTCAATTTCAAACATTCCAATTTCCCCCTTAAAAATATATATACTTCATGCACACTTTAATCTCTTTAATCATAACCCACCTTTATTTATGTTTGAAAAAGATTATACGTGTAAACCATTACACTTTTTAATACATGATTAGATAGTTTTTATTTTATTATAACGGAGAATCTATACTTGTTTTGTCTAATTGTGCCACATCATCTTTATTATGTATATTTTATGAAATAAAAAAAAGATTCCTTTTTTCAATTCATTCATCCTTAGAGACGCACACTAGCCATCATCTACATAGATTCATTAATTGATTAAAGAAATCTTTCTGCTCACTTGAAGACTTAACTCTATCTTACTCAGTATCGCAATATAAATCTAAACGATCTCAATCATTCATTAGACACTACGAAGAGCATCAATAGGATTTAGGCGACTAGCCTTACGTGCAGGTACAATTCCAAAAATAATACCTACGCTCGCTGAAAACCCTAAAGCTAGGACAATCGCACCAATTGAAATACTTGGTGTAAATCCAATGACAAGCGCTACAATGATTGAAATGATTATTCCTAAGATAAGTCCGATCACACCACCAAAAACAGATAAGAAAATCGACTCAATTAAAAATTGTAATTGAATACTTCTAGGCTTCGCTCCTAACGCTTTTCGAAGTCCAATTTCTGTTGTCCGTTCGGTTACTGAGACTAACATCATATTCATGATTCCAATTCCACCTACTAATAAAGCGATTGATGCAATTCCAACTAGCATCATCGTCATCATTGAATTCATGGTCTCCATCGTATCTAATAAACTTTCCATATTAATAATACTATAGCTATCTTCTTTATAGTTAAATGCTTCATTCAATATATGTTCAATATCACTAATAATTTGATCAGCATAACTAGAATCACTCATGTAAACTTCTAGTGCATTCATTTGTCTGACTCCAAATGAGCTCATCATACTAGTAGCGGGAATAATCATTTTATAATCACTATTTCCTTGTCGAGACATCATCGCCATCATATCAGTCGGTGAATCTTCTTTAATGACTCCAATGATTGTATAAGAGACGCCGTTTAAAGTCATCTTTTTGTTTAACGGATTGACTCCTAAATAAAGTTCATTAGCAATCGCTTCATTAATTAAGGCGACATTTGTTTTTTGAGCAATATCTATTGGATTAATTAATCGACCTTGAGCTAAAGATAGATGATTATTTTTGAAATAAGCTTCATTCTTTCCCTCAATCATCGTATTTTCAATCACTCGATGATTCCCAACAACTGATAAGCTTGTTTTAAGTGTGGGAGAAATTCCATCGACATAATCCACTTCTTCAATTAAATCTAAATCCGTCTCTACCAACCCTGTTTTAAACGGAGTTCCGGTGATCTGGATCGTTAATTTATTAGCTCCAAGTTCTGAGAATTGTCCCATCATTTCATCACTAACCCCTTGAACGATTGAAATTAAAGCGATAATTGACATGACACCAATCACAATTCCAAGAACAGTTAAAAAGGAACGCATCTTGTTATGGATGATATTTTGCCAAGACATAAAAATACTTTCTTTAAACATCCATAGACACCTCCTCCACAATGTTTCCATCTAAAATACGTACAATACGTGTAGCTTGTTTAGCAATTTTTTCATCATGTGTAATCATAATAATTGTCCGACCCTCTGCATGAAGCTCTTTAAATAATTCCATCACTTGATGTCCTGTTCGCTGATCGAGTGCTCCTGTTGGTTCATCAGCAAGTAAGATGGTCGGATTCGTTGATAATGCACGTGCAATGGCAACACGTTGTTGCTGTCCACCAGATAATTGATTAGGGTAATGATTTAATCGATCTGAAAGTCCAACTCGCTCAAGCATCTTTTTAGCAATTTGTTTACGTTTAACTGGGCTGACTCCTGAATAAATCATGGGTAATTCAACATTTTGCAGTGCAGTTAAGCGTGGAAGTAATTGAAAGGACTGAAAGATAAACCCAATCTCTTTACTTCGAATCTCTGCTAATTGATTTTCATCTAAATCTTTAATGTCTCGCCCTGACAGCATATACTGACCACTAGTGGCTTTATCTAAGCAACCGATAATATTCATCATCGTTGATTTTCCAGAACCCGATGGCCCAAGGATTGAAACAAACTCTCCACGATTAACCGTTAGATTAATTCCTTTTAAGATGATTTGTTCCTCTTCTCCTAAGTAATAAGATTTAGTAATATTTTTCATTGAAAGAATGTCTTCTACCATTTACATTCCCCTCCTATCACTTAGATTTTTTCATCATTTCAAATGGTGTGGTAAATTCAAGTGTTTTAGGAGTTAAAATTTCTTCTCCTGATTCAATACCCGATTTAATTTCAATGACTACGCCGTCTGTAACACCAACTTCAATGGCTTTAGTCATCACTTCCCCTTTATCATCACGATAATAAACATAGGGTGAATTTTTGTAATCAAACTGAATAGCGTTCATTGGAATGACGATAGCCTCTTTAACACTTTCATTGACTAACTTGACTTCTGTTGACATACCAACACGTAGTTCGCTATCCTCATTTAAATCAATCGTTGCAAGAAAATAAGAAACTCCATTTAATGATTGAGCTTCTTTTGAAACGTGAGAAACCGTTCCGTTAATTTCTTTATCTAAAGCATTGACTGTCACTATTGCTTCTTTTCCTACTTCAATAGACTTAATATCATACTCATCTACTTTAACTTTAACTTGTAAGTTAGTGTAGTCTGTAATATCAACAGCAATCGTTCCCGGTGTTACAACTTCTCCTTCTGTTACATAAATGGTTGCAATTTCTCCATCAATACCGGCCTTAAACTCATTTCCTTGAATGGTCGTAAATAATACATCACCTTTTTTAACTAGATCCCCCTCTGATACATTCAATGTTTGAATTTGCGTTGTCGTCGTTAAAATGATTGATTCTTTATCATTAGCTTCAATATTTCCGCTAAAGCTATAATAAGTTGTTATATCTTCAACAACTGCTGTGACTGTTTCATAGCTAACATCTTCTTTTTTCTGACTCCCGATCATGATAAAGACAAAAATCAATATCAATAAAATTGTCCATACGATCCATTTATTTTTTTTCATCTTCTATTCCTCCTAATCAAAATGATATTTTTATCACTCAATAAACTAAGTGATTACTTCGTCAAACAATTCTTTGACTAGATGTTAAACTATACTATAGTTTCATAAACTCAATGTAAACTTAATTCCATTGTAAAAATAAAATAACTATAATAATGGTAAATATTACTCAATAACTATATAAGTCCAGATAAGTTTTTCATATCGGAAAACTTTTAGCTGGACTATAGTCTGCCTCAGTATTAAAGTAATTGCTCAACTAAGACTGATATACAATGATAAAATACATTTCTGTTTCTATATAGTTTAGTCATTTTTTCAAAAAATATATAAAAAAAGTGTCTTTTCTAGAAGAATCAGACACTTTTTTCATTATTTACTTTTCTACACTTTTAGCCATTAGAACTAATGCATCTTTTCCGATTGTACCAGGTTTAATTCCTAGTTCATCACAAGCAATTGTGACTTTTGCTAAAGGAGCCTCTAACAATTGCTCAATACTACGGACACCTTCTGCGCGTCCTGCAATAATTTTTCGTGCTCGAAGTTTTTCTGAGTTATTAAAGAAATCAATATCAAGTGCTGCACACATGATGTATCCGACTTCATTAGCTACAACAAACAATGTTGTCTTAGGTAACTCAACCTCATAACTTAAAAATTCATAACCTTCAATGTTAATTTTATTTACATGTAACACAATTATCACCTCTCTATAAACTATACAAAAAGCCTAGATTTGGTGACAATTACTGATCAAAAATTGATTCATTTGAAACTTTGTTTGAATAAGGCATAACGTTTGATGGATTGTATAAACTAAAAATGAAATTTTTATACAAGGAGTACTAGATATGAAAATAAAACAATTTATGACTGATGGCATCGAAGCACTAACTCCGAACGAAACTGTTCTAAACGCCTCAAGAATTATGAAAAAACATAATATTGGATCAGTTCCTGTGATTAATGAATCCTCTGAACTTGTTGGAATCATTACTGATCGAGACATTGTTGTACGTGTTTTTGCTGACATTCTTCCGATGAATACAAAAGTTAGTGACGTCATGACACAACCTGTTCATACGATAGTTGAAACAGCTGAGGTTGGAGAAGCTATTTCTTTGATGGCTGATAAGCAAGTTCGTCGTTTACCTGTCGTTGATATCAAAAACAAGTTAGTTGGAATGATTTCGCTTGGAGATTTGGCGATTCATCAACTAACAGACGGACGTGCTGAAATGGCTTTAAAAGAAATCTCTGAACCAAATACTAACCCAAATCTTGACTTAGAAGTTGATGACTTTCCACTATAAAAAATGAGTGCCATCTCGGCACTCATTTTTTTATTACGCTTGTGTTGTTGCGTTAGTTTCATGATCATGATGATGACAACAACATTCATGTTCCATCTCTTCATAGTCGTCATCATCTTCTTCGATATCAATGACACAGTTTCCAATTGCATCATCAATTAATTCTTCATCACTTAATGTCGATAAGTCTAAAGCATCTAAAACTGGACAATAACGTGTGATACCTTCAGCCACTTTCATACTACCAAGTGCTGCCATCCAACCTCTATGTTTCATGATTCCTAAACTAATCATCATTAATCCAGCACTAATACGAACATAAGCATCCATACGTCCAACATTTTTTACACACATTTAAATCACTCCTTTCGTTAATAGTGTCTCTTTTATCGACAAATTCATACAATCAACTTAACTAGTAATTAAAGTAAAAAGGCTAATTCTACATCAAGTGAATTAGCCTTTTTATATCATTTATTTAATATGAGATTAATAATTTAGAAGTATATAAATATTGTTATCTATATCCTTTTTAGATTATCCAATTGATCCATTCATCTCTAGTTTTAATAACTGATTTAACTCAACCGCATATTCCATTGGTAATTCTTTAGCAAATGGTTCGATGAATCCCATAACAATCATTTCTGTAGCTTGTTCTTCTGTTAATCCACGACTCATTAAATAGAATAATTGTTCTTCTGATACTTTTGATACCGTTGCTTCGTGTTGAATCGTTACATCATCGTTTTTAACGATATTATAAGGAATCGTATCTGATTTTGAGATTTCATCTAAAATAATCGTATCACATTCAACATGTGATTTTGCACCTTTAGCTTTTTTACCATGCTCAACAATTCCACGATAAGTAACGTTTCCACCACCACGTGATAATGATTTAGAAATAATCGTTGAAGATGTGTTTGGAGCTAAATGAATCATTTTAGCACCTGCATCTTGAATTTGTCCTTCTCCTGCAAAAGCAATTGAAATCGTTGTTCCTTTTGCTCCTTCACCTTTTAAGACACAAGCAGGATATTTCATTGTAATTTTTGAACCGATATTTCCATCAATCCATTCCATGTGTGCATAATCTTCACAAACGGCACGTTTTGTAACTAAGTTTAAAATGTTATTTGACCAGTTTTGGATGGTTGAATAACGACAACGCCCACCTTTGCGAATGTAAATTTCAACAACAGCTGAATGTAATGAATCAGCTGAGTAAGTTGGAGCTGTACATCCCTCAACATAGTGAATATCTGCACCTTCATCGACGATAATTAAAGTACGTTCAAACTGCCCCATACTTTCTGTATTAATACGGAAATATGATTGCAACGGTTTTTCAATTTTCACGCCTTTTGGAACATAAATAAATGATCCACCTGACCAAACAGCACTATTTAAAGCTGAGAATTTATTATCTGCATATGAAATAACTTTTCCGAAATATTCTTTAAATAAATCTGGATATTCACGTAAAGCTGAATCTGTATCCATGAAGATAACACCAGCTTCTTCAAGTTCTTTTTGATTATTATGATAAACAACCTCAGATTCATATTGAGTTGATACACCCGATAAAAACTTAGCTTCTGCTTCTGGAATTCCTAATTTATCAAATGTGTCTTTAATTTCATCTGGAACGTCTTCCCAACTATTTTCCGTTTTTTCAGATGGTTTAATATAATAGGTATAATCATCAAAGTTAATTTCTGATAAATCAGGTCCCCATTCGGGCATAGGTGTTTTCGCAAAATGCGTATAAGCTTTTAATCGATATTCTAACATCCATTCAGGTTCACCTTTAATGGTAGAAATTTCACGAACAACGTCTTCAGAAATTCCTTTCCCTGTATCTTTTAAATTTTTATATTCGGTTTTGAAGCCATATTTATAGTCTGTGACAAGGCCTTCAAATTCATTTTTTTTCTCTTGTACTTCAGCACTCACCCAGTAACCCTCCATTTCGGTTTGGTATGATTTTTATGTTATTTTTTCATTTCATTGATTGCTTGTTCTGCTGCTTTCCATGAAATCGTTGCACACTTTACACGTGCTGGGAATTTTGATACGCCTTGATAAACTGGAGCATCTCCCATATCTAAATCTTCATCAAATTCATGACCTTTAACTAATTCATAGAAGTTATTTGTGATCGTTTGAGCTTCATCTAATGTTTTTTCTTTTAATGTTTGTGACATCACAGAAGCTGAAGAACAACAAATAGAACATCCAGTTCCTTCATGACGTAAATCAATGATTTTACCATCTTCTACTTTTACTTGAACGGTAATATCATCTCCGCATGTTGGATTTTTTAAATGAACTTCATGATATCCATCCTCTTGTAATAATCCTTTATTACGTGGATTTTTATAATGATCCATAATAACTTGGCGATAAAGTTGTTCTAAATTAGAAAAAGACACCGTCAAAAAACTCCTTTCCTTTTCGAGTGGCTTCAATAAATGCATCCACTTCTTCTTTCGTGTTATATAAATAAAAACTTGCACGTAACGTAGCGGGTTGACATAACCATCCCATTAATGGCTGAGCACAGTGATGACCTGCACGAACACAAACACCTTCAGCATCATAAATAGTTGCCGCATCGTGAGGGTGAACACCATCAATATTGAATGAAATAATTCCCGTCTTTGCATCTTGATTAAAGATTGTTACGCCACCTAATTCATTTAATTTCTCAACTGCATAGTTACGTAATTCTAATTCGTGTGCTGCAATTTGATCAAAACCAATGGATTCTAAATAGTCAATGGCTGCGCCGAGTCCGATAGCTCCTGCAATAACAGGTGTTCCTGCTTCAAAACGATAAGGCGCATCTTTCCAAGTTGATGTCACTTCACCAACAATATCAATCATTTCGCCACCAAATTCGATCGGTTCTAATGCGTTTAATAATTCATATTTTCCATATAAACATCCAACTCCAGTTGGACCACACATTTTATGTCCACTAAATGATAAGAAATCACAATCTAAATCTTGGACATCAATTTTCATGTGAGGGACTGCTTGTGCAGCATCAACGGAAACAATAGCTCCTACTTCGTGGGCTAAAGCAGTAATTTCTTTAATTGGAGCGATATATCCCATAACATTTGAAACATAATTAATAGCCACTACTTTTGTTTTTTCGCTTAAAACTTTTTTAAAGTTTTCAACAGTAATTTGTCCTGACGCATCTAGGGGAATAAATTTTAAAACAGCTCCCTTAATACGTGCAACATGTTGCCATGGTAAGAAACTACTATGATGCTCTAATTCGGAAACGATAATTTCGTCTCCTTCTTTTAAATGATCGAAACCATAACTTTGAGCGACTAAATTTAAGGCATGTGTTGCCCCTTTTGTAAAAACAATTTCTTCTGCTTTTTTAGCATTAATTAATTGCTTAACTTTTTCACGAGCCCCTTCATAAAGCTCAGTTGCATCGTTACTTAATTGATAAACACCGCGATGAACATTAGATGTTTTCTTTGTATTATAATGATTTACGGCGTCAATAACCACTTGAGGCTTTAACGTTGTAGCACCACTATCTAAGTATACTAATGGATGTCCGTTCATCGTTTCCTTTAAAATAGGAAAGTCTTCACGAATACGATTAACATCGATTGACATTGTCTCCACCTCTTTAAGCATTAATTTTACGTTCGATAACCTTTAAAAACTCTGATTTAACGACTTCGCTACGAATGTCATCAATAAATGGCATTAAGAATCCGTGAATAATTAAGATCTCTGCTTCACGACGAGTTAATCCACGACTCATTAAGTAGTATAATTGCTCTTCATCAATTTTTCCTACACCTGCTGCATGTCCTGCCTTAACATCATATTCATCAATTAAAAGGATTGGGTTTGCATCCGCACGTGCCGTTTCTGATAAAATCATCGCACGACTTTCTTGCTGTGCATTTGATCCGTTCATTCCTTTATTAATCTTACCAATTCCATTAAACGTTAATTGAGCATTATCTTTTGATACCCCATGATTAACGATATGTCCCTCTGTATATGGAGCAAAATGTTCAATATTAACAGTAATATTTTGTTTTTGATCTCCTTCAGCAATAGCAACTGTTTTAACTTCCGCTGTTGCTCCTTGACCAACTAAAGCCACTAAATTTTCTGAAACAGTATTTCCATCATTTAATGCACCGAGTGACAGTAAAAAGCGTCCATTTGCTTCAACAGCCGTTTTACGACACTGATAAACGGTTGAATCTTGATGTAATCGATCCATCGCTGCATACTCTACTAAAGCATTTTCTGAAACGATGACTTCTGAAATCGTGTTGATCGTTGATTTTTTATCATTATAATAATTTTCAATATATTTTAATTGTGAACTTTGTTCAGCTACAATTAGCGTGTGATTCATTAATGAACCTGTTTCTTGAACATAAACAACATTTAAAACATCTTGAACCACTTTATTTTTTGGTACATGAATAAATAATCCACTATTTAAGTTTGCCGCATGTAAAGCAACTAACTTATTCATTTCAATCGGTGTTAATTTCATGAAGTGTGACTTGAATAATTCTTCATAAGTCGTTAGCGCCTCTGTTAAATCAGCTACAACAACTCCATCAAATGAATCATTTAATTTTTTATATACAACAACTCCATCACAAACAATCACGATGTTTTGTTCATCATGATTGACTAGATGTGATACTGTTGCTGGAATTTTATTTTCTTTATCGTTAACTTCAGATCCTACTTCAATCGTCTCAAAAGCCCAGTTTTTAATCGTTGTACGGTCTGCTTTTGGTAATTTTAAAGAAGGCACTAAAGTCTTAGCTTGCTCTTGCATTTCTTTAAACCAATTTGGTAATTGCGTCATCAATCTGACCCCTTTCATCTAACTTTCAACATTTAATCTAATTAATACTCTCTTAAGATAGTCTTAGATTATAGGTCTAACATTTCTTTTGTTGCACATGTTCCGATTGATACCACTTTACGTTTTTCATCTTCAACAATTACTCGCTCATCTTCAATTCCTAATTCTTGCTTAATCCAGTCGTATCCTTCACGATCAATTCTCTCAATTAATTCTGGCCCTCCAGATTTCACGATACGACCTTTCATCATGATATGAACAAAATCAGGTTTAATATGATCTAATAAACGTTGGTAGTGAGTGATTAATAAGCATCCAAAGTTTTCACTACGCATTGAGTTAACTGCTTGACCAACAATACGTAATGCGTCAACGTCAAGCCCTGAGTCAATCTCATCTAAGATCGCAATTTTAGGTTTTAACATTAACATTTGTAAAATTTCATTACGTTTTTTCTCACCACCTGAGAATCCTTCATTTAAATAACGGTGTGGTAAGTCTTGACGCATTTCTAATTTCTCTACGTTTTTATCTAATTCACGAATAAATTTAAATAAAGGAACATCTTTTCCTTCTTCCATACGCGTTTGCATCGCAGTACGTAAGAAGTCTGAGTTTGTTACCCCTGGAACTTCTGCAGGATATTGCATCGCTAAGAATAATCCTGCACGAGCACGTTCATCCACTGACATTGATAAAACATCCTCATGATTTAATGTCACATTTCCACTTGTTACTTTGTATTTTGGATGTCCCATAATGGTAGAAGATAATGTCGATTTCCCAGTTCCGTTAGGTCCCATGATCGCATGAACTTCTCCACCTTTAATTTCTAAGTTTACTCCTTTTAAAATTTCTTTATCTTCAACGTTTGCACGTAATTCTGATATCTTTAAAACAGGCTTTTGCATGGTTTAATTCCTCCACTCAAGTCATTTGCATTTTTCAAATTAATTTTATTATACTAAATTCACACCCTAAAACCAAATGATATAGTAATCTTATTTATAATTGTCCTTACAAACTCTTATAAAACAGGTAATCTCTGGTTAGTTTTCGATTTCATCTCATATTACATACATATTTTTCAGCAAAATTCTTAAAACTGAGATTAGATAGTCAAAAATAATAAGATGAAAACAGAATGGTCATTCGATCAATAAATGGTTAAAAGTAATATTTGAAAATAAAGCAATAAATTTTTAAATTCATACTAAATAAAAAATATAATTTTTTATCTAAAACAAGATTAATCTATAAACATATTATTTTCATTTGTAAGTTTTTGTAGTATGATGGAAAAGGATAAAATTTGGAGGTAACTGTATGGAATACATTAATATCTTACTAGGGCTTTTTAGTGGATTAGCTCTGTTTTTATTCGGTATGGAGTTTATGGGAGATGGTCTTGAGAATGCCGCAGGATCACGCTTAAAATCGTTCTTCGATAAAGCCATTACAAATCCACTTAAAGGAGCTTTAGTAGGAACAATTGTCACAGCAATTATACAAAGTAGTAGTGCAACAACTGTTATGGTGGTTGGTTTCGTTAACGCTGGACTTATGAGCTTATACCAAGCTGTAGGTGTTATTATGGGGGCGAACATCGGAACAACGATTACAGGTCAATTAATCACATTTAAAATTGACGATTACATCCCATTATTCATTATTATCGGGGCAGCCTTAATCTTGTTTATGAAACAAGAAAAACGCAAAGAAATCGGAAAGATCATCTTTGGTTTTGGTCTTTTATTTATGGGGTTATCAGCGATGAAAGATGCTATGAGCCCAATTGCTGAAACAACATTTTTCCAAGACTTAATTTTAGCTTTAGAAGGAAATATGTTCTTAGGAATTTTAGTCGGAGCAGCGATGACTGCGGTTGTACAAAGTTCATCTGCATCAACAGCAATTCTTTTATCCTTAGCTGCGACAGGTGCAATTAGCTTACAAGTCGCAATTCCAATCTTATTCGGTAACAACATTGGAACGTGTGTTACTGCTTTATTATCAAGTTTAAACGCAAATAAAGTTGCTAAGAAAGCTGCATTTATTCACTTATCATTCAACTTAATCGGAACATTAATCTTCTTACCATTGATTAATATTCTTTCACAAGTTGTTGTTTATATGGGTGGAGATATTGATAAACAAATTGCTAATGCTCACACAATTTTCAATGTCGTGAATGCCATTATCTTACTCCCATTTTCAGGTGTATTTGTTAAATTAGCTAATCTAGCACTTAAAGATAACGAAGGTGAACAACCAACAATTAATCGCTTGGATCGCCGTTTCCTTGAAACACCTGCGATTGCATTTGAACAAGCATTCCAAGAAAGTTTAACTATGTATGATTTAGCAAAGGAAAACTTAACACTTGCAACGAATGCTTTAATTGACGGTAAAGCCACTGATTTTAAAAAGGTCTATGAGAATGAATCAGAAATTAACCGCTTAGAACGTGATTTATCTACGTTCTTAGTCTCAATTTCTTCTCATGATATTACAGAGGTTGATACAAACCGTATTACGTCAATGATTAAAATTGTGAGTGATATTGAACGTATCGGAGACCACAGTAAAAATATTGCTGAATTAGCCGAAGAGGTTTCAACTAGTAAGCTTAAATTTACAAACGATGCACTAGAAGAATTAAAATTAATGTATAACTATACTCTAGAATCAATTAACTCTTCTTATGCGAGTTACAAAAACAATAATCGTGAAAAAGCAAATGACACGGTTATCTTTGAAGAAAACATTGATCGCTTAGAAGAGTTATTACGTGATAAACATATCCAACGTCTAAGTCAAAACAAATGTAACGCTCATAGCGGTGCCGTCTTCTTAGACGCAATTTCGAACTTTGAACGTATCGGTGATCACTCTATTAATATCGCTGAATATATTTTAAGTTTAGAAGATAATTTTAAAAAATAATAAAAAAAGAAGCTAAGGTTAGTCGTCTTAGCTTCTTTTTTTATTAACTTTTGATTCCAAACACTAAATCCATTGCGGTTAATAACTCATGTGCTTCTTCATGACTTCGAATGGGATGATATTTAAAAAAGTCTAATGTCTTAAGTTGAGCCTCACTCACTATGCGATCAATAGGGCCTCCGTTTTCCAGTGTTGCCCTTAATCTTTCCTCTAACTCAACAACTTTGAATAAAATCTGATTCATCAGTCAAACATCTCCCTCTTTTAAATAAACTGACTTATTATGACTTAAAACTAAGCAGCTTATTCAATTTCGTCGAAGAAATTATGGACTAATTAATCGCCGAAACACGTACACTCTAAAGACAAAATCATCAATAGGAGTGAAAACAATGAACGTACTACTAATTATTATTCGTTTATTTTTTGGGCTTGGCCTTTTTTTATATGGAATGAGACAAATGAGCAACGCGTTGAAAGCATTAGCTGGTGATAAACTTAAAGAAACTGTTTCGACTACTATTACTTCACCGTATAAAGGTGCACTAATCGGTTGTTTGTTTACCGCACTTGTACAAAGCAGTTCCGCTATTACTGTATTAGTCGTGGGATTAGTTGATGCTGGACTTATGACACTATTGCAAGCAACAGGGGTAATAATGGGAGCAAATTTGGGAACGACGATTACGACTCAGCTTATTACTTTAAACCTTACCGACTTTATTCCTGGATTTATTCTTTTAGGAGCTATCGTTATGATCCTTTCTAAAAATAAAAAATTTTATCACATTGGGCATTTTCTTTTTAGTTTTGGGATACTTTTTTTAGGACTTGAAGTTGTAAAATTATCAATGAATCCCATCGTATCATCTGATTTATTTCAACGATTAATTTTTAATGTTCAAGGAAGTTCATTAATGTGTATTTTACTTGGAATGTCGATTACATTTTTAATTCAAAGTTCATCTGCCTCTACCGCCATTTTAATCTCTCTTGTTTCAACAGGGGCGATTACGCTTCATACAGCTATTCCTATCTTATTTGGTCATGAAATTGGAACTTGTTTAACAGCCATCCTTTCTAGCTTAGGAGGAAATACCGCAGGTAAACAGGCAGCTTTAATTCATTTTACCTTTAATATGTTAGGAACACTACTTTTCTTACCATTTATTGATTTATTAATTGAGTTTACCGCTATATTTAGTGCCACACCGGAACGACAAATTGCAAACTCACAACTCTTTTTTAACTTATCAACTGTTATTTTATTTTTACCTTTTAGTAAATTATTCGTTAAATTTGCTCAAACTATTTTTCATACTCCAACTCAATCCTCTTATCAACGTTATCAATGAAAAAGGGAGAACAATAAACTGTTCTCCCTTTTTTATTGATTCTGTTTTATTTTTAAGCCATGAATGCTTCAATGTCTTCAATCGATTTAATAATATCTTTTGATAAATTTTCATGTCCATCTTTTGTAATTAAAATATCATCTTCGATACGAATTCCAATTCCTTCTTCAGCGATGTATAATCCTGGTTCAATGGTAATGACCATACCTGGCTGTAATACACCTCCACGACCACCAACATCATGAGTATCTAATCCTAAGTAATGACCAATTCCATGATAGTAGTATTTTGATATCTCTTCATCTTTCTCAATTAATCCTAATGATTTGCAGCCTTCAGCTAATTTTTTACGTGCAAACTCATTTAAATCTTGTAATGAGACACCAGGTTTAATCATTTCGATCGTTGCCACTTGAGCGTCTAATACCGCTTGGTAAACTGCTCGTTGACGATCCGTGAACTTTCCGTTAATAGGGAATGTTCGTGAAATATCTGAGCAATAATACTTCCACTCACATCCTAAATCAAATAAGATTAAATCCCCATCACGGCAAACTGAATCGTTTCTATCGTAATGTAAGACTGTCGCATTTTCTCCCGCTGCTGCAATGGTATGGAAAGATGTCTTTTTAACACCTTCTGTTTTAATTGTAAAATCATAGTGTGCTTCTAACTGATATTCATACATTCCTGGTTTTGAATTTTTCATTAAACTTTCAATTCCAAGACGTGTCTTTTCAATCGCTGTACGCATATTAGCAATTTCATCTTCAGATTTAATTAAACGTAGTGCAGTAATAGCTTGATAAATATTTTGAACGTGTAAAAACGGATATTGGCGTTTTAATTCTTTTGCAAATTGAACTTGAATTGTGTCTTGGTGATGATATGATCCACGTTCGAAATCAAAATAAGCATTCTCAAAAGGGTCATTCAATAACCAACGACCTAACATGGAGCGTAATTCACTTTCAGGAAATACATTTTTAATTCCTGACATTTCTTTTGCTTCATCAGCACTCATACGCTTTCCAGTCCACTTTTCTTCCACTTCTGAAACAGTTTCAATAAATAAGTAATCTTCCATTATCCCATTAATTTTACGTAAAACATAAACCATTTTAGGACGATCTAAATTCGTTAAATAATAAAAGTTACGATGTGGTGTATACTCATAAAATTGATCACCTGAACGAACCGGTGCTTCCCCTGATAATAAGATTAATAATGAATTATCCTTAATATTTGCCCCTAGTTTTTGACGTCTAGATTTTAAGATTTCTAACATGCAAACTCACTCCTTTTCAAATATTTCTACTATTATAACATAGATTAATTCATGGCATAATAGTTTTTAAAATTTTATTCGTCTACTTTTTTAAACAAAATTAATAGCTTCATTTCAATAAAAAAAGATTTTATTTTGTAGTGGTGTTTCTTTAGATTAACTGCATGGCTTTTTTAACTGCCCAGGCCTGATGATCGAGATGAAGTTGACTTAAACATTCATCTAAACTGAGCCACACTAACTCATGATCACGCTCAATTGGTTGCGTGATCTGTTCTAATTTCGTTGCCAAGTAAAAGTGACCTGTTGCATGTAAATAAAGATGGCGATAGTTGGAGTAATAATAATTTGAGGCTTTACAAACAAATTGATTAATTTCAATGTTCCAGCCAAGTTCTTCTATACATTCACGACGTAAACACGCTTCTTTACTTTCAACACCTTCTAAACCACCTCCAGGTAAAAAATAACCATGAGGTAACCGAACCGTTGCAACTTCATTTTTATCATTTAAAATAACAGCATAAACTCCTTCACGATCCACATAAGTTTGATTTACTAACTTCTCACCAAATACATCATTAGTCATTTTCACACATCCAATCTTTTTCAATCTCTTAGCTTATTTAAAATACATGGTCTAAAATTATCTTAACATATGATGCTTTATGTAAAGCATTCGTTTTCATTTAAGTCATTAACTCTAGCCTACTTACATTTTCACTTGATAAGTATTTAAAACGAATCTTAGCATCTTAAATCACTTAACTACCTATCTTATTACTTCTTAAGCGGGAATAATGAATTTCAATTCATCTACTAACTTAACTAGAAATAATAAATTTGTCATTTCATATTTGATTATAACGAGTTTTAACCTCAGCATTTGTCAATTTTTGTTGTTTGTTTTCGTTAGCTGATTGCATCTTCTTGCAAACCAAAAAACTCTCCTGATTATCTTCATTTTAATAAAAGAAAAAAACTAAACTAATTGCAACATTCCTAATGGTCTCTCACAATCAATCTAGTTTTTTCACTGCTAATCACACCCCTATTGCCCCTTTATTATATTACATTCCCATATAAGCAGCAACAGCGATGATTGTCATTTATTGTCATCTATTATCCGAACTGTATTTCATTGAAATGGTTCGCGTTAATCTTAGCCTAAGTAAGATTTTTTGTTTCTTTGTTACGTTTATTTTAAATCCAAATCGCTGATATAAACGAAGGGCTTCTTTATTTGTCGATAAGACATCTAGTAAGTATTCACTTCCCTTTATCTCATCGATTAAAAATTTCAATAACTGAGTTCCAATCCCTCATCTTCGATACTTTGGATGAACAGCGAGTGTATTGATATAAATCTGATGATTACCCACCTTCTTTTCTTTCTGCACCACATCAAAATAAACTTGTAACGACTTCCACCCTAGTATCTCTTTTATTTCCTTCATGCTTATTTCAAACGAGGCTTGATCACGGGTTGAATAAGTAATTAGCCCAATCACTTCATGAGAATCCGTCAGAATAAAGCATTGTTGAGTTCGCATAGCTCGACTAAATAATTCAACTAAGAGCTCTTTTTCTATAGAGAATCGAGAAAATTCCTTTTTAAATTGTTCAACTAAAAATGTGGCTACTCTACCTCTTTCACACTCTTCAGCGCGTTTAATGTGATTATTCATTTCATCCATCCACTCACCCCATTCTCAAAAACTTAATTAATTTTTCATTCCACTACCTTAAAATATAATTGTTGTCATTAGCATATAGTTTATCAAAAGTTATGACTTAGGAGGAACTATGCTAAATTACATTAAGTCTCGATTAATCATTGGTTTACTTCTTATTCTTAGTTTAGATTTAATTGCTCTTTACATCACGACTACGACAGTCACTTCAATGGATGATGATTTAAAATCTCGTTTAAATCATGAGATTTATCTAATCGATCAGATTCACTATGAAAAGAATGAATTTATTTTATTTCAGGACTTAGCTACTAATCAACTTGATATTGCCATCTATGAACCGAATGCCATCTTATTTTGGCGATACAATCTCTCTAATATGGTTTCAGCTCCTAAAGGAGCACAGGTGAATCGCTGTCAAATGTATCAATCCTCAAATTATTTACTTCTTTGGGGATTAAATGAAGACTTACAAGCGAGCACTTTAAAATTAACATTCAATGATCAAACGTATCTTGAAGATTTATCTCAGGATTTATATTTTATAAAAGTTTATCCTTTAAATGGTCGTTCTTTAGAAAAGATTAACTGCTCATTTTATAATGATGATGACCATGATATTTCTTCTTACTTCTTTGAATCGTTCAATTAATGATAATTATCTTTTTAATGTCTTAATCAATAAAAAAACCACTAGATTGTTGATCTAGTGGTGCAACGATAATACATTCCCTTCACGTAATTCCTCGATTTCATTCCCCCATATGAAATCAATCCTCTAATCACTTAGAGTTTAAAAATCACAAGTAATAATTTATCATACTTTGAATACGTTTTCAATGTTATAATTGTGTTATTTTAATGACCGATAAACTAAGCACTTGATTTCTACTTTTTTAGTCATAAAAAGCGATTACTTCTTCCCAATAGAATTAATCGCTTTTTATAATTTGACTTTAAACTTAAAAATTTTTTATTTCTTTAATCTCGTTATTTTAGTTTAAATAAGACAATTTTTTAACATTTTAATTATTATAACTCCCAAATTTATAATAATTAGTATTTTTTATAAACGAACTTATTTTAAACAAAACATTACCCATTATTTATTAATACTGGCTCCCAATCCAATATTAATATCCCAAATTTGATGTCGTCTATTGATCATACATCTGTGATAAACGCCTAATTTCATTCTTCATCTCTTCAACAAGACTTGGAGGTGATAAGACTCTAATTCTTGTTGATTGACTCATTAACCACATAATAATTCCTTTACCATACACTTCCGCTTCAATGACATATTTATTAAACTCCTGCTCTAAAATGGTGGCAGTCGGTAATCGATCTAGAACAGGTTCAATTAAAGAGCCATGAAATTCAAATTTTACTTTAATTAATTCGCCTAAGAACATGAACTGAATTCTTTTTCTAAATTCCCCTTCTTCAAATCGGTTAGAATAAGGTAAATAAAACTTTTCATCTAACGCTTCATAGCTTTCAATTCGATCCACTCGGAACACTCGTAAATAATCATTATTTAATTTATCATAACTAAATAAGTAATATTTTGGTTCTTCCATATAAGCAATTAGATAAAAGTAAAAATCCGAAAACATGATACTGACGGGTTTTAAGTTTCGATGTAGTCTTCGCTCATCATGACGAAGATATGAGATTTTAATCATCTGCTGACGATTAATAATTTGACTTAAGTCCCAAACCTTATCAATCAAATCACTGTCATGCCTTAATGGAACGTAGTTAAACACTTCATTTCCTATTAATTCTTTTATGAGCTTTTGATCAGGTTCATCTAATTGAACAAGTAACATATTAATTAAATCACTTATTTCTTTTTGATTTAACGGTCGACTAGCTAATAAAATCTTCAGCATTAATAAAATTTTCTTTCGATCAAAGCTATGATTTTTACTACCTAGTAACTGATACCCTCGATGTTTTCGACTATACTTCAACTCTAAATTCGCGCAATCAGGCTGATTGGCTAAGTAAAACCGCAGATGCTCAATATCCCTTTGAATGGATTTGTTGTTAACTCCAAATTCAAGAGCTAATTGATCCTTGTTTAATATTTGTCCTTTTTCTAGGCGCTGATAAATAGATAAAACTCGATTAATTCGATGGTCTTTATCTTTTTCCATAATTTCACCATTTCCCCAATATTATATCATTTAAGATAGACATATTATGTCCATTTATATAAATTATAGGATATTTTTATCATTTTTTGAATAAAATTACTTTCATTCATTAGATGATTAACATAACAAAAAAGCTATCTCAATTGAGATAGCTTTAATTCTTATTTATTTTTTTCTACTGCCCAAGCACTAGCAATCATATCTTTAACTTCAGGATGTTTTGGTGTCCAACCTAAAATATCTTGAGCTTTTTTACTTGAAGCAATTAACTTCGCAGGATCTCCTGCACGACGTGGTGAAATAACAGCTGGAATTGGATGATTGGTTACTTCGCGTGCTGCTTCAATCATTTCAAGAACACTAAATCCTTCTCCATTTCCTAAGTTACAGATTGTACTTTCTCCACCATTAACTAAGTATTGCATCGCTAAAATATGAGCTTCTGCTAAATCGCAAACATGGATGTAATCGCGGATACAAGTTCCATCTGCTGTATCATAGTCATCACCGAAAACATTAATCGCTTCACGACGTCCTGATGCAACTTGTAAAATAATTGGAATTAAATGCGTTTCTGGATCATGTTTTTCTCCAATTAATCCTGATGGATGAGCTCCCGCTACGTTAAAGTAACGTAATGAAACATAGTTTGTTTCGTGTGCTTTATGATACCAGTTAATCATACGCTCCATCGCTAATTTCGTTTCCCCATAAACATTCGTTGGATTCGTTGGATCTGTCTCTAAGATTGGAATATTTTGAGCTTCCCCATAAGTCGCTGCTGTTGATGAGAAGACGATATTTTGAACGCCACAATCAACCATCGCTTTTAATAAAACATTTGTTCCACTCATGTTATTGTCATAATACTTATAAGGATTTGTCATACTTTCCCCAACTAATGAGTAAGCAGCAAAGTGAATCACACCATCGACATTTTCCTTACGTAAAACTTCTGTCATGAAACGATAATCACCAATGTTTCCATGATAGAACGTTGCATTTGGATGAACATCCCCGCGATGTCCTGTTACTAAATTATCCACCACTACAACGTCATGCCCTTGTTCAATTAAAGCATAAACAGCGTGTGATCCAATATACCCTGCTCCACCTGTTACTAAAACTTTCATTTCTCTTCCTCCTTATAATGAACAATTAATTGAATTAATGAATCGTTGAATTCCTTCTAATCCTTCGTCCGTTAATTTATATACACCACAACACTCTAAAATTTCAACAAATTTTTGTCCAACTTCAGTTTCAACAATAGACATTGCTTCATCAGTGCTTACTGATTCATAACGTCCTAACATTTCATTTAACCAAGGAAGGTGCTTTTCAAGTCCTGATTCTTCTAACATCTTTGAATCACGAGCTACTAACGCCTGTTTAACGATTTCAAGCTCATCTTTTAAACGTCCAGGTAATACCGCTAATCCCATAACTTCAATTAATCCAATGTTTTCTTTCTTCAAGTGATGTAGGTGAGCATGTGGATGATAAATTCCGTCTGGATGCTCATCTGATGTACGATTATTACGTAATACTAAATCTAATTCATATTTTCCATTTTTAAAGCGAGCAATTGGAGTAATCGTGTTATGTGGAGTACCGTCCGTTGAAGCAAAAATTCCTAAGGCTTCATCACTATATTCACGCCATGCATTTAAAATAATATCTCCTAATTCTACAAGACGTTCACGGCTTTCTCCTTTTAAACGTAAGACACTTAACGGCCAATTCACAAATCCAACTTCAACATCTTCATAGTTTAAGACATTTAACGTTTTTAAAATTGGAGCTGTTTCCATCGCAAACTCATACGCTCCACCTTGGAAGTGATCATGCGTTAAAATTGATCCTCCAACGATTGGTAAATCTGCATTTGATCCTAAGAAATAATGTTTAAACTGACTAACAAACTCTAATAAACGTTCAAACGTTAAACGTGAGATTTTCATTGGTTCATGAGCACCTTTTAAAACGATACAGTGCTCATTGTAATAAACATATGGCGAGTATTGTAAAAACCATTCTTCTTTTGTTAATTCAAGCGGAATAATGCGATGATTTTGTCGAGCTGGATGATTTAATGTCCCTGCATATCCTACATTTTCTTGGCAGAGTAGACATTTTGGATAGTTTGAGCTTGGTAAGCTTTTTGCCATCGCAATCGCTTTTGGATCTTTTTCAGGTTTAGATAAGTTAATGGTAATATCTAAGTTTCCATACTTCGTTTTTGCTTTCCAGCTTAAGTTTTTAGCCACACGACTGACACGGATATAATTTGAAGCTTTACTTAAATCATAATAATATTTTGTTGCCTCTTTTGGATTTTGAGCATGAAAATCTTCAAACGTTTGAACCACTTCAGATGGACGTGGCATTAAACAATCCATGATTTTTGTATCTAATAGATCGCGATGGTCCACGCTATCGCACTCAAGAACTCCATTTTCTTTAGCGTAATCTAGCATCGCTTCTAAGATTTCACTTGGATTTTCCATCGGCTCTAATTGTACTGCTTCATATTCAAATGATGGAACTTTTAAAATATCGATGATTTTGTTAGCAGCATATAATAAATCTGCTTCTTTAATCATGTCATGCTGTAATCCAAAACTGATTAAACGATTAATTTCATAATTGATGTTCATGCTCTACTCTCTCCTTATGCAAACTATGCTAATGTTTTCGTTCCGTCTCCGATTGTTGCTACATATAAATCTGCATCGTATCCGATTACTTCTTTGTATCCTTTTGCGATCGCTGATTTAACGGCTTCGACTGCATCGTTTTGAACTAAAGCAATCGCACATCCTCCAAATCCTGCACCTGTCATACGTGCCCCTAATACACCTTCTTGTGCACATGCTAACTCAACAATTGTATCTAATTCTTTTCCTGTTACTTCGTAATCATCACGTAATGACGTATGAGATTGATTTAATAATTGTCCAAACTCTTTTAAATCTCCATTTGATAATACATCAATCGCTAATTTTACACGCTCATTTTCAGTCACAGCATGTTTTGCACGACGGTATAACACCTCATCTGTTAAAACATGAGCAACTTTTTCAAATTCAGCCACTGTTAAGTCACATAAGAATTTAATATCAGCTTGTGTTTGTAATAATTCTAATGCTTTATCACACTCTTCGCGACGTTCATTATATTTTGAATCTGCCAATTCACGTTTTTTATTTGTATTCATAATTAAGATTGAGTTATCTCCTAAATTAGCTTGAGCATACTCATAACTTAAATCATTTGTATTTAATTTAATCGCGTAATCTTTTTTCCCCATTCCAATAGCGAATTGATCCATAATTCCGCAATTAACCCCAACATAGCTGTTTTCTGCTTTTTGAGATAACTTAACCATATCAACCATTGAAATCTCATATCCATGTAATTCTTTTAAAATTTGAGAAACTAGTAATTCAAGTGATGCTGATGATGATAATCCTGAACCATTTGGAATCGTTCCAAATACATAAGCATCAAAACCTGTTGGAATGTTAAATCCAGCTTCTTTAAACTGAACCATTACACCTTTAACATAAACACTCCAGTGCTCATCTTCTGTATGTGATAAATCACTTAAATCAAATTCAATAATTCCACGATCTTCGAAATTCCCCGAATATAAACGTACTTTTTGATCCTCACGTGGTGAAACAATGGCGTATGTTCCATAAGTAATAGCTGCCGGAAAGACGCATCCACCATTATAATCGATATGCTCCCCAATTAAATTAACACGACCTGGCGAGAAAAATACCTTCATTTCTTTTTCTTCACCAAACACTTTTGTAAATGCATCTTTTAACGTTTCAATCTTCATTTTCCTCTTCCTTTCTACTTTCATCCACTTTATTGAATTACTGTTATTTTTTACTATACTAAAATTTTATACTTTTTTAGTAAAAAAATCAATACCATTTACTTAAAACCCTTTCATTTTTTGAAATTTGTTAATGAGCTAATGTTTTATTTTACAAAACTTAATGATAGAATATTAGATGAAACAATGATGAACACATTCATTTTCTTTATGAAAGGAGGCTATCGTAATATGGCTAAAATCAAAGATATTGCCGATTTAACAGGATTTTCAATCACAACGGTTTCACGTGTTCTAAATCAAGATAAAAACTTTAACGTATCGGATGAAACACGTTTAAAAATTATGGCCACCGCTGAAAAACTAAATTACGTCCCTTTAAGTAAACGTAATAAAACGACTAAAAAAAATACCACTTTAACGATCGGTCTCGTTTATTGGTATTCAATGGCTGAAGAGATTACTGATCCTTATTACATGTCTATCCGTTTGGCTATTGAAAATCACTGTCAGTCCCATCATATTAATTTACAAAAAATCTATTTACCACTAACCTCATTTGATGACATTTCAGCGATGAATTTAGATGGATTAATCGCCTTAGGTAAATATAGTGACGAGGAAATTCAAAATCTTCAGACGTTAACTCGTCATCTTGTGTTAGTAGATTGTTACTCTAAACACTACAATATTGATGTCGTGATGGCTGATTTAAAAGAGGCAACAAAGGATATTATTTCTTATCTATATGATCTACAACTGAAAAAGATTGGTTTCATTTGTGGCGTTGAAAAAACACTCGATGGTCAAGAATTACTAGATATTCGCTTAACGACTTATATTAATCAAATGTCAAAACTAAAAGCATTCCATCAAAATAATGTTTACTTAGGATCATTTACGGCTGACTCTGGATATGAAATCATGTCGGATATTATTAAACAAGGGAAGTTATTAGATGCTTATATTGTTGCTTCTGATGCGATGGCGATTGGATGTTTAAAAGCATTAAACGAAAATAATATTAAAGTACCAGATGTTGTTTCAATTATTAGTTATGACAATATCTCATTATCACAATATACGATCCCATCGTTAACAACAATTGACATGAACACAAAACATATGGGAGAAACCGCACTTGACTTGCTCATCGAACGTATTACAAATGATCGTGAAATCGCCAAAAAAGTAACGATTCCAACACGCCTCATTAAACGTTCAAGCAGTCAGTAACATAGTATAAGGGGGATTTTTAAATGATAGCCTATCAGGCAGTAGAAAAAGGAACAATTAACGGAATTAACGTGGTTGAATACTGTATGAAAAATGAAGCATTAGAAGTGCGCTTCTTAAATATTGGTGGCGTTTTAACTAAAGTAGCTATGGCTGCTGATCAGTACGAACAAAACTTAGTTTTAAACTTTGATAACGTTGAAAGCTACTTCAACAACGGATGTTACTTAAATGCCATTATCGGTCGTACATCAAATCGAATTAAAAATGGACAATTCACCATTAATAATCAAACTTATCAGTTAGATTTAAATAATGGCCCAAATAACTTACATGGAGGGGCTGAGTGCTTAACATATGCAGACTTTAATGTGACACAAATTCCAGCGGGATATGCCTTAACAACGACGCTTCCGCATCAAGAGAATGGTTTTCCAGGAAACGTCACTATTAAAGTTTGCTACACACTAGAAGATAATAACTTCATTGTTTCTTATGAAGCAACGACAGATCAAGATACGATCGTTAACTTAACTCAACATGCTTACTTTAATTTATCTGGAAATTTAAGTTCTACGATTTATAACCATGAACTACAAATTAAGGCTGATTATGTAGCAGAAGTTGATGACCATTCATCATTTACTGGACAATTAATCCCTGTTGCCAATACTTTATTTGACTTCAATAAACCAACCATTATTGATCCAAAAGACAAAGAGCGTTTACCACTCTTTGAAAAAACATCAGGTTATGATCATCTATACATTTTATCTGATAAAAAAGAGATTGCGACATTAAAAGATTTAGCTTCAAATCGTCAATTAACCGTTTCAACAACCTCACCTTCTATGCAATTTTATGCTGGAAACTTTTTAACAGATGACTTAATCTTTGAAGGTAACCGCAAAGGAGAAATGCATTTAGGTGCTTGCTTTGAAACGCATTTAATTCCATTTGATTTTGAATCACAAATTTTAAAACCTGGTGAGGTTTACTCACAACAAACAACGTTTACATTCACAAAATAAAAGAGGTGACTTTCATAAAAGTCACCTCTTTTTACATTATCTTTTAATCATTAAATGCCTAAAATCCAAAAATGATCATCTTGATTCATATCTTTTTTAATCCATTCATTGATTTGATTAAAAAACATAATCATTGATTCTTCTTGAGTATCTTCCTCTAAAGCTAACTGTCTAATCTTTTCCCAATCAGTCAACTTAACTTTTTGAAGTCCATAATAAGCAAAATTAGAAAAAGTTTGATCTAGATAAGGGGCTAATCTCCAAAACTCTTCATCAATCAAATATAAAGAATCTTGATTCCAGTGATTTAGACGATCTTTAGCATAACAAAATTCATAAACATCGTGACTTTTTAATTCATCCTTTTTTAATAACTTCATGTCTTCCTCCTCAGTAATTGATGGCTTTAATTTTTAAAATAGATGACTGACAACATTACTATCTTTCATCTCTACAAAAGCGAAAAAGATTTTAAATCTGATCAATTTGAATGATAGACTTACTAACCTTTTCTAATAAGATCTACTGACATCTCACTCTGATGCAGATCATGTTAACTAAAAAATTCTAACTCAATTTATATCCGCCATACATTGTTCATTAATTACCATCTCTTTCAAATAATTAATATTTTAATACTTAAACTCATATGTTAGCAATAGAAACAGAAGGGAGTGAGTAAAATGAGAATTGCCTACTACGAAGCTGAGTACTTAGATGAGTGCGCTGAACTTTTAAGAACAGTTTATAATAACGAACAATGGGCATGTCGTTGGTCTGAGCTAAAATCCAAAAACTACATTGAAGAACTAAGTCAATTCCCCCGTTTTGTTGGATTTCTTTTATTAAACGATGAAGAAGAATTGATCGGAGCGGCTCTTTGTCACGAACGAACATGGTGGTATAAAGATGAGTTATTTATCGATGAGTTTTTCATCCATCCTGATTGCCAACAGCGTGGCTATGGCTCAAAATTACTTAAATATATGAATAAATATACGAAAGAACAAAAGTTAGCGGGATTAACGTTAATGACAAATAACTTAATCGTCGCTGATTTTTATCATAAAAACAAATTCCATGATCATGAAATTTACTTCATGTACAAAGGAATTGATTCAATTGCAGAATAATTAACATGAACGTTATGTTATTAAAATAACCTTTAAACAAGAAAAATGGGAGTGTGCCTATGAATTTTAAAATTGAACGTGCTAAAGTATTAAAAGAAAAACCTGATGAAAAAAATTTAAAATTTGGACGTTATTTTACCGATCATATGTTAGTCATTGATTATAGTGAAGAAAAAGGATGGCATGATGGACGTATTATCCCTTATGGGCCGATTGAAATGGATCCAGCCTGCATGGTTTTACACTATGCTCAAGAGACATTTGAAGGATTAAAAGCTTATCGTCATCCAAATGGCGACATTGCTTTATTTAGACCTGAAATGAACGCGCAACGGTTTATTAAATCAAACGAACGACTTTGTATGGCCACTGTTCCAGCCGATTTGTTTGTACAAGCGGTTAAAGCGATTGTTGACTACGATAAAGATTGGGTGCCTTCTGAACCTGGAACTTCTCTTTATATTCGTCCTTTCTGTTATGCAACAGAGTCTGGTGTAGGAGTACATCCAGCTAAAAATTATCAATTTGTCATTATTCTATCACCAGTTGGTGATTACTATCCTGAAGGCGTTAAACCCGTTAAAATTTGGGTTGAAGATGAATATGTACGTGCGGTTAAAGGTGGAACTGGATTTGCTAAGTGTGGAGGTAACTACGCAGCGAGTATCGCCGCACAAGTGAGAGCTAATCAACGTGGATATACTCAAGTGCTATGGTTAGATGGTGTCCACCGTAAATACGTAGAAGAAGTTGGAACCATGAATGCGATGTTCTTAATTAACGATACCGTTGTCACAGCTCCACTAGAAGGCTCTATTTTACCTGGGGTGACGAGAGATTCCATTATTACACTACTTAAAGATTGGAACATTAAAGTGGAAGAGCGTCATCTTAGCATTGATGAATTAATGGAAGCGGGACGTACTGGGGCATTAAAAGAAGCCTTCGGAACCGGAACAGCTGCTGTCATTTCCCCAATCGGAGAGCTTCATTATAAAGATGAAACCATAGTGATCAATGATTTCAAAACTGGCTCATTAACTCAAAAGTTATACGATACGTTAACAGGTATTCAATGTGGAAAAGTAACAGATCCACACGATTGGGTGAGTTACTTAAAATAAGACTTCATTAACTGATTCTTATTTTTAATGTTCTTCTGTTTAATTCTTTAATATCGTAAAACTTTTAATTAAATTCATTTTTTAAAAACGATAAACGAACTCTAGGCAATCCTCTATCTTATTTTTCAGTAATGCTAGATCGTTTTTAAAGACAAATAAAAAAAGAGGACGAGGTCCTCTTTTTTCTTACTGAGCTAATTCTAGAGCTGCTTCATAATCTTCTAACGCTTTTGCAGCTGCTTCTTCTGGAGTTGCTAACCCCTCCCAAACTGAACGATACATCGTTTCAGCTGGCGCCCAGTAGCTTCCCATTTCTGGGATACTTGGCATTGCTTGAGAATATTGAGCTTGTTCTAAAACTCCCATTAAATAAGCATCATCAGAAAGTCCATCAATGACACTTGGATCTTTTAATGCTGGAATTGATCCACGAACTTTATAAAGAATTTCTAATCCTTCATTAGAAGTCATGAATTCTAATACTTCACGAGCTGCCTCAGGATTTTTTGTATAAGAACTTATACATGCAATAATGTTTCCTGAGAAAGTGACTGGTTGAGTGTTATTAACTGTCGGAATGGTTGTAACACCCCACTCGAAGTCAGCATTTTTCTTAATTTCAGAAATTGCCCATGGTCCAACAATAATATATGGAATAGTTCCCTTAGCAAATTCAACTTCAACAGTATCTGTTGTTAAGTCAGCATATGGAACATCTAAATATTCCCTTAACGATTTATAATAAGTTAATCCATCAATAACTTCTTGTGTGTTAAAGTTAATTTGTTCTGGATCATTATGATCAGGACCAAACAATTGATAACCGAATGCCGTTAAGAACGGATGCATCGTATATGAGTTTCCTGCCTCCATACGAATAATAAATTTATTTTCAGCGTTATTATTAAATACATCACCTTGTTCTTTTACTTCATCCCATGTTTTTGCTACTTCAAATCCGTATTCTTCTAACAATGTTTTATTATAGAAGAATGCAACAGATTCTGTAGATAGTGGAACTCCATAATAGTTTCCATCAAACTCAACTGTTTGAACTGACGCTTCAATAAATCGGTCTTGAACTTGAGTTGATAACTTCTCACCTAGTGGTAATAAAATTTTAGACTGAATCGATTGAGCCATATTATCATGTGGCTGAATAAAAATATCTGGCCCCACACCTGCTGGCCCATCTAATTCTAATTTTGTACGCGTATCGACTGATTCAACATGTTCCCACACAATATCATATTGCGGAAACTTCGCTTCAATCGCCGATTCTAACTCTTCAGCGTAATCATCGTAATCTAACCACAACTTAACTGTTGTTTTTTCACCTGTCGACTGATCTGTTGACGGTGTTTCTCCTTGATCAGATGGTGTTTCTCCTTGATCAGATGGTGTCTCATTCTGATCTGTTCCTTCGTTACTGCTGCAACCTACTAATCCTACGATAGAAAGTATTGTTGCTAATAAAATTGACATAAGTTTTTTCATTTTGGTTTCCCCCTCAATACATTTTTAAATGAATTCTGACCTTACCCAAAACTCAATCATTTTGTGCTTAATGATTTAAAGTTCAAATAAGTTCATTAATGATAAATCTTAGTTTTTGTATTGGTGGGAGTATAAGTGTTGTTTTTATGTGTGTTTTTTAAATTGGTTACTGCTTGTTCCCCTCATAAATCATCTCCTCTTCATCTTTGATAACGATCACATTTTAACACAATTTCCCAATATTATGTACCTATCTTCACAAAAATAACTAATCTTTCATTAATTTTTTAATTAAACGATTTTTTTTCTTACAAAATGTTTTCTATTTAAATAAAAAAAGACATGAATTCGATCTTATTTTTTTTAGGTTTGTATATATTTGTCATCAATTGTTTTTATGATTAGATGATAATTTTTAGCATCAAATATCAATCAGTTATTCATTTTAAAAACTAAAGACAGACTTTATCTTTATTCAAAGACTTCTTAAAATCAAATCATTTTAGTAACCATTCTCTTTAAATTAGATCATTTTTATCGTGATCCATGTGGAAAATATTAAACTTCTCACGACAAGACCTTTTTGAAACGAATCAAATTTATAAACTTATTTTACTCATTATTATCTCTCATAAATGTATTTCTCAAACTAAATCACCTATAACATCCCACACATAAAAAAGGTCATCTCGTAATGAGATAACCTTTTTTTAGACTGTTAAAATTATTTAGCCGCTTCAATAACAAAGCTAAATTCGTAATTTTCATTCGCTGGAATTTCGAAGCATTCTTCAGGACGTGCACCCCAAGAATCGTCTCCTCCAACACCCATTTCTTTTAAGTTAATTGATAAGACTGTTTTATAAACTGGTGGTAATTCATAGTGGTGGTAAGCTGCTTCTAATTCGTGTGATGAATACGGAAGAGCACTAAAGCTTAATGGTGTTTCTCCACTAATGCGTAATCCTTTTCCTTCTTCATTCGTTAATGTCGCAAAGCGTACTCCAGTATGGTTTCCACATGCTTGAGGAATAACGTATCCCGCTACATTATCAGCTACTTTATTTGTAAATGTTCCAAGACGTGCACCAAACTCACGATCAGCGTATGTTTCATCTGGTCCAAATCCACGCCAAGTTAATGTATCAAAGTCTGCTGGGATGGCTAAATCCATTCCGAATTTAAACATGTTTGGTAATCCTTCTACCCCATTATAGCTCATTGTGACATGAATTTGTCCATAAGAGTTGATGAAGTATTTTACAACTGCATATGAAACGGGCATTGTATTTAAGTTATAGTTGAAAATAACTTCTAAACCATCATCATGTTTATGAATATCCATTGATTCATGGAAAGCATATAAACTTGCTAATTTCCATTGTGCCATACGAACTTGCGCTTGATTTCCGCGATCATTATCCGTTGCAGCACGCCAGAAGTTTGGCATTAATGATAAGTTTGGTTGATGAATGTACTCAACTCCATCGTATTTTAATGATACAATACGTCCTAAGTTTTTAGCAAAAATAACTTCGAATCCTTCACCATTAATTCCTACGTTTACATCACCTTCTGCAATGTTAAATGGTTTAACTTCGCGAATAACCTCTTCTTTAACAGGCTCAACCACACGTTGTCCGAATGCAATCTCATGTCCAGCCTCAGCGTAAGCTGTTGCCTCTTTTAAATGAACAGAAACAGTAATCACTTGCTCTTGTGAAGATGAAGTTGGATTAATTCCTAAATCAATAAATGCTTTTGTTAATGGTGCCAATGTTTGAACTGATTCGCCAGAAGCAATTACTTGATCTCCCTCTTCAATTTGCCACTTAACGACATACTCATTTAAATCAGTGAAGCAATGTTTATTATAAATCTCTGCTCCGCTATCTTTGACTTCAATCGCAAATGGTTGATAAGCCCCTTTAATCGCTTGGATTTTTGGTGAAATCGTACGGTCTGCGTAAATAATTCCATTCACACAGAAGTTATAGTCTGTTGGTTGATCTCCAAAATCTCCACCAAATGCCAAGAATGGTTTTCCATAACGATCTTTTGACCATAAGGCTTGATCAATATAATCCCAAATGAATCCTCCCTGATACATTTCGTACTCATCTTCTAACTCAATGTAACGATCCATTCCTCCATTTGAGTTCCCCATCGCATGGGTATATTCACATAAAATAAATGGTTTTTGTGGGTCATTATCTAAGAACTCTTTAATATCTGGAACTCGTGCATACATACGACTTTCCATATCTGATGTATCGTTAAAACGACGATCCCAGAATACTCCTTCGTAATGAACTAAACGTGTCTCATCACGATCTCTGAAATACTGTGACATTTTATATAAGTTTTCTCCACCATAACTTTCATTACCACATGACCAAATGATAATACTTGGGTGGTTTTTATCGCGTTCGACCATTGATTTTGCACGATCTAAAATAATTTCTAAAAACTCTGGACGACCATTTGGAATCGTTACATCTTTACATTCAACAGCTCCCATACGTTGCCATGTTCCGTGAGTTTCTAAGTTTGTTTCATCAATAACGTATAATCCATATTCATCGCATAATTCATAGAAATACGAAGCATTTGGATAATGTGACGTACGTACTGAGTTAAAGTTATGTTCTTTTAAGAACTTAACATCCCATTCCATCTCTTCTTTTGTCACTGAACGACCGTATGTCGCACTAAATTCATGACGATTGACTCCACGGAAGACGATACGTTTTCCATTAATACACATAATTTTATTAATCATTTTAAATTCACGAATTCCGACACGTTGACAAATAGCTTCAACGACTTCACCGTTCACCTTTAACTCTAATTGTAACTCATATAAGTAAGGATGTTCAGCACTCCATAAGTTTGCTTGCTCAACATCTAATGATAACGTCGCAACTCCGTTGATTACATCACATGTTCCTGAAGCGACTAAATTGTTGTTAGCATCTACTAAGTTAGCCACAATGGTTGCGTCTTCTCCTGGCACTTTAAACTCAACAGAAACAGTCGCATCTTGATAATTATTTCTTAATGGTGTTTTAATAAATAAATCTTCAATGTGTGTGTTTGGTGTTGTATATAAATAAACATCTCTAAAAATTCCTGATAAACGCCAGAAATCTTGATCCTCTAACCAACTTCCTGTTGACCATTTATAAACTTGCACAGCTAATTTATTTTGACCTTCACGGTTAATATATGCAGTTAAATCAAATTCACTTGGTGTAAAACTGTCTTCACTATATCCAACATACTCTCCATTACACCAAACGTTAAATGCTGTTTCTACCCCTTGGAATGAAATACACACTTTTTGATTATTCCAATCCTGTGGAACTTCGAAGTATGTCACATATGAAGCGGTTGGATTATATTTAGTTGGAATGTATGGAGGTTTTAATTCTTCATGTCCATCCCATGCATATTGAGTATTAACATAATGTGGCTTATCGTATCCTTGTAATTGGATATGCCCCGGTACGTTAATTTTACCAAAATCTGAACAATCTACTTCTAACGCCTCAAACCCCTCTGGGCGTGTAGTTAAGTTATCACTATATTTAAATAGCCATTCACCATTTAAACAGTGACGCCATGACATATCATCTCTCTTAATTGCTTGTTCTAAAGTCTTATAATAACGATGATCACTATGAGGCTTTAATCGATTGATTTCAAAAATCTCTGGATTCGTTAATAAAGCATAGATATCCTGTGGTGCTTTCATTTTTACTTCCCCTTTTAGTAAATTTTATTAACTTTTACAACTAAATTTTATCATACAGCAAAGAATGTGTAAACGATTCCCAGTTTATTTGTATTAGATTTTAAAATTAATGACAAAACAAAAAAATCACTTTTCATACTAAGTATAAAAAGTGATGAGTTTTTAGGTCCTTCTTATTTAAATAAAATGATTTATCTAAACTAGTAAGCTAAAATTTCTGCTCCATCTTCTGTAATTAAAATGGTATACTCCCATTGAGCTGATGGCTTACGATCCGCTGTATAAATCGTCCATCCATCTGATTCGTGCTCTTCAATTTCGGCTACTCCCATATTAATCATTGGCTCAATCGTGAATGTCATACCAGGAACTAATAAACAATCTGTTCCACGTACACCGACGTGACTAATATATGGTTCTTCATGAAATTCAACACCGACTCCATGTCCTCCAATATTTTGTACAACCGTATAACCATTTTTTGTGGCATGTTCTAAAATAGCTGCTCCTATATCACCTACATAACCCCAAGGTTTCGCCTCTTTAAGTCCAAGATCTAAACATTCTTTAGCCACACGAACTAACTTTTGTTTTTCTTCATCGACTTCACCAATCATGAACATACGTGAAGCATCCGCATAATATCCATCGACAATTGTTGTCACATCAATGTTAACAATATCACCTGATTTTAAAATTTCATTCTCACTTGGAATCCCATGACAAACGACTTCATTAATAGAAGTACAAATACTTTTTGGAAAACCATGATAATTTAACGGAGCAGGTGTTCCACCTAACTGTAGGGTATAATCCTGAGCTAATTTATTAAGTTCTTCTGTACTCATTCCTTCTTTAATCGTTTCGGCAATCTTATCTAAAATCATCGTATTAATTTTACCTGCATGACGAATTCCCTCAATCTGTTCTTTCGTTTTTAATAATTCACGTGTTGGAACTTCATCACCTTGATGATAATGTTTTGCGATTTTTTCCTCAATCGCTAAATGACACTGTTTATATTTTTTCTCGCTTCCACACCAACATTTATCATTACGTCCGATTTTCATTTATATCACCTTTTCATGTTTAAAAATAATCTACATCTACTAATATACTACTACTTTAAAAAATTGCCTATCTTTACACTACTGCTATTAAATAAAAAAGACTAGTTGAAAATGATCGAACTTCATTCATTTCCCCTAGTCTTTTTATGTCTGATTAAGAGGCCTTATAATTTAGTTTACTCTCAATCACTGAAACCATTCCACTCTCTTGCATTTGTGGTAATTTCAATTGTTCTTTACTTAACTCGTTTAACTGAATATATGATGCCGTTTCGATTCCACTTTTAAGTAAATTAACGGCATCTCCCATACGTGTTAATCCATTATCATAATATTGACGACTGATTCCTAAAACATTGGGTAAGATATCTGCACTATACCATCCCTGATATTCTAAGTTATGAATAGTTAAAGTCGTTTTAACATTCTGATAGAATGAGTGATATTTATAGTCCACATCTAAAATCAGTGGAATCATACTTGTATGCCAATCATTCACATAAATATCTGAAATTTCAACTTCAAGATATGGTAAGGCTTCTAAAACCGCACGATTAAAAAATGCAAAGCGAACCTCGTCATCTTCATAACCATAAATATCATCGCGTCCAAAATAGTGATCATTACCGATAAATAAATAAGTGACTGAATCTTTAACTAATTTAAACAAAGAGGCATGAGTTTCTTCTAAACCTAGTTTGATTGGTAAGTTCGTCAACCATTTCATCTCATGTCCATAACCCTCTGTCACGCTTTTATACTTTGGTAATACGACCGTTAGTGGACGCTCATGATTAATAGACTCCTCAACAAACGTAGCAGCCGCCTGTCCTAATGATCCTAAAGAAGCAAATGGTTCACACTCTGTCACAACATAAGCAACGTGTTTCACAGCTTTTTGCTTTTTCATAACTTTTGGATTTGTTTCTTCTAACCCCTCAACTGTATCTTTTCCACGACAAATATGACGGCTTAATGTCGCGACTTGCATTTCATCTAATTTAGATTGTGCTTTAACCTCTATCCCTAACTCTTGACAAATACCTACAAGTTCTTTACTTGACATGTCATAATTTCTAGCAAATTCGTATACTCTCATCGTATATCCCCCCTGTTAAACAAGATTTAACATATAGCAACATTTTAACATCTGACATCCTTTTTGAAAATCTAACATCTTACAAAACGACCCAAATATCGAAAAAGTTAATCGTTTACAACATTGATGTTACGTCTTTTTGACACACTTCTCCTCTTTAAGTTCTTCAGATGTCGGAAAAAAGGTGATGGTTTTATACATATTCGATGAAATTCATACACGAAAATGGTTTTTCCTAAAAATTACTTTAAAAATCCTAATGTTTAAGAACATTTTGATTATAAATTCTTACCTTTAATCAGTTTCTTTAATTCCGTTAAATATTTCCCCTGATCCGATGAGGTGCTATGAATGTATAATTTTTCAGATGCTCTTGTCATTCCGACATATAACAGTTTTCTTTTAATCTGATCGTTCATATCTTCACCTACATAAATCTTATCAATCCCTGTTAAAAAAACAACCTTAGCTTCTAATCCCTTTGAAGAGTGATACGTCGTTAAAATAATATTTTGATTATCACTTTCTATATCTTTGATATAGTCCATTTCATATTTAATTTCATTAGCGCTTTTTGTTTTTACACTGTAACAATAGCTTTTAGTTGGGCAAAGTATTAAGAAATCTTCGTTTTTATAGCCTTGTTTCTTTAATTCACAAATTTTATCTCCTATCATCTCTAGATTTCCAGTTAAAAACTCTACGCTTCCATCATTAACAGCAGTTAAGTCATGATTATTGAGTTCATCAATATAAAAGTTATTCACTTCTTTTTTTAGACGATCGTCATTTCTTAAAAACATTAAAGCTAGTGATAAGTGTTGCCTAGCACTTCGATAAGAAGTCTTTAAGAATTTAGAACGCCCTTGCATGTTAATACCAATCGCTTTCCAACTGATTTCATGACTATTATAAATACTTTGTAGTCGATCACCCGCTAAAAATATATTTTTTACTTTCTTTTCATTCCCCTCTACTGAATGTTCTTTACAAAGTTTTAAACAAAACGAAATCCAGTTCAGATAAAAGTCTTGATACTCATCTATTAAAATAGCATCATAAGTAGGCTTCGCTCTTTGACTTGCTAATCTAACCGATTCGTCCCTAAACCAAGTTACATTATCCATCTCTTGCGGTTTTTTGTGATAACCTGTGAGTTGAGAAACTTCTGAGTGAAAATTTTTAATGGTAATATTATCAAGATTCAACTCATTAATACCCGTTTCTTTAAGATTTTTAGACATTTGATTTAATTGACTATTAAGTTTATGACTAAGAGACTTATTGTACGTTAAAATTAGAATCTTCCAATCTGGATTTTCCTTAATTAAGTAAACTGCTCTAGCTAATAAAATAACACTTTTCCCGCTTCCAGGAACGCCTGTGACCATGTAATGACCAAAGGGAATTCTTTTAGCAAACTCCTCTTGTTCAAAATCTAATACCTTTATGTCTTGATTCGTTTTTGATTTTTCTAAACGCATTATCTCGATTTCAGGAAATAATGCGACTCGAATTTTATTTAAGTCTGTTAGCTTTAGCTTTTCTTCAATTTCTTCATGATTAAATAAATTTGATATCGTTAACTGGCTTAAATGATTTTTAAAAATATAGCCAACTTCTGATCCAATCAATAATCGTAACTTTTCATTAGATGGAGAGAGTTGATCTAGATTTGTAAAAATCACTCTCATACTTATCTCTTCTTCATCGATAAAATCAATATCCCGAGTGACTAATACCGCATGTAAAAGATTTTTATATCCTTTAATTTGCTTCGTTGGATTTTCACTCTCTCGATCAACAAGATAAACTTTAGTCTTACTAACCTCTTGAATATAGCTTTCTGACCAATCTTTAACCTCAATGATACAAATCCCCTTTTTTTCATCCATAATAATAAAGTCAGGACGCTTATTTCCGACTTTTGCTTGTACATAGATGTAGACTTCATAACCGATATCTTTATAAATTTTCTTCAATGTATTTAAAACAAGGGTCTCTCCTTTAGTTAATTCGATTCCTTTATTAATTAAAATACTATTAATGTGCAAAACTACTTCCAATTAATTTCCAGTTATAAAATACCAATGCAAAAAGAAAAAACATTAACTCAAATCCTTGTATAATTAAGTCTCGCACAACCAATTAACAAGGAGGAATTGAGTTAATGTTCATGGAAGGTATTATATCAGATTCTCATTCAATTTTCAAATTTTTAAAAGGGCTAGACTTAGACTTATTTCTATCGAAACCACAGTTTAGGCATCTTAACCATTTCCTAAATTTGATGATTAGTGAAACTTATACGGGCAAAATCTCTGCCGTTAAGCATTGTCATCGGACAACTTTTGGACGATTTTTAAATGATAGTTCCTGGGATGATGAGATGATTTCTAATCAAATTCAATCCTATCTTCTATCTTGCATTTACAATCGTTCACATCAAACAGGAAAACCTATTTACGTATTAGTAGATGATACAACATGTGTTAAAACTAAGCCCTCGTCACAGGCGACTTATCCTATTCAAGGATGTGGTTGGCACTACTCTCATCTTCATCATCAATACGTCTATGGCCATCAATTTGTTACCCTGATGCTTCAATGTGATGACGTCACCTTACCGTATCAAATCATTCCGTATGAGAAAGATAAACAGAGTAAAATTGAACTCGTTAAGGAGATTCTCACCACTTTACCTAAACCGCCTCATAAAGGATACATCCTAGCTGATAGTTGGTATACTTGTGAAACCTTATTCCAAATCGCTAATCAATTAGGCTTTTATTACTTAGGAGGAATCAAAACCAATCGAATCATTCTTCCGAAAGGCTATCGTCCGAAAGGGATTCAACTTAAATCATTTGCGAACACCTTATCCCTCAAAGATCTCGACTTAGTCACAGTTGGATCAGAGACCTATTATACTTATACATATGAGGGTCGAGTGAGAGGTGGCCATGTCGTCAAAATCATTTTGAGTTGGCCACAAAAGGCTCCACTTGAAGAAAAAGCCTTACGTTGTTTTATGAGTCATGATTTAAAATTGTCTGCTAAACAAATTCTTAAGCACTACACGAAACGTTGGCCCATTGAAATATTCTTTCGTGAAACGAAACAAAACTTTGGATTGGCTCGTTACCAAGTTCGAACATTAAAAGGGATTAAACGTTTGATGTTAATGATTCAATTCGTTTACCTGTATCTAAAGCGTGTAACTAAGACAGGGGATTGTATTGGCGAGAGTTTACGCGAATGCCAACGAAAACAAAAACAGGAATTAGTTAAGTTCATTTACATCAAAGCGCAAACCGGAGTAGGGTTAAATACCATTTTTGAAGAATTGAAAATTGCATAGAATCAGTGTATTTTCACCACATGGAAAATTTTTCTTAAAAACTGCACGTTAATAGTAAAATATTTATCGCCATTATGTTCCCCCTCTATTATTGCTTATACTTAATTTATATGTTCCTATTTTTAAGCATATGTGGTTCTCGACACTTTCTATCCCTCTCTTAATCATTCATGTTACGAATCTTTTTAGTAAACAAAAAAAAGACCTATAAGTCTTTATGACTTATAGGTCTTATCTTTTTATGCTTGAGCTGTTGCTCCTTTTAATCCAGCTGCTGAACTATGACGCTCTTCTAATTCTTTTAAGTTGTTACGAGCTTCTAATTCTGTTAATACTTCTTCGTGGAAGTCACCGTTTAATTTGTAGTATTTTTTGTAAATTACAAAGCATAATACGATAAATACGATTGGTGCAACTGTCATTAAACCTCGCATTCCTAAAATTGTTGTCGCTGATTGTTCTTGGTTTGCAACATACCCCATCATTTGTAATCCAACACCAATTGCCCATCCACTAAATGCTGATGCTGATTTTACTAATAATGTTTGGCATGAGAAGATAATACTTTCATTACGTGTTCCAAGTTTATATTCTCCATAGTCAACAACGTCAGCTAACATAACTGTTGTAGAACCTAGGACGAATCCTCCTCCACCACGCACTAAAATTGCTGATAAAATAACTAATAAAGCATTATCTGGAGCAAAAATACCTGATCCTAATAATCCTAGTAATCCAATTACAGGAACAAGACATCCAATTTTAAATAGTTTTTGACGACCAATTTTTTGTGCTAAGATTGGGAATAGTAATAATCCACCGATTTCAGCAAAACCTGCAAATCCATTATAGATTTTAAACATTCCCTCATTACCTGTCGCATACTTGAAGTAATAAAGTGCCATACCACCTAAAAGTTGTAACATTAAGTTCATACATAATACAACTCCGATGAATACTTTTAATTGATCATTTCGTTTAATAATATTAAATGTTTGTTTTAATGTAACACGTTCAGCTTTTTTACCAGAATCTTTTGCTTCTTTTGTTGAAGGTTCTTTTACATTAATACAAGTAATAGCTGATGAAATAATGAAAACAATTGCAATAATAAATGCTAATGATGCATAACCTTTAACTTTATCTCCTTGTCCTAACGTATCAACAAACGTTAAACCAAATGTTGCGATTGTTAAACCACCGATACTAGCAAAGATACGAGGAATAACAGCTACTTTTTCGCGCTCTGCTTTATCATTTGTTAAAGATGGAATCATCGACCAGTAAGGAATATCCATGATTGTATATGTCATTCCCCATAAGATATACATAACTGAAAAATATGCATATAATGGTACACCATCTAAGTCTGGCTTTTTAAATAAGAAGATAAGTACCACAGCATTAAGAATTGTTCCAATTAAAATCCATGGTCTAAATTTTCCCCATTTTGTTTTTGTATTGTCAACTACCATTCCCATCATTGGATCGTTGACTGTATCCCAGATGCGAGCAATTAAGAATAAGGTTCCAACAAATGCTGGAGCTAATCCAACAACGTCAGTAAAATAAATCATTAAATAAGTACCTACAATACCATAAACTAAATCCTTACCAAGTGCTCCTATTCCATAAGAGTACTTTGCTTTTGCAGTTAATTGCATATTAAACTCTCCTTTTTTACTCTTTACAACCCGTCCCTCTCTTAAGTTGTAATCGATTTCATCTCTCTCATGTTTATAATATACTACATTTGTAATCGTTTTACAATATCTTTATAGTAAAAAAAGGTATTTTTTTACTCCATAAATAAGCAAAAGTTTACTTACTTTAAAGTAAAACCACAAAATGGATAATAACAAATGTTCTATTAGCAACATTCCTACTCTAATTTTAAATAAAAATGACTTATGATTGATTGGTTTAATGCATTAAGATAAACTATGAAGATCTTCTCTTCTCAATGATCATCCCTTTTCATCCAAATAAAAAATACAGCTAGTGATAGCTGTATTTTTTATTTAGTCTGAATTCATTACTCATTAAACTAAAAATGATTATGCTTTTTTAAATTTGATAATTGTACTTGCGTAATCTCCACTTAATTTAACATCAATTCCATGATTCATTAAATATGATCCTGATTTTTGCATGTTTGTTCCCGCTAATGTGAAATCATATTTTGCTTTTGCATCTAATCCACGTAACTTGATACGCACACCTGTACGAGAAATTTGTGTTTGTGGTAAGAATACGAATAAAGCAGCTTCTGTTTCGTTAGCGTATTCATAGCAATAGTAGTTATTGCTTGAAGCATGTTGTAAACGATAGAAATCACCATTTTGTACAACTTCACGAATTTGTTTATATTCTTCGATTAGCTCTGCTGATAATTTCATTTCTTCTTCAGTGAATTTTAGGATATTACATCCCATTCCTAACGTTCCCATCATCGCACTGTGGAATTTAAATGTTAATGGAATTGTTGAACGATTATTAGCATCAGTTACCCATGCGCGCATCGCTTTAATTGGATACACATATGAATAAGTGTTTTGAATCGTTAAACGATCGTATGCATCTGTATTATCACTTGTCCAGAAGTCATCGAATGAAGCTTCTAACATTCCATAATCAACACGTCCCCCACCTGATGCACAAGCCTCTAATAATAAGTGAGGATACTTTGCTTTCACACGACGTGCGATGTTATAAACTGCTTCAATGTGACGAATCCACATATCTCGTGAAATACCTGTTTGTGAAATTGGTCGGTTTGCATCCCATTTAATATAGTCGATATCATATTTTGATAATAAATCATCGATCATATTGAAAATGAACTCTTGAACTTCTGGTAAAGTTACGTTTAAAACCATCTGATTACGAGAGGTATCGTTCACACGATTTTCAAAATGATAAATCCAATCTGGATAATCTTTTAATAATTGTGTTGGTGGGTTAACCATTTCTGGCTCAATCCAAATTCCAAACATCATTCCCATTTCTTTGACTGCTTGAATTAACGGATTTAATCCTTCAGGGAACTTATCTTCATTGACATACCAATCCCCTAATCCATCAGCATCACTGTGGCGTTGTCCAAACCATCCATCATCAATAACGAATAATTCAACACCCATTTCTTTTGCTTTTTTAGCTAAGGCAATTTGCTCATCGCAATGAACGTCAAACTCTGTTGCTTCCCATGAGTTATAAAGAACAGGACGAACTCCTTCACGAAGGACATTTTGTTTAGCATAATCATGCATATGGTGACTCATCGCTTCAAATCCTTCATTTGTATAACCAAAAATCATAGCTGGTGCTACAAACTCTTCACCTGGTTTTAAAGTAATTAAACAATCATGAGGATTAATTCCCATTTGAACTAATGTTCCCCCATAAGGACGTGGCTCAATAATTGTTGAGAAGTTTCCACTTAATTTTAACGCACCAAAATACACTTCTCCCTCTGTTTCAGTTGCTTGACGATCTAAAACAAAAAATGGGTTATGATTATGTGTTGAAATTCCACGACGGTTTTCTAACACAATTTTTCCTTGTCCTAATGGTTGTTTGAACTCTTGAAGCTCGGCTAACCAGTGACCATGAGATGATGTTAATGTTAAATCCTGATAAGGAATATGAAGTTGAGCTGAATGAATTTTTTCAATTTCAATAGCAGATTTCATATTATTTTTAACCGAAACTGTGCGCTCTATTAAGTCTTGGGCTTCATAAACTTTATAATGTAAATTAAACTCAAAGTTATAATGAACATCTTTTAAATGAATGATTAATTCATTTTCATTTTTTGTATATCCCATATAGCGATACTCGATATCACGTGTTTGATCAGCGAAAATCACCTTTAAACAGTTTTCTTTATATCGCATTCCCCCGAATACCGGATACTCTTCATCTGTTAAATCAAGAATTGGATCATTACTTGATATCTCTGATAATTCAGGAACTTCAAAATCTGATAATTCATCGATTTTTGGTCCCCAATATAAGTGGCGTAATAAGCCTAAATTATCTACCGCGAAGGCATATGTCGTTTTGGCAGTTTCGATACCAAAAACTAAACGTTTTTCATCAATTAAAAATCCCATATTTTTCTCCTCTCAACGCTACTTTTTATTTTAGATAACGTTTTCCAAACTGATTATAATATAGCTATTAGGTTAATTCAATGTTTTTTACTAAATTTTTACCAATTCTATTTCTTTAATTAGTTAAATTAAAAATCTAACACTTTAACAGGTTTGTTCATTAAGAACATAAAACTTTTCCTAATCTTTCTCCTCTTTTGACTTAACATTTTAACATCTCCTTAATCATCTATGATTTATCTTATCACTGACTATTCAAGGTTTCATTTATTATCAATAATCTCTAACTAAATACTGAAGCAATCTCAGATCAAATACTGATGATCCAAAATAAAAAGACTAGCTAAAGATGCTAGTCTCTCATTCATTAATAAGTTATTTCATATGGACTATAGTTTCCCACCTGTTGTCGCAATTCCCTCAATAAAACGACGTTGGAACACGATAAAGATTAATAACATTGGCCAAATAGCAAGTAATGATCCTGCCATTAATTGTGGGAAGTTCGTTGAGAATTGTCCTTGTAATGAAGCTAATCCAGCTGATAATGTCATTTTATCAATTGACATATTAACGATTAATGGCCACATTAAATCTTTAAACGCAAATAAAGCAGTAAAGATTCCTAATGCCACTAATCCTGAATTCGCTAGTGGTAACATAATTCTAAAGAATGTTCCACCAATGCTACATCCATCAAGTTTTGCGGCTTCCTCTAATTCTTTTGGAATTCCCATAAAGAACTGACGAAGTAAGAAAGTTCCAAACGCACTCACAAATCCCGGAATAACTAAAGCTGTTACCGTATTTAAAAGTCCTAATTTTTGAATTAATAAGAACTGTGGAATAATAAACAGCTGTCCTGGAACCATCATTTGTAATAAGACTAGTGAGAATAAGAAGTTTTTTCCTGGAAACTCTAAGCGAGCAAAAGCATAAGCTGCCATCGCACTAAATAAAACAGATCCAAGCACACGGAAAACTAACATTAAAATCGTATTAATATAAAATTTATCAAAAGGTAATAATCGCATTACCTCTGTATAGTTACTCAACTGTACTGACTCTGGGAAAATTTTTGGTGGCATTTGTGTCGATTCTGCCAACGTTTTAAATGAAGTTAACACCATCCAAACAAATGGTAAAATCATAATAACAGCCCCAAGAATCAGTACAATATGAATAAGAAGATTTCCTTTTTTTATTTTTTTCATGACGATATCCCCCTATTTTAATAATGTACCCATTTCTTTTCAACCTTAGATTGAATAAATGTAATAATCATAATAATGGCTAGTAATAACATAATAATGGCTGATCCATAGCCCTTATCGTTTACTGTAAATGAATGTTGATAGAATAAATAAACTAACGATTGTGTACTTTCAAGAGCCATACTTGTTTTATCAATCATCATAAAAATAGTATCAAAGACTTGCATTGCACTAATAATGCTTGTCACCACAACAAAATACATCGTTGGAGAAACTAATGGTAACGTAATCGTAAAGAATTGGCGAATTGGACCTGCCCCATCAATACTTGCCGCTTCGTAATAATCTTTTGGAATTTCTTGAAGTCCTGCTAATAATAAAATCATGTTATAACCAATGGCACTCCAAATCCCAACAATGGCAATTGCAATTAACGCAAAGTTAGGATCACTAACCCATTGAGGTCCTTGAATTCCAACTAATTGTAATAAGTAATTAATTAACCCGAATTCAGAGTTAAATAACCATTTCCAAACCATAGCGACTGCAGCAGGAGCAGCGACCATTGGTAAGAAGTAAATCACGCGATATAAACTTTTTCCTTTAATTTTTTGATTTAATAACACTGCAACAATTAAAGATAAGGCAACCGTAATTGGAACAACAATGACCGCATATTTTAATGTATTTCCAGTTGCTTGCCAAACCGCTGGATCATTGAATAATCGCTTATAGTTTTCAAGTCCTGCCCACGTATGAGCCCCAAAATCTCCTGTTTTTTGAAAGCTTAACATTAATGTTTCAAACACAGGGATTAAATTCAAAATAATTAAACCAATAATGGTTGGAGCAACTAATAGATATCCCCACATCCATTCATTATATTTTGCGTTACTTAATTTAGCAGCAGGCTTTGAGTCTGCTTTTTTAATTGCAATCGCCATACTATCTTCTCCCCTTATTTTTAAGAGGTAACCATCCTTACGAACAGTTACCTACTTATACACTCTCTTTTATTGTTCTTCTGCTAAAATCGCATTAATTTCTTTAACTAATTGATCACAAGCATCTTTAACTGATAAATCCCCTGACCAAACTTTTCTTAACACTTCCATCTCTACTTTTTCCCATTTAGCTGTATTTTTTGTATATGGTTTAATATATCCATACGCTAACATATCGACTAATCCTTGTGTTTCAAAATTGTTTTGAGTCGTTGCATCTACCCATGCTTGTTGAGTACTAATATAAGCTGGAATGGCTGATTTATATTCACCTTGAATTCTATTTGCTTCTTCAGAACCTAAAAATTCAATAAATTTAATCGCTGCTTCTTTATTTTTTGTATTAGCAGCAACTGAATTTCCTAAACCATTATAAATAGTTGCACGCCCTGCTGGACCTTCAGGTAACACTGAAACAGCACAATTTTGGGCCGTATATTCATTTGTAATGAACTCTGCATACATCCAAGATCCAAATAACCCCATAGCCACTTTTCCAGATGTAAATAAAGTTGAGTTTCCATTTTCAGCAAACTGTGTTTGAGATGGAGATACTTTTTCAACTAAACTTAAGTTTGCATACCATTGTAAAGCTTCTTGTGTTTCAGGTAATGAATAACCTGATTCTGTTTTATCATTAATCAAAACGTCTCCACCATTTTGATAAATATAGTTAAATAAATTTTCCTCTGTATTAAGTGGCGCATTTAATCCATAAATTCCTTTTTCTTCATCAGTTAACTGATGTGCAGCTTCTAATAAATCATCCCATGTCCAATTTTCATTCGGATATTCAACACCCGCTTCATCAAATAATGTTTTGTTGTACCATAGTCCAATCGTTGATACATCTTTTGGAATAGCAATTTGTTGTCCATCAACGTTATATAAATCAACAATTCCTTCAGTAAACTGACTCATGTCTAAGACATCACTATTTTCAATGACCTCATTTAAATTCATTAACATTCCACTTTGAGCATAACGAATATGTTGGCTTGAATGCATCCAAAATACATCTGGCATTGATCCACCTGTTGCAGCAGCTTCAAGTTTTGTCCAATATTGATCCCAAGGTGTCACTTCTACATTCACCTTAATATCAGGATTTTTCGCTTCGAATGCATCAGCAATAGCTCTCATACCAGGTTCTTGACCTTTATCCCAAATTGAATAAGTGATCGTTGAATTACCTCCTGAAGGAGTTCCCTCTTCACTATTATTACTACATCCAACTAGACTTGACACAAAAATTGATGTTAATCCCACTGCTCCTAATACTTTTTTAAAGTTCTTTTTCATTGTTATTCCCCCTCAAATAATTAATAAAAGAACAGATTCTTTTATTTAACTAAAATAAAGCTATACAAAAAGTTTTTACTAAATCTCTCCTCAAATATTTATCTCATTTATAAATATTTTATTAAAAACTCTCTGTAAAGGTTTACACTGTTATGATATTATATTTATGCTATGAAAAACATGGCTTAATGTTAGCCATTCCTGTTAAATTGTGAGAATAACTGAAACCGCTATCTTTTTGTTGTTTAGTGAAAATTTTAGTTATCTTTTTGAAGTGAAAAATGCTTATTTTTAATTAAGTAATCAGGCAACATCTACGTGTTTATTTGAGGGGGAAATAAAATGGACCATGTTAAGTATGTTAAGGAACAAGCCTTTGCCTATCTTGAGCCACTACAAAAAAACTCCGTTGATTTATTTTTATGTTATTGTGGTTTTGAGAAGTGTCACCCTGGATATGGCTTTGGTCCAGCTGTTCGTGCGGAATATCTCATTCACTATATCCTTGAGGGGGAAGGAACCTATCACGTGAATGGAAAAACGTATCATTTAGTGAAAAATCAAGGATTTCTCATTTTACCTGATAAAATCACTTATTACGAAGCCGATCAAAACCATCCTTGGCAATATATTTGGATCGGAATCAATGGCGTTAAAGCCTCACATTATCTTAATTATGCAAATTTAAATGAAAACAACTTAATTTTTAATTTTGAAGATAGTTCACGATTAAAGGATTACGTCTTTCAGATGTTAGAGTTAGATTGCTATACCCATGCTAATGAATTAAAACTCCAAGCGCTTATTTATCAATTCTTTTCTGCTTTAACAGAAGCTAATCATCAGGTCGCATCACCTTATAAAACAAAAGGAAGCGAAATTTACTTACAACAGTCTCTTCAATACATCCATAGTAATTATTCTAATCCTATTAAAATTAGTGATATTGCTGAATTTGTTGGAATTAACCGCAGTTATCTCACAAATATCTTTAAAGAAAAATTGAGCATCTCACCTCAAGAATATCTCGTCAATCATCGCCTGATGATTGCCTGTGAAATCTTAAGGCAAACAAATCTTCCTGTTGCACATATTGCTAAAGGTGTTGGCTATACTGACCCTTTTGCCTTTTCAAAAATTTTTCGTAAACATAAAGGAGTCAGTCCATCACAATATCGAACACAAAAAAACCTCGACGATTAATTGATCGACGAGGTTTTTTATTAAGCTTTCATTAATTTATTTGTTGTTTTGATACTGTCTTTTTTAAATAAGAAGACAACAATTAAAATCGTTAAGATTTCTGCGACTGGAACAGTCATCCAAACACCACTAATTCCAATAAATTGTGGTAACGTCATAATTCCTAATAGAATAAAAATCATACCACGACAAATCGCTACGATAATTGAAGATAGTGCATCTCCAATTGATGTAAAATATCCTGAAAATAAAATATTTAATCCATTAAAGAAGAATGTGAATGCATAAATTTTTGAACCGTGTAAAGCTAAATCTATAACCGCTTGATTATCGCTAACGAATAACATAATTAACGATTTACCAAATAAGAAAATTAACATAAATAATAAAGTTCCCATAATGATGGCCATCTTACATGATAAATTCATCATTGCTTTAACACGATCATGTAACTTAGCTCCATAGTTATAGGAAATAACAGGACCAATCCCTGCTGATACACCAGAAACAATTAATGAAGCAAATAATGAGATATAACTAATCGCAGTAAAGGCTGATACCCCTTCTTCACCAGCAATTTGCATGAATGCCATATTAAAGACAAATGTTGAAATCGCAGCTGCAAGTGATGAAACACCTTCAGAAGATCCATTATATAATAATTGAGTCGTATACTTCGCATTAAATGTTCCCGTAAAGAAGTTTAATACCGTTGATTTTTTCATAAATGGAATCGCTACAATCACAAATGAAGTCGCAAACGATAATCCTGTGGCAATGGGTGCCCCAACAATACCTAATTGTAGTTGTTTAATTAATACATAGTTTAAAATAATATTAGCAAATAAACTGACAATTGAACTTACTAAATAAACATTTGGCTTTCCGATGCAACGAACAAAGATTCCTAAAATAAATGAAAGACCAATAAACGGTGCAAATAAGGCTAACACCTTAATATACGTTGATGTATCGGCAAGTAACACATCATTAGCACCTAAAAATCTTGCTAACTGCTCACTGAAAGTAAATCCTAAACATAAAATCACAAGTGATAAACCAATCATGAACAAGCAAGCTGATTTAAAAATATCTTGTGCTCGTTTAATCTCACCTTCACCTAAACTTCGCCCAATATAACTTACACCACCGATTCCAATGATTAAATTCATTCCAATCATTAATTGCATAAATGGAGCCGCAATATTTACACTAGCCATCGCATTTGTTCCAACAAAGTTTCCTAAGAAGACTCCATCGATCATACTTTGAACCCCAGTAATGGTTAATGATAAAATGGCAGGAATTGAAAACTTAAGAAATAATCTAGAAATCTTTTCAGTTCCTAATATGTTATCTTGCATCATCTATATACCCTCCTAATTAAACGCTAATTTTTAATGAAAGAGCCATAAAAAAAGCTCAATCATTTGCATTTGAGCCTGAATTATATTATCATTTATGATTAATAATATTTAGTATAATTATGACTTTTTTATAATTATTTTGACGCAAAAAGGAGAGTATATGACGAATTACGACAATTCATTAGACCAAATCGCTTACATCAAAATGCTAATTGAAAAAACGTTAAATCAATCCGTTACTATGATTAATTCAGATTATAAAGATTTAACTTCAAATACTGTCTTTAATCATGAAATAGTAAACGAGATCGACTTCAATCATCCGATTTCCACTCCTCAAATCAAACTTCACTCTCTAAGCGAAAGCTTCATTATCATTCATTACATTAAAAAAAATAAACTGATCGGTACTTTTATTGTCGGTCCTATCAGTTATGAAAACACCTCATTGAATCAACTCATTCATCAAGCGATGTTGATTTACTATTTACTTTATCAAAAAGAATTATCATTTGAAGCTGTTTTAGAAGCTAACTTTTATAGCACGGAAATGTTTGAAGAGATTGAAGATAAGTTTCAAACAGATTTTACTCACCTTCGTATCCATGACCATATTGATGGTCCTTTTATTCCACTTTATTATGAACGAGAGTTACTATCTTATGTTAAGCACGGAAATACTGATAAGCTCATTGAAATCATTGATAAATTAGTTCCTAATCAATCAACCATTGATTACTTAAATGAAAATCCTATTCAAATTTTACAAGCGATGTTAACGACTTTAATGGTGCTTTCCATTCGAAGTGCCATCACAGGTGGATTACCTACCGCGCTAGCTTACAAGCTAATTACTTATTATTTAAATCAAATTCAAAAAACCTCAACGATTCATCAGCTCAATCAATTAAAAATAACCATCTTAATGGATATTACTTCTCAAATGAAACAAATCAACAAAACGAAAATTTCTCGTCCTATTTCAGATACTATTTTTTATATTGAAAAAAATCTTTATCAAAATATCTCGCTCACTGATATTTGTGAAAATCTACATTTCAATCCAAGCTATCTTTCTCGACTATTTAAAAAAGAGATGAATTTAACCATCTCTGAGTTCATTCTTATGGAAAAAATAGAAGAAGCTAAACGATTACTGATTCTTTCTGAACACTCTATTTTAGAAATCTCAATTCTTCTTCACTTTACTGATCAAAGCTATTTCACTAAATCCTTTAAAAAAGTAACCGGAGTTACACCAAAGGTTTATCGAAATCAGTGTAAATTACTAACTTAACATTTGTCTTATTAAGGGATCCTGCGCTTTTCGAGTGGCAAGTACAATGAGTTTATCTAAACCTTCACCATCTATACAATTAATTTGATGAGCTTTTGCTAAGTCAAGCGCAGCTGAAGTAAAAGAAGTTGTTGTGATAAATAATCCTTCTTTAATATCACTTGCAAGCATTACCTCATGTAAGGCTTCAATCGTTTCTTCAGTAATGACTTCATCTAGCCCATTGTGCTGACATAAGATATAAATTTTATTTCCCGATGGAGTGATGGCACTAATCCCTCTTTCGTCGCTTAAACCAATTTGATCAATTCTCACATCTTTATACTGCATTAACCGAAGCAAATCAGCACAGTAAGCCCTAAACTGAATCGATGGAATTTGCTTAATGTCATAATGCATTAACCGTAAACAACGCTCATAATCTGTCATTATTTTTTGATTATAACGAATGTTTGTTTCGAGTTCTTTCATTTCAGAGTCCTCTAAATTAATCGCCCAAACCACAGACATTGCAAACAAAGGAAAGACAATTAAAAACCACCAAAGAGGAAGATTCGCAAATGCTTCAACAAACTTAATGAAAAAACGTTGAAAATGAAAATACGTTGCCCAAGCAAAACAACCCATTATAATGAATCCTAGCCAATGCTCTACTTTACTTTCATTTAAATCTTTCATTTAATCACACCCTTCCTAGTGATTTTATTTTGGAAACCTAGAAACGATTTATTCAGTAACCCGTAAATAATAAAAAAAATTAAAATTAATCGATTCCATTAAAAAACCTTTCATCTACGGATGAAAGGTTTTTAGTCTATTTTACTTTCTTTAAATTAGATAAATCATACACATGATCAGCTGCTTTAGCGACTTCTGGTGTATGAGTAACTAAGATGACACATTTTCCTTGCGCCGCTAATCCTTTTAGAATTTTAATAATTTCAGCTTCTGTTTCACCGTCTAAGTTTCCAGTTGGTTCATCGGCTAAAATAATTTCTGGTTGATAAGATAGAGCACGAGCAATGGCTACACGTTGTTGCTGTCCACCTGATAATTTTAAAATACGACGGTTCGCTTTTTCTTCATCTAAACCGACACTGTTTAATAGATCATAAACATACTTCTTTTTATCAGGGACATGAAATTTTGCAATATCCATCGACAAGCTCACATTTTCAAAGGCTGTGAATTTCGTTAATAAGTTAAAGCTTTGAAACACAACGCCAACATACTGACTACGAAAATCATACTTATTTATTTTTTCAATATCTTTCCCATCATAATAAACCTTTCCCGTCGTTGGAGCAGCTAATCCTGAAAGAACTGATAATAGTGTTGTTTTTCCTGTACCTGAACGCCCAATGATCGCATATACTTTTCCTTTTTCAAATTCTAAATTTAAGTCTTTAAAGATTGGTTTTTTATCATAAGCAAAACTAATATTTTCAAGCTTTAATACTGACATACGCCTCACTCCTTAATCACGGTTTGATAAGATTTTTAACGGTTCATAACGCATAATAAAAATAATGGATACTGCACTAGCTGCTAATGTTAAAATCATTCCGATTCCTAATAACTGCATTAATACGGTAAAATCAGTCGCCGATGTCACACTCGAAATATAATCAATATTAGCCATAGGCTGACCTTTTCCTCCGATCATCTCTTTGTTTCCAGTTGGACGTCCAAATGAAGATTCAGCCTGCATCATTTGATGACTTTGTGCTTCAATTTGTGAAGCTAACAATGTATTTGTCACTGGTACAGAGGAAACAGCTCCAATTCCTGCTCCAATTAATAAAGCAATAATCGTAATCACAAAACTTTCAACTAAAAATTGTGCTGCTACTTTTGATTTTTTCATTCCAATAGCCGTTAAAACACCAATTTCATATTTACGTTCACGAACATTAAAAATATTTAAAACGACTAAAATAATCGCTCCAATTCCAAAGACAACCGCTAAGAAATAACCTGCCATTTGACTTAAATTTTCAAGCGGTAATAAACTTTGTTCGTATCTTGTTAAGTCAGCTGAAGAAACGGTATAAGTCTCATCTAATCCTAACTCACGAACCTCATCTTCAAAAGCATAATAACTTTCAACATCTGCAAACACATAAGTTCCTGAAACTTGAGATGGAATCGCTGTTGTCGTTTCCATTCCTGTTGTTTCATCGGTTGAAATAACAGCTGTTTGTGAAGAAGCTTCTGAAATTAATTCAACAGCATGATAGCTCATGTAAATACGGTTTGCGGGATCATTTGCTGAAGAAAATCCTTGCATGACTTCACTACTTGTTGCAGTCGATTGACTGTTGTTATAAATTCCAACAATGGATAACGTATACGATTCTTCCTCATTATTCGGATTAACAACTGTCATGGTATCTCCAACAACTAAATTGTTATAAGTGGCTAATTCATCAGAAATAATACAATCTAACGCTTCAGTTCCTTCTTCAAACATTTGCCCCTCTGTTAATGTTGAGGTTCCAGCTAAAAAATCTGTCATGGCTTCATCTGAACTATAACCAATAATCGTGAAATCTCCTTGAACACCCATTCCACCTTTTGCAAAACCGCCTCCTTTTCCACTTTCCATTTGAGGCATTTGCATTCCTTCTCCTTGAATCATATTTGAATCCGCAGTCGAAGTGGAATTTGAAATAGCTTCAACTTCATCTGTTCCGTTTAATGAAATGGTAGCTGTATAATAAAAAGATTTTACCGTTGATGCCTTGGCATACGTTTGCATTTCTTCAATCGTTAAATTGGGAATACTCATCATTTGTGATTTATCAAATCCCCCTTCACCCATCATTGACTGTTGCATCATCGATTGACGATCCACTGTAATTTGTGCCGTCACACTCAAAGACTCTAACGTCTGTTCTCTTGCCTGCTCTGCAGCCTGACGAATTGAAAGTCCAATACAACAAGAAACTGAAATAACTAAAACAATCAGACCAATTAAAATATTTCTCCCCACTGAACGGGTGAGACTCTTCCATGCATTTTTCAATAAATACATCTACATATCCTCCTTGCCAATTAACTATTAATTTCCTAGATTCGGTAGTTATCATAAACGACCTATCTTAAATCAAACTTAAATTAAAAGCTAAAAATACGAAAAAGCATACAAAAAAAGATGACAACGTCATCTTTGCATCTTAATTTTCATTCCAAATCCAAATCGGCTGATTAGCCAAACTCCTATTAATAACATTAAAAATTGAAAATGAATCCCTTCTAACTCTTGTGTTAACTCTAAAGAAACAATAAAATCTTGTAATCCATGAGCAATCATTAATGGAAGAATCGTTTGATACTTAAATAGAAAGTAAAAATAAACGACAGAACTCATTCCAATAATTAAGGTAATATTTAACCACTGACTATAATTATAATTCACATGCAATAACCCAAATAATAAACTCGTTAATAAAACTGAAATGATACAAGAAATGAGCTTTTTACCACTGATCTTTACCCCAAACCAATAAACAAATAAAAACACACAAAACTTAAATAACTCTTCTCCAATTCCAACTAAGCAATAACGAGAAAAATGATTTAAAACATATTGCCATGAAAGCTCATATGAGTATTGGTCAAGTAATTGAGGATCATTCGCTGCTAAAAAATAGCCTGTTAGATTCTCCACTAAAATACAAGTAATATAAACCGTTCCTGTCATCCCAATTAAATTAATTATTCCCGATGATTTATTATAAAATGGACCAATTTCTTCAAATCCAACAGTCACCGAAAATAATAAAAATAATCCTAAATAGACTAATAAAACTAAATCAGGTCGAGAAGTAAATGACAAAATTGGTGTTGTTAAAATCGATAAAAATCCCATAACCATAAAAAAATATAACATCGGATGTTTAATGAGTGGCATGGTGACCATTTTTTCTTTTATTCCCATATCTATTCTCCTTTCACTCTCTCATTTAATTATAGAAAGCAAATGAAAGAATAGAAGTCAGTCGACAAAAAAAGTAACTATCTCTTTTGTGACATTCATTTATTGAATCATCTGATTAATTTGAGAAACAATCACCTTTTAAAAATTAAAAAACCCTATGACTAGGAGTTTACCTTTAAAAGCTATTTTTATAAATTTCAAAAAAACGTGAAATCTCATAACCTTGATCAATAATCGTCTCATCTTCATGACTTAACTGCCAACCATAATAGCCATAAGAACGCCAATTTAGCTTCGTAATTGGAAATAAATAATACTCCTCTTGAATCGCTTTAAACCCCTCTTTGTAATCCTGAGTGACTTGATCAAAAGCCGCATCTGGATCAATAAATACAGGTTTCCCCTCAATACTCACTCCTATCTTATATGCCTCATCTCCACCAAAATCACTTGCTAATAAAGTTGTATCATATTCATCAATTGCGACATTTTGAGGATTCATACACCCTCCTAAACATAAACAGATTAAAACACTCAACAAGATTTTCACCTAACATCCCCCTAGATTCTATAAGGCTCTTTCATAAATCTCATTCATTTTTTGAGTTTCAATAACTTTCCATAAGTTTTGTAATAAATACTTTCTTTGCTCCACTTTATTTTTTCCTCTTAACTCCTCATCCAGTAACGCATATCCTAAAAACTTTAATTGATCCACCTTTAGTTTCTTCAAATCAATCTGCTCGATGATACTGTAAGCCTCTTCTAGATGAGTAGTTAAAGCTTGAGTAAATCGTTCTTTTTGATTCATCTCTAAAAAAGCTTTTAACTCCTCTGTCATTTCATGATTAGAATACAAATAATTATAATAACATTTTCCTAATATTTTAATATTAGGTTTTTTATTCGGTTTTTTCGGATTAGTTTCTTGTTTAGATAATTGTTGAAAAAAATCTTCAATACTTAATTTTTCATAAGGTTTTAAATAATGAATAAACTGTTCAACTTCTTTACAAAAATCACCACTAATCATCTTGTGAATCTGTTGATATGTTTTAAGAGCATTAATTATTTTTTTCATTTCAATTCTCCTTATAAAACATCTGTTATATTTCTAGCATTAGGTGATTTTTTAATACCTAAGCGATCCAATATTTCAAACACAAGACTTCCATACGAGACATTAGTTGCATTCTTTAGCTTATTATTACTACTTGTAAAACAACATTCTCCCATATCAATAGCACGTGAAACATCAATCTGATTATAGATAATTGAATTAAATAATTTATTTGAATATTTTTTATTCAGTTTTTCCCTTGCTGAATCTGTATTTGATCCTGACTTTTTCAACGTTTCAAAAATTCCTAGTAACTGTGGTCTCCCTTTTTTTAATAATGATAAATAGGAGCTGTCAGGTGATAACTGAATCATTGTTTCATATTCATTTAAAATACTATTAATAAACGTATTTTCAATAATATTAGTCACATGATCAACACCTTGACTTCCCATATCATCCATCACTGCCGGTACTAAATAATAATCAGAAACTAATAAAGCATTTTGTGTAATGATGTTATTTGAAGGTGGGCAGTCAAAGATAATAAAATCGTATTGCGTTTCAAGTTCATACTCTTTAATAAACCTAGATAAAATAGTTGTTTGCTTTAATTGAGCATGTGAATCATAACTATACTTACAACGAATATCTCCTTCAAGCTCATCTAATCCTCGAATATATCCTTTTGTTGTTGCCATATACATTGACGCTGGTATAAAGTCGCATCCCTTTAACTTCAAGTGATTTCCTGTATAAAAATCTTTCTTAATTAATTTATTTAAATCTATTTTATAATTAAAATCGATAATATCTTCATTCAAATTGGTCCGAAATACATGATTAATCGTTTCTACTTCTGTTAAATTGCTGATTCCCGATCGCTGATAACTATTCGTATAAGCTCTCATGCACGCTCGACTCAACGAACATTGTGGGTCTAAATCAATGAGTAGTACTTTATTTTGATTTAAAAAGTTAAGTCCCGCTGCAATATTAAAGGCACTGACCGTCTTTCCAACGCCTCCTTTGTAGTTGATTATTGAGATAATCTTTGCTTTTTTCATTTCTATCCCCCCAATTCAGTATATTATATTAACTTAATCGTCATTTCATGTTAAGATGAAAGAAGAAATCCCCTAAAGTCAAGTTCATTTTTTTACCAAAAGTTATTTGAGTAATGATGAATTTGACATGAAAACTAATTTCTTTTTTATTTTTAATTTTGAAAGGAGGTCTTTAATGACTTTAACGTTACTGATATTTGCTGTTATTTTAATTATCTGTATCTTACTTAGTAAGATCACTCATAAGCTTGGTGTTCCTTCATTACTACTTTTTATTCTTCTTGGAATGTTAATGGGATCAGATGGGGTTTTTAAAGTCTATTTTAATAATTATCATTTAACTGAACAGGTCTGTACCATTACATTGATTTTCATTATTTTTTACGGGGGATTCGGTACTAACTGGAAAATGGCAAAACCTGTTCTAAAACCCGCTTTATTATTGTCAACACTTGGGGTAATCTTGACTGCGGTTATTACCGGACTGTTTTGCCACTTCGTCTTACAACTTGACTGGATAGAAAGTTTACTCATTGGATCCGTGATTAGTTCAACTGATGCTGCCTCTGTCTTTTCTATTTTACGTTCTAAAAAACTTAACCTAAAAAATGGAACAGCTTCTCTTTTAGAGCTTGAAAGTGGAAGTAATGATCCAGTCGCTTACATGTTAACACTTATTTTAATCGATTTAATGAATGAAAGTGCTCAACTCAGTGAAATTCCTTTTCTTTTACTAGCACAGGTTGGCTACGGAACAGTATTTGGAATTGTCATTGGATTAGGAACAAGCCTAATTTTGAAAAAGATTAATTTTATGGTCGATGGATTAGAAACCATTTTTGTTCTTGCGATTGCGATTCTCTCATTTGCTCTTCCAACTCTGATGGGGGGAAATGGTTATTTAGCAACTTATTTAACAGGAATTATCATCGGAAATCATTCCATTTCGAATAAGGTTACTCTTGTTCACTTTTTTGATGGACTAACGGGGCTTGCCCAAATTTTAATTTTCTTTATTCTTGGGCTTTTATCGTTCCCGTCACAAATGTCCTCTATTTTATTACCTTCATTTGGAATTTTTATTTGGCTAACCTTTATCGCTCGTCCACTTGCAATATTTTTTCTATTACCATCGTGTAAATATACCATTCCCCAAAAACTTCTTTTATCTTGGTCTGGTTTACGAGGAGCCGCATCCATCGTTTTTGCGATTTTAGTCGTGTTAAATACGAACGAGACATCCTATGATATCTTTCACATTAGCTTTTGCATCTGTCTAATGTCCGTTGCTGTACAGGGAACACTTTTACCAACAGTCGCTCGAAAGCTTAATATGATTGATGATAATGATAACGTCCTTAAAACCTTTACCGACTATCAAGAGGAAGAACATTTGCCACTCATTAAAATCCTCATCACAACTTCCCATAGTTGGGCGAATCAAAAAATTCATGATCTTCATTTGAATGATACCTTAATTCTAATGCTTCGGCGAAATGAACAAACATTAATTCCAAATGGTAATACTTTAATCTTACCGGGTGATGAAGTCGTTATTAGTGGCACAAGTTATGAAGAAAATCCTGATCTCACCTTAACTGAAATTTATGTCGATCATCAGACTCATCCTTGGTTAGGAAAAACACTTAAAGACTTAAACCTTCCATCTCAATCACTTATTATTTTAATTAAGCGTCAAGATGGAACTAATATCACACCTAAAGGTGAAACAACGATTCAACTTCATGACACTGTCATTCTCACCTGTGAAACATGTGATCAATGTGTTATTAACTTATAACGTATCATAAAAATAAGGTCCCAATCATGGGACCTTATTTTTATTTAGCTTCAATCATTTTAATGATTCGCGCTGGATTTCCCCCGACTACAGCATTTTCAGGAACATCTTTTGTAACCACTGCTCCCGCTGCAATAACTGCATTATTTCCAATCGTTACGCCTGGAATCACTGTCGCATGAGCCCCAATCCAAACATTTTCACCAATCACAATAGGCGCAGGTATCGTAGTTCCACGATGTTCAGGTCTTAAATCATGATTAAGTGTTGCCAGTATCACATTATGTCCAATTTGAGTATAATCCCCAATCACAATTCCACCTTGATCTTGAAAATGACAGCTACTATTGATAAAAACAGATTTTCCAATTGTAATATTCTTCCCAAAGTCCGTATAAAACGGTGGAAACATCATAAATGAAGAATCAATAGTCTTTCCAGTGAGCTTTGAAAATAGATTACAAATTTCCTCTGGTTCATGATAACTTGTATTCAGTTCTGTTGTAATCTTTCTTGCTTCTTGACTCATCTTTACCATAAACTCATGAATCTCTGAACCTCCAATTAAAGGTTTTTTCTCATTAACATGAACTAAAAATTCATCTAGTGTCATCTCATCTTTCCTCCTCATGAAATTAAGAATAAGATTTTTCGAATACAGAAACACAATCTTCATGTGTCATCTCACATGGATTAGCAGCAAATAAGCCTCCCATTGTTTCTCTTGCATTCGTAGCTAAAGTATCAAATTCATCAGGAGTAATCCCATAATCACTCATTTTAAGTTGATCAACACCACACTGTTTTTGTAAGTTAACAAGTGCTGTAATAAAATCCTCTGGTTTATTAGCATCTTTCATTCCCATAGCTTGTGCCATTTGAATAAAACGTTCATCACAGGCATGTTTTTCAATAAAAAACTCATAAAAAGCTTTTGAAATCATAATTAAACCTGCACCATGAGGTAAGTTGGGATGATAAGCACTCATGGCATGTTCTAATGAATGTTCAGCCGTTGTGACACTGACAACCATTGCATGACCAGATAGTGTATTTGCAAACGCCATTCCTGTACGTGCTTCTAGATCATTTCCATTTTTAACGGCTCTTACTAAATATTTCGCTACATTTTCAATGGCTTTTAATGCGATCATATCACTCATCTCATTGGCAAACTTACTAATATAAACTTCTGTTGAATGAAACAAAGCATCAAATCCTTGATAAGCCGTATACTTCGGTGGAACAGATAACATTAACTCAGGATCCACAATTGCTAAGACAGGAAATAATCGATCGTCGCCACCGAACCCAATCTTTTCATTCGTTTTGTCATTTGTTATAACGCCCCATTGATCAACTTCTGATCCTGTTCCCGCTGTCGTCGTAATACAAATAATCGGTAACGGATCCACTTTAATCGGTTGCCCTTTTCCTGTTCCACCACTTATATAATCCCAAACATCACCTGAATTTGTAGCCATTGTTGCAATTGCTTTTGAAGCATCCATGACGCTTCCACCCCCAAGAGCAACAATAAAATCACATTCATTTTCTCTAGCGACATTTGCTCCAGCCATCACCGTTGATTTTAGTGGATTAGCTTCAACTTGATTAAAGATCACCCACTCTACACCAGCTTTTTGAAGCTCAGCTTCCGTTCTACTTAAATATCCATTTTCAATTGCTGATTTTCCATTTGAAATAATTAGTAATGCCTTTTTCCCCGGCATCGTTTGTTCATGAAGTTGTCCAAGTGTACCGACTCCAAATAAAACTCGCGTAGGGGTAAAGAACTGATAACCCATCGTTATTCCTCCTCTGAATCATTTTCATGATCGTTTTCTTCACTTATTAATGTAATATAAAGTCTCATATATAGCTAATACTTATAATTAATAGTAAAGTATACCTAAAAAGCATAGTTTATTGATAGAATAGAAAAATATAGGAGGACGTAACAGATGGAACTTAGAACTTTAAAATATTTTTTAACAGTTGCCAAAGAAGAAAATATTTCTAAGGCAGCAAATGTTTTACATCTAACTCAACCTACGCTATCTAGACAGTTAATGGATCTTGAAAATGAATTAGGTATTAAACTTTTTATCCGTGGAAATCGTAAAGTTCAATTAACAGATGAAGGAAAGCTGTTATGTAAACGAGCAGAAGAAATCATGACTCTCGTTGATAAAACAGAACAAGAACTCAATCATTCCGATACAATCATTAATGGAGATATTTATATTGGTGGTGGTGAAACAGATGCAATAAGACTGATCGCTAAAACAGCTCAACATCTTCAAAGAAAATATCCAAATATTAAATATCACATCTTTAGCGGAAATGCCGATGATGTTACTGAACGCTTAGATAAAGGTCTGCTTGATTTTGGTATTTTAATTGAACCAACTGACTTAACTATATAAAAACAGAAATGTATTTCATCATTGTATGTCAGTCTTAGTTGAACAATTACTTTAATACTGAGGCAGACTATAGTCCAGCTAAAAGTTTTCCGATATGAAAAACTTATCTGGACTTATATAAATATGAACATCTTCAAATTCCAACGACGGACACTTGGGGTCTTTTAATGCGCAAAGATAGCAATCTCGCTTCTAAACAAACGATTAAACCAAAAGATCTAAAACATATTCCCTTAATCATTTCACGACAAAGTCTTGTTGATGAAGCTATTTCTAATTGGTTAACAGAAAGCTCCAAAAATCTCAATATTATAGCAACCTATAATCTTATCTTCAACGCTTCATTAATGGTAGAAGAAGGAATGGGCTATGCTTTATGTTTAGATAAACTGGTTAATACGACAGGCGATTGTCAATTGTGCTTTAAACCATTATTTCCTCCACTTGAATCTAAGCTCAGTGTTGTATGGAAAAAAAATCAAGTTTTATCCAAAGCATCACAAAAATTTTTACAGGCCTTAAAAAATGACTTTTCTTTAATAACCAATCATCAAAAATCGTAAAAAGCAGCCTAATTTAAGGCTGCCTTTTATTTATAAATTGTTCAAACTTTTCTAACGAAGTCCTTGTAAATATGCAATATCACTCATTGAAAGTTGTTTTTGTTCATTTCCTTCACGATCCTCATAAATTCCACCTGTTTCTGTTAAATAAACACATCCATCAACTAAGTATTGGCTCTTATTCACATCAAAAATAATGATTTGAATATCTGGTAATTCAGAAAAGCAACTGATTCCAGATAAAAGCGTAGCTGATTCCACTATCTCAAGAACTTCATTTATCTGTTTTTTTGGTTCACCTGTATCATCAGTTATGACAGATAACCATTCAAATTCTTCACCATTTAAAAATCCGATTTCCATTTGAGTAACTTCTACTGGTTGATGAGCTCCAGGAGTAAAGATCCATAAACCACCTGCAACAAATAACAAAATAATCAGCACCCTAATCCAGTTCATCTCTTCCCCCCCTACTTATCGATTACTAATCATTATACTATGACATCTTTTTGTTTTCTATTAAAAACTAAATTTATTCAACGAGCAGTTTAATAACATAAGTTGCTTCATTTTCTCCCCAATAAGCGGTCACAACATAAACATACGTGCCTAACTCTTCAGGAGCGATAAGTACATTTGATGTTTTTAACTTAACGTCTTGCTGCCAATCTAAAATGACTAATTGATCCATCGTCTCATCAAAAGATAACTCAACAGCTGTATTCCGTGAAACTTTAACTTCTTCTATTTGATTGACTACTTCATTAATCCCAATACAATCAGCTATACTAACTGTTTTTTGAAATAAATGATCTTTGTGCATGAGTCTATATCCACAATGAGTCGCCTCTTCTTCTACTTGATTAGCAATCACCGTTAAAGTAGGTAAATTTGATTGTTCCTTTGCCGAAGCAATCACTAAAGCAACAATTAAAAGTAAACAAATAAAAATCTTTTTCATAACTTCATCTCCTTAGTCATGAATCCTAGTAATAACAGTATATGATTAAGCGCATTTAAAAAACTATCTTAAACCCTAAAAAATCCTTTATCATGAAAATAGACTGCTTCTTGCATGACTTTAAATCTTTTAAAATAGTTTTCTCTTTTTTGGAATAATTTGTTTAAGATTTATAAGGATCGTCATAATACAAACTAGATATTGTTTAAAGGGGGAATGAACAGGTGAGTCAAAACTTTATTAAAGGAGCCATGATTTTAAGTCTCAGTCTATTTTTAACAAAAATTCTCGGAATCGTTTATACCATTCCATTTAAAGCTCTTGTAGGGGAACAAGGCCAAACACTTTATGGTTATGCCTACACTTTATACAGTCTATTTATCAGTTTATCTACACTTGGAATCCCCGTTGGAATGGCTAAGTTTGTATCTAAATATCAAGCAAGTGGTGAATATGACACCGCACGAAAAACATTTCGATACTGTGTCCTTGCTATGATTGTTTTAGGGTTTATCGGATTTTTAATGATGTATTTCTTTGCCCCTATTTACGTGAACTACATTTTAACTAATGCGACTTCTCTTTTAAATGATCCCAATGAAATTAAAGCTTTAGTTCAAGATGGACCCGATATTGTTCATATGATTCAGGTTTGTAGTATTGCGTTAACCGTTATTCCCGTCATGTCCATTTTTCGAGGATTTTTTCAAGGAAATCGCAACATGATTCCCACTTCTATTTCTCAACTTTTAGAACAAGTTGTACGCGTAATGATTATTTTAATAGGATCGTTTTGGATTATTAAAATAAAAAATCGGAGCTATCAGGAAGCCGTCTCTTTATCTGTATTTGCTGCTTTTTTATCGGGGATGGCCTCATTTGCCTGTCTGATGTATTATTGGCAAAAAGAATTACCTAAATATAATGAATTACTCTTACAAAGCGTGCCACATCCTAAACGAAAATTAAATACACTCGTTAGTGAAGTGATTTACTGTTCTGTTCCATTTGCCTTTCTTGGTTTAGCAACATCTTTATATCAAAATGTCGATACACTTCACTTTCATCAACTACTCACTAAATCTGGAATGGCGGTTACGACTCAAAAATCTTACTATGGAATGTACATGACAGAATTAGCTAAGTTGATTATGATTCCTGTCTCATTCGCCCTTGCATTTGGACAACCCCTTGTTCCTGAGTTGACTAATTATTATCAACAAAATAAACATCAAACCGTTGGAAAAACGATTCAACTTGCCCTTCGTCTCACATTATTTATTACATTACCTGCAGTTATCGGAATAAGTCTTCTTTCTCATTCAGTGTATCTTTTACTTTATCCATCGACTCAAGAGCTCAACATTTTAGGTGGACAACTTTTTCAAGTCGGTGCTTGGCTTGGAATTCTTTATGCTCTTTATAGTATCGTCTGCTCGATTTTACAAGGTATGAACTTACAAAAGAAAGGAATTATCTATCTATTCATTTCTATTTTAATTAAGTTTATTTTTAATCAACTACTCGTTCCCTTCTTTGGAATTAATGGCTTTATTTATTCCACCATGATTGCCTACGGCACTTGGATTTATCTAAGTTATCTGCAAATAAAAAAACATTCAACTTTCAAGCTAAAAAACCTAATGATCAACTCCATTCCCATTCTTCTTTCATGTCTGCTCATGAGTATCAGTGTTATTTTAATTAAATATAAACTCGCGTCTTTTGCATTAAGTGATCGTCTATACGCCTTTACTGAAATAGCTATTTGTGGAATACTTGGCGCACTCATCTACTTCATATCCAATTATCTTTTAACACTTATTATTAAAAAAATAAAAAAAGGTATTCTCCGTTAAAGAGAGTACCTTTTTAGCTTATCTTACTCTAATATCATTTTCTCACTTAAATATGTCACTAAGTTTTCATAAATCTCATTTTCAAATTTAGTTTGACTTAGATGGCTCATTTTAATGGATAAAATACGTTGTCCATCACTAAAGTAAAGACTCTTTTGAAACCCTTGAGTATCATAAGTCACTAAGTCAATGAACTTAGTTTGTGGATCATAAGAGATAGTTAACACATTTGTTCCATCATGAAGAGAATAAATTTGCTTCATTTCACTTTCATGTTCTTCATACGATATCTCAACTGTTTGTAATATCTTCATAAGTTCAGTCGTTTCGATCTCTGTATCATTTGAAAACAATAAAATAATCTGTTCAAAAACATCTCCAATTAAATTATTTTTCAAATTAAAAATCGTTGATAACTGAGCGTTATCTTCTAAATTATTTGTTTGTAATGCTAGTTGAAAATCATCTGGGACTTCTTTTGAATTAAAGCGATAGGCAAGCATGAGTGACACAGATTTAGAGGACGGTGAAAAATTATATTTAACGGTCAATGTATTTATAGAATTTTCAGAATCATCAGCAAACGGCCCCGTTTCAGTAAATCCAATTGATTCATGATCATCTTTTAAATAATCAAACAATGGATTTTGTGTAGAGGACTGAGACATAGATAAAGACTGATGAATAAAATCATCTCTTTCCGTCTTGCTATAATGTTCGACTTCATGAACAATCGTAAGAAATTGTTTCAAAACTGGAAATAATTCAGTCTCAGTTATCTCTTTTGTAAACTGACACCCCATTAAGTTAATCAACAAAAATCCCGCTACAAAAAACCATAACCTCTTCATTATTTCACCTAAATTCACCTACATTAACATTTAATTATAATATTCTCAAACTTTTCTTTTTTATACTTTATTTTTGAGGACTACTTTCAACAATCTTCTATATTGTATAATAGATAAAAAGGACAACAAGGAGAGATTTTTATGAGAAAGTTACCATATGATGAGACATGTCCAATTAGTATTGAAAATTATGCTCAGAAGTTAATCGGTAAAACATTTTTAAATATTCTAACTACTAGTAACAATACCATTATAGAAGATACAGTTGAATATGGTAGTAGTCATGAAAATAAAAAAAGAAAAGGTGGATTAGGTGAATTAGTTGAAGAATGTTTTTTTCAATACAAATGTAACAACGATTCCAGCGCTGACTTTGATCAAGCTGGAGTCGAGCTAAAAGTATCTCCATATAAAATTAATAAGAATGGTTCATTAGCTGCAAAAGAGCGATTAATCCTAACAATGATCGATTATTTTAAAGTTGTAAATGAATCATTTGAAGATAGTCATGTTTGGCATAAATCCAAATTAATTCTTCTTATTTATTACTTATACTCAAAAGAAATTACTAATCGTTTAGACTATGAAATTCACTTTGCTAAACTTTTCACTCCACCAAGAGAAGATTTGGAGATTATAAGAAAAGATTACGAAACCATTGTCAATAAAATTAAATTTGGTAAAGCTCATGAACTATCTGAAGGGGATACAATGTATCTGGGAGCAGCTACCAAATCAGCATCATCTGCTAACCAAAGAAAACAACCCTATTCAGATATTCCAGCAAAACCCCGAGCATTTTCTTTTAAAACATCGTATATGACTTATATATTAAATACCTATATCGCACCTAATGTCACAACTTATGAGCCTATCATTAAAAACCCCGATATTCTTAAAGAAATCTCATTTGAAGACTACATCATATCAAAAATCAATAGTTATTCAGGGAAATCAGACAAAGAACTATGTACTCTATTTGAAAGAAAGTATAATAATAACAAGGCTCAATGGAGTGACTTAAGTTATCGTATGCTAGGAATCAAATCTAATAAAGCGGAAGAATTCCAAAAAGCCGGAATTGTTGTTCGTGCCTTAAGAATCGAACAAAACAATCATATCATTGAAAGTTCTCCACTTCCTACTTTTAAGTTTCTAGATTTAATAAATGAAGAATGGGAAGAATCTTCTTTATTTAATTATCTTGATCAAACCAAATTCCTTTTTGTTATCTTTAAAAAAAATAATGATGATTACATTTTAAAAGGTAGTCAACTTTGGCACATTCCTTATTCGGATTTAGTTAAAGACGTTTATAATGGTTGGACTAATGTTAGAAATACTATCTTAAATGGTCTTCAGTTTACTCCAAAAATCGATAAAAACGGAAAGATAAGTTATTCCAATAATCTTCCTAAAAAACATGCTAATAAAGTAATTCATATAAGACCTCATGCTCAAAAGAGTGCATACCTATTCTCCAATGGGGTTATGATAGGAGATATTCATAAACACGCTAATCCATTACCTGACGGACAATGGATGACTACTCAAAGCTTCTGGTTAAATAATGATTACATATTAAGTCAGATACATCCTAAGCTTCTACTATAAAAAATAAAATAGAAAAAAATATATTTCCATTTTATTTTGATGAAAATTCTGTTGATCTTTCGTCCAAACTATATTATAATAGAACTAATGTTCTAAGTTTTATAGTCTTAGATTTTAGGAGGAGGCCCCAAACGATATGGAAAAAACAGTCGTAGAACTATTTGCTGGTGTTGGTGGATTCCGTATTGGATTAACTAATGCAAATTCTGATTGGAATTTTGTAATGGCTAATCAATGGGAACCAGGAAAAAAGGTACAACATGCTTTTGATTGCTATTCAAAGCGTTTTGATAAACATAGTGAGTTAGAAGGAAAAGATTCAATTACTGAATTACAACTTAATACGGATATTTCAACAGTAGAGGCTCATGAAATTCCTTCTCATAGTTTACTAGTTGGTGGATTCCCTTGCCAAGATTACTCAGTTGCTAGAACTGGTGCAACGGGACTAGAAGGGAAAAAAGGAGTACTTTGGTGGGAAATTTATCGCATTGCTAAAGAAAAAAAACCATCATTTTTATTATTGGAAAATGTCGATCGCTTATTAAAATCACCATCTAAACAAAGAGGTCGTGACTTTGGTGTTATGTTATATTCACTCTATCAATTAGGGTATACAGTTGAATGGCGTATTATTAATGCCGCAGAATACGGATTTGCACAGCGTCGTCGTCGCGTATTTATTTTTGCATTTAAAAATGATACTAATTATTCAAAGACATCAAATTTAACAGAAGAACAAGATAATTTAAAAGATTGGTTACATACAAGAGGATTCTTCCAAAATGAATTTCCGATTCAAAATGATTACGAGTCAAAACATAAGCCTGTTTATGATAAAACATTTTTAACTGAAGAAATTAAAGATGTTGCTGATATCTCAGATAATTTTGCTTTGTCATTTAGAAATAGTGGTGTTATGCACAATGGTGTGATTTACACAGAAGAAACACTTCCTGATTATACAGGACATCAGGTGACCCTTGGAGAAATTCTTGAAACTGGACGTGTTGATGACCGTTATTTCTTGACACCACAACAAATCGAAAAATTTAATTACTTAAAAGGTCCTAAACGCATTGAAAGAACATCGAAGGAAGGATTCTCATACATCTTTTCTGAGGGAGGAATGACTTTTCCTGATGACTTAAGCCTACCAGGACGTACAATGCTCACAAGTGAAGCAAGTGTTAATCGTTCCACTCATGTTGTTAGTGATAAAGTAACTGGAAAACTTCGTTTCTTAACACCTGTTGAAGCAGAACGTTTAAATGGGTTTCCTGATAACTGGACAGACACAGGAATGCCTGAAAAATTCCGCTACTTTACAATGGGAAATGCCCTAGTTGTTCATCTAATCGAGAAAATGGGTAAAACACTTAATATGATTTTTGAACAGGAATAGATAAAAAGCAACTATTAATGCAATAGTTGCTTTTTTATTGCTTATATATCCATCTTTTTATTGATAGTTATTATAAACAATCTATTATTTGTATATTTTACTTTTTAACTTGTTCATTTCTAATAATCCTGTTTTAAAAGAGAGGCTGCTCTTCCTCTCTTTTCATCTATAACACTCGAGTAAACAAGGCGGTTGAATAATCAACAATATCTGTGATACTTAGCATGTTGTATTTTTTAGAGACTTCGTTGAAATAACTTTCAATTAAATGTTGATCCATGATTTTTCTACTAGTTTGAGATGAAGCGAGACTTTTTCTCGTTTCTCGCCACGGTTTTTCACAATGTGTCATACGTTCTAAAGATTTTCCACTATAACATCCAAAATATCTCATGATTAACTCAATAAAAAATCGCTCTTCTTCGTTTAATGAACAATGTCCAATTTTTGGATTCATATCATCATAACTTTGAAATTTATGATAAATTTCTGGATAAACAGGACCGTGATCCCAAGCTTCACAATGGTTTTCAAATAAATGATAACCATAAAAAACTTTAAAAAAGGCTTGCGCATAATAAAGAATTTTTTGCAGTGCTAACGGTGTTAGATCGTCACTTAAAGATAAAATATAATTCACGACATCAAAAATCTTATCTTTTTGATTTAAGTCATTGTACTCTAAATGATTCTCCTGCTCATCAGTAGAGGCTATATCGAAAGTAAAATCATGATGATCTTCTAAATTAGCATTCAACGTTTCTTCATCAGTTATAACGGGTGTTTGAATAATTTCATCTTCATATTGATCGCTTAACCCTAACTGTTTGAGCTGAGTCATACATTTTTCATAAGCAATCTTTGTTAGCTTCTGGTGATTTTTTTGTAAGATGTCATCAAATAACTTAGGATCGTCATTAACTTTCTTCAAAACATCTAAGTATTCTTTTTTAGGCGGCATCCCTTTTAAGTATCTAGTAATGGTTAATTCTCCCCAATCTAGTAACAAAGATAAAGGTCTTTTTCCAATATTATACTTAGACATAATCGATTCGATAATCGTGATCGTTTCATGAGAAACTTTTTCCTGATAAGCTTTTTTAGCATTTTCACTGTTTTGTTCATGAATAGTATCAACAAATATTAAATGTTGGCATTCATTACAAATAGCTTCTTGCTTTTCAAACTCAACCTCAAATCCTTTGACTATTTTTTGACGCCAGTTTTTTAAGACTTTATATTCCACTTCTTTTTGACATTTGACACAAAACTCTCGCACGTTTAATCTCCTTTAGTCAACTCAACCTCTAGTCATCAACTTTCGTTTTATTAAAATCTTGAATCATAACCCATGTAGCCCAAACGGGCTTTTTTTTATGAAAAAGCTTATTTCATTCATCTTTTATAGTTTAAAAATCTATCTATAAAAAGGCATCTCTTATTCTGGTGAATCATGACACCTAAATGATACATTAAACTCTTTAACTCTATGTATCTATTATATAAAAAATGATACATTTTTTCTATAGAAGTGTATCATTTTAATACATTATTTTTCAATTCTCGCAAGCCTCTTTTTTAGTACACTTCGTCTATCCACAGGCCAACTTCCTAGTATCTAATCCCTTTTGTATAGACTTTTTTAGATAGTTAATGATCTATTCTTAGCTAAAAACTATTGATTCTCCCTCTTTTACACCCTTTTTTAGTCTTATGAATGAACTGATACAGAAAATAAGACATAATTCTTCTTTTTTTGTATCTTTTCTGACTTAATTTAAAACTGATACACTGGTAAATCATTAAAATTAAATATAACCACCAGTGCGAACTGGTGGTTTTCTCTGCGGCTGAAAGCCTCTATTGCCGGCCTAGGCCTGAAAGGCCTCCTGAAGTCCTTAACTTCTGCACCACATTCACTTATTAATCCTCAAAGGATTTCTTGCTTACTCTCTTCATCTTGTTTTTCAGCAACCACTCATTCAAGCGTCATCAGACCAGTTACCTCTTTCCTATCTCTTTACTAGCAGCTTATCGAATTTTTACACGAATTATCTTGTCACCTTTAGCCTTACTTTCTAAATAAAGTGAAATCTTCTTTTATAATTACATTCTACCTCTTATCTCACTTCTCTTAATATTCGTCTACTTTTTACTCTAAGTACCCTTTGATTACCACGCTAAAAGCTTTCCGGAACCACCCGCATAGCAAGTGGTTTTCATTTAACACAAAAAAAAATCGTAGCTAAAGATCTAGCTACGATTTCTTAATTAATAGATGAAACAAAGTGCGATTAAAGTCATCACAAGATACGCATCACCGATTATTCCAACTATTCGTTTCATATATAATAAAATCCAGTCTTTCCGTTCCATACGGGTTGGAAAGATCCAGTTAACAGATAAAGACTCAATTAAGACGCAAATGGCTGCAATCATACTGATGATTGTAAACCAAAGCTGATGCACAATAAAGCTTGCCCATAGTAAACCTGCTAATTGAATTAGCATTCCCTTAACAATAAACTCATAGTACTGCATTTGACTTTCAGCCTGGCTTCTATTTTTTTCATTAACATAATTGCAGTAAATCACATATTTTGAATTAGGCAATAATCTAAACTTTATGTGTTGACTTGCTAGCATCAGCAAGATGAAAAAATATGAGACTAATATAACACGTGAAATAACTTCTAACATCAACTCCATTTTATGACCTCTTCTCTTTGGATTCCCCCTCTATATTTATACGTATTTCTATGAACAATGTTTTTAATTTCGCAAAATAAAGAACGATTTCCTTTTGATCAATAAAATGTCTTTTACCACCTAAATTTCCATCTTCATTTTTGTATAAAATTTTGATAAAAAATCTTATCATTAACTCTATATAAAGACATTTTCATACAAATTAATACAATCTAATAAAAATAATCTCTTTTAAAAAATCTAAAAATTAGATCCCCTTTTCAACGAAAATGAATATACTACTAGTCCAGCTGTAACATTTTCTAGCAATAAACTTAATCTATATCTATTTTCATGAAATTTATGATTCTACTTCATCACCAAATGACAGCATTAATGTTTTTATTTGACGAATACTATACAGAAGTTCTTAAATGAAAAGGTGGTCCATATGAAAAATGATCAAAAAACGATTAAAGAATTAAAGCAAACTAAATGAATCTTAGATACATTTAAACCATACGAACAAAAAACACAGGCATCTGAATTTAAACAAGGGTTAAATAAAGAATTAATCTTCTTATTTGACGAATACTATAGATGATATCTTAATTAAAAAGGTGGTTCATATGGAAAATAATCAAGAAATTATCAAAGAATTAAATAAATTCTTAAAGGGAACTAAAATGGGTGTAGATACGTTTAAACAATATGAAGAAAAAGCACAAACACCTGAACTTAAACAAGAGTTAAATAAAATTATATCTATTTTTAAATCACACGAAGAAAAAACAGCTGCAGCTATTAAAAAACTAGGAGGAGAAGCTGATGATTCACTCGGAATCGCAGGAGAACTTGCTAGTATGTTTGAAAAAGTAAAAGATATCTTTGTTGATACGGATCAAGAAGTATTAGAACGTGCGATTAAGGCCGTTAATATGGGAAAAGATCAAGGAACAAAAGTTTTACAAACATGTAAAGACTTAAAAGCAGATCCATTCATTATTGATCGATTAACTGAAATCTTAAATGACTATGAAACAACCTCAAAAGCATTAAACAAACTTTCTAAGTAACTCTATTTATAAAAAAAGCTCGTAAGGAATATTTAAAATGTACCCTAGAGAGTAGACAAGTAAAAAAAGTCTACCCTCTAGGGTCTTTTTGCTATCATATAAACTATTAGATTTTAGGAGGATTTCAGATGAGCAAGAAGTTATTTACACCGCAAGAGATTGAACAACTCAAACAAAACGATTATGTTAAGTCAGTGTCTGAAAAAGGGATTACTTATACAAAAGAATTTAAGGAAAACTTTATTGCGATGAGCGAGAAAGGAAATTTTCCTCGAGAGATATTCGAATACTATGGATTCAATGTTGAGATGCTTGGTATGCAGCGTGTGAATTCTGCAGCTAAACGTTGGAAACAAGCCTTTAAAACTCAGGGGCCATTAGGATTGGATGATAGTCGTACTACCAATTCTGGAAGACCTCTAAAGCGAGAGTTAACGATAGAAGAACAGTTGTTACGTACGCAAGCCGAATTAGAAGTTTTAAGGATTGAGAACGAATTATTAAAAAAGTTGAGACTCGTGAGAAAAATGCTAGAATAGTCTCTAAAGAAGTAAGGTTTCAAATGATTCATCAAGTGGTGAGCCAGACATCAACTAAATTTAACTCTTTAATTTCTCATTTATGCGATAGTCTTGGTGTTTCAAGATCAGGTTATTATCGTTATTTTTCGTCATGCGCTGAAAAAGCACGCTTAAAGCGACTAAAAGACGAACAACAACGTTTAGAAGTGATTCAACAAGCCATTCATTTCAAAGGACGAAAGAACAAAGGAATTCGCCAAGTAGCGATGGTTCTTAAAGGAGAATTCAACATCTCCTTTAACCTAAAATCTATTCATCGCATCATGAAAAAATATGGATTGTTGAGTAAAGTTCGTCGAAGTAATCCCTATCGTAAACTCGCTAAAGCTACGCAAGCACATCGCGTTTGTCCAAATCTTGTTAACCGTAAGTTTAGACCATCAGAACCTTACAAAGTTCTATTAACCGATATCACTTATTTAAAATATGGAAAGGGTCAGACTGCCTATCTCTCTACCATTTTAGATAGTGCAACGAATGAAGTTTTAGCCTTTCAATTAAGTGATCATTTAAAGATAGATTTTGTGCTTCAAACACTGAAAAAACTTCAAGAAAATCCGACTGTCCAATTAATGAAAGAAACGATCATTCACTCCGATCAGGGAGTACACTATACTAGTCCACAATTTTCAAATCAAGTAAAAGAATTAGGAATTCAACAATCCATGTCAAGAAAGGGTAATTGTTGGGATAACGCTCCACAAGAATCATTTTTTGGGCATTTAAAAGATGAAGCAGAGATTACGAATCAAATGTCATTTGATGATTTATTCATCGAAATTAAAGATTATATAGATTACCATAACAACTTTAGATATCAATGGAATTTAAATAAGCTGACTCCTGTAGGATACAGAAATCAGCTTCAAGTTGCTTAGGTTTTTTTTCTTTGTCCTTGACAAAGGGTACAGATTAATTCCTTACGAGCTTTTTTTATAATACCTCACCATTTGAAGCAATCACTTCTTTATACCAATTAAATGATTTTTTCTTCAATCGTTTCATTGTTCCATTTCCGTCATTATCTAAATCAACATAAATAAATCCATAGCGTTTTTTCATTTCTCCTGTACTTGCACTCACAAGATCAATACATCCCCATGGCGTATATCCCATGACTTCAACGCCATCTAATTCAATCGCATCTTTCATCGCTTTAATATGTTCTCTTAAATACTCAATACGATAATCATCTTCAACTGTGCCTTGTTCAGTGACAACATCAACAGCACCTAATCCATTCTCGACAACAAATAATGGCTTCTGATAACGATCGTATAAGCTATTCATTGTAATTCTAAAGCCTAGTGCATCAATCTGCCATCCCCATTCACTCGCCTCTAAATAAGGATTACGTAACGTGGCGAACACATTTCCTTGTGTCATTTTATTCACTTCTGGATCGGCACTTGTTAAACGTGATGAATAATAAGAGAAGGCGATGAAATCTACCGTATGCTGTTTTAAAATATCTTGATCCCCTTCTTCAAACGGGATGTTAATCCCTTTTCTCTCTAATTCTTTTAATGCATAGTTTGGATAAGCTCCACGTGATTGAACATCAATAAAGAAATAATTTTCTCGATCTTTCTCCATTGACTGCCAAACGTCTTTTGGATTCGGTGTATTCGCATACGTATTTCCAGCTGCTAACATACATCCTACCTGACATTCAGGCATAATTTCATGAGCTAATTTCGTCGCTAACGCACTCGCCACTAATTCATGATGAGTCGCTGTATATTTAATTTGTTCAATATGATCTCCCTCTTCAAAAGTAAGCCCCGCTGCAACGAAAGGTAAATGTAACACCATATTAATTTCATTAAATGTTAACCAGTATTTTACTAAATCTTTATATCTTTTGAAAATGGTTTCGCAATAGTTTAAATAAAAATCAATCATTTTTCGATGTCGCCAAGAACCATATTTTTCGACTAAATTCATAGGAACATCAAAATGTGTAATTGTGACTAATGGCTCTATTCCATAGCGTTGACACTCTTTAAATACATCTTCATAAAATTGTAATCCTTCCTCATTTGGTGTTTGGTCATCTCCATTTGGGAAGATACGGCTCCATGAGATAGATAATCTGAATGTCTTAAATCCCATTTCACTAAACAATTTAATGTCTTCCTTGTAATGATGATAAAAATCAATCCCTTTATGACCAGGATAATAGTGATTTGCATCACACGTTAACATTTTTAACTTTCCAAGTCCAACTGGAAAACGATCCTTTCCTGCTGGTAAAACATCTCCATTTGCTAATCCACGTCCACCTTCTTGATAAGCACCTTCACATTGATTGGCTGCTGTTGCGCCTCCCCATAAAAATCCTTTTGGAAAACTCATGTTTGACTCCCCCTATTATAAGATAACTGTTAGTAGTTTATCTGTTGGTTTAATTTCTTGATCTTGTGTTTCAATAACATCTGTATAATCATTAGAGTTAGTAATAATAACCGGTGTTTCTAAACAATATCCCTCGTCTTGAATCGCTGCTATATCAAAGGTAAGTAGTAATTGTCCTTTCTTAACAACATCTCCTTGTTTAACAAAAGCTTCGAAATGCTCTCCGTTTAAGCGAACCGTATCGACACCTACATGAATCAACATTTCACAACCATTTTCTGATACTAATCCAATCGCATGTTTAGTTGGAAATAACGTAACAACCGTTCCATCAAACGGAGCGACTACTTTTCCTTCTGTTGGAATAATTCCGATTCCTTTTCCTAAAATTCCTGAATTAAACGCTTCATCTTTTAAATCTGTTAATGCGATAGTTTGTCCTTTAATTGGGCTCATTAACTCCTCTTGTCCCATTCGAGTGGATTCTAAAACTTCATCATTTTTTTCGTTTTTATCGTCTTTAAATAAGATAAAAGTTGCTGTAAATGAAAAACCAATCGCAATGACTAAGGCAATACAAACATGCATCATAATTGAGGCTGTATCTCCATCAAGATTAATAAATCCAGGGAATCCAAAAATACCTAAACCAGCCATTTGATAAGTTAATAGATCTTTAAATCCAATATAAGCAGCCCCAAGTCCCGCTCCGATACATGAAATAATAAAATATTTAATTCGAGGTAACGTTACCCCATAAATAGCTGGTTCTGTTACTCCAAAAATTCCTGAAATCCAAGCAGGTAAAGCAACTTCTTTTAATTTTTTATCTTTTGTTTTCAACCACATCGCAAATACAACAGCTGTTTGAGCAAATGATGGAACAAACATTAATGAGAAAATTGGTGTTGGTTGTCCACTCATAAACTGAATGATCCCCACAGCAACTAATCCCATATGAACACCAAATATTACCAGGAACTGCCATAAGAAACCAACTATAATTCCCGCTAAAACTGGATTGAATCCATAAATACCCATAATCACATTAGCAAGTCCATCTGAAATCACATTAGCAACTGGTCCAATCACTAAGTATCCAATTGGAACCGCAATTAATAAGACAAACATTGGAACAACAAATGCCTTGATCACAGTCGGTATAACTTTATTTAGAGCTTTATATAAATAAGCTGCTAAAATATTCGTTAAAAGAATCGGTAACACGGTTGACGTATAGGTTGCGTTAATCGTTAATCCAAACACTTCAAGATCAACACCTTGTAACGTTGGATAAATCAGTGCAGCTCCAATAACCATTCCTAAAAATGGGGTCATCCCAAACTTAACAGCAGATGTATAACCTAATACAATCGGGAAGAAGTAAAATAACGCATCTCCAATTCCATCGACTAACATATAGATTCCGCTTGTTTCTGAAACAATGCCTAAGAATAAAAATAAAGCTAAAAATCCTTTAATCATCCCACTTGCACAGAGTACTCCTAAAATCGGTGCAAAAATTCCTGAGATAGTATCTAATACTTTATCCTTCATAGACATCTTTTTGGTTACTTCTTGAGTCCCACTTGTGATTCCTGCTAATTTGCATACATCTGCATACACTTCAGGAACATGATTCCCAATCACGACTTGATATTGACCATTACTTTTCATTACTGTCACAACACCAGACATATTTTTTAAAACTTCATCCTGTGCCTTTGACTCGTCTTTTAATTGAAAACGTAATCTTGTCACACAATGAACGAGACTAATAATATTATCTGATCCACCGACATACTTAATAATTTCTTTTGCTAATGATTCATATTTTCCCATACTAACTCCTCCATTATTTGAAATAAATTCTAAAATGAAGGTTTGGCCAACTTAATGTCACCATCCACTAATGCTTACTAGGTATTTATGAAATCACCCCCTCTCATGTAAAGCAAACATTATGATTTTTGTGATTCACTCACAATACGTGCAATATGTATTGTTAAATATAAGATTTCTTCATCACTTAAATCATAACCATACTTCTCTTTAATATAAATTGTAATTTTATTGACGCATTCAAAAGCATTACGATATTTAATTTTAACGACTTCTAATAAATCTCCACTTTGTTGATCATTGTAGGTTTTTTCAGCGAATAATCGAGAAGCAAAAAACTTTAAATGAGTAATCAAGCGATAATAATAAACGGAATCTTCATTCAATTCTAATCGAAACGTATGCTTAATGATTGTCTCGATTTCAGAAATTAACTTAGCCATCTTTGAAATTTCAGGATTGGGTTGATCAAGCTGTGCATTAATAAAATGTAAAGCAATAAAAGCAGCCTCATCTTTAGGGAGTACTATACTTGTTTCTTTTTCTATCAGCTCAATGGCATGCTGTCCTATCATAAACTCATCAGGATAAAAACGTTTAATTTCCCAATAAATCGAATTTTGAATAAAAATGTTATTTTGAGCACGATCAATAGCCGTTGAAATATGATCACTCAATGAAATATAAATATAATCATTTAATTCTTTACCTAAATTGATCTTAGCATCACTTATAATTTGATCAGAAAGCTTTACATGTTCCATTGGAATATTAACCAATAATTCTTTAAATATAGTATTCATTTCTTTTGTACTTAATTTAAAAACTTTATCAATCATACTTTCATCTATTTGATCCCCTGGTCGTTTCTTAAAAGCAATTCCCCGTCCCATCACAATTTCTTCAATATCATTTTTATCTCTTATAACAGCTACATTATTATTTAAAATCTTATCAATAATCACTTTCTCTCCCCCTATCCTTGAAAATAGAAAAACCTACTGATAACTAAAAACACCGAACCCCTCCTCGGTTATCTATCATTATCAATAGGTTTAGCTTGTACTTAAACAATCACTATCCTGATACGATTAATATAACATATATCCCATTTTTTAACAACGCTTTCTTTTTATTTTTTTATCTCATTTTATGTTGAAAAAATAACTCCTCGTAAACGACAAAAGAGAGGATGCTTCCTCTCTTTTAATGACTAACTATCATATCGTCTGCTTACTTATTCTCAATGTTTCCGATATTTTTTATTTGAATTGCTAAACGTCCATCTGGCATGTTGATCACTTCAATATAATCTTTGTTGTTGTAGTAATCCAGTGGAATCGTAATCTCAATTCCCGTATCGGTTTTAATTTTTTGTGTCTTTTTTAATGGCATTTTAACACGATTCGCATTTTGAACAGGTTTTTCAATTCCTTGATTTTCAATCTCCGCAACATAAGCTAACTTTGCCTCAGGTGTTTGATAAAATACCTCTTCAGCAATTTCTTTCATATCAATATCTTTACCTTCATTAATCGTCTCTTTAATGACACGCTCAAATGCTGGTACCATCTCTAGCTTATCTAATTCATGATGCTCGATAACTTCTTCAGCAACCACACGTGCCTTTTTAACTGCTTCCTTCACAGAAATTTCAGTTTTACACTCTAAAATTTTATCTGCATAAAGATGAGTATCATCATCTTCTGTTGACGTTAAATTTTCTAAAATCGTTAAGGTCATCTTATCTAAATCAATCATAAAGAAATTCGCACTTTTTAAACTAGCAGCGGGAATAATGGATTGATGAACGATCAGATTATTTTGAATCCCTGTATCACTTTGGTTAACGTGATGAACCATTCCTTCTTTACACGTTAGCTCTAATCCAACAATATATTCTACTTCTGAGACTTCAATCTCACATAAAAATAAATCACTTGCTGTAAAAATCTCATAACGATCTTTCCAGTCATAACGTTTCGTTGCAATGGCATTAGCAAAATCAATAAACGGAATCGTACGATTACGATATTCTAAAAATAACTTTCTCGCCTCACTATCTTCCTTAAATACTGCTGGACGTCCCGCTGCATTCTTCATACATTTTTCGATATTTTTTTCTAAAAAATGATAGGCCCCATCCACTGTTTCATCGAGTGGACGCTCCGTTGGCATAAACATTTGATGCACATTATCTAATAAATATAAATAACAACTTTTTACATTAACCGCCATAAACTCTCACCTTTTTACTTTAAATTTAACTGTTTTAAATCAAATGAAGTGTCAGTCACATATAAAACGTCACAGTTCATGTTTACCTCTTCAAGCTTTTCAAAATACGTTTTCGCAAACTCCCCAAAAATAACAACTTGGCATGATTTATTTAAACATCCTGATTTCATTAAACGATTTTTAAATTCATATAAAACAGCTTTTTCAAACTTATTAATATCTTCTATTTCGTGCTTTCCAAACTCAGAATAACCATCCTTAACCAGTGGTGTCAACAAATCAAATAATACTCTATATTTGTCATCTAAATTCGTCGTTTTTTGTAGTGGAACCGCGCAGACATTTAAAATAGAAAAACGAGGATCTGTTTTAGCGATCTCCCCTAACGACTTCTTACTTGCCTCATCACAAATACTTCCCCCAGGATATCCTAGTTCTAATTCAACATCGGTTGGGGCATCCACAATAAAGTAAACCTCTGAATCTGAATGAATAATATCTGATACCTTTTTCTTATATTCAGCAAAATAAAAACGGCATAAATTTAGCCATTGATTACTATACATCAAATCACTCCTAAACCTAAACTCATACCTACAAGTATACAACAAAAAAATCTCCTCATATACAATAAAATCAAACAAAAATGAATAGCTGCCAAACAATAATAGTCTTAATGCTATTCATTATCTCTTTCCCTCTATAAAAACCTATTATCACTCAAACTACTTAATCTTTCTTTATGTCCTATCCATAAAAATAGAAAAAGCAGTGCTAAAAAATTAACACTGCTTTTAACTTAATCGACACGTCTTGCAATTGCAAGAACGAATCTTATAAACATATTCATAACCTTTTAAAGAGGTTGGTATTTTTTCACATGATTCATTGACGATTTCAGCTACTTTACGAGTATTTATAAATCCCATTCGCTCCCAAAAACTAATAGCACGTCTCACGGATCGTAAGCGAATGACATCAAGTTCTGGTAGCAATTTCGTACATTCAATTAGATGATTAAATACCTTTTTACCAAATCCACACCCCATCGGTAACGTCATGAATTTATTAATTTTTATATATGTAATTTGCCGCTCATCATCAGCTGTAATCGGATAATACAACTCTAGTTGAAATAACCAGTTCCAAGGTCCACTTGAATAATGATATTTTACCTCATAGCCATATCTTTTTCGATTAATAATTAAGATGACATCACTACTAAGTAATTGATCTAATCCTTGTTTCCACTTCAAACAAAAGGCCGCTACCTCATCCGTTACCATACTTACTAAATCTGATAATTTATCGACATTACGATGGTCCACTGTTATCTTCATCACAGTTCCTCCCCTCGTAGGTAGTCCATTCATTCTATGCGAAATCACACTTACTTGTGCTATGAAACCGGTGAAATTCCATAACTTTTTAATTTTAATTAACGGACATCATCTATTAAAAATTAAGGCATGAAAAAAGTAGAGATTCGCAGCAATCTCTACTTTTTTTAGAAAGTTATGAAATGGGAAATTTTGTGTTAAGATAAAAATCTTAACTATAAATACGACATCTATAGCCAAACTCACGATTCAAATAGTTATCATCGTGAATATTGAATCTATAGAAATCCATACAACCATTTTGAAATCCATGTTTTCTAATCATTATTCTTAATAGAAAACATTACCCGGAGTTGAAAAAATCATTGATCTTGCTACGCGGTTGTTCGTAGTCAACATCATTTTAGTTTGAATCTTTCATTATTTGTACATCCCCTGCACCGTGCTCTCTTGAACACAAAGTTATTATATCATTTTTTACTAAAAAAATAAATGCTTTTAGTTTTAATTTTAATAAAAAACCCTATGATATTAATCATAGGATTTTATCTTTCATTAAGCGATAATTTGATTAACACGCGCTAAAACATCTTCCTTAATTTTAGCTACTTGTTCGTCTGCTTTTTCTAATTCATCAGCAATGACACCAATATAAATTTTCGCTTTTGGTTCAGTTCCTGATGGTCGTAAAACGAACCAAGATCCATCGGCTAACGTATATTTTAAAACATTAGATTTTGGTAAATCAATCGTCGTTGTTGAATCATTTGTTAATTCTGTACGAATACTTTCTTTATAATCCTCAACAGCTACCACTTCTTTACCTGCAATTGTAATTGGCGTAAACTCGCGGAAATCAGCTAAAATCGCCTGAATTTTATCTGCTCCTTCTTTTCCTTTTAACGTAATATTTACTAATGCTTCACGGTAGCATCCATAAGTATCATATAACTCCATTAACACATCGTATAATGTTTGTCCGTGCTCTTTATAGTAAGCAGCTGCTTCAGCACACATTAAAACAGATTGAACAGAGTCTTTATCACGAACAAAGTCCCCAATTAAATAACCATAAGACTCTTCATATCCAAAGATATACTCATAGTCTGTACCTTCAATTAAACGAGCTTGTTCCCCGATAAATTTAAATCCTGTTAACGTTGAAACCACTTCATATCCGTATGAACGAGCGATAGCTGCTCCCATATCAGATGTTACAATCGTATTGAACACTTTCCCTTTAGCTGGTAATGTTCCGTGTGCTTTCTTTTGAGATAAAATATAGTGAATTAAAATCGCACCTGTTTGGTTTCCTGTTAATAACACATACTCTCCTTCAGGATTTTTAACAGCTAATCCAACGCGGTCAGCGTCTGGATCTGTTGCGATTAAAATGTCTGCATCAATTTCTTTTCCTAAGTGAATAGCCATTTCAAAGGCAGAAGCTTCTTCAGGGTTTGGTGATTTTACGGTTGAGAAGTTTGCATCTGGAACACACTGTTCTTCAACGACATGTAATTGTTCATATCCACATTCCGTTAACACACGACGAACTGGCATGTTTGCTGTTCCGTGTAATGGCGTGAAGACGATTTTTAAATCTTTTTTATTGCAATCTGGATTAATTTCTAATGCCTTTACGCGTTCTGTATAAACGTCGTCAATTTCTTTTCCAATCATTTGGATTAATCCCGCTTCTTTTAATTCAGCTTCTGATTGAACATCAATTGAGAAAACATCATCAATCGCATCAACTAAAGCAATCACCTGATCAGCATCTGCAGGAACTAACTGACAACCTGTTTCATCATAAATTTTATATCCGTTATATTCAGGTGGATTATGTGACGCTGTCACGACAATTCCTCCTGCTGCTTGTAAATGACGCACAGCAAATGATAACTCAGGTGTTGGGCGTAATGATTCAAACACATAAGCTTTAATTCCGTGACTTGCCATGACCTTTGCTGATTCCATTGCAAATTCTGGTGAGAAATGACGGCAATCATAAGCAATCACAATTCCACGTTCTTTTGCATTTTCAACATTTTTTAATAAGTATTGTGCAAATCCTTCATTTGCTTTACGAATTGTGTACACATTCATGCGGTTTGTTCCTGGACCAACAACTCCACGCATTCCCCCTGTACCAAACTCTAAACTACGATAAAATGCATCTTCTTTTTCTGCATCTGTCATCTTTTCTAATTGATCTTTTAAATAAGACTCTAAGTTCTCTTGCCCTAACCACTTTTGGTATTCTGTTTCAAAAGACATACAGTACCCTCCATATTTATAAATTTCTAGTTGATATTATATCATACTACCGACCAAAAAATAACACAAGCTATATAAAAATAGTAATAAAACCTTATTATACATCATAATTGAAACTCTAATTAAATGTCATGAAGTAACTCACTTCAAATTTAGCGCCTGGCTCTAGAAACTGGATGCCTTTTTTATTCAATAACTCCTGAGGCTTACCAGCTACATCAGCGATTCCATACCATGGTTCAATACAAACAAAATCTGCAATAACCTTTTCTTCATTAATTGGTGACCAAATTCCTACATAAGGGAATTCATCAAAACGTACCGTCACTTCACGTTCATGATGATATGATTTTAAAGAAATAGCTGTTTCACCTTCTAAAATCAATACTGGATACTCTTCAAACAATTCTTGACTTAATGGTAGTAATTTAAGTTTTTCAATAATTTCTACTTTTTCATCCGTTATTAAGCCAGTTTCCGAGTTGAATAAATAGGTTTTAATTCCATCAGATGATTCTAAATGTAAGTAATAATCAGAAATCTGATCTTCTTCATTTAATTTTGTATTAAACGCTGGATGTGCTCCAATTGAAAATGGCATCGTCTCCTCACTTAAATTCACAACTTCCCACTTTACTTCTAATGTCTCATCAACTAGCTCATATCCTACCTTTAAACTAAATTCAAATGGATATTGTTCTAATGTTTTTGCATTTGACTTTAATTCAAACCACGCCTTTGTATTCGTTTGGCACAAAATATCAAACTTATGATCGCGCGCAAATCCATGTTGATTTAATGAATATGATTTTCCGTTTAGTAAATAAGTATCTTGTACTAAACGTCCTACAATAGGAAATAATATCGGTGAAGATCTTGCCCAAAAATCTGGATTTGAGTTCCATAAGTAATCTATCTCATGTTGTTGATGATAGACACGTTTGACTTCCGCTCCATGACGACTAATCTCTATTAATAGTTTCTCATTCTTTAATTTCATTCTATACCCCCATACCTTTCATCATGATTTCCCCTTTTGATGCTTTCATCAAATCGTGACTTGATTATAACATATTTCACAAATAAAAGCGATTTTTTAAAAGAAAAAAGTAAATACTATAAAGGTAAAGGAGGTTATTAATTATGGAAAAAGAACAATTCGTTGCCGTTCGACGCAATAGTGATGGAGACTTAGTTGCTTTTAAATCAAATACTGGGAAAGAATATGACTACGAAACAGCAAAAGAACTTTGTGAACAAGGACTTATTTCTAATGCCCAAACCTTTAAAGGAAAAGGTGGCGGAACCTACATTCGTGGAATTGTGGATGGAGATAAAGACAACAACCTATCCAACCTACCAACATTCTAATTTATAATTAAAAAAGCACTCATCTGGAGTGCTTTTTCTAAACCTTAATGACTCTAAATCATTAAGTCTTTTCTATCTAGTATTCACCAAATTTCCTCGGAAATTATTGCATCGGATCGATAAACATAACACTATAAAGTAAGAGAACTAATATAAACCATACCACGACAAAAGTAACGATTCCTACTACACCCTTCTTCAAACAGCCTGAACTGATAAGTGGTTGTACTTCTCTCACCATCACTTTTTCAGAAACTTCAGGTACTTCTTGATCACGTAATAAGTAATCCAATGACACACCATAATAATCACTCAAAGCGATTAAATTTTCAATCTCAGGTTTTGATTCTCCCAATTCCCACTTTGAAATCGATTGTCTAGATACATTCAGCTCAGCAGCTAATTGTTCTTGAGATAATCCTCTAGATTTTCTTAACCTTTTTAGCTTTTCACCTAAAACCATTCAATTCTCCTCTCTTTCATTCATAACTTTATTATAAATAATCCCCTAAGAAAATACTACCTAGTGAAGATTGAATGGGCGCAACTAGTCGTTGCAAATTAACATAACATGTCCCACTAATAACTCTTTAATGATAAGTAACAAATCATTATCCATTAGTAAACACAATCATCATGAGTTATTCAGTTAAAATAAAAAAGTGTTGCAAAAGCAACACTTTTTCTATTCATCATCACGTAAAACCCAGTCTGCTCCTTTAAATGGTTCTACTGTCCATAAATCTAAGAATTCTTGTTGACGTAACGCTTCATAAGCTAAAATAGCCGCAACATTTGATACGTTTAAGGAACGTACCTTATTAGTCATTGGAACACGGAAACAATTTTCAAAATAAGGTCTTAAAATCTCTTTCGGAATCCCACTACTTTCAGCACCTAAAATAATATAATAGTCTTCTTCAGGATTTGAAAAGTCCATCTGTGCATGATTTTTTTGACCATAGCGCGTACAGAAGCAAAATTTACCACCTTTATTTTTTTCAACGAATTCTTCCCAGTTTTCATAAACCGTATAATCCACTTCATTAACGTAATTTGCACCTGAACGCTTAATGCTCTTCTCATCTAATGAAAATCCCATTGGTTTAATTAAATGTAATTTAATATCTGTTGCTGCGCATGTACGCATAATATTCCCAGTATTCTGAGGAATCTCTGGATTATATTGAACTAAATGAATTGCCATCACTATCACCTCAACGATTTAATCATAAATGAATCATTTCATGTATATAAAAATATTCTTTTTATAAACCTATATGATCACTTGACATCTTAAGACATTTATTCGTCCGAATCTCGACTTGTCTATCTTTTCTTATATTTTACCACAAAATAATTAATTTTTCGCAACAATCTTATTTGCTTTCTAAACGTTCATATGCCTGCTTAGCAGCTTCTTTTAACCAATTTGGACCTTGTCCATCTCTTATCTTTTTAATTTCGGGTAAAGCTGCCTCATACTTATAAAAACCAGCATTAAACATTGCATTTCGCTTAAGTACCGATCCCCCTCTCCACGAACCAGCTAGATGACCGTACTTTGCTTTAAATTCCTTATTCGTCATGACTAATATTTCACTGATTTTTGGAAACTCAAGACCCGATGGTTCCATTTCAGGATGTAAATGATAATCCACTTCACAATTAAATGGACAAACTTCTTGGCAAATATCACAACCGTAAATATTTTTACTAATCTTTTCATAAAGTTCGGGCAGTAAATATTCTTTTGATTGAGTGATATACGATAAGCAACGCTTTTCATTTAAACTGCCATCGGGTTGAATCGCCTTTGTTGGGCACGCCCGAACACAACGATCACACGTTCCGCACTGACGTGAAATAGGATTATTGGATGGAAATTCATAATTAACTAATAACTCACCTAAATAAATATAACTTCCATAAGTCTCATTGATAATCGAACTATTCTTCCCACTAAATCCAATTACGTCAATTTCAATTTCTTTGCTTTATTAAATTAATCTATGTTTCATCTGTTGTGCTTCACTGATTTCAGTTGAATTCAATTTTTGTTCGATGATACTAGTTTCATTTTTCATGATGATCACCTTTCTATCATCTTTACTATACTAAGAAGTTATAAAAACTCAACTTAAAACACTTATATTATAGACTAATCGATCTTCTTTAAACCAAAAAGGACACCCTAAGGTGTCCAAACTTTTTATCCTTTATTTGCTCCTGCTGTCATTCCTTCAATTAAGAATTTTTGCATACAAATATAAACTAACGTAATTGGAACGGCAACAAGCACACATCCTGAGGCAAACATCGTAAAGTTATTTTGACTTTTACCACTAATCATATCATATAACCCAACCGCTAATGTTAATTTTTCATTTGATGAAATAATTAAACGTGGGAAAATAAAATCCATCCAAGGTGTCATGAACGTTGTAACCGCCACGAATGATACGATAGGTTGAATTAACGGTAACATAATTTTAAAGAAAATTTGACCTTTTGTTGCCCCATCTAACATAGCCGATTCATCTAATTCTTTTGGAATCGAGTTCATATATCCTTTAATTAACCATGTATTATAAGGAATTTGACCAGCTGCATAACATAAGATTAATGCCCAATGATTATCTAATAAATTAAACGTTAAGAATAAGATATATAATGCTGTCATCCCCATGAAAGTTGGGAACATTTGAAGAACTAAAATGCTAATTAAGGCAGTCTTTTTCCCTTTAAAACGAAATCTTGCGAAGATATATCCCATTGTTGTTGATAAGAAGACAGAGAAACACATATTAATAATTGCGATTTTAAAAGTATTTAAATACCACTTAGCAAAGTTTGTTTGCTCAAATAATTCAATGTAATGCACAATCGTTGGATTACTTGGAATTGGCGTAGCTGCTGCTAATGAGGTTCCTTGGTTAAATGATGATCCAACAATCCAAACGACTGGGAATAAAACAATCAGACACATTAAAATTAATTCCGCATAAATCACAGTCGTGTATGCAATCTCTTTAATCTTACTTAATGTATTTTTTTTAGAAGAGCTCTTTGATTGTTTATTACTTACGTTTTTAATCTCTAACGATTTGGTCGTTGCCATGGTCTACTCCTCCTTAAATGCTGCCGTTCTTGTAAAGTTAATGGCAGAGATTGAACCAAGAATTAAGAAAATTAGAATAGAAAGAACTGAGGCCATATTATACATCTTATCATTCATCGTTAACTTATAAATCCATGAAATTAAAATATCTGTATGACCCGCATAAATAAAGTTAGGATTTACTGGTCCCCCCTCTGTTAAGAAGTAAATTAATCCAAAGTTATTAAAGTTACTTGCAAATGACATAACGAGTAACGGTGCAGTTGCAGATAAAACAAGTGGTAATGTGATTTTCCAGAATTGCTGTCCTTCACTTGCCCCATCAACTTCTGCCGCCTCATAAATATCTTTTGGGATTGATGTCATAATTCCTGACATTAACGCCATGAAATATGGGAATCCTAGCCATAAACCAATTCCTAAAATTGTTAAGCGTGGAATCCATGGATTTGATGAATCCGTTAACCAGTAAATTGGTGAATCAATAATGCCTGCTTGAACTAAGTACTTATTGATTGGTCCAAATTGTCCATTAAATAATTGTTGGAAGTTTAACTGTGAGATCATAGCAGGTAATGCCCAAGGTAAAATTAAAATACTACGCCAAACCTTTTTACCGATGACACGTTTATTATTTAAGATCACTGCTTGGAATAATCCTAAGAAAAATGGTGCCGCTGTTGAAATAATAGCAAAAATAATTGTCCATACGAAAACATTCCAAAATGTTGTAAACCATTGATTAGCTGATGTTGAACCTCCACCTATTGAGAATAAGTATAAAAAGTTATTAAGTCCAACCCATTCCACTAAATTTGATGGTGGTAAATGTGACTTATTATAGTTTGTAAATCCTACTAAGAAGGCGAAAATAATTGGCATAAATGAGAATAAAATTAACATTAAACCTGATGGAATAATAACAATGTATTCAAATGCATGTTCCCATGTATATTCAAACCATTCTCTACTACTTACTGATGCTCCTGTTTTATCAAAATCTTTAGCTGTTTTATAAGCATCTTTAATATTCATATACCAAATGATAGCAAATACCATTAAAATTAAAATAGCAATGATCCCTTCAATTAATAAGATAATTGAGTGATCCCCTGGTGTTAACCCGTTCTCAGTTAACATGGAAGGTTGAGTTCCTAAAGTAATAGCCCCCCAAATTCCTTTAAGAAAGAATCCTGCTTCACGAAATGAAAAAGCACCTGAAAAATAATTTCCTGTTAAAATTTCAATTCCAACTAATATAACTTGGAATAAAAAGAAAAATAAACCTTTTAACCACTGCTTATTATATGCTTGACCTGCCCCCCATACAATAGCTGATAATACTGCTGCCAACTTTGGCTTTTTCATTTTCTCCACCTACCTATGTCTAGTCTCTCATGCATCTATGAAGCTATTCCCCTTAAAATAAATCGCTTTCCAAGTGATGCCATAACTAGATAATACATTGAATTTAATGTTTAATAAAGTGTGTAACCACTTCCACATAAATATTTTTAAAGTCGATAAAAAAGAAAAGAGACAAGATAAAAAATCTTGTCTCTAATTTCCTACTAAATACGAAATAACACGACGACGATAAACAAAATACGCCACTAGCGGTGTCCCAATATTATATATTAAAGTCGTAAAGCCTGGATTGAATAAAATCCCAACAACAAGAGCCATTACACATGGAAACGTTGCTGAGTAAATAATAATATTCAACACTTCCTTATATGATAAAAATGCTGTATGACCAAATTTAAGTAACATTGATAAAGTTGCTACAACGAAAGTAAAAATAAAGACTGATAAAATACCTGTTTGATAAACTCCTAATACAAATGAAGTAATAAAAATAGGTTTTATTGAAGATGCAAGTGGAGCAAAAACATCTTCATAACTTGCATTTGAAAAATCTAATCCTTCATAATAAGAATAATCTACTTCATACTGTCTACCACTTTCAATAAAAATCAGGTGATCTTGATTAAAGATAACACCATTTATGACTTGATTACCATCACCATTAAAAATAACCTTTACTTCATTACTTAAATCAATATCTGTTCGATTTGAACAAGTGAGTTGATAATTTTGAATTTGACAATCATTTGGTAAAGATTCAACTAGTTTATTTTGATCAGTTTCTGTTAAACTCCATATTCTTTCGTCCCAGCGATAAGAATCATCACTAATAAGTAAAAATGCAAAAGGTGTCATTTGCATACATCCTAGTATGATTAAAAATAACATACTAATTAGAATTGGTGTTTTTCTTAAAGCAAATATTGCATCAATTGAATATGACGTTTCCAACATTTGTTTTAGTCTCTTCATTATAACCCCCGCCTATCCTATAAGATTTCTAATCCTTCTACTTTGACTAAAATTCATACAAAGACTTTAGATTCTATATCAAATTATAACAGAATTCATTCACAAAGCACTAGTTATTTCAACATAATATTCGTATTATATCTTAGAAGATAAAATCTTGTTTATATCTATGTATGTATCTATTAAAAAAAGTATCTTTATAGATACTAAAACATAAAAAAAAAGAGTATTTCTACTCACTCTAATAAAATTGGTGCCTAGGGCCGGAATCGAACCGGCACGGGTGTCACCACCCGCAGGATTTTAAGTCCTGTGCGTCTACCAGTTCCGCCACCCAGGCACATCATTTTTAATTTAATTGGAGGCGCCAATCGGATTTGAACCGATGATCAGGGAGTTGCAGTCCCACGCCTTACCACTTGGCTATGGCGCCTAATTATATGGAGCGGGTGAAGAGAATCGAACTCTCACAGTCAGCTTGGAAGGCTGAAGTTCTACCATTAAACTACACCCGCGTTTAAATGGGGCGACTGATGGGAATCGAACCCACGAGTGTCGGAGCCACAATCCGATGCGTTAACCACTTCGCCACAATCGCCATGGCAGGGGTGGCAGGAATCGAACCCACACTAACGGTTTTGGAGACCGCTGTTCTACCGTTAAACTACACCCCTGTTAACTAATGGTGCCGGAAGCAGGACTTGAACCCGCAACCTACTGATTACAAGTCAGTTGCTCTACCAATTGAGCTATTCCGGCATAATGTATCATTTTGATACATAAATAATTATATATCAACATAAACAAAATTGCAAGTTATTTTTTATATCTTTTTCTTATTTTTAACAAGAACGGTATTTTACTTACTATCAAATATTTAACAATTTCATTTATGACATAAAAAAAAGAGTTATTACTCATTAAATAAAATTGGTGCCTAGGGCCGGAATCGAACCGGCACGGGTGTCACCACCCGCAGGATTTTAAGTCCTGTGCGTCTACCAGTTCCGCCACCCAGGCACATCATTTTTAATTTAATTGGAGGCGCCAATCGGATTTGAACCGATGATCAGGGAGTTGCAGTCCCACGCCTTACCACTTGGCTATGGCGCCTAATTATATGGAGCGGGTGAAGAGAATCGAACTCTCACAGTCAGCTTGGAAGGCTGAAGTTCTACCATTAAACTACACCCGCGTTTAAATGGGGCGACTGATGGGAATCGAACCCACGAATGTCGGAGCCACAATCCGATGCGTTAACCACTTCGCCACAATCGCCATGATGGTGCCGGAAGCAGGACTTGAACCCGCAACCTACTGATTACAAGTCAGTTGCTCTACCAATTGAGCTATTCCGGCTATTATTGAATTATGGTGGAGGATGACGGGCTCGAACCGCCGACCCTCTGCTTGTAAGGCAGATGCTCTCCCAGCTGAGCTAATCCTCCACTTAATGGTGACCCGTACGGGATTCGAACCCGTGTATGCATGCGTGAAAGGCATGTGTGTTAAACCGCTTCACCAACGGGCCATTAAGTTAGTTTAATGGCGCCCCAACTAGGACTCGAACCTAGGACCCCTTGATTAACAGTCAAGTGCTCTAACCAACTGAGCTATTGAGGCATTTATTCGGCCCAGCGACGTCCTACTCTCGCACTTGCGTACTACCCTCGGCGCTAAGGAGCTTAACTGCTGTGTTCGGTATGGGAACAGGTGTGCCCTCCTTGCCATCATCACTAGACCTCTGAAAGATTCGTTAATCTTCCAAAACTAGATATCTTCTTCAGTTTCGTTGGTTAAGTCCTCGATCGATTAGTATCAGTCCGCTCCATGTGTCACCACACTTCCACTCCTGACCTATCCACCTCGTCGTCTTCAAGGGATCTTACTTCTTTCGAATGGGAAATCTCATCTTGAGGGGGGCTTCACGCTTAGATGCTTTCAGCGTTTATCCCGTCCACACGTAGCTACCCAGCGATGCTCCTGGCAGAACAACTGGTACACCAGCGGTGTGTCCATCCCGGTCCTCTCGTACTAAGGACAGCTCCTCTCAAATTTCCTACGCCCACGACGGATAGGGACCGAACTGTCTCACGACGTTCTGAACCCAGCTCGCGTACCGCTTTAATGGGCGAACAGCCCAACCCTTGGGACCGACTACAGCCCCAGGATGCGATGAGCCGACATCGAGGTGCCAAACCTCCCCGTCGATGTGAACTCTTGGGGGAGATCAGCCTGTTATCCCCGGGGTAGCTTTTATCCGTTGAGCGACGGCCCTTCCATTCGGTACCGCCGGATCACTAAGCCCGACTTTCGTCCCTGCTCGACTTGTAGGTCTCGCAGTCAAGCTCCCTTCTGCCTTTACACTCTTCGAATGATTTCCAACCATTCTGAGGGAACCTTTGGGCGCCTCCGTTACTCTTTGGGAGGCGACCGCCCCAGTCAAACTGCCCACCTGACACTGTTCCCTGACCCGATGAGGGCCACGGGTTAGAACCCCAGTAACACAAGGGTAGTATCCCAACAGCGACTCCACCAAGACTGGCGTCCTGGTTTCTTCGTCTCCTACCTATCCTGTACATGTGCCACCAGTGCTCAATATCAAGCTACAGTAAAGCTCCACGGGGTCTTTCCGTCCTGTCGCGGGTAACCTGCATCTTCACAGGTACTATGATTTCACCGAGTCTCTTGTTGAGACAGCGCCCAGATCGTTACGCCTTTCGTGCGGGTCGGAACTTACCCGACAAGGAATTTCGCTACCTTAGGACCGTTATAGTTACGGCCGCCGTTTACTGGGGCTTCAATTCAAAGCTTCGCTTGCGCTAACCTCTCCTCTTAACCTTCCAGCACCGGGCAGGCGTCAGCCCCTATACATCACCTTGCGGTTTAGCAGAGACCTGTGTTTTTGATAAACAGTCGCCTGGGCCTATTCACTGCGGCTTGCTTTCACAAGCACCCCTTCTCCCGAAGTTACGGGGTCATTTTGCCGAGTTCCTTAACAAGAGTTCTCTCGCTCATCTTAGGATTCTCTCCTCGCCTACCTGTGTCGGTTATCGGTACGGGCACTTACTAAATTAACCCTAGAAGCTTTTCTTGGAAGCGTGACGTCAGTTGACTTCGCCTATTGGCTTCGGCATCACAGCTCAATGTTATGCCATGCGGATTTGCCTACATGACCACCTCACTGCTTACACGTGAATCCATTCACACGCTCAACTTAGCCTTCTCCGTCACTCCATCAGTTTAATAAGTGGTACAGGAATATCAACCTGTTGTCCATCGGCTACGCCTTTCGGCCTCACCTTAGGTCCCGACTTACCCAGGGCGGACGAGCCTTCCCCTGGAAACCTTAGGCTTTCGATGGATAGGATTCTCACCTATCTTTCGCTACTCACACCGGCATTCTCACTTCTAACCGCTCCACAGCTCCTTCCGGTACTGCTTCTCCGCTGTTAGAACGCTCTCCTACCACTGACTCTAAAGTCAATCCGCAGCTTCGGCGGTCCGTTTAGCCCCGGTACATTTTCGGCGCAGAGTCACTCGACTAGTGAGCTATTACGCACTCTTTAAAGGATGGCTGCTTCTAAGCCAACCTCCTAGTTGTCTGTGCATCTCCACATCCTTTTCCACTTAACGGACACTTGGGGGCCTTAGCTGGCGGTCTGGGCTCTTTCCCTTTTGACCATGGACCTTATCACCCACAGTCTGACTCCCGATGATATCTATCTGGCATTCGGAGTTTGATTGAGATCAGTACCCCGAGGTGGGGCCATCACCCATTCAGTGCTCTACCTCCAGTAGACTTAACATCGAGGCTAGCCCTAAAGCTATTTCGGAGAGAACCAGCTATATCCGTGTTCGATTGGAATTTCACCCCTAGCCACAAGTCATCCAAGCACTTTTCAACGTGCCCTGGTTCGGCCCTCCAGTCAGTGTTACCTGACCTTCAGCCTGCTCATGGCTAGCTCACACGGTTTCGGGTCTACAACATCGTACTCATCGCCCTATTCAGACTCGCTTTCGCTACGGCTCCGCATCTTCTGCTTAACCTCGCACGATATCGTAACTCGCCGGTTCATTCTACAAAAGGCACGCCATCACCCATGAACGGGCTCTGACTAGTTGTAGGCACACGGTTTCAGGTTCTCTTTCACTCCCCTTCCGGGGTTCTTTTCACCTTTCCCTCACGGTACTGGTTCACTATCGGTCACTAGGTAGTATTTAGCCTTACGAGATGGTCCTCGTTGATTCCGACGGGATTCCACGTGTCCCGCCGTACTCAGGATTCCTTCCATGCATTTCACAATTTCACCTACGGGACTCTCACCCCCTACGGTTGGCCTTCCCAGACCATTCGGCTATCATGATTTGTCAATTCTGAAGGTCCTACAACCCCGGACAAGTCCGGTTTGGGCTCTTCCCACTTCGCTCGCCGCTACTACGGGAATCGATCTTTCTTTCTTTTCCTCCAGGTACTTAGATGTTTCAGTTCCCTGGGTCTGTCTCCAATCTGGCTATGTATTCACCAGATGGTGCTAGCGTATCACCACTAGCGGGTTTCCCCATTCGGATATCCCCGGATCAATGCTCACTTACAGCTCCCCGAGGCGTTTCGCCGTTTGTCGCGTCCTTCGTCGACTCCTAGTGCCAAGGCATCCTCCGTGCGCCCTTATTCACTTAACCTATTTTAAATCTATTGATTGTTTCTTCTGAATGAAGATATCTAGTTTTCAAAGATCAACCTTGGAAGAAATTCTTCCAAAACTAAACAGAACGTCGCTTTCTCCATAGAAAGGAGGTGATCCATCCCCACCTTCCGGTAGGGATACCTTGTTACGACTTCACCCCAATCATCTACCCCACCTTAGGCAGCTCCCTCCTTGCGGTTAGGCCACTGACTTCGGGTGTTGTAAACTCTCGTGGTGTGACGGGCGGTGTGTACAAGACCCGGGAACGTATTCACCGCGACATTCTGATTCGCGATTACTAGCGATTCCAACTTCATGTAGGCGAGTTGCAGCCTACAATCCGAACTGAGATTGGCTTTATGAGGTTTGCTCCACGTCACCGCTTCGCTTCTCTTTGTACCAACCATTGTAGCACGTGTGTAGCCCAGGTCATAAGGGGCATGATGATTTGACGTCATCCCCACCTTCCTCCAGTTTGTCACTGGCAGTCTCGTTAGAGTCCCCAACTGAATGCTGGCAACTAACGACAGGGGTTGCGCTCGTTGCGGGACTTAACCCAACATCTCACGACACGAGCTGACGACAACCATGCACCACCTGTATCCATTGTCCCCGAAGGGAAAATCCTATCTCTAGGACGGTCAACGGTATGTCAAGACCTGGTAAGGTTCTTCGCGTTGCTTCGAATTAAACCACATGCTCCACCGCTTGTGCGGGTCCCCGTCAATTCCTTTGAGTTTCAGTCTTGCGACCGTACTCCCCAGGCGGAGTGCTTAATGCGTTAACTTCAGCACTGAGGTTCGACCCCCAACACTTAGCACTCATCGTTTACGGCGTGGACTACCAGGGTATCTAATCCTGTTTGCTCCCCACGCTTTCGCGCCTCAGTGTCAGTTACAGACCAGGAAGCCGCCTTCGCCACTGGTGTTCCTCCATATCTCTACGCATTTCACCGCTACACATGGAATTCCACTTCCCTCTTCTGCACTCAAGTTGACCAGTTTCCAATGACCCTCCACGGTTAAGCCGTGGGCTTTCACATCAGACTTAATCAACCACCTGCGCGCTCTTTACGCCCAATAATTCCGGATAACGCTCGCCACCTACGTATTACCGCGGCTGCTGGCACGTAGTTAGCCGTGGCTTTCTCATAAGGTACCGTCACACTCTAGCCATTTCCTACTAAAGTCGTTCTTCCCTTATAACAGAATTTTACAACCCGAAGGCCTTCATCATTCACGCGGCGTTGCTCGGTCAGGCTTTCGCCCATTGCCGAAGATTCCCTACTGCTGCCTCCCGTAGGAGTCTGGGCCGTGTCTCAGTCCCAGTGTGGCCGTTCACCCTCTCAGGTCGGCTACGCATCGTCGCCTTGGTAGGCCGTTACCCTACCAACTAGCTAATGCGCCGCAGGCTCATCCATCAGCGGTGCCAGGAGCACCTTTAAACTTTCGTCCTATCCGGTATTAGCGATCGTTTCCAATCGTTGTCCCCGTCTGATGGGCAGATGACCTACGTGTTACTCACCCGTTCGCCGCTCACCACCGAAGTGGTTCGCTCGACTTGCATGTATTAGGCACGCCGCCAGCGTTCATCCTGAGCCAGGATCAAACTCTCCATATTAAATGTTTGTTTTTATCCTAAGCTTCTGTTCGAAACTTTATCTTAAAAGTAAATGTTTCTTGACGTTCTGTTTAGTTTTCAAAGAACTTCTCATCACCTTGTTTTGGCGACTTTATTAGTTTATCATGTCTCACTTTTTCTGTCAAACACTTTTTAAACTTTTTATTGAAATCTTTTTGATTTCTTTTTGGTCTATCGCTCTTGGCGACTTCTTTATATTAACATCTCTGTCGAATAATGTCAAACACTTTTTTAAAAAAAGTTTTTTATTTTTCGAAGATTGTTTATCTGTCGTTTATTGACGACTTGAATATATTATCATTACTACTCTTTACTGTCAACATCTATTTGTTATTTTTCTATCACATTAAATCTTGATAAATTATCTATTAATAAGAATATTTCAATTATTATAGGCTCTGTTAGACATTTGTGCTGATAATAAACGTTGTGCCATCCATTGATTTTAAACTTACGAAATTTTAAATAGGGTAAGATTCGTATTAACTAATATTGGATTTCAACAATTTCATCTAACAGAGCCTTATTATAAAACTTAGAATATCTTCTGTTCTTTTAAAGGGAATCTCTTTCTCATCTTTTGATCTACTTACTACGACGAAGATTTCTTAATAGATTTTTAATTCAAATAAAATAGAGGATAGCTGTCTACTTCTAGACCTCCATCCTCTATTTCTTATATCAATATTCTTTATAGTAAGTTCTCAGGATTTAAACACTCTAGTTCTGGTAATACAAATCGTCCATTTTCTCGAACAAGAACGTCATCGAAATAGATGGCTCCCCCTCCGTACTCTGGACGTTGAATTAAAACTAAGTCCC